>BBZN01000001.1 GCA_001304855.1 Clostridia bacterium UC5.1-1D2
TTATAAAAAGGTAACCGACGGTTATGATTTGTCAGGAGATGAGGACATGCTGAAATACATTATCCGAAGAATTCTTGCCATGATACCGGTAGTGATAGGTATCACTTTTTTAGTTTTTATGATTATGCAGATGGCGCCGGGGGATCCGGTCCGTATGATTTTAGGAGATAATGCCCCTCCGGAGGCCATCGAGGCTATGCGTGACGAGATGGGGCTTAATGAAAACGTGCTGGTACAGTACGGAAGATATCTGGTCAATCTGGTTCAGGGGGATATGGGAACATCCTATGTGAACAAGCGCCCGGTGTCGGAGGAGGTGTTCAGCCGTGTGCCCGCCACCTTTAAACTGGCTGCCGTGGCCGCAGTGGTATCCATCGTCATAGCGATCCCTCTGGGGATTCTGGCTGCTATTAAACAGAATACGCTCTTTGACCATTCCAGTATGGTGGTTTCTCTGGTGGGTATCTCTATGCCGGCCTTCTGGCTGGCGCTTATGCTTATGCTGCTGTTCTCCCTGAAGCTGGGCTGGCTTCCCGCACAGGGGGCAAAGGACGGGTGGAAATCCTACGTGCTTCCCTCCATTCCATCGGCTTTATGCAGATGGCTGCCATAGCCAGGACCACCCGCTCCTCCATGCTTGAGACGGTGCGCCAGGATTACATCCGCACTGCCAGAGCCAAGGGTATCACGGAGCGCGAGGTTATATTCCACCACGCGTTCCGCAATGCGCTGATACCTACTGTGACAATCGTAGGAGTGCAGTTAGGCGGCCTCCTGGGAGGCGCTGTGCTGACTGAAACAGTGTTTGCATGGCCGGGGCTCGGAAGGCTGGTGGTGCAGGCGGTAAACGGAAGGGATGTGCCGGTTGTACTGGGCTGTATTGTGGTCCTGAGCGTGGGCTTTTCCTTTGTAAACCTGATCGTGGATCTTCTGTACGGCTTTATTGATCCCCGAGTAAGGTCAATGTATCAATAGGAGGTAATGGTAACATGAGCAAAGATAGAGAATACACAGAGGCCATTTCCGGACCGAAGGACAGCCTGGCCTACGACACCTGGAGACGTCTGATCGGCAATAAAGCGGCAGTGTTCGGTATGGCATTTATGGTATTTCTGGTGCTGATAGCTGTTTTCGCAGATTTTCTTTTCGACTATCAGACAGATGTAATCGCCCAGAATATTCCCAACCGGCTGATTGCTCCCTGCCTTAAATATCCCTTTGGAACCGATGAATTCGGAAGGAATCTTCTGGCCCGCGTGGTCCACGGAAGCAGAATGTCCCTGGCCGTAAGCTTTTCTTCCGTGGCCATGTCCCTGACGGCAGGCGGCATTCTGGGCGCAGTTTCAGGCTACTACGGCGGCAGGATCGATAACCTGATTATGCGTGTGACGGATATACTTCTGGCCATACCCATGACGCTGTTTGCTATTGTAATTGTGGCGGCTCTGGGAGCCAATACCAAGAATCTGGCGTTGGCGCTGGCGGCTTCTTCTGTGCCGATTTTTGCCAGAGTCGTGCGGGGCGCAGTGATAACTGTGAGGGATGTAGAATTCGTGGAGGCGGCCAGAGCCATCGGCGCTGACAATAAGACCATTATCTGCCGTCACATTCTTCCAAACTGCCTGAGCCCCATTATCGTTCAGGTGACGCTCAGAATCGCAAGCGCCATCTACAACACGGCAGCCCTCTCCTTCCTGGGAATGGGCGTGCAGGCTCCTGCTCCGGAGTGGGGAGGGTTGCTGGCAGGAGGACGTACCTATATCCGGGATTACAGCTATCTCTCCATTATTCCGGGAATCGCCATCATGCTGACTGTACTGGCGCTGAACCTGCTGGGAGACGGCCTGAGAGATGCGCTGGATCCAAGACTGAAATAGGAGGAAACCCATGAGCCGGGAAAATACGAATAATGTACTGGAAATAAATGACTTATATGTGGAATACAGAACCAGGGACAGCGTGGTAAAGGCTGTCAACGGCTTGGAACTGAGTATAAAAAAGGGAAAGGCCCTGGGGCTGGTAGGGGAGACAGGGGCGGGAAAAACCACCACAGGCCTGGCTGTGCTGGGCCTGGTGCCGGATCCGCCGGGCGTGGTAACCGGGGGACAGATTATACTGAGGGGAGAAGAAATTCTGGGCAGGGACGCAAAGTATCTGCGTTCCATCCGGGGAAAAAAGGTATCCATGATTTTCAGGATCCGATGACCTCCCTGAACCCTGTGCTCCCTGTGAATGAACAGATAGCGAGGTAATCCGTACCCACAACCGCCATATGAAACCGAAGGAGGCGCTGGCAGAGGCCGGCGGCATGCTGGAGCTGGTGGGCATCCCCAAGGAGAGGGGCAGTGAGTATCCACACCAGTTTTCAGGCGGTATGAAGCAGAGGGTGGTTATTGCTATTGCCCTGGCCTGCAGGCCGGACGTTCTCATTGCAGACGAACCCACCACTGCGCTGGATGTGACCATTCAGGCCCAGGTGCTGGAGATGATGAAGGCCCTGAAACAGAAGTACGGCACCTCCATGCTTATGATTACCCATGATCTGGGAATTGTGGCGGATATCTGTGATGAGGTATCGGTGGTTTATGCGAGCCGCGTGGTGGAACATGGTACGCTGGAGGATATATTTGACCACACAAAGCATCCCTATACCCAGGGCCTGTTCCGCTCTCTGCCCAATATGGCCGACCGGACTGCGCGGCTTAAGCCCATTAAAGCTGATGCCCGATCCCAGCAACCTGCCGGAAGGATGTTCCTTCTGTACCCGCTGTGACCATGCCGTGGATATCTGTTCCAGGGTAAAGCCTGAGCGGATATGGGAAAATGATACCCATTTTGTAGAATGTCATCTCTACGGCAAAGATAGAAAAGACAGGGGGGAGGTTGAAAATCATGAGTAAGCCATTGCTGGAAGTTGAAAATCTGGTGAAATTTTTCCCTACCAAAAAGGGAACCCTTCATGCGGTGGATAATGTATCATTCACCATAGATAAGGGTAAAACCCTGGGCGTTGTGGGGGAATCGGGCTGCGGAAAATCCACCACAGGCCGGGTGATTCTGCGGCTTTTGGAACCCACATCCGGTAAGGTGACCTTTGACGGAACCGATGTGAGCAAGCTTTCCGTGGATGAGATGCGCAAAATGCGCACCCGGATGCAGATCATATTTCAGGATCCCTTTTCCTCTTTAAATCCGCGAATGACGGTGAGCCAGGCCATTGAGGAGCCCATCCGTTTACACGGTATTATCACAGATAAAAAGGAGCGGGATCACAGGGTCCTGGAGCTGATGGAGACAGTGGGACTGGCTGCCAGGCTCTACAATACCTACCCCCATGAGCTGGACGGAGGCAGACGGCAGAGAATCGGAATTGCCCGCGCATTGGCTGTGAATCCTGAGTTTATCGTCTGTGACGAGCCTGTATCTGCGCTGGATGTGTCCATACAGGCCCAGATTCTGAATCTGATGGAGGATCTGCAGAACCAGCTGGGACTGACATACATGTTTATTACACATGATCTGTCGGTTGTGCATCATTTTTCGGATGATATTGCAGTTATGTACCTGGGTAAGCTTCTGGAGAAGGCCCCTTCGGATGAGCTTTTCAGAAACCCCGCCCATCCATACACCCAGGCTCTGCTTTCTGCTATCCCCATCCCTTCTCTTCACAACAGAAGAGAGCGTATTCTCATGAAGGGAGAGATTACGTCGCCCATCAATCCTCCCCAGGCCTGCAGATTTGCAAACCGCTGTCCGAAGGCGGAGGACAGGTGCTTTAAGGAAGAACCACAGCTGAAGGAGGTTGGGCCGGGTCATGGGGCTGCATGCTTTTTATGTGAGTAAGGAGCTGCACAGCAAGCCGCAGAGGAACCATTTCAACAATTTAATTGACCGGAGGTATTCAAGATGAATACGATTCAAGAAATAGGCCTTCAGAACCAGCAGGACTTCTGGGCTATGTTATATATGTATATGGGTAAACGCATAATGGACATCTGCGGACGCAGGGGAGAAAAGGCCATCCGCTTGGGGCTGCGTAATATGGCAGTGGAGAAGGGCAGACGCCTCAGGGCGGACTATTTGTCCAAGGGTGTAAAAACCAATCTGGAAACTCTTTATGCAGCAGGGAATAACTGCAGCGACGACCCCAGAGTGCGGATGGAGGTGCTCCGGCAGGACGAGGATATCCGCATCTGGGAGATCTATACCTGTCCCATGGCGTCTCTCTGGCTGGATCAGGGACAGGGCTGGCTGGGGAACCTCTACTGCGAGGAAAACCAACACGGGCTGATTCAGGGGTTTACCGGAGGAAAAGGGCAGATGAACCTGACAAAGAAGCTGACCTGCCACAGAACCAACGGGTGCAGGGCGGATAACTACTGCAGATTTTCGTCCTACTACCGGGCGGCCAATACGGATGAGGAGCAGCGCAGGGAGAGCTTCACCGCCTCCGACGAGGAGTACCAGCCTTTGTTCCCCTGGAACGCCCTGGCAGCAAAGAAGAAATCGGCCGCCGGTGTATTGAGACAGTGGTATATATGGCAAAAGCTGCAGTGGAAGTTTGCGGCCCGGAGGGCCTGCAGGCGGTTTCCCTGGGCCTGAAAGACCTGGCGGAACCGGTTGCCCGGCTGATGAAGCATTTTGCGGAAGCCACCCTCAGCAGTGATATGGAGGCATTTCTGGCAGAGAATCTGCCGGTTTCCCTTGGGAAGGAGACGGACCTCTGTGGGGCAGCCTTGGGGGCGCAGAGGCGGCCCGGATGTTTGATGTAAACTTCCTGACGCCTTTTAAACGTGGGATGGGCCTGCTTTAATTATGTTTTAAAAAGAAGAGAGGGAAAAACGATGTATACATACCAACAGAAATGTACAATGAACCTGGGGGATTCCTACACCCTTCTGTACGGCTTCATTGCAGGGACGCTTATGGAGCGGCTGGGAATGGACGGAGAGACTGCGGTGAGGGAAGCCACCAGACAGTTGGATACGACAGGGCGGAGGCTACCAGAAAACGCCACCAGGAGGTAAATGCAAAGATAAACATGCTGAATCTGTTTACCCTGTTCCATGACCTTCCGGCAGACCCCAGATTCAGAAGGGAGCTTCAGGAAATCAATCCCCAGGAAAGAGTATCCCACACGCTGGTATGCCCTATGGCGGATATCTGGGCGGAATACGGGCAGAAGGCCATCGGCCGCATCTACTGTGAGGAGTTTCATCCTGCCTGCTACAGCCACTATGCCTTTGACCGGTCCCAGGTGAATCTGTCCAAGACCCTGACCCAGGATGGAGATGAATACTGTGATTTCAACGTAATCCTGCGCCCGGAGAATCTGCCGGACGAGTTAAAGCCTCAGTGTTTTGAAGAGTATGATCCCTGCTACAGGGAGCCGGAAATCCCCCATGTGGAGACAGACGGAAAGAAGGGCTTTGCCCAGCTGTCAATTAAGCTGTACTATTACCTGATGAAATGCGCTTCCATGGAACTGGGGGAGGCAGGAATCAGGGCTGTAAGGGAAGGCCTGGGCAGGTTTGCAGAGGCTATGGAACAGATGTTCAGGAAGAGGGCGGAGAAAGACGGGCTTAGGGTGGACCGCGGTTATATAAAGGATAATCTGCCTGTGGATCTGGATACGATGGAAGACGCCGCTATGTGGGCAGATTACAGCGGATATAATGCCAGGGAAGAGATGCAGAAATATTTCTGTGACAGGCTGGCGGAACTGCTGGGGTTTTAAATGCTATTTTAAGCGAGACGGAGATGAAATATGAAGGAAGAACTGGAGAATATCCTTGAACTGACGAAAAAACTCATAGAATTCAGGTCCTGCACTCAGGAAAATGCCAACCGGGCCCTGAGGTATGCCGCAGATTATTTAAGGAGCCATGGGCTGGAGCCTGAGGTGTGGGAAAACCAGGGCTGCCTTATGCTGGTGTGCAAAGCCGGGGCCGGGGAATAAGCGCCTGATTCTCAACGGGCATCTGGACGTGGTGGAGGGCAGGGAGGAGCAGTATAAACCCTGCATCAGAGGAGAACGCCTCTACGGAAGGGGAAGCTATGATATGCTGGGAGCCTGCGCCGTTATGATAAGGCAGATGTGCACACTGAAAGAGTTGAAACCGGACTGCCAGGTAATTCTCACTCTGTCCACCACAGAAGAGACTGTGGGAGCGCTCTGTACCGGTTATATGACGGACCATGGCCTGGAGGGAGAGTTTGCAATCTGCGGGGAGCCTACGAATCTGGCAGTCTCCGTTATGTCCAAGGGCGTACTGCGCATAAAGGCCCATATATACGGAAAGGCCGCCCACTCCAGCCGCCCGTGGCAGGGGGACAATGCATTGCTGAAGGCTTATGATATCTACCGCCGCATCTGTGAGCTGCCCTTTGCCGGGAGGAGCAACAGATATTTTCAGGGAGCCAGCATTAATCTTTCCATGATGCAGGGCGGCGTGGTGATGAATCAGGTGCCGGACTACGCCCGGATGGTGGTGGATATCCGCTACCTGCCGGGGGAGGACAGAGAGGAGATGCTTCAATGTATCCAGGCTCTGGATCCGGATATGAAGCTGGAGGTTACAGGAACTGTGGAGGCCGTGGAGCTGGCCGGGAACGACCCATATCTGGGGCGGCTGAAGCTGGCGGTGGAAGCCGCCACAGGCCAGGAGTGCAAATGCATTGCCCAGCATGGGGCGGCGGACACTGCATTTTTCCAGGCCAGGGGAATTCCGTCTGTGGAATTTGGCCCCTGCGGTTTTGGCCACCACGGGCCGGAGGAATATGTGGAGATTCCAAGCCTGGAGATATTTTCGGAATGTGTCCGGCAGATGATTCTTCGCATGGGGAGATGAGAAAATGGAGTATGATATTTTAATTCAGGGCGGTACAATTGTAGATGGAACCGGACAAGCCGGATTCACGGGAGATGTGGGAATCCTGGGGGAGAAGATTGTCCGTATAGGCAGGTTGGAGCCAGGGGAGGGAACAAACGTTATTCAGGCGCAGGGGATGGTTGTATGTCCGGGGTTTATTGACGCCCACTGCCATACGGACGTGTACGCTGCTGATTGTCCCGATGCTGCGGGAAAGATTATGCAGGGAGTCACCACCGATGTGTGCGGCCTGTGCGGGGACAGTCCCGCCCCGGTGGGAGAGGGAAATCTCAGGGAGTATATAAGGCGCAGGGAGTACAAGCTTCCCGGATCCGAGCCTGCAGAGGCCTGTACCTTTGGGGAGTACAGGGACCGGATGAACCGTCTTGGAAATACCACGAATATGGCGCTGTTTACAGGGAATGCAAATCTGAGAGTCCATGGGGTGGGATATGAGAACCGGGCTGCCTCAGACGGGAGATGGAACAGATGAAGGGACTTCTCAAAGAGAGCATGGAGGAGGGCGCCTGGGGCCTGTCCACAGGGCTAACTTATGTGCCCAGCATGTTCGCCTCCACAGAGGAGCTGACGGAGCTTTGCAGAACGATGGCGGCATATGGAGGCATTTATAATTCCCATATGAGAAACGAAGGAGACAGGGTGGAGGATTCCATCAAAGAAGTGATCGCCATTGCCAGGGACAGCGGATGCAGAGGCCATATATCCCATCTGAAGGTTTCGGGAAAAGCGAACCATGGAAAGAGCGAAAGATGTCTGGAGCTGATTCACAGGGCTGACGATGAGGGGATCCCTGTGACCTTTGACGTCTATCCCTATACAGCCGGTTCCTGCGGACTGAGGACCCTCCTGCCTCCCGGAATTCTGGAGCTGGGGATAGAGGATGATTTTCATGCCATGAAGGCCCGGGATGTATACCGTGAGACAGTCAGGCTTTTGGAAGAGGACAGCTGGGACAATCTGCTGAAAAGCTGTGGAAGTGAGAATATTATGGTTTCCTCAGCAGGAGGAATCCAGGCTTATGAGGGGAAGAGCATAAGGCAGATTGCAGAGGAATTGTCGGCGGAGGATGCGGAGGCAGTGATGAAGGTGCTGGGGGATACGGGCGCTCAGGCCGGAATTATCTATTATGCTCTCTGTGAGGAGGATTTAAGGCGGTTTCTTACAGATCCTCTGTGCACTGTGGGGACAGATGCATTTGCAAGAAATTATACGGGGCCTACGGCTGCGGGAAAACCCCATCCCAGGAACTACGGGGCATTTCCAAGGTTTATCAGGAAGTATCTGCTGGAGGAAAAGCTGATGCCTTTGGAAAAAGGGATCGAAAAAATAACCTCCCTGACTGCCGCCCATTTCGGCCTCCGGGAAAGGGGAGCGCTGAGAGAAGGGTATCAGGCGGACGTGACCATTTTTGACCCCTCTGCCATTGGGGAAAAAGGGTCCTTTCTGAATCCGGCGGTGAAGCCGGAGGGGATCCGCTGGGTGCTGGTATCCGGCAGGCCTGCAGTGGCAGACGGGGAGTTTGCGCCTGTCCGCAGGGGAAGGGTGCTGAAGCGCGTCTGAAAGTTACCATGGTTCTTTATAGGTCTTGCCTCCGTCATTTACGGAGAGATATTCGTAGACCATACCCACCGCTTCCTGGGCTAAGGGTGACAAGGAGTGATCGGTTCTCTTGATCCATCCGAGAATGGATTTGATGTCGCAGTCCTTCAGACGTATGGTGCGCTGAGGCAGATAACGCATATTCGGATCCATTTGAAAGTATTGGCAGACGCTGTAATCTGAGTTCAGGTAATAGGCGTCGGTGTAGGCGATGGCCTCATAGATGGCGGCCCGGGAGGAGGTTGCAATACGGCTGGAACTGGATTTTAGGTGAAGGCGGGCAATGATATCGGAAAAGGGCCCGGAATCCATATAATCGTACATGACCATGGGGTATTTTGAAAGCATATCGGCGGTCACATAATCGCCTGGTAAGAAAAGAGGGGATTGTTGGGTCCGATGGTAATGGCGATGTTTAAGGAGGCGATGGGATGGAATTCCAGCTTCATAGATTCAAACTGGCGTTTGTAAACGTTTTGATAACAATCCCACAGGCGCACGACCCCGATGTCTGCCAGTTGGTTGGAAACCATGCTCATAGCCTCATTGCCAAAGACTTCATTCTGACGGATGTGAAGGCCGTCCTCAATGTATTTCTGGTAAAGAATGGAACAGATATGGGTGATAAAAGGAAAACCGTTGGATACCAGGGAGAGATTCTGGTTGGAAACACCCCGATCTTTGTACAGAAAGCTGTCCAACTGCTGCAGCTGCTGCTCAATGGGCGTTATGTAGGACAGGAAAATTCTCCCGTAGGGAGTAATTTCAATCCCTTTGGAAGAACGGGCAAAAATCTCATGACCAAGTTCTTTCTCCAGATTGCGGATGGAGGTGGACAGAACCGACTGGGAAATAAAGAGATTGCTGGCGGCTTTATTGATAGAACCGGTTTCGGCCACCCGGATGGCATATTTTAGCTGGTTAAGGTTCATGTGGAATACCTCGTCTTTTGAATGTAGTATTCCTATTGTAGCACAAATCTCGCATAAATGGGAATGGAAGGGGGGCTTTTCGCCTGCAGCGCCTGTTAAAATGTCTGTGCGGCTTATTTGGGAGTTTCTGCTCAATATCCAACTGATAACCGTCTGTTGGCGTAACCTGGCACATGGTTACCCCCCTCCTGTTTTATATGCAATATAGCAGCACACCAAGGGGCAAGATAAACGTAAATATTTTATTTAAATTGCAGGGCTGAGGAAGGGAATGCCGGAGGCCGGACGATCTTGACTTATGGTAAAATCTGTTCTAGTATTAATACGGTTGCATGATGTAAACATGCAGTTATTTGCTGTCTTTATAAGGCAGAGTATAGGAGAGAACAACCATGAACAAAAAGGAAGCAAATGAGATTAAGAAGCTTTTTACACCTGCAAATTGTGCTGTCAGCCGGATCTGCGGCTGTTATGTGGATTCGGAGAAGAATAAGAGGACGGAGCTTAAGGAAGCCTTTTTGTCCCTGCCTGAGGAGGAAGCCTTCAAATATTTTTCGATTTTTAGAAATGCTCTGTCAGGAACGGTGGGCAAGAACCTGATCAATATGGAGTTTCCGCTGCACACGGAGGAAGAAGGGGGAACCCAGAATTTTCTTCTCAAGCTGAGAGACAGCCAGTTAAAGGATGACGGGCTGCTGGAGGAATTTTACGACAAGGTCATCGCCAATTACGATTATGCAGAGAATTATTATATTATTCTCATCCACTGCGCCTATGACATTCCTGCCAAGTCCACAGACGGTCTGGAGATGTTTGACGCTTCCGATTATGTGTATGAGTTTATTCAGTGCACAATCTGTCCTGTAAAGCTTTCCAAGGCGGGTTTGTGTTACAATACGCTGACCAATGCCATAGAGAACCGCAGCAGGGACTGGCTGGTGGAGGCTCCTGAGCAGGGATTTTTATTCCCGGCCTTTAACGATAGAAATTCAGATATACACGGACTTCTCTACTACTCCAAAAATCCGGAGAATATGCCGGAGGGGCTTATAGACAATCTTCTGGGCTGTGTTATGCCTATGACGGCCAAGAGCCAGAAGGAAACCTTCCAGGCGATTGTAGAGGAGACCCTGGGGGAGAACTGCGATTTTGAAACTGTGAAAAATATCCATGAGAATCTCAGTGAACTTGTGGAGGAGACGAAAGACGAACCTGCTCCTCTGGTATTGGATAAATACCAGGTGAAAAAGCTGCTGGAGACCAATGGGGCCAGTCCCCAGCGTCTGGAGGAGTTTGACAAACGTTATGAGGAGGTGGAAGACGGTCCGGCTGCCGCTTTTGTGGCGTCTAATGTGGTGAACACGAAAAGTTTTGAAATTAAAACACCGGATGTGAGTATCAAGGTGGCGCCTGATAAAACGTATCTGGTGGAGAACAAACTGATTGAGGGAAGACCTTGCATTGTCATTGCCATCAGCGAGTATGTGGAAATTAACGGAATTTCTGTGCGGCCGGTGGCAGCTCCCAAAGAGGAGGGAGAATAGGCGGCCGGTCTACATATAGAAATAGCCGGCTTTCCGGACAGGATCCGGGGAACCGGCGCTCTCTCAACTATCTTTTATCGAATGTCCACACCGTCAGATACGCTCTGCGTTGTCGCGCATAAATTTGTATTCTGCTACGGAACGGTCAAAGGTCTGAATGTGATAGAAAAGCCAGTCTCTGACTTTTTCGCTTACCTTTTCTACAAAGCATCGGTAGGACCTTCCTCCTCTGTGAGCATTTCATGAAGTTCTTGAACCGTAGTTCTCAATTCCTCATGCTTTTCCATATGTTCCTTTAAACCAGGATATCCCATGGCTTTCTGAAGAGCTTCCTCTGCCTGAAAGTGAAATTCCGTATAATCGGCCAGGAAATTTAACATTCTGGCTGCCCCGCTCTGGTTGGAACGTTCTTCACAGCTGACTAATAAATCATTGATCTTGCTTATAAGCTCCTTATGCTGTGTATCGATAGTCTCGTTGCCTGTTAACAGTCATCTGTAAATTCTGCATACATTTTGGGCACCTCCAGTTTTTGATAATTCTAATTTATCACAGAATAGGGAAAAATACTATGGCTTTTGCAACAATTATTGAGAAATGGCACTATATATCTTCAATATGAATACACTGAATACAGGGAGACATATATGTGTAATAAGTTGTCTGGACAAAGTTGTCAATAGTTGATATAATGACTATGTGGATTTGGAAATAATAAGAAAAATGGGAGGATGAATATACAGATGAGTCGGACAATTGAAGCAGGTTATGTGTATCGCCAATATACCACAGATGGTGTAATGGTAGCTGATTACAAGAGTTCCAGAGATGCATTTGCAGCTACCGGTGTATCTATCGGTTCCATAGCCAGAGCAGCCCATGGAGAGCGGAAGACCGGGGGAGGTTTTTTGTGGAGAAAGATTCCTGAGGGGGCTCCAAAAGAGAATATACAGGTAGATCTTACCAGCAAGATAGGAAACCACGCAAAATGTCCTCTGGTACAGATGACTCCGGACGGCCAGGTGGTGGGAGAATATATGTCCATTGCCCATGCCAGCCGCGCTTTGAAAATTAACAGAAGAAGCTTATCCTGCGCAATCAACGGTTCGCAGAAAACCGCAGGCGGTTACGTTTGGGTGGCAAAAGAGGTTGATGAGGAAGAGGCGTACGATTATTGATTCTGGCTTTTGAGAAGGGGGACAGAATTGCAGGTATACATAATAATATAGAAGGAATATGTAATTTGAATTTGCTGTAAGGAATTATTTGACGGAAGCAGTTGTCCTGTGGGGCGGCTGCTTTTTCAATGTCTGGACAGCTATTTCCTTTCCGTCTTCTTTCAGTAGTTTTATGAATAATAGAAAAAACACGCAGAATTATGATTAAATTTGCGATATTTTTGTGGAAATTTGCGAGAATTTATAGTACAATAAAAAAAGAGAATTTACTGCACTAAGGGGTCAAAAGACGCCCGCTAAGTGCCAGTGACATGTATCGCACATAAGAGACCAAAAGACGGTCTCTAAGTCTCATAACGAGGAGGAACTTTGGATGAAGCGTGGAGATATGTTGTGGAGTGACCGCAAACGGAACTGGCTGGGGCTGCATGGACATTTACTGTATATGGGCTTACGGAGGATCGGCTGTTTATTAAGACCGGCTGTTTTAATATCCATGAGGATGAAGTGCGGCTGTACCGGATTTTAGATCTGTCCCTGCGGCGTTCCTTCTGGCAGAGAATCATCGGTTTGGGAACGATTCATGTGGACAGCTCCGATAAGACAATGAAGGCCTTTGACATCTGTAATATCAGGGACTGTGAGAGCGTGAAGGAGCAGCTGTCACAGCTGGTGGAGCAGGAGAGAGATAATAAGCGGGTTTCCTCCAGAGAATTTATCGGGGGATACGCAGATGAAGGGGAAGATTTTGATGAGCCCGACGGCCATTATTAATAGAAAGAAATGACTAAGAAAGGGGACTTTTTATGGCAAAAAAGCGAAACATTATTGTGGGACAATCAGGGGGACCAACGGCAGTGATCAACTCCAGCCTTGCGGGGGTATATAAGACGGCCAGGGAGAGAGGATTCCATAAAGTATATGGTATGCTCCACGGAATCGAGGGCCTTTTGGATGAAATGTATGTGGATTTATCTACTCAGATTCACTCGGATATGGATATAGAACTGCTGAAACGCACACCGTCGGCATTTCTGGGTTCCTGCCGCTACAAGCTGCCGGAGATTCATGAGAACCCGGAGTTCTACGAGAAGATATTTTCGATTCTGGATAAGCTGGATATAGAGGTATTTATCTATATAGGCGGAAATGATTCCATGGACACCATCAAGAAGCTGTCCGATTATGCCATTGTGAAAGGACATAACCAGAAGTTTCTGGGCGTTCCAAAGACCATTGACAATGACCTGGCGCTCACGGACCATACGCCGGGATTTGGCAGCGCAGCCAAGTACATAGCCACCTCTACAAAGGAGGTAATCCGGGACGCCATGGGCTTGTCCTACAGAAGGCCTATGATCACCATCATGGAGATTATGGGGCGGAACGCCGGATGGCTTACAGGCTCTACGGCTCTGGCTAAAACTGAGGAGTGCTGCGGGCCGGATTATATTTATCTGCCGGAGATCACGTTTGATCTTGAAAAGTTCCATAAAAAATGCGGGGAGCTTCTTAAAAAGAAACTATCCATTGTGATTGCCGTATCGGAGGGAATCAAGGTTGCAGACGGCAGATATGTGTGCCAGATGGCAGGAGGCAGCGATTACGTGGATCCCTTCGGCCACAAACAGCTGGCAGGAACCGCTGATTATCTGGCCAGTTATCTGGCGGCGGAACTTGGCTGTAAAACCAGGGCGGTGGAACTGTCCACCCTTCAGAGAAGCGCATCCCATATGGCTTCCAGAGTGGATATCAACGAGGCGTTTATGGTAGGCGGCGCTGCTGTGAAAGCTGCCGACGAGGGGGATACCGGAAAGATGGTAGTCATTGACCGTGTTTCCGACGATCCTTATATGAGCGCAGCCGGTATCTATGACGTACACAAGATAGCCAATAATGAAAAACCGTTCCCAGAAACTGGGTGAACAAGGACGGCAGCTATGTGACGGAGGAATTTATCAACTATGTGGAGCCATTGATCCAGGGGGATTACCAGCCCTTTATGGTCAACGGACTGCCACAGCATCTGGTTTTAAGGCGGTAGAGGGACGTTAAAAGCCCAAATTTTCTATGAAAAGCTAAAAAAAGGAAGTTAGAAATCCATCTGTAAAGGATAAGAATCAGGTCGGTTCTCCAGAATTTTGGGAGCCGGCCTGAATTTTGCATAAAGACAAGGCTGTGAATGAGAAAAGTTTTAATAATATTGCATATAGAAAAACCAAAATTTTCCAGGTCTTGGGCATGAAACGAAATTTGACAATTGAATATAATAGTGATATATATATTTCAACAACTTCAAAATGAATTGTTTGAGGACATTTTCCATCTGCTGGCCAGATGAATGTCCGCCCAAAAAGGAGTCCTGTATATGAAAGAAAAGAAAATCATGTTACCGACAATGGCTGATGCAAAGAGGTTCGTTGATGAAGCTACAAGGTGTGACTTTGATATTGATGTATTTTATAATCGGGTAACAATTGATGCAAAGTCTATCCTTGGCGTTCTGAGCCTGGATTTAACCCGTGTGCTTACGGTTCAGTTTCAGGGAAGTGATGAACGGTTTGAACAGTTTCTGGATACCATTTCACCGGAATCCATCAGCCAGGCCGCTTAAGGCAGGGAAGCTTTAACTTCGGCTGAAGAAGGGCGGAACTGCTGTTTACGGAGTGAGCAGCGGCCCTTTGGAGAGGATTGCGAACGTCTGTTTGCAATCCTCCTTTTTTGTGTTATGATAGCTGGAGACAAAGCGTGAAAAAAGTTTCCGCAGGCAGGAGGAGTCGGGGGATTGGAGACACAGGCACAAATTCGTATATCTGTACGGAATCTGGTGGAGTTTGTCCTGCGAGGGGGAGATCTGGACAACCGGAGAACAGCCGGAGCCAAGAAGGAAGCCATGCAGGCCGGAAGCCGGCTCCACAGGAAGATACAGAAGCGCATGGGCAGCAGTTACCGGGCTGAGGTCGGTTTAAAGCACCAGGTTCAGGAGGAGAACTTCCAGATTCTGGTGGAGGGAAGGGCCGACGGCATTATAACGGAACCTTCCGGCGTGACCATCGATGAGATCAAATGTATTTATATGGATTTAGAGCGGCTGGAGGAGGCGGATCCTTTGCATATGGCCCAGGCCCTGTGCTATGGTTATTTTTATTGCTGTGACAGAGGGCTGGGCTCCATCGATATCCAGATTACCTACTGTAATATAGAAACAGAGCAGATCCGCAGGTTTAAAGAGAGCCGCAGCTTTGAAGCCCTGGAACACTGGTACGGCGGCCTGATTCATGAGTATGTGAAGTGGGCCAGATACCTGTATCACCACGGCCTGCGCCGCCAGGAATGTTTAAAAGAGCTGCCCTTCCCCTACCCTTACAGGGAGGGACAGAAGGAGCTGGCCATAGACGTATACCGATCCATTGTCAGAAAACGGAACCTGTTTATTCAGGCGCCCACAGGGTGGGAAAAACCCTGTCCACCATATATCCCAGTCTGAAGGCGATGGGAGAGGGACATGGGGAAAAACTGTTCTACCTCACTGCCAAGACCATAACAAGGAGTGTGGCCGAGGAGGCCTTTGCCATTCTGCGGGAGAAAGGGAACCTGTATTTTAACACGGTGACCATCACAGCCAAGGAGAAGCTTTGCGTCATGGAGAAGCCTGACTGTAACCCGGACGATTGTCCAAGAGCGAAAGGGCATTACGACAGGGTAAATGACGCCGTATATGAGATCCTGGGCGAGGTGGAGGGAATCACCAGGGAAAAGGTGCTGGAGTACGGTGAAAAGTATCAGATCTGCCCCTTTGAGTTCTGCCTGGATATCAGTAATTGGGTGGATGGAATTATCTGTGATTACAATTATGTGTTCGACCCCAATGTGCGTCTGAAACGGTACTTTGCAGAGAGTGAACCGGGCCGGGCCTATCTCTTCCTGGTTGACGAGGCCCATAATCTGGTTACAAGAGCCAGAGAGATGTACAGCGCAAGTCTTGTCAAGGAGGATGTGCTTCTGGTGAAGCGGATCCTTAAATCCCATTCCGGCGCAGGAAAGGCTGTGGAGCTTCTGGAAACATGCAACAAACGTTTTTTGGAATTAAAGCGTTCCTATGGGGAGGAGAGCAGAGAAGGGGTTCTTCACAGGCAGGTTCTGGGCAGCGGCTATGAGATACTGCCTGAGGTGAATCTCCTGTCTCTGAATCTTATGTCTATGTTTGCAGAGCTGGAAACCTTTATGAACGAACATGCGGAGTTTGCAGACAGGGATCTGGTTCTGGATTTTTACTTCCGGGTGAGGGATTTTCTCTATGTCTACGATCGGCTGGATGATAATTACCGGATATATGCGATGCTTCGCTCCGACGGAAGTTTTATGGTGAAGCTGTTCTGTGTCAATCCGGCTGTGAATCTGAAGGAATGCCTGGATAAGGGAACCAGCACCCTGTTCTTTTCCGCTACGCTGCTGCCCGTCCAGTATTATAAGGAACTCTTGAGCGGAAATCAGGAGGAGTATGCAGTCTATGCCAGCTCCCCCTTTCCGCCGGAAAACCGCCTGGTCCTGGCGGCCAGCGATGTCAGCAGCCGCTACAGCAGGCGTGGACCCTATGAGTATGAGAAAATTGTGGATTACATTTGCAGGATCGTGGAGGGGAAAAAGGGGAATTATATGGTGTTCTGTCCCTCCTACCTGTACCTCAGCGAGATAGAGGAGCGCCTTGCAGGGAGACAGGAAGCGGGCCGTCTTACGTTTACATGGCTGGCACAAAAGGGGAGGATGACGGAGGAGGAGCGGGAAGCCTTCCTTCACAGCTTTGAGGAGGAACGGGATTCGTCTATGGCCGCCCTCTGCGTCATGGGCGGAATCTTTTCCGAGGGGATCGACTTAAAAGAAGAGCGCCTCATCGGCGCTATTATAATAGGAACGGGGCTGCCCCAGGTAAATACGGAGCAGGAGATCCTGAAGGAATATTTTGATGAGTCTCAGGGCAGAGGCTTTGATTATGCTTACCAGTACCCGGGGATGAATAAGGTGATGCAGGCGGCAGGGAGGGTGATACGCACAGCCGGTGATAAGGCGTGATCGCCCTGCTGGATGAACGGTTTCTGGAGGAGGAGGCAGTAGCCCTCTTTCCAAGAGAGTGGGGAACCTACACCGTTGTGAACCGCTTTAATGTAGAGCAGGCTGTGAGGGAATTCTGGGAGGGCCGGGGTAGGGCTGAAAATTGATTTTGGCCGTCCGCCATGGCCCCTCATTGGGGGCAAAACTTACAGCATATCCATAAACTGCCGCGCGGCCTGGGACACAGGCAGGCTTTCGTTATAGGCCACAACCATCTGCCTGGAGGGCAGCTGTTCTTTCAGGTTCAGAATAAACAGCTCCCTGTCCTCCCCAGGAATACAGAAGTCGGGTACAAAAGCGATACCCAACCCGATGCGGGCCAGGTCTATCAGCAGATCATTGCTGGAGAGTTCAATTTCAGGAACCAGATCCAGCTGGCTTTTTTGGAAGATTTGGTGGAGGAATTCGCTGGTTGTGCTTTTCGGTCCAGCATCATAATGGGGTAGGCCAGGAGGGACTCCAGTGTGATCGGTTTTCCCTCCAGCGGGAACGCCGTTCTGCTGGCTGCAAAGACGTCATGGAATTCATTGATAACCCGTGTGTTCAGATTGCCGGGAAGGGCGGAGTTGGGATAGTTGGTAATGATAAAATCAGCCTGTCCGTTCTCCAGAAACCGGGCGCATTCGATGGAGGTCTGATTAATTACTTTAATGTGTATGTTGGGATATTCTTTATGAAAACGGTTCAGGTATGGAACCAGATAATAGCGGCAGATGGTGTCGCTGGCGCCGATGCGCAGCTGGCCTCCGTTTAAGGTGTGGGCCTCCAGAAGCTGGTTTTCGCCCTTTTTGATGAGATTCATAGCCGGTTCAATATGTTTTAAAAGAATTTCCCCCTCAGGGGTAAGCTGCACTTTTTTTGTGCTTCGTATAAAAAGAGGCTGATTCAGTTTCCGCTCCAGGACTTTAATGGACTGGCTCACCGCAGACTGGGAAATAAACAGCTGCTTGGAAGCCTCGGAAAAGCTGAGTGTAACTGCCACGTGATAAAATACTTTGTATAGTTCATAGTTGATATCCATTATTAAGTCCTCCTTATAAAGTAAGCTTATCTTATCACGCGCTGCGAGGATTTGTAAAGAGCTTTGGGCCTATATTCTGCATGAAACGAAATGTAACTGTTCAGACGGCGCATCTTCTTGACCGAAAAGACCGGTCAGGAAGCATCGGATGTCCATCCGATGTGAAAAGTGGCGCAAAAGAGGCCTGAACTGTTACAACGAAATAACTTTTTCTTCCTTGGGTTCTTGCAGGCGGCTTGACTTATCTATAAGTATGGATTATCCTGGAATTGTGTATTCAGAAGAAGATTTTAGAGTATCAGGCCCTTCGTCAGAGGGAAGGCAGCCGGGAAAGAGAAGGAATATAAGAAGATGTCAGAGAATTTTTTGAGATGTACCTGGAGGAGATGGGATCCATAGCTCCTCTGGGAGAAGAGGAGAAGAGGGAGCTTTTGAGGGAGACTGCCTGCGGCAGCCCGGAGGCCAGAGAAAGGCTGGTGGAAGGAAGCCTGAGACAGGTTATGGAGCTGGCGAGGGAGTATGAGGGAAGAGAACTTCCTATGGCGGATATTGTCCAGGAGGCCAACACAGCTCTTATGCTGGCTGCGGTGGAGTACGACGGAAGTCAGGACTGGGAGGAGCTTTTAAAACGCAGGGTGAAGGAGGACGTGGAACTGGCTCTGGAGGAGCAGCGGGCGGAGCTGGCTGTCGAGGAGACTATGACGGCCCGGGTCAATGTGCTTCAGACCGTCTCCCAGGCGCTGGCAAAGGAACTGGGACGGGAGGCCACTCTGGACGAGCTGGCTGCAAAGATGAAGATGGAGCCGGATGAGGTGAAAGATATAATGAAGCTGACTCTGGACGCGTTCACTGTCAGCGGAGAAGGCCAGGTTATGGCGTCGGATGAGGATGGTTCCCCGAATCCTATGAAAGACGGCTGGAGCCTGGAGGAAGATTAGAAACGTGTCTGCAAATCGCTTTTCCATAAGGCTGCGGGTGGTGAAGCCGGCGGGATGAACGTTTAAACATTGACAGGAGGGGAACTGTGAAGCTTTATATTATAAGACACGGCCAGACGGACTGGAATGTGGCCGGAAAAATACAGGGGAGGAGGGATATTCCTCTCAATGCTCAGGGGCGGCTCCAGGCCCAGGCGCTGGCGGCAGGGATGGCAAAGCGTCCTGTGACGGCTGTTTTTTCCAGTCCCCAGAGGAGGGCCCTGGAGACTGCCCAGGCTATAGCAAAGCCGTTGAATCTTACGGTCCGGCAGCTTCCCCAGCTTGTGGAGATAAGCTATGGAGCCTGGGAAGGAAAGACCGCCCGGGAAATTCTGGCTGCGGACCATGAACTTTACGAGGCCTGGTGGAAGCATCCTGCTACGGTGGCCCCTCCGGGAGGGGAGACGCTGGGCCAGGTGGATGGGCGGTGTATCCAGGCCTGGGAGCATATCCGTACCTGTATGACGGGGGATACGGCGGTGGTTTCCCATGGCTCAACCCTGGCGCATTTTATTGTACATCTCCTGAAGGGCCAGCCTGAGGCCAGAGAGATTATTGTAGGCAATGCCAGCATTACGACCATAGAATATGTTCCTGAGGACGGTACATGCAGGCTGGTGGAACTGAACGACAGCAGACATTTGGAGGGGCGATGAAAATGGAGCTTATAAAAATAACGGAGGACAATCTGGAAACAGAGCATATCTGCTGCGCCATTTCCAATAATAAGGACTGCCAGGTTTTGTCAAAAAGCAGTGGATGCGGGAAAGGCTGAAGGAAGGCCTGGTGTTCCTCAAGTGCAATGTCAGGGGAAAATGCTTTATCGAGTATATTCCCGCCGAATCTGCCTGGGTGCCGGTGGACGGTGACGGATATATGTATATAAACTGTCTGTGGGTGGCAGGACAGTATAAAGGTCAGGGATATTCCAACCTGCTGCTGGAGGAATGTATAAGAGATTCCCGGTCAAAGGGAAAAAAGGGACTGATGATCCTGTCGTCAAAAAAGAAAATGGGCTATCTTGCAGATCCAAAGTATTTAAGATACAAGGGGTTTCGTACGGCAGATACGGCTGCCCCCTATTTTGAACTTATGTATCTTCCCTTTGATGAAGAAGCCTGCAAACCCTGTTTCAGGGCTCATATAAAGGAACAAAGCCTTATTCCCAGGGAGGAGGGCTTTACGCTGTACTATACCGGACAATGCCCTTTTACGGCCAAATATGTGCCGTTGTTGGAAGCTGCGGCCAAGGAGAAGGGGGCGGTTCTTCGCACAGTGCAGATAACCACAGTCCAGGGGGCGAAGACGGCGCCTTCGCCCTATACTTCCTTCGGACTGTTCCGCAACGGGAAGTACCTTACCCACGAGATTTTGTCGGAAAAAAAGTTTGAAAAGCTTCTGGACAGCCTGACTCGCTCAAAGATCAGCGAAGAGAAATTTTAATTTAAAGAATGGAAAATCAAATCTTATGAAATATGAATGTACTGTGATATCGGTAGCCGACATAAAGGCGGCCAGGAAATTTTATGAGGACTTATTCGGACTGAAGCTGTACCAGGATTACGGCATCAATATCTCGTTTACCTGCGGCCTGGCTCTGCAGCAGGAATTTGACTGGCTGGTAGATCTGCCGAAAGATAAGGTGATGAGAAAACCGAATAATATGGAACTGTGTTTTGAGGAGGAGAATTTCGACTCCTTCCTGAATCGGCTGGAGCAATACCCCGGCATCGAGTATGCAGGTCCTGTGAGGGAGCACAGCTGGGGACAGCGGGTGGTCCGGTTTTATGATCTGGACGGACATCTCATCGAGGTGGGAGAGAACATGAAAATGGTCATCAGCCGCTTCCTTTCCTCCGGCATGACCATGGATGAAGTCTCTGCCAGAATGGATGTCACGGTTGAAGATTTGAGGGAGCTGCTGAACCAGTGAGAAACGTTGGAAAAGAGAAAAATTAAAGGCGGTGCAGGCGTATGGCGAGCATGTGGAATCCATGGCGCGGCTGCAAGAAGTGCAGCGAAGGGTGTAAATACTGTTACATTCACAAGGGCGATTCCAAAAGAAATACAGATACCGGCGAGATCGTCAAGACAAAGGATTTCAGTAAACCCGTTGAAAAACAAAAGAACGGAACCTACAAAGTAAAATCCGGGCTTGTCTACCTGGGATTTCCACAGATTTCCTCATAGAGGAAGGGGATGAATGGCGGCCTGATTGCTGGCGGATGATTAAAGAAAGACAGGATTTGACCTTCCTGTTTCTCACAAAAAGAATCCAAAGGTTTATGGACTGCATTCCCCGGGACTGGGGAAGCGGGTATGAGAATGTGGTGGTCTGCTGTACCGTGGAGAATCAAAAAAACGCGGATAACAAGCTGTCCATATTCAGGGATTTACCCATAAGGCATAAATGCATCACTGCCCAGCCCCTCCTGGAAAATATTGAGATAGAAAAATATCTGGAACCTATAGAGCTGGTGGTAGTGGGCGGTGAATCCGACCGCAATGCCAGACCGCTGTTTTATGACTGGGTGCTGAACATCAGAGAGCAGTGCATCGCTCAAAATGTCAGTTTTGAGTTCCGGCAATGCGGAACCCATTTTATAAAAGACGGAAAAAAATACAGGCTGCAGACCAGGGATCTCAGCAGGCAGGCCCGCCTGGCGGACATTGACTACAAGGCCGTGAGACAATAGGAGACTTTTTGGGGAGGCGGTGCGGCGCCCCGGTATAAGACAACCGGGCGGCTGCGGAAATGAATTTGCAGCGCCCATTTTTCGGTTCTGTCACAGTTTAGTGATAGATTTTCTTATGCTCGTATACCGGCTCGGAGGTTAGCTCCACGCCTAACTTTTTAAATACCTTTATATCCACATCCGACAGCATAACCGAGGTGTGCACCTGACAGCCTCTGAGACGGGGCAGTTGGGACAGGGCCTTTCTGGCGGTTTCGTCGGTAGCTGCGCTCATGGAGAGGGCAATCAGTACCTCATCTGTGTGGAGCCTGGGATTTTTGCTTCCAAGGTAGTTGGTTTTTAAGGTCTGTATAGGCTCAATGGCAGAGGGGGCGATGAGGTGGGTATCGTGATCGATATCTCCCAGCACCTTGATGGCATTTAAGAGCACAGCCGCAGAGGCTCCCAGAAGGCTGCTGGTTTTTCCCGTGACGATGGAGCCGTTCTCCAGTTCCACGGCAGCGGCAGGGGAACCCATTCTCCCGGCCCGCTCCATACAGGGAGCGATGACGGAACGCATGGAGGTGGTAATCTTGGCCTGGTTCATGAGAAGGTTAATTTTATAGACCTCTCCGGATGCACCTTCCTCCTTGGCCAGCCGGTTTAATGCGTGGTAGTAGCGGCGGATAATCTCCTGGTTGGAGGCTTCCCTGCAGGCCTGATCGTCGATGATACAGAAACCGGCCATATTCACGCCCATGTCAGTGGGAGATTTGTAAGGGCTTGTGCCGTAGATTCCCTCGAACATGGCGTTTAATACAGGGAAAATATCTACATCGCGGTTGTAATTCACAGTGGTTTCTCCGTAAGCTTCCAGATGGAAGGGATCGATCATGTTGACGTCATTTAAATCTGCAGTGGCGGCCTCGTAGGCCAGATTCACCGGGTGCTTTAAGGGCAGATTCCAGATGGGAAATGTCTCGAATTTGGCGTAGCCTGCTTTGATGCCGCGCTTATTCTCATGGTAGAGCTGGGACAGGCAGGTTGCCATCTTGCCGCTTCCGGGTCCTGGGGCGGTGATGATAACCAGCGGTCTGGTAGTCTCTATATAATCGTTTTTGCCGTAGCCGTTGTCGCTTACAATCAGAGGTATATTGCTGGGATAGCCGTCGATGAGATAATGGCGGTACACTTTGATGCCCCGGTGTTCCAGCTTGGACTTAAACTGGTCGGCTCCGCTCTGGCCGCTGTACTGAGTGATAACGACGCTGCCCACGTAGAGTCCCTTATCCCTGAATTCCTGGATGAGGCGCAGCACATCCTCATCGTAGGTGATACCCAAATCATGGCGGATTTTGTTCTTCTCAATATCTGCAGCATTGATTGCAATGAGTATTTCCGCCTGGTCGGCCATCTGAAGGAGCATGCGAAGCTTGCTGTCCGGTTCAAAGCCAGGCAGCACTCTGGAAGCATGATAATCGTCAAACAGTTTTCCTCCAAACTCCAGATAGAGCTTGTCTCCAAATTCGCCGATCCGTTTTCTGATGTGCTCTGACTGCATTGTCAGATATTTTTCATTGTCAAATCCGATTTTCATATCTGTGTAATCTCCCGCTTTATTTAGTCATGAAATAATCACATACCCGTCCAGTATAGCACAATTTGCGGACTTGCGCCATAAAGAGTTTTCGGATCCGCCGGGGGAAGGGCAGAGGGATTGGGGAAGCCTTTGGGGGATGAAAGGCTCATAAAAAGGGCGGCGGCAATGAGAAGAAGATTTATAAGAAACGGGTAAAATAATGATTAAATATATTAATTTTACTTAATCTATATTCATTATGATATGATAAACACAGATAAAAAGGCGGAAGTCTTTTTTGTATTGAGTCAACCAGAGGATTACCAACAACCAGGAGGTTGGATATGAGCGTAAGACGAATATTTGTAGAAAAGAAACCGGACTATGCAGTAAAAGCAGGAGAGCTCCGGGAGGAACTTCTCAGCTATCTGGGAATTGAACATGTGAAAGGCGTGCGGGCGCTGATCCGCTACGATATTGAGAATCTGTCGGAGGAGACTTACAGAAAGGCGTTGGTTACAATTTTTTCCGAACCTCCGGTGGATCAGGTCTATGAGGAAGAATTTCCAAAGAATCCGGGGGATTTGGTGTTTTCTGTAGAGTATCTTCCCGGACAGTTTGACCAGAGGGCGGATTCTGCAGAGCAGTGTGTGAAGCTATTAAAAGAAGATGAAGAGCCGGTTATCCGGTCTGCCACAACCTATGTGATCACTGCCGCCCTCACATCGGCCCAGGAGAAGGCCATCAAGAATTTCTGTATCAATCCTGTGGACAGCAGGGAGGCGGAGGAGGAAAAGCCGTCTACGTTGGTGACGGAATTCGAGGTTCCGGAAGATATCAGGAATTTCGACGGTTTTACAACCGCCGGGGAAGCAGAGCTGAAGGAGCTCTACGATACCCTGAACCTGGCTATGACCTTTAAAGATTTCCTTCATATTCAAAGGTATTTTAAGGATGAGGAGCAGAGGGATCCGTCTGTGACGGAGATCCGGGTACTTGATACATACTGGTCCGATCACTGCCGCCACACCACCTTCTCCACAGAACTTAAAAATGTCAGCTTTACGGACGGAGATTACAGGGCCCCCATAGAAGCCGCTTACCGCCAGTATCTGGCGACCGTGAGATTGTATACAAGGGCAGGGATGACAAGTATGTCTGCCTGATGGATCTGGCTCTCATGGCTATGAAAAAGCTGCGCAGCGAAGGAAAGCTGGAAGATATGGAGATTTCCGATGAAATCAACGCCTGCAGCATTGTAGTGCCTGTGGAGATAGACGGAGTGACGGAAGAGTGGCTGGTTAACTTCAAAAATGAAACCCATAACCACCCCACAGAAATAGAACCTTTCGGCGGCGCAGCTACCTGTCTGGGAGGCGCCATCCGGGATCCGCTGTCCGGGCGTACCTACGTGTACCAGGCTATGCGTGTAACCGGAGCCGCTGATCCCACCAGACCGCTGGATGAAACCCTGAAAGGAAAGCTTCCCCAGAGAAAGATCGTAAACAGCGCAGCCCAGGGGTATTCCTCCTACGGCAATCAGATAGGACTGGCTACGGGGTATGTAAAGGAAATCTACCATCCTGGGTATGTGGCCAAGAGAATGGAGATAGGCGCGGTTATGGGGGCGGCTCCCAGAAAAGACGTAATCAGGGAGACGTCGGATCCGGGCGATATCATTATTCTGCTGGGAGGACGCACCGGACGCGACGGCATAGGCGGAGCCACCGGCTCCTCTAAGGTCCACACCACTGCGTCCATCGAGGTGTGCGGCGCAGAGGTGCAGAAGGGAAATGCTCCCACTGAGCGCAAGATTCAGAGGATGTTCCGCCGCTCTGAGGTGAGCCGGTTGATTAAAAAGTGTAATGACTTCGGCGCAGGCGGGGTGTCCGTGGCAATCGGAGAGCTGGCCGCCGGGCTTCAGATAGATTTGGACAAGGTTCCCAAGAAATATGCAGGCCTGGACGGAACGGAGATCGCTATTTCCGAATCCCAGGAGCGAATGGCAGTGGTGGTAGATCCGGAGGACGTAGACAAATTCCTGAGCTATGCGGCGGAGGAAAACCTGGAGGCAGTGACTGTGGCAGTGGTTACAGAGGAGCCCCGTCTGGTAATGAACTGGAGGGGAAAGACCATCGTGGATATCAGCCGGGCCTTTCTTGACACCAACGGCGCCCACCAGGAGGCGGAAGTGACTGTGGAGGTTCCTGGCAGAGAGGGCTGCCTTTTTGATAAGAAGGAGACAGGAGATGTGCGGGCCGCCTGGCTGGATGTGCTGGGCGGGTTGAATGTGTGTTCTCAGAAGGGCTGGTAGAGCGGTTTGACGGCTCCATCGGAGCAGGTTCCGTATTTATGCCCTACGGCGGCAAGTACCAGCTGACGGAAACCCAGGCCATGGTTGCCAAGCTCCCCCTTTTGAAGGGACATACGGATACGGTGACTATGATGAGCTACGGCTTTGATCCCTTCCTGTCCAGCTGGAGCCCCTATCACGGCGCAGTCTATGCAGTGGTTTCCTCAGTGGCAAAGATTGTGGCGGCAGGAGGAGATTACAGAAAGATCCGCTTTACATTCCAGGAATATTTCCGCAGAATGAGCGCGGAACCGGCCAGATGGAGCCAGCCTTTTGCAGCCCTTTTGGGAGCTTACAGCGCCCAGATTGGCTTTGGCCTGCCGTCCATCGGAGGAAAGGACAGTATGTCCGGCACATTTGACGATGAGAACGGAGAGATCAATGTTCCTCCTACCCTGGTGTCCTTTGCAGTGAATGTAAACAGCAGTAAAAACATTATTACACCGGAGCTTAAGAAGCCGGGCAGCAAGCTTGTGCTGTTTGAAATTGCCCGCGACCGGTACGATCTGCCTGATTACAGCCGGGTGATGGACGGATACGGAAAGATATTTAAGGACATCCGGGATGGAAAGATTATATCAGCTTACGCAGTGGAGGGCAAAGGCATTGCAGAGGCAGTGGCCAAGATGGCCTTCGGCAATAAGCTGGGCCTTAAGATAGAGCACAATGTGGATCCAAGAGATTTCTTTGCGGCAGGCTGGGCAACCTGGTATGCGAAGTTCCGGACGGAATGGTTGGCAGCCTGTCCATTTCCTACCGCGTCATCGGCGAGGTTACGGACAGAGGCGTTCTGGAGTACGGCAACGCGGTTATTACGATGGACGAGGCCCTTGCGGCGTGGAGCGGAACCCTGGAGAACGTGTTCCCAACAGTTACAGGCAAGGGGGCTGCAGGAGACGGAGCCGGGGTGGAGGAGAAGCTTTACAGCACAGAGGCAGTCTATGTGTGCGATCATAAAATCGGCCGGCCCACTGTGTTTATTCCCGTATTCCCGGGCACAAACTGCGAGTACGACAGTGCAAGGGCCTTTGAGCGGGCAGGTGCAAAGGTTGTGACCAAGGTGTTTAAGAACTTAAGCGCTGAGGACATCCGCCAGTCGGTGGAGGAATACAGGAAAGCCATTGCAAAGGCCCAGATTGTCATGTTCCCGGGAGGATTCTCCGCAGGCGACGAGCCTGAAGGGTCCGCCAAGTTCTTCGCCACTGTATTCCGCAATGCTGTGATGAAGGAGGAGATAGAGGCTCTTCTGAATGAGAGGGACGGCCTGATGCTGGGTATCTGCAACGGTTTCCAGGCTCTTATTAAGCTGGGACTGGTTCCTGAGGGAAGGATTGTGGACCAGAAGGCGGATTCGCCCACCTTGGCGATGAATACCATCGGACGCCATGTTTCCAAGATGGTTTATACCAAGGTGGTCAGCAATAAGTCGCCCTGGCTGGCAGGAGCGGAGCTTGGGGGCGTATACTGCAACCCTGCATCACACGGAGAGGGCCGGTTCGTGGCAGGGGGACAATGGCTTCACAGGCTTTTTGCCAACGGACAGGTGGCGACCCAGTATGTGGACCACCAGGGCAATATCACCATGGACGAATACTGGAATCCCAACGGTTCCTACATGGCCATCGAAGGGATCACCAGCCCCGACGGCCGGATTCTGGGGAAGATGGCGCATTCTGAGCGGAGGGGCGAGTCTGTGGCCTTAAATATTTACGGGGAGCAGGATATGAAAATATTCGAGTCCGGTGTGAAGTATTTTGAATTATAATTTGTGAAGGCTGGAATGAATGTTCAGACACGCTCTAAGGGTTCTGCTTTAAAGGGCAGAACCCTTCAGTTTAATAAAAAGATAAACAGGTTCAGATATCCGGCGTAAGTGATCCAAAGGATATAGGGAATCAGGAGATAAGCCGCCTTTTTTGAAACGGCGTAGGAATATTTTATAGTTGCGGCAACCAGACACCACAGGGCGGCAAGCCAAATAAATGCAAATAAGTACCATTTGCACTTGAAGAAAAAGATGGGCCAGAAAAAATTCACTGTGAGCTGGACTGCATAAGCTGTCAGCGCTTTTGTGCGCTGTCTCGTATAACCGGCGGTCTTTACCAGATAAGAAGCGGCGCCCATAAGGACAAACAGGATGGTCCAGACCACAGGAAAAACCCAGCCTGGGGGAGAGAAGGGCGGTTTTTTAAGCTGACGGAATACGGACATGCTGTTGCGGGTTATAAAGGCGGATACGCCCCCTGCCGCCAGGGGTATGGCCAAGCAGGTTATAATTAATTTGTGATTATTTTTCATTTACCAGTCTCCTCTGTTTTGAAGATATTATATGTAAAAATAATAAATATATCACAGAAAGAAAAGAGGAGATTGGGAAAAATAAGAGTTTTTTCGTTTTTCCCAGTCTTGTGGAGCAGGCAAAGCAAAATCCGAACCCCATTGAGGGTTCGGATTTACATATTTAACATGGAGTTGATAAAGCAAAATCCGAATGCGCCTGATTCGGATTTACATAATTTAATGGAGACAACGGGATTCGAACCCGCGACCTCTGCGTTGCGAACGCAGCGCTCTCCCAGCTGAGCTATGTCCCCTGATCAGAAAAGATGAATATAGAACCTAAAATCAAAAATATAAAAAATGGAGACAACAGGGCTCGAACCTGCGACCCCTTGCGTGTGATGCAAGTGCTCTCCCAGCTGAGCTATGCCTCCGTAGATTATTATAGCACTGCTGGGAAAAATTTCAAGGACTTTTCAGGCGCTGATGAAAAACAGCGCATTTAAATCTGATAACAGGTTTAAATGCACTGTTTTTCCTTGCTTTAAGAAATTTTAGCTGTTAATAGAGGACCTCCACAGGCATTCGGGTCTTGGCTGATTCCATAATAGCAGGATGGCAAGACACGTGTTGGCGGCATCCTTAAGAGTAACAGGAAACTCTTTGTCCTCCAGAATACTGTCCACAAAACCCCGGATGCTCTCAAAGGCAAATCCTTTAGGTTTTCCAAATATGTGGTTCTGCACAATAACATCTGGAACAATCACCTTTTCGTCTGTATACTGCTGGATCATATTATGGTTGCTGGCGTCGATGGATATCATACCCTTGTCGCCCAGCACATTGAACTTGATGTCATTTACACAGGGGTTGGCGTTTGGGGTGATCCACCCGTTTTCCATTTGGGCGATTCCGCCGCCTGCAAATTCTATGGTGGTCAGGTATTCATCCACCGTATCTACGCCTTCTGATTTCAGAAGCCCTTCCCGGCTCACGCTGTAGACCCGTTTCACCTCGTCGTTAAAAACCATCTGAGGGTATCCAGACTGTGGCTGCCTAAAAACCAGAGGATAGAGGATTTCGCCGCCCATGGCAGCATATCCGTTGCTACCCATTTTACGTCGTTGAGCCGCATGTAGGCGCTGTATACAGTCCCCAGTTCCCCGCGCTCAACAGCCTGATGGGCTGCATTAAAAGGCGGGCTGAACCGGTTGTGGAGATCCACCATGACACGCACCTGGTTTTTCTCAGCTGCATCTACAATCCGGTAAACATCTTCACGTGTGGTTGCCAGAGGCTTCTCGATGAGCATGTGCTTTTTATGGGCGGCCGCAGCCACTGCAATATCTCCATGGGCAAAGTCAGGGGTGACGATAGCTACCGCATCGCAGTCTGCTTTTTGGAACATTTCATTGTAATCCGAATACACCTGCCCAATTCCCATTTTGGAAGCGATGGCTTCCGCCTTCTGAGGGCTCATATCACAAATAGCAGTTACCTCCACAAAGGGATGGGACTGGTAGATCCTTGCATGGTTTTCTCCCCATATTCCCGCTCCCACGATTCCCATTTTTAATCGTTCCATTTCTGTTCTCCTCTCAATTTTTTATTTTTCCTGGTTTGCACGAAGGCTAACCTTTAACAGAACCGAAGGTCAGTCCGCGGCTCATATACTTTTGTACGGATATGGCAAATACCAGTACAGGAATCACGGCCAGTACGCCTGTGGCGGCCATTTCACCCCACTTGACCCCGGATACGGACAGATACATCATCACTGAGGTAGGTATGGTTTTGGCATGAATGCTTGTGAGAAAGTTGGCAAACACAAACTCATTCCAGGAATTGATGATGCAGAAGATAGCTGTGGCCGCCATACCGGGCACAATGAGGGGAAAGAGGATTTTAATGATGCCCTGCCACCGGGAGCAGCCGTCAACCCATGCGGCCTCCTTCAGCTCAATGGCAGATCCTCTATAAATCCCCGCATCATCCAGATGGTGAAAGGAATGTTGAAGGTGGTATAGCAGATAATCAGCACCAGCCTTGTGTCCAGGAGGTTAGCCAGGGATGCCATCATAAAGTAGGGTATTACAACAGCCATGGCGGGAAGGAATTTCTGGCTCAGTACCCAGAAGGCTCTGCTTTCACGCTTGGGCCACCGGCAGCGGGCAAAGCCATAGGCCGCCACGCCTCCCACAATCAGGGAGATAACCGTGGAGCAAACCGCAATGAGGATGCTGTTTTTAAAATACATCCCAATATTGTTGATTTTAATAATGTTCTGATAGTTCTTAAGAACCGGCCTTACAAATATGTGGACCGGATTAATTATATCCACTCTGTTTCTGAAGCTGACCATAACCATCCAGACAAAAGGAGCCAGACAGGCTAAACAGAGAAGCGTCAGATAAATCCCCTGAATTACTTTAAAGCAGTTGTTTTTCTTCATACAGCTTCCTCCTCCTTGCGCATTTTTTTAATCAGAAGGTTACTGATGAATGTTACCATCACCAAAAGCACCATAGCGATGGAAGCGGCCCGGCCTATCAGCCGTTTTGGGCATTGGCCATCCGAAATACGTGAAGGCTGAGAAACTCTGTGGCTGTTCCGGGTCCGCCTGTGTCAACACGTAAGCTACGTCAAAAAGTTTCAGAGAGTCAATAACACGGAACAGTAAAGCCAGGAACAGAAGCTTGCGTATCATTGGTATGGTGATGTACATCAGCTCCTGAAAGCACTGGCGCCGTCCATGGCGGCTGACTCATAGGGTTCATCCGGTATGGAACGCAGACCTGCATAGATGATCAGCGCCACAAAGGGAGTATACTGCCATATGTCCAACATCAAAATGGACCAGAATGCCATCTGATCGGACAGCCACACAACCTTGATTCCTAAAAAGGAATTGAGGAGATGGTTGATGATTCCGTACTCGGAGTTCAGCATCAGTTTCCACATTTGGGCGGCGATGGATGGCGTTATAACCAATGGAATGATCATAATGCCTATGACCAGCGGTTTTAGTGCAAACTCTGAGGCATTGAGACAATATCCGGTGACAAAACCCAGAATCATTTCTATGAGGGTGGCCATTACCATAAATCCGATGCTGATAAAAACAGAATGCCAGAAATCTCTGTCCGCCCCGGAAAAGAGCCGTATGTAATTCTCCATCCCCACAAATTTCAAGCGTGACAGATCCCAACCCAGCTGATAATCCGTGAAGCTGATACAGGTCAGAAATATGGTGGGTATGATGGAAAGCACCACCATGATGAGCATGGCCGGCATAATATATTTTAAATGTGGATTCTTAAGAAAATACTCCTGCATCCTTTTGCGCATCGCCTCAACTCCTGTCTTTTAAAATCATTACTTTATCAAATCTTCAACGTCTTTCTGCATTCCTTCACAGGCATCCTCTACCGTCATGTCGCCCGCCAGCACAGAGCTGCCGTAGCCACCTGTAATTTCCAATATTTGGTTAATGGATTCATGCTGCGGGATCCAGGACAGGCCTTTCTGAACAAGTCCCTCCGCTGCCACAAGGGCTGCCTTCTGGGCCTCGTAGGAGGGGTTATCTGCCTGAAGCTCCTGATTGTCAAATACGGATGCCCTTGTGGCCACGCCTCCAAGCTTCACGTATTCTTCAGCCTTCTCTTTACCGGCCATATAGGTTATAAAGGCCCATGCCTCATCTTTATTTTTGGAGGACTGGGGGATGGCCAGATTCCAGCCGGCCAGAGCAGCGCCGTCCCCTGCCGGGCCTGTGGGAGTGGGAACAAAACCTACCTTGTCGGCAACTACAGAGGACTCCGGATCGGTTATCTGGGCTGCCAGCGCCGTTGCATCCAGCCACATAGCCGTCTTTCCGGAGAGAAATGCGCCAAGGGCTTCCTCATGCGTGTATGAACCCACATCGGGAGGCGCGCATTTCAGAAGATCAGTAAAGAACTGAAGGGATTCCACGGTCTCGGGGGTGGTGCAGGTAACTTTTACATCATCAGTGCCGATGGTGGACTGATCTAGGAATCCGCCGCCGAAGTTATACATAAGGCTCATCCAGCCGGATGCAAAATGAATTCCCCGCTGCGCCCTCATGGAAACACCGTAAAGGCCGTCCTCTTTTCCGTTAAAAAACTGTGCCAGCTCCAGAAATTCATCCATTGTCTTTGGCGGTTCTTTTCCGTATTTGTCAAACAGATCGGTGCGGTATGCCACAAAGCGGGTTTCACCTGCTGTTGGAATGCCGTAATTTACTCCGCCTGCGCTGGCAATGCCGTCACGGTAGGCAGGCATAATATCTTCATAATCAAACCATGAAGGAGTAATCTCTGTATCCAGGGCATATTCTTCTATGGGAATCAGAATGTTTTTGGATGCATATTCGCTCATCCAAAATGCGTCTACCATGAAAACGTCGTAATTGCCTGCTCCCTGGGCGTCCAGTATTTCCTTGTTTTTCAGATTGGTTTCCTCTACCACATCCCAAAGCACTTGAATTCCTGTGAGCTCTATAAATTCGTCCGCCATCTGTTGGAATGCATCTGTAGAAGGGTGGGAGGCCATAGCCACCGTTATTTTTTTGCCGTCGGATTTTTCCTTTACAATTGCCCCCCAGCCTTCGAGGGTATCCATGGAGCCTGACTGGGCCTGGGGTGCGTCACCGGAAGATGCTTCCTGCCCGCTGCTCTGTTCCGCAGACGGAGCAGAGGCAGCGGCAGTACTGCCTGAAGAACCTCCGCCACATGCGCATAAACCTACAGCCATAGCGCTGCACAGTAATATTGCCGTCAGCTTTTTTTCCTTACTCTTCATTTTTTTCCTCCTCTTTCATTGTGTGCTATGGTATATAGTTGTCACTCAATATTATATATTTTTAGACAAATATTGTATTTATATTTTAATATCCTAAATGTATAAAATTTTATCTTGTTTTATCCATTAACAATAGAAATGTTAAAAAATTATCAGACTTTAACCTCCCTTTTTGCAGATTAAATAAATAAGAAACGGCCCGGGTAGACAGGCCGCTTCTTTAAATGACGGATTTTATTTTCACACTTCTTTGATAACCGCTGGGGGTCATACCTGTAATTTGTTTAAAACATTTTGAAAAATAGTGGACGGAACTGAAATTCAGCATGTCTGCAATCTCCGTAAATGTGTATTTGTCCTCGCTGATGAGCCGCTTTGCTTCCTTAATCTTAATCTGATTATAATATGCAATCACACCTACGCCCATAGAATTTTTGAATACTTTAGACAGATAGCTTTTAGAAAATCCGCACTCTTTACTGATTTTTGTGAAGGACAGCCTGTCGTATACATGTTCCGACAGTATGCTGCAGAGCATATCCACCAGCCCATGCTCCTTGTCGGCCTCATATCGCACGCAGCCGCCTTGCTCATCCGTTACCTGGTGATTTCGCACAAGGAGTATCAGCAGCATTTCAAGATAGGAAGTGACGAACTGCTCCGAGCCGAAAGCCACATTTTCGTTAAATATCAGCTTGCGCTGGTCAAAAATATCCAGGGGAGCTTGAAACAGATTGGCCCCCTCGTTAAACAGCTCGCCGATAATCTGGATTTCCTTCCCGTAGAAGCGCAGCACCTGCTTTTTCAGACATTCCAGGGACGTGTCATAGCAGTCAAAACTGATGATGATTACGCTGGCAAAGTCCCCTGTGGCAAGGACATTGTGGTATTCATAGGCTGGTGAAGGAATGCTTCTCCTGCGCAGACAATATATTCGTCCTCATCGGATACCACTCTTATTTCCCATAGTCAACATAAACCAGCTCCCAGAAATCGTGCTGTTCCCCGATACCGTGAAAATCTTTTATGTATTCAAAGTAGTGAAAACTAATCAGATTATTTTATGTGGATTACCTTTTCCATTTCCGTTCTCAGATAATATCCCATGCCTGGCTCCGACATACAGCACCCCCGCTATATTGAAAAAAAGGCAACGGACACCGCTACCTTAACTGTTGTTTTATTAAAAATGTTTTTATAATTATACCAGATTTTTTCAACTATTACAAGGGATCCCGAAGATCCTTTTACCGGCGGCAGGGCGCTTTTCCGCATTTTTATACAGCAATTCCACTTGTAATTTATCGCCGGAATGATATACTTAATTTTAATGCATTACGCAGCAAAAACAGATAAGGAGTGATCATAAAATGAATACAAAACTTACCAGGGAGGAAGCGCTCAAAGCATTGACTGCATACAACAAGGAGCCGTTTCACATTCTTCACGGGCTGACTGTGGAGGGGGTGATGCGCTGGTTTGCAAAGGACCAGGGCTTTGGGGATGAGGAGGAATTCTGGGGGCTGGCCGGACTTCTTCACGATATTGACTTTGAAATGTATCCTGAGGAACATTGCAAAAAGGCGCCTGAGCTTTTGAAGGCGGCCGGGGCTGGGGAGGACATGATCCATGCAGTCTGCAGCCACGGTTACGGACTTGTGTCTGACGTTAAGCCTGAGCACCAGATGGAGAAGATTCTCTACGCATCAGACGAGCTTACAGGACTTATCGGCGCTGCAGCCAGGATGCGTCCCTCCGGGAGCGTGATGGATATGGAGGTATCCAGCCTTAAAAAGAAGTTTAAAGATAAACGCTTTGCAGCCGGATGCTCCAGGGATGTGATTAAGAACGGGGCGGAGCAGCTGGGCTGGACGCTGGAGGAACTGATGGAAAAGACCATTCTGGCTATGAGAGAGTGGGAGGCGGCCGTGAACGAGGAGATGAAGCAGTACCTGTAGTCCGCCGCTGAAAAACAAAATGTCTCCTCAGCGCAAATTATTTCTTCCAAAACTATTGACATCCTTGAGAAAGTAATGTATTATTTGCACTTGTAATGCCATAAAGTGTAAAAATGCTTATAAAGTAAGACTTTATAGCGATATTATAGAAGAATCAAGGGAGACGAAAGAATGAAAAAAGTGGTGAAGTTCGGCGGAAGTTCATTGGCCAGCGCAAGACAGTTCAAGAAGGTGGCAGACATTATTAAGGCTGACAAATCCAGAAGATACCTGGTTCCTTCCGCACCCGGAAAGCGCAATGACAAGGACGAAAAAGTCACAGATATGCTCTATGCCTGCTATGACGCAGTGGTTGAGGCAAATCTTACAAGAAGATACTTGAGAAGATTAAGAGCCGGTACATAGATATTATCGACGGACTGAACCTGAATCTGAACCTGGATCATGAATTCCTGAAGATAGAGGAGAATTTTCTTGCGAAGGCAGGAAGGGATTACGCCGCGTCCAGAGGCGAGTATTTGAACGGTATCGTAGCAGCCAGCTATCTTGGCTTTGAGTTTATCGACGCCGCAGAAGTGATTTTCTTTGACGATAACGGCAATTTTGAGGCCGACACCACCAACCGTGAATTGTCCGAACGCCTGGAACATGTGGAAAAAGCAGTTATTCCCGGTTTCTATGGCTCCAAGCACGACGGAACTGTAAAGACCTTTTCCAGAGGCGGCTCCGACATTACAGGCTCCATTGTGGCCAAAGCCATACATGCGGATATGTATGAGAACTGGACGGACGTGTCCGGCGTTCTGGTGACCGATCCGAGAATTGTGGAGGATCCAGAGGTGATCGAGACCATTACCTACAAGGAACTTCGGAACTTTCCTACATGGGAGCCAGCGTTCTTCATGAGGACGCCATCTTCCCTGTGCGCAAGGAGGGAATACCAATCAACATAAGGAATACCAACCGCCCTGAGGACAAGGGAACCCTGATTGTGGAGAGCACCTGCCGCAAACCGCGGCATACCATCACAGGCATAGCGGGAAAGAAGGGGTTCTGCTCCATCAATATTGAGAAGGCCATGATGAATGCAGAGGTGGGCTTTGGAAGAAAGGTGCTGTCTGTGTTCGAGCAGAACGGCATATCCTTTGAGCATATGCCTTCCGGCATCGACACCATGACAGTCTATGTGCACCAATCGGAATTCGAGGATCATGAGCAGTCTGTCATCGCAGGCATCCACCGCGCCGTAGAGCCGGATACGGTGGAGCTGGAATCGGATCTGGCCCTTGTGGCAGTGGTTGGAAGGGGTATGCGCTCCAACCGCGGTACAGCCGGAAGAATTTTTTCGGCTTTGGCGCATGCAAGAGTGAATATTAAGATGATCGACCAGGGTTCCAGCGAGTGGAATATTATCGTGGGTGTAAAGAATGATGATTTTGAGACTGCAATTAAAGCAATCTACGATATTTTTGTTACGGTAGACTTATAAACTGCATTATTTGAAATGCCGGAGCCGTCGGAAGGTTCCGGCTTTTTAAAATGAGGCTGTTCTGAAGATTGTATTCCGGCTTTTGATAAAAAATACAAATACGTATAAAAACGTGATATACTGGAATCAGAGAGGGGCATGTATGAAAATGCAGAAGAAAGGATTTTTCCATCTTACGATTTTGCTTGTTCTGGTACTTCTTGGAGGCTGTTCTCCTTCAGGCGCGGAGAAGAATTATGGCACTGAGAAAGAACCGGCGGGCGTGGGACAGACCGTGATCTATGACGGCTGGGGGGCGTCGAAGGATAAGAACCGTTTTAAGGCGGAGATTACCCTTGAAGATGTGGTCCGGGGCCGGGAGGCGGAGGACATATGGGAAGCAGCGTCAGGCTATGGATCGTTTTCCGGGAAACTGGAGCTTGAAGATAACCAGGAAATTCTTATAGCCAGATTTACCTTTTCAATTACGGATATGGAGGAGGAAATGCTGGTTGAATTAGGCGAGAGGGATGTGAATATTTTTAAACTGGTATCCCAGGACGGCGCAGAGTACGACTATTTCCTTCAGAGGAGATATGTGGACGGAAACCTGTTTGTCAATGCTTCAAAGGGCAGCGCCAGACGGGATGTATGTTTTATCTTGTGGATAAGCAGGATGAAAACCCCAAAATCGTTTTTATGCCCAGTGTAAACGGCGGCCTGTGGTTCAAGACAAACCTCGGCAGTGAGGATAAGGAGAAGGTGGAGGCGCCTATCAGGATTTCCGACTGGAGGGGTGAAGGGGCGGCAGAAGGGGAAACTCATGGCGGAACCTTTCATATGCCGCTCCCAATAGGGGAATATGGTTATATGCATTGCCGTTCCTCCGGCTATGGCGAATATGAGATTGAGATCCGGGTGGATGAAATAATCCGGGGAGATGAGGCAAAGGAGAAGCTTCGGCAGCTGGATCGGTACGGGGACAGAAAGGGCAGGTTAAAAAAGGATCAGGAGTATCTGCTTGCTAAAATAACGGTAAACGTTCCCTCGGCAGATTTACAGGAAAGGGGGTTTCTGGATTTCTACATAGGAAACTGTGCACTGATTAACAGCGCCGCAGGAACAGAGTACGATTCTGACAATTATTTTGATTTTGTGACTGACAGCATAAATGCTATATTGCCGGGAGGCGCTTCCAGCGGGTGGTTTGGCTTTGTGGTTGATAAAGCAGACGCCTCCCCTATGATGTATTACAGAAGCCTGGATGACAAGAAACTGTTTTTTAAGCTGGATGAGGACTACCGCATTTCGGAGGAGGCAAAGGAGCACAAATCCCTTCTTTCAAACCAAGACCCGGTCAGAGATAATTCCCGGAATAAAGGAGACTGGAGAAATCCCTATGGCATGGGGGATACGGTAGAGCTGGACTACAAGCCGGCTTATGCGTTTCCAGGGGCTTACCCTTTTACAGGAAGCATCCAGGTGCTGGAGGCTTATCGGGGAGAGGCGGCCCAATGGTTTCTGGGTGAAAGCTATGACGGCGGAGCCGGCGGCATGGAGCCGGTGGTTCTGAAGCTCAGAGCGACAGTGGAAAAGGCGGACGGCGCAGATGCTCCCGTATTTGACGGCGGAAGCTTTACCGTTATTTCCGGGCGGGGCGGGGAAGTGATTACGGAGCCTGTTTACGACGGCGTATTCCCTGCCGATGGATTATACATGGTCTATCCGGGCGCTGCAGCGGAGGGGTATGCAGGCTTCTTGGTTCCTGAAGGAACGGGAACGATGGAAATCTATTATGGTGAAATTTACGACAGGGTGGAAGATACCTGGATTGAATTGGAATTCACGGAGAAGGCGCCTGGGGAAATACAGGCGGAGGAAGAATCAGCGGATTTGTCTGAGACTGCCCAAGGGCGTGCATGTGTACAATGTCCGGTTTGAAAAGACCAATGAAAAATTGACGGGTTTGTATATTGTAGACGAGGGCAGGTATACAGCTGTATCCAGAAAGACACATATTCTTACAGGGAGAACAGGGAGCTTTTTGAAAGGGACCGTCAGAGGGCGGCGGACATCGTAAAGGGGTTAAACGACACCGAAGGCATGGAGGGAAGCTTTGAATCGGACGAGGAGGAGCTTACAATCACAATTCAAGTGAAGGTGGAGTTCAGCCGGGCCGGAGAGGATGCAATGTCCTTTGTCTTAGGAACGGGATACAGGGATATGCTTAATGAGGAAGGCCTTCCCCAATGGCAGGACGTAAAGGAACTGCTGCTTCAAAAGGGATATGAGATTCAATAAAAAATCTGATATCTTGAGAAAGACATGGCGGCTTACGGACTAAGTTACAGCGCGCTGGTTACAATAACATCCAGGGGATAATTCGTTTAAGAGAAGGAGGGGCTATTTCTATGTTGGAAAAAATCGATCTGACCAAAAATGTTGATAAAAAGATTTACCGCAAAGTGATGGACGAGTCGGTGCAGAAGCTGGGTCTGCTGCAGCGGGAGTGCAAGGCGGCCGGAATTCCGGTTATGGTTGTGTTCGAGGGGATGGGAGCGGCAGGAAAGGGCGTTCAGATCAACCGCCTGATTCAGGCTCTGGATCCAAGAGGATTCGACGTCTATGCCTGTAACCGGCCCACGGAGGACGAAAAACTGCGCCCCTTCCTCTGGCGCTACTGGACCAAGACTCCGGCAAAAGGGCGTATTGCCATTTTTGACAGGAGCTGGTACCGCATTGTCCAGGTGGACCGCTTCGACGGCCTGACGCCAGGTCATATGCTGGCGGACGCTATCAGGACATCCTGTCTTTTGAGAAGCAGCTCAGCGACGACGGAACCGTAATTATAAAGTTTTTCCTCTACATTGACAAGGAGGAGCAGAAGAAGCGGTTCAGGAAGCTGGATGAATCCAGGGAAACCTCCTGGCGCGTCACAAAGGAGGACTGGAAACGCAACAAGGAATTCGACAAGTACCTGCGCATCAATGAGGAGATGCTGGAAAACACGGACACAGATTATGCCCCATGGAACATTATAGAGGCGGTGGACAAAGACTATGGAGCGCTCAAAATTATAACCGCAGTCATAGACCGCCTGGAATATGAGCTGGGGGCCGGAAAAAGGGAGATTGAAAGCGGAAAAGCAAAAATCTCAGACCTCCAATGTGAGGGAACGCTTTAAAAACGGCGTTCTTTCCGGCATCGATCTTTCCAAGACTATGTCTGAGGAGGAATACAGGGAGAATCTAAAGAAATACCAGAGGCGTCTGGAGGAGCTCCACAGTGAAATCTACCTGTTGCGTATACCTGTAGTGATTGGCTTTGAGGGCTGGGACGCAGGCGGAAAAGGAGGGGCCATCAAGCGCCTTACCAGCCGTCTGGACCCCAGGGGCTACCGTGTGAATCCCACTGCGGCCCCCAATGATATCGAGAAGGTTCACCACTATCTATGGCGGTTTTGGAAGGAAGTGCCAAAAGCGGGACACATTGCAATTTTTGACCGCACCTGGTATGGCAGGGTGATGGTGGAGCGGATTGAGGGCTTTTGCAGCGAGGCGGAGTGGAAGCGGGCCTATCAGGAGATCAACGAGATGGAATCCCATATGGCCAACGCAGGCGCTGTCGTCCTGAAGTTCTGGCTCCATATAGATAAAGACGAGCAGGAGCGCCGCTTTAAGGAGCGTCAGGCCGATCCGGCCAAGCAGTGGAAAATTACAGATGAAGACTGGCGCAACCGGGAAAAATGGGACCAGTATGAGGAGGCGGTGAACGAGATGCTTATCCGCACTTCCACCACCTACGCCCCCTGGATTGTAGTGGAGGGCAACGACAAGCGCTATGCCAGAATAAAAGTGTTAAAAACCGTGGTGGACGCCCTTGAGAAGAAAATAAAGGAAGTTAAGAAGGACAAATGAGCGAAACGAAGGATGTGATTGTAGTGGGCGGCGGCGCGGCCGGCATGATAGCGGCTGTGGCCGCAGCCGGGGAAGGCGCCAGGGTGCGCTTATATGAAAAAAATGAGAAGCTGGGCAAAAAGCTTTTCATAACAGGCAAGGGCCGCTGCAATGTGACCAATGCCTGCGATATGGAGGAGATGCTGGCATCGGTTGTCAGCAACTCCAAGTTCCTGTACAGCAGTTTTTACGGTTTTACCAACCAGGATATGATGGGCCTTCTGGAGTCGGCCGGTCTGCGCCTGAAAGTGGAGCGGGGCAACCGGGTTTTTCCCCAGTCGGACAAGTCGTCAGATGTCATAGGGGCTTTGAGTGCGCTGATGAAAAGGGCCGGGGTGGAGATTCACCTTCAGACTTCTGTGGAGGGCCTCGTAATCCGGGATGGAGCAGCGGGAGGGATCCGGGCGGGAGGCAGGGAGATTCCGGGGAACCGGGGTGATCGTTGCCACGGGAGGCCTCTCTTATCCGGCCACAGGTTCCACGGGGGACGGCTATATTTGGGCCGGGGAGAGCGGCCACTGTGTTACTGATTTGTCGCCTGCCCTGGCGCCCTTTGAGATCGCAGAGAAGGAGACGGCCGGGGAACTTCAGGGCCTGTCCCTGAAAATGTGGAGGCAGCCGTGTATAGCGGAAAAAAGGAATTGTACCGGGAATTGGGAGAAATGCTTTTTACCCACTTCGGCGTCAGCGGCCCTCTGCTCTTAAGCGCCAGCTCGTTCTGTGCAAAAGCTTTAAAAAAAGGCCCTCTGAAGCTTCTCATTGATTTGAAGCCCGCATTGTCCGAAGAACAGCTGGATGCCCGGATTCTCAGGGATTTGAGGAGAGCAGGAACAGGCAGTTTAAAAATTCCCTGGGCCGCCTTTATCCGTCGAAGCTGATACCCGTTATCATAGCCCGCAGCGGCATAGGCCCGGACAAGCAGGTCAACGAGATCACAAAGGAGGAGCGGCGGAGTCTGGCGCAGATAACAAAGGGCCTGGAATTCACCCTCACAGGGCTTCGCGGTTACAAGGAAGCCATTATTACCCAGGGAGGCATTTCCGTGAAGGAAATTAATCCCGGCACCATGGAGTCCAAAAAGGTGGCGAGCCTGTATTTTGCAGGGGAGATTCTGGATCTGGACGCAGTCACAGGCGGATACAACCTTCAGATCGCATGGTCCACCGGCTGGGCAGCCGGAAAGGGCGCAGCGGGCTGAAAGGCGGCGATCCGGCGGAATTCATTTCAGGCCGGATGACCACAAACTAAAAAACAGCAGGACAGGAGAGAGAACATAGAATGGGACATTTTAACATAGCGATCGACGGGCCGGCCGGAGCCGGAAAAAGTACAATCGCAAAGCTGGCGGCTTCCAGGCTCGGCTTTGTGTATGTAGATACAGGCGCAATGTACCGCACAATGGCGCTATATTTTCTGCGTCTGGGCATAAAGGCTGAGGATGAGAAGGCTGTGGAAGCGGCATGCAGGGATGTGGATGTGACCATCCGTTATGAGGACGGCGCCCAGCAGGTCATCCTGAACGGAGAAAATGTCTCCGGCCTTATACGCACCGAGGAGGTGGGCAATATGGCCTCAGCCGTCTCCGTGTACATGCCTGTAAGGACTAAGCTGGTAGAGCTTCAGCAGCGCCTTGCCAGGGAGGCGGACGTGATTATGGACGGGAGGGATATCGGCACCTGCGTGCTGCCTGACGCCCCTGTCAAGATATACCTCACCGCTTCCGTGGAGGTGAGAGCCATGCGCCGCTGCCGGGAGCTTCAGGAGAAAGGGATTCCCTGCTGCCTGGAGGACATTGAAACGGATATAGCGGACAGGGATTACAGGGATATGCACAGGGAACATTCCCCTCTGAAACAGGCTGAGGACGCTGTTATCATAGATAGTTCCCGGATGACCATCCAGGAAGTGGTGGAACGGATTATATTTGAGGCCCGTGAGCGGGGATTGGAGGCCTGACATGGAGCGGGAGGTATTGACAGCGAAAAGCGCCGGCTTTTGCTTCGGCGTGGAGCGGGCTGTGGAACAGGTCTATGAGCAGATAGAAGCGGTGAAGAAGGGGAGGGCCAGAGGCCCAATATATACCTTCGGCCCCATTATCCACAATGAAGAGGTGGTAAAAGATCTGAGCCAAAAGGGCATAGAGGTGCTGGATACAGAGGCGGATCTGGGCAGGCTTCCTCCGGGGGAGGGAACTGTGATTATCCGATCCCACGGAGTCAGCCGGCATATTTATGATATCTTGAAGGAGAGACAGGTGGATATCGTGGACGCCACCTGCCCCTTTGTAAAAAAAATCCACCGGATTGTTGACGAACGCTCCAGGGCCGGTGATGCGGTGGTTATTATCGGCAATCCGGACCACCCGGAAGTAAAAGGAATTAAAGGCTGGGGAAATGAGGACACCGTGGTAATTAAAGACGAATCAGAGGTGGATAATTTTCGTTTGCCTCAGGGCAAAACTTTGTATCGTGTCGCAAACGACATTTAATTACAACAAATTTAAAGAATTAGTTGAAAAATTTTCAAAAAAGGGTTATGATAGTAGTGTTTTAAATACGATTTGCAATGCAACACAGGAAAGACAAGTGGAGGCAGCAAGGATTGCTTCGCAGGTGGAAGCCATGATTGTCATTGGCGGCAAGCATTCTTCCAACACCCAGAAGCTGTACGAAATATGTCTCAAGGAATGTGAAAACACCTTTTACATTCAGACACTCGGCGATTTAGATCCTGATAGTGTATCTTCTGTGCGCAGCGTAGGTATTACAGCTGGGGCATCCACCCCAAAAAAGATTATTGAGGAGGTTCATACCAGAATGGCAGAGCAGAGTTTTGCAGAGTTATTAAAGGAAGAGGAAGAATCAACCAAACCGATACGTACAGGAGAGATAGTCACCGGTCAGGTCATCGAAGTCAGCAAAGATGAGATTATACTGAGTATTGCGGGTAATAAGTCCGAAGGCGTTATTACTCGTGACGAATACAGCAACGACAATAACGTAGATTTGACCACCAAGGTACAGGTTGGTGAAGAGATGGAAGCCAAGGTTATTAAGCTGAACGACGGCGTGGGCATGGTTTCCTTATCCTATAAGCGTATGGCGGCGGACAGAGGCAATAAGCGTCTGGAGGAAGCATTTGAGAACCAGGAGGTTCTGACCGCCAGGGTAGCTCAGGTATTGGACGGCGGCTTAAGCGTTGAGGTTGAGGGCGCAAGAGTATTTATTCCGGCCAGTCTCGTGTCTGACAGCTACGAGAAGGATCTGTCCAAGTATGCAGGACAGGACATCGATTTTGTTATTACAGAGTTTAACCCTAAGAGAAGAAGAATTATCGGCGACAGGAAGCAGCTGTTGGTGGCACAGAAGGCGCAGCTCAAGGAAGAACTGTTTGCCAGAATCCAGCCGGGCGACACAGTAGAGGGCGTTGTTAAGAATGTAACTGACTTCGGCGCATTTATTGACCTGGGCGGAGCAGACGGACTTCTCCATATTTCCGAGATGAGCTGGGGCCGTGTTGAGAATCCCAAGAAGGTATTCAAGGCAGGCGACGCTCTGAGCGTTCTGATTAAGGACATTCAGGGGGAGAAGATTGCCCTGAGCCTTAAGTTCCCGGAGGCTAATCCGTGGGTACAGGCTGCCGAGAAGTATGCGGTGGGCAACGTGGTAGTCGGCCGTGTGGCCCGTATGACCGATTTCGGCGCCTTTGTTGAGCTGGAGCCGGGGGTAGACGCCCTCCTTCACGTTTCACAGATTTCCAGAGAGCATGTTGAGAAGCCTGCCGATGTTTTGAGAATCGGCGATGAGGTAGAGGCGAAGGTAGTGGACTTTAATGAAGCTGACCACAAGATCAGCCTGAGCATCAAGGCTCTTCTTGTACCTGCTCACCAGGAGGAAGATTACGGCGATGTAGCCGATGTGGATATTGACGCAGTGGCGCAGTCCGTAGAATAATAACAGGCATATAGAAAAATGGGACAGCTCTTTCCTTCGGGACAGCGGCTGTCCTTTTTGCGCGCCCCTATTTCATCAATGGGTTTAAGAGCAGGGAAGCTTCAAAGATTCCCTTATCATAATTATATTTTAGAATCCCGTGATACCGTTCCACCAGATACTTGACGGAGATGGTGCCCATTCCCAGATCGTCCCGCTTGGAGGAGATAAAACGTCCGTCTTTTAAACGGATATCGTGTGTATAGGTGTTGCGGATGGACAGGGTCAGCATGGAATTGCCCGCCCGCCCCATGTTTATGCTGATGGAAGCCTGTCCTGCGGTCTGGCGCAGACAGCTTCCAGGGCGTTGGACAGAAGATTGCCCAGGATGGTGCAGTAATCAATTTCAGACATTGGAAGAACGGCGGGAATGGATATGTTTGTGGATACCAGGATGTTATGGCTTTTGGCCGCCTCTATGTAATAGTTGAGAAGGGCGTTGGCAGAAATGTTGGAGCAATACTGGACCGTACCCGGATGCTCTATGCCGCCCAGGTATTCGCTGATATAAGCGGAGGCTTTCTCCGGCTCCTGCTGCTCGATAAGCCCCTGGAGGACAATGAGATGATGCCGGAAATCGTGGCGCGCCTTCTTCTGCTGTTCCAGGCTGTGCTGGAGCGTAGCCATCTGGGATGTCTGTACGCTGGTGAGAAGCCTTGTGGTGCGGTACTGTTCTTTGACGGCATAGTTTTGTGACAGCGTGGAGAGAATGCGCAGGCTTACAAAATGAACGGTATATATACAGGTGAACCAGCAGATGGCAAACAGCAGCATATCTCTGTGGTAACCAATGATGCGCTCAGGAGAAAGCCCATTGGAAAACAGGCGGTACATAATAAAGAAAATGACCGGTATGGAGGCCAGATGTTTCCATATGGGAAGGGGACGGGTATACTCCACCGCCTCCAGAAGATACTTGTGAAGCAGATAGTAGGCGGCCCATACCATGAGGGAGAGGAAAAACAGATAATAAAACACCTCCAGGAAGGATACTTCTCCCGTCACCACCGGAATATCTGCAGCTGCACGAGCCAGCCCCGCACAGAAATTGGCGGTATCCGCAAAATTCTTGAAAAGAAAAATCGAGTAGACAACTACCTGGAAATCGGATTTTAATAACAGGCAGGTGACGGCAATATTTGTGAAGGTGGTGGCCGCCGACCAAATAGTGCCCATATGCGGGTACAGCCAAAAGTCTTTGATAACAAACAGGCTGACAAGGCACACAAAAAAAGGTATCCCGAAAGAATACCTATAATTTGAACCGCAGAAAATCTCCATTCTTTACGGAAGATTGCAAAGAAAGGAAGGAGCGTGAATAGAAGTTCAGCCAGAATGATTATAATCAGCCGACCGTAAACAGGATTCATCTTATACCTCCCATAAGCTTTTGAAACTGGTAGTCCGCATACTGCTGGTGAATCTGGGAACGCAGGCTTCTGGTGATGGGCAGACGCTCCCCTGTATTAATGATAAATTCGCCTTTATCGAGGGATATTACCTTGTCCATATTGATAATACAGTTGCGGTAACAGCATGCAAACTGCGGGTAACAGAGGAGCATTCCCGAGAAATCTTCAAAACGCATATAGGTCCGCACGATTTTGCCGGTGAGATGAATCTGTATGTAGTGGTTATAATAATCTGTGTATAGGATATCGTCCACGGGAAGCTTTACCATAATACGGCTTTCCTTCACCTCGATGTAATGGGCGTTTTTTTTCTGGATAATGCAGCTGAAATACTCCATAGTTTCGCAGAAATTATCGTAGGTAATGGGCTTGAGCATATAATCCAGAGCCCGGACCTCATATCCCTTCAGTGCAAAATCCGTACTGCTGGTAGTGAAAATGATGGTGCATTGGTCATCTTCCTTCCTGACACGCTCTGCAATCCGTATGCCCGATGCCTCATGTTTTAGAAAAATATCAATAAATACCAGATCAAAGGCCTCCCTGCGCCAGACGCCGAGAAAATCGACAGCTGTGTTAAAAATAGTTGTATGTTGGGAGAGATTTGCCTTCGAGAAATATGTATCTATAAATCCTGATAATTGACGGGATTCTTCAATCGAGTCGTCAATGACTGCAATCTTCACGTTACACTTCCTCTCCTTAGGCCCTGCGCCTGATTTCTTTCTGTAAAAAATCAGCTATAATTTCTGGCAAATTATAGCGTCAAATATAAATTTAGTATAATATACAACCTTGCAAAATGCAAGAATAATTGGAATAACTTGTAAGGGAAGGGGAATGAACCGCAGCGTGAGAAGGTGGTAAAATACAGAGGGCGGTATAGGAGGAGGACCCCTTGGGCATAATTCCTTTGTACTTAATTCATGAAAGGAGTTTATGCAGATGGGAAATTCTAAAGCCAAAAAAGACAAACCCTTTGATCCACATAATTTAAATCCTCAGGATCAGCTGAAATTTGAGATTGCCCAGGAACTGGGCCTGGAGGCCAAAGTGATAGAGGGGGGCTGGAGAAGCCTTACCGCCAAAGAAAGCGGAAAGATCGGCGGACTGATAACCAAGCGGAAGAGGGAACTGAAGCAGGAGGCGTTGCAACAGGAATAAAAATCCGCTATACTGGAATAGGTCCGGATAGGTTCCGGGCGTTTTTAGGAAATTTACAGAGGAAAGGACGGGCCCGGAGATGAAACTGAGTATTGCAGGTTTTACAGAGGGAGGCTCTCTGCTTTGCGCCAGGCTTTGCGCTTCCTTCTTGCAGGAGGGCTGGGACTGCAAAGGATATGTGCCCCAACGCTTTTTCAGGCCTGAGTGGAGGGCCGACGGGGTTGCGCAGCAGGACCGGAGCTTGGCAGAGTGGACTGGCTTCGCCTTTGCGGAAGGAAGAAATCTGGTGTTCGTCGGCGCTGCGGGAATTGCAGTGAGGGCCGTTGCCCCTATGTGAAAGATAAGATGGAGGATCCGGCTGTGATTGTGGTGGATGAGGCGGGACGCTTTGCCGTCCCTCTGCTGTCCGGCCATGTAGGAGGAGCCAACGAGCTGGCTGAAAGGATTGCCGCTGCAATCGGGGCCCTGCCGGTGATTACCACTGCCACCGATGTGAGGGGAATCTTTGCAGTGGATGTTTTTGCCGTGAAAAACAACCTGGCGGTTACGGACCGGAGGCTGGCAAAGGAGGTATCCGCCAGCCTTCTGGAGGGGAAACCGGTTGGATTTTTCAGCGATTTCCCTTTCAAAGACAGGGAGAAGGGCTGCTGGACGCCCAAAGGCTGCGTGGACAGGGAGTGTGAGATAAACATACGGATTACCACGGAAAACGGAAGATTTGAGAAGCCCTGCCTGCTTCTTGTACCCAGGTGCATTATTCTGGGGGTGGGCTGCCGCAGGGGGACGGATGAGAACACACTGGAGAGGGAGATCGAGTCGGCATTGAGAGACGGGAATATACATCCCGGGGCCGTTAAGGCTTTGGCCACCATTGACGTTAAGGCGGATGAGGCCTGTCTGCTGGCTCTGACAGAGAGAAGGGACTGGGAGCTAAAGTGCTATTCTGCCGGAGCGCTGGGGGCGGTTGAGGGAACCTTTGAGGAATCAGAGTTTGTTAAAAAACCGTAGGCGTGGGAAATGTCTGTGAGAGGGCGTGTACGGCGGAAGGCGGACGTCTGGTTCTACATAAGCGGACAGGCGGCGGCGTGGCCCTGGCCGCCGCACAGGAGCAGGTAAAGCTGAAGGCTCTGGATCGCCCTTGAACATGGGGGAGCCGGGCGCATGGCAGGAGATTTGGAGTCAAGAAGGGCGGCATGGGCGAAGGTTTTGATACACCCAAAGGTAATTTGACATTGAGAAACTCATAGGGATGTGATATACTTTTTCGTAGTTATGAGGGACAGCAGGTGGGCTATGGGAGAATCGTACATCGACAAGAATCGGAAAAAATTGAGATGGGGATATACTACAGGTACTTGTGCGGCAGCGGCTTCCTTGGCGGCTGCCGTTCTGTTGCTGCGCCGTGAACCCATAGGCAGGTGAAGATTGAGACTCCCGGAGGAGTCCTGCTGGATTTGGAGATAGAGGAGATCGCATCAGGGGAAATGTGGGCTTCCTGCGCCGTCAGAAAGGATGGGGGGGACGACCCGGATGTGACCAGCGGCTGCCTTGTCTACAGCCGCATTTCCAGAGAACCCGGAGATGGAAAAAATGGAAATCATGTGAAAGTGGTTGCTATGAACATGAGAATGGGGGAATCCATCTGTTTTGACAGGTGGAGTGGGGGTCGGAACAGTTACAAAGGAGGGACTTAGCTGTGAAGTGGGAAAAGCTGCAATCAACCCTGTGCCCAGGCGACAGATCTTTACCCAGGTGGAGAAAATCTGCCGTCAGGAGCATTTCCAGGGAAGCCTGTGGATAGAGATAAGCGTTCCTGAGGGGGTGGAGGCGGCGGCCAGGACCTTTAACGGCAGGCTGGGAATCGAGGGAGGCATATCGATTCTGGGAACCAGCGGCCTGGTGGAGCCTATGAGCGAAAGGGCGCTGCTGGAAACCATCCGGCTGGAACTGCGGCAGAAGGTTCTGGAAGGACAGCGCCATGTGATAGCGACCCCCGGCAATTACGGACAGCAATTTTTGAAAAATGCCATGGGGCTGGATCTGGATCTGGCGGTAAAATGCAGCAACTTCATAGGAAATACAATTGACATGGCAGCGGAGGAGGGGGCCCGGGGACTTCTTCTCATCGGACATGGGGGAAAGCTCATAAAGGTGGCTGCAGGGGTGATGAATACCCACTCCTCGGCGGCGGACGGCAGGATGGAGGTGCTGGCGGCCTACGCCGGGGGCCTGGGGGCTGCAGCAGGGAACTGGTGAGGCAGATTCTGGCCTCCATCACAGTGGATGACGCGCTGAGAAAGCTGGAGTCTGAGGAAGGCCTCAGGGAAGGCGTGATGAAGCTGGTGACGGAAGCTGTGGAGCGCCATCTGAAAGGCAGGGCGGGAGGCAGGCTTGCCGTAGAGGCGGTTATATTTACCAATGAGCGGGGGATACTGGGAATGACCTCCGGCGCCGGGGGAATGGCGGAATATTTCCGCCGGGGAGAAGGGCGGTCACGGTGACGGATAAACCGCCTGTCCCCCCATTTGGTCAATCTCCTGCGGCCTGCGGCCGGATGAAGGAAAATTTAAAACACGGACTGATTTTAACAGACTCCGGGAAAGGCGGATTTTATGGTACATATAGTTGGAGCAGGTCCGGGGGCGGTGGATCTGATTACAGTGAGAGGATACAGCCTTCTCCAAAAGGCGGATGTAATTATATATGCAGGATCCCTGGTTAATAAGGAGCTGCTGGAAATTGCAGGGGAAGGAGCGCAGCTCTATGACAGCGCGCAGATGACCCTGGAGGAAGTGATGGAAACTGTGGAGAGGGCGGAGAAAGGGGGGCTTGTGACAGTCAGGCTTCATACAGGGGATCCCTGCCTTTATGGGGCCGTGAGAGAGCAGATGGATTGGATGGACAGCAAAGGGATCCGCTATGACATCTGCCCCGGCGTCAGTTCTTTTTGCGGGGCCGCGTCAGCCCTGGAGATGGAATATACCCTTCCCGGCATTACGCAGAGCGTAATTATCACAAGAATGGCAGGAAGGACTCCGGTGCCTGAGCGGGAATCTATCCGCAGCATGGCGGCTCACAGATCCACGATGGTGGTATTTCTGAGCGCAGGAATGCTGGGGGAGTTATCGGAGGAGCTGAAGGCGGGGGGCTGCAGTCCCCAGACTCCGGCCGCCATTGTGTACAAGGCCACCTGGCCTGATGAAAAGGTGGTGCGCTGCACTGTGGGGACGCTGGCCCAGGCTGCTGATCAGGAACAGATTAGAAAGACTGCGCTGATTGTAGTGGGAGAGAGCGTGGGCAGAAGGGATACCAGCGCTCCAAGCTGTACGATCCTCAATTCACCACGGAATTCAGGAGGGAAGAACCAATTCGGTTCCCGGCGTCATGTATGTGGTGGGTATGGGACCCGGAAGCAGGGCGCAGATGACGGGCCAGGCCCTGGCTGTGCTGGAACAGTGCCAGGTGATTGCCGGGTATACGGTGTATGTGGATCTGGTCCGGGCGTATTTTCCTGAAAAAGAATTTCTTACAACTGGTATGACAAGAGAGGAAGAGCGGTGCCGCAGGGCCCTGGAGCGCTGTGCGGAGGGAAAGAATACGGCAATGATATGCAGCGGCGATGCCGGCGTCTATGGAATGGCGGGGCTGATGCTGGAATTGTCCGGGGAATATCCCGGCGTGGAGGTGGAGGTCATACCTGGCGTAACTGCGGCTAACGCAGGCGCTGCGGTTCTGGGCGCGCCGCTGATGCATGATTTTGCCGTTATCAGCCTCAGCGACAGGCTGACCCCTCTGGACACAATCTGGAAACGGGTAGATTCGGCTGCGGCAGCCGATTTCGTTATCTGCATTTACAATCCTGCCAGCAAGGGCAGGCCGGATTACCTCAGGCAGGCCTGTGTGCGTATCATGGCCTGGAGGGGGGAGGACACTGTCTGCGGCCTTGTGAAAATATCGGACGGGAAGGGCAGGAGACGGAGGTTCTGAGCCTGGGGGAGCTGAAGGACCGGCAGGTGGATATGTTTACAACTGTCTATATCGGAAATTCCCGGACCGTGAGACAGGGCGGGCGCATGGTGACGCCCAGAGGCTACCGGTTTGAGGGGCGCGGTGAGTAAAGGCGGCAGGCGGCTTCTGCTTTTTGGCGGAACCACAGAGGGCCGCCTGCTGGCAGAATATATTTCAGGACTGGACTGCCCGATGCTGGTGTGTGTGGCTACGGAATATGGAAGGGATCTGCTGCCGCCGGGGCTGAGAGTCCGTACGGGCCGTCTGGACGCCGCGGGGATTAAAAAACTTATAGAGGAAGAACAGCCGGGCCTTATCATCGACGCAACCCACCCCTATGCGGTGGAGGTTTCGGAGAATATACGGACTGCCTGGAAAGACAGAGAGGGGATCCGGCTGCTCAGGTGTCTGCGGGAAGGGGAATCCGGGGAACCTGAAAAGGGGGAGGCGGAGGGAAAACCGCCCGTTGTCCGGGTTGCAAGGGTGGAGGATGCCGTAAAATGGCTCTCCGGCAGGGAGGGCAGGATTCTGGTCACCACAGGAAGCAAGGAGCTGGCTGCCTATTCCCGCCTGGAGGATTACAAAAGCCGGCTAATCGTAAGAATTCTCCCTGCCGCCCCTGCTGTGGAAGCCTGCCAAAGGCTGGGGATAGAAGCGGAGCATATCATTGCGGCCCAGGGCCCCTTTTCGGAGGAAGCCAACCGCCGGCAGCTGAGAAACTACAACTGCTCCTTCTTGTAACGAAGGATGGAGGCAGGGCAGGGGGATTTCTGGAGAAAATCCGGGCGGCCGGTCTGGAGGGAGCGGTGGCTGTGGTCATAGAACGGCCGGGCATGGAGGAAGGGCTTCCCCTGGAGGAGATAAAAAGACAGGTCTGGGAATGGATTGAGCAAAAGGAAGGATGAGACATATATGGATGATATACAGCCAATCGTTTATCTTGTAGGAATCGGAATGGGCAGCGAGGATCAGCTTACAGGCAGGGCGATGGACTGTCTGGAGGCGGCCCAGGTGATTATGGGGGCGGACCGGATGCTGGACAGTGTCCGGGGATTTACAGAAAACAAGCGTATTTTGCCACCTACAAGCCAAGTGAGATGGTTCAGTGGCTGGGAAGCTTCCGGTGGGATGAGGCGGCTTTGGTCCTTTCAGGGGATACCGGCTTTTACAGCGGCGCTGAGGCTGCCGGAAAGGCATTCATGAGGGAGGGCTGGGATGTGGAGTATGTGCCCGGTGTTTCCAGCCTCTCCTACATCTGCTCCAGGCTGGGAAAAAGCTGGCAGAATGTCCGTCCTCTCAGCAGCCACGGCCGTGATTGCGACGCAGTGGGCCATATAAGGAAGTACAGAAGTTCCTTCATACTTCTGGGAGGAGGTGGAGGCGTGTCCGGCCTGTGCCGCCAGCTGGTGAGCAGCGGTATGAGCGGCGTTAAGCTGTGGGCGGGGGAAAATTTCTCCTACGAGGATGAGCGTATTACCTGGGAGATGACTCCCGCCGAGCTGCTTATGGAGGATGAACACCAGCCCTTCGGCAGCCTGGCCTGCGTGCTGGTGGAGAACCCTGACGCCGATGAGGGCAGACTCTATCCTGAGGCCGGTCCCTCAGACGACCAGTTTATCCGGGGGCAGGTGCCTATGACAAAGGCTGAGGTGCGCAGGATTTCACTGGAAAAGCTGCGGATTGGGGACGGCGCAGTGTGCTATGACATTGGTTCGGGAACGGGCTCTGTGGCGGTGGAAATGGGAATGGCCATCCGGCGCAGGGACGGCGGCGGAGAATTGTACGCCATTGAGCGGAAACGTGAGGCGCTGCAGCTCATAGAATCCAACTGCCAGAAGTTTCATGGAAGCTGGTCCGGGTTTCACATTGTGGAAGGGGAGGCGCCTGAGGCTCTGGAAGGGCTCACGCCGCCCACTCATGCATTTATCGGCGGCAGCAACGGCAGGATGAGGGAGATTGTGGCGCGCCTTCTGGCAGCCAACCCTCAGGTGCGGATGGTGGCAAATGCGATCACCCTGGAGACTGTGGGGGAGATCCTGGAATGCATGAGAACCTTTGAATTTGAGGATACGGAGATGGTTCAGATTCTGGCCGCCCCCGTGGAGCAGATAGGAAATTATCGCATGCCCAAGGCGCAGAATCCCGTCTACATTGCAGTGATGCAGTATCCGTCTGCAGGAAAAGAGGAGATTGAATGTCTGGAATTATGATAACGGCTCCCAAAAGCGGAAGCGGCAAACCATGATAACCTGCGGCCTTCTGGCCTTTTGAAACGAAGGGGTTGAAGCCTTCTGCTTTAAATGCGGACCGGATTATATCGACGGCCTGTTCCACAGGAACGTCCTCGGCGTGGAGAGCGGCTGCCTGGATCTGTTTTTGAAGGGCCTGAGCAGATGAGAGACAAATTTCTAAGATACAGCCTTGGGAAGTTTGCTGTGGCCGAGGGGGCTATGGGATACTATGACGGCCTGGGCGGAGTGTCGTTAAAGGCCTCCGCCTGGGAGGTGGCTGAGACCCTGGAACTTCCGGCATTTCTGGTGGTGGACGCCCACGGAGCCGGTCTTTCCATCGCGGCGCAGATTCAGGGGTTTCTGGAGTTCGACACAGGCAAGGGCAGCCGGAACCAGGGAAAGGAGAATTCAGGAAAGGGACGGCGCAACCAGATAGCAGGGGTTATTTTTAACCGCATGTCCCCTGGCATGTACGGCAGTATGAAGGCGGAAGTGGAAGGGCGTCTTGGGGTGCCTGTGGCAGGATATGTGCCGGAGCTGGATTTCCTGAAGGTGGACAGCCGCCATCTGGGCCTGGTGCTTCCGGATGAGATTGGGGGGCTTAAGCTGCAGATGGAGCGGCTGGCGGACTGCCTGGAGAAAAGCCTGGATCTGGATCTCATTGTGCAAATGGGGGGAGGAGACAGGGATAAAACAGGGGAGAGCGGTTTATCAGACGCAGGAGGCGCTCTTTTAAAAGAGGGTACAGCCGGACTCGGCAGCCGGACCTGTCCGGGAAAATTCCGGCTGGGTATTGCCATGGATGAGGCCTTTTGCTTTTACTACAGGGAAAATCTGGAGGCTATGGAGGCGGCAGGGGCCCGGCTGGTTTACTTTAGCCCTGTTCATGACAAAGAGCTGCCTCCGGGGCTGGGGGGCATGATTCTGGGAGGCGGTTATCCGGAAAATTATGCAGGGGCTCTGAGTGGGAATTACTCCATGAAACGAGCCGTAAGGGAGGCTGCAAGAGACGGGATGCCCATTCTCGGCGAATGCGGCGGATATCTTTATCTTTTGGAAGAGCTGGAGGGAGCGGACGGCAGGGTTTATCCATGGCGGGAGTGTTTAAGGGGAGGGGATGCCGGGTGGGGAGAAACCCCAGATTCGGCTACATCACTGTGACGGCGGACAGGGAGCTTCCTTTTCTGGAACAGGGGGATCCTATAAAAGCCCATGAATTCCACTACTGGGATTGCGCCTGTGACGAGAAGGAGTATGCCATGACTGCAGTGAAACCTGTGGGAAAGAGAAGCTGGCCCTGTATGCGCGCAGCCAAGAATACGGTGGCCGGTTTTCCTCATCTTTATTACGGCTCCTGTCCCCGGTGGGTTCAGCGTTTTGCGGAAAAATGTATTGCATATAAAAGTGTACAAGAGGGATCGGTTATATGACGGTAGAAGAAGCGGTAAAGTTGGTAAAAGAGCCTGACGGAACGGCAGCCCTGGAAGCTGCCCTGCGCTGGGACAAGGTGGCCAAGCCTCTGAACAGCCTGGGAGAGCTGGAGAAGGATATTATCCGTATTGCAGGGGCTCAGGGAAGTTCCCGTATATCCATCGGCAGAAAAGCCATTGCGGTAATGTGTGCGGACAACGGAATCGTCCGGGAGGGCGTTACCCAGACGGGACAGGAGGTAACTGCCATTGTGGCGGGCAATATGGCGGCGGGGCGCTCCTGCGTCTGCATTATGGCAACGCAGGCAGGGGCGGACGTGATTCCGGTGGATGTGGGCATGGCGTCAAAAACGCCGGTTGAGGGCGTCCTCATGCGCAGAGTTGCGGATGGAACCCGCAGTTTCCTGGAGGGACCTGCCATGAGCAGGGAGGAGGCTGTTCAGGCCATAGAGACGGGCATCGCCCTGGCGGTTGAACTGAAATCACAGGGCTATGAACTGGCGGGATCCGGCGAGATGGGAATCGGCAATACCACTACCAGCAGCGCAGTTCTCTCGGTTCTTTTGGATGCAGAACCTGAAGCCGTCACGGGTCGCGGGGCGGGACTGACCACCGAGGGGTACAGGCGCAAGATCCGTGTGATAAAAGAAGGCCTGGCTCTTCACCGGCCGGACAGGCGCGATCCGGTGGACGTGCTGTCAAAGGTGGGAGGGCTGGATTTGGCCGCGCTGGCCGGATTTTATGTGGGCTGCGGCCTCTGCCGCCTTCCTGTGGTTCTGGACGGCCTTATAACAGGAGCTGCGGCTTTGGCTGCGGCAGGCCTCTGCCCCAATGTAAAGGGATATCTTCTGGCCTCCCACCGGTCTGCGGAACCGGCTGGGGGACTGGTTCTGGACGCTCTGGGCCTCACTCCTGTGATTCAGGCGGGAATGTGCCTGGGCGAGGGTACGGGGGCGGCCGCCTGTTTCCCTCTGCTGGACATGGCCGCTGCCGTCTACGGGCAGATGAGCAGCTTTGAGGAGATTCATGTAGAGCAATATGAACATTTGGCCTAGAGCGTGTTTGAACATTCATTTTCACAAACCGGGCCGCGGGTCCGGCGGAAAGCGGATTTCAAACCGGGCCGGGAGGGAGCGGGTGGATGATAACCTTAGTTACAGGCGGAAGCGGAAGCGGAAAATCCGAATATGGCGAAGAACTGGTTCTGAGCCTTAACTCTCAGGTCAGGTATTATATCGCCACGATGGAGGTGTTCGGGGAGGAAGGGCGGGCCAAGGTTCAACGCCACAGGAGACTGCGGCAGGGAAAGGGCTTTATTACGGTGGAGCGCCTGCGGGACCTGGGGAGCCTGAAGCTGGACGGGGGCAGGGAAGAAGGCAAAAGCTCCGTACTTTTGGAATGTGTGTCCAACCTGGCAGCCAATGAGATGTTCGGCGGCCGTACCCTGGGAGAAGGGGGAAGCATAGAGGCTCTGGCCTCCGGCCTTGCCCGGGATATCGCCTCGGTTGCGGCCCGGGCAGACGACATGGTAATTGTTACCAATGAGGTGGGGCGCGACGGCAGAACCTATGACCGGGAAACCATGGATTATATCCGGCTGATGGGACTCCTGAACCGCCGTCTGGCGGATATGGCAGATCAGGTGGTGGAAGTGGTGTTCGGCATTCCGGTTGTCTTAAAGCCGCCTCCTGCCTGTGTGAAAGGAGCATTGGAAAAATGAGAGGACTTTATTCCTGCATAATCGCCGTATCCATGTATTCTAAAATCCCCATGCCCGGAGTGGAGTGGACCAAGGAGCGCATGGCTTATGTGATGTGCTGGTTTCCGGTTGTAGGACTTTTGGAAGGAGCCGTACTGGGGCTGTGGTTCTGGCTGGGGGTCAATGTGTTCCGGTTCACCCGGCTGTTCACGGCGCTGGCGGGGGCGGCCCTTCCCCTTCTGGTTACAGGCGGGATTCATATGGACGGCTTTCTGGATACCATGGACGCCCTCCACTCATACGGGGACAGGGCGAAAAAGCTGGACATACTTAAGGATCCCCATATAGGGGCCTTTGCCGTCATATCCCTGGCGGTTTACATGCTCCTCTATACAGGGATATTTTATGAATACACGTCGCTGCTGGCCGTGAACCAGCCCTTCAGAGGGGTTTTCTATCTTCTTCCGGGAGTGATATTTACAATGGAGCGTTCCCTCAGCGGCCTTTCGGTGGTAGCCTTTCCTCCCGCCAAAAAAGACGGGCTGGCTGCCGGGTTTGCAGGCGCCGCAAAGAAGCAGGCGGAAAAACCGGCGCTGCTGGCATGGGCGGCAATCTGTGCGGCGGCTTCCGGCCTGGCAGGAAAATATGGCCTGATATGCGGTCTGGCAGTTCTGTCGCTTCAGCTTCTGGTATTTGCCTGGTATTACCGGATGTCCCAGCGGGAATTCGGGGGAGTCACAGGCGATTTGGCAGGCTGTTTTCTGCAAATCTGCGAGGCTGTCAGCTTCGGGGGCATTGTTCTTTTGATCCATATAGTTTTTAGAGGAGGAGTAATGGGATGATCCTTGTTACAGGGGGAAACTGCCAGGGAAAGAAAGCATTTTCCCAGAGTGTTTTGATGGATCTCCCCCAGGGGGGATCGGGGGTCTGGTGCGACGGAAGCTGTGCGGATTGGGAAACTTTTATGAAGGAGAAGTACGGCTGGAACTTCCACCTGTTTGTCCGGCGGGTCATGCTGGGGGAGGCGGGAGCGCTTCCGGGCCGGACCGGCTCCTCCATCTTCCGGGCTTCCCGGGAGAAAGGACATGTGTGGACAGAGAAGGAGCTTGCAGATCTGGCTTCCCTGCTTGTACAGAGTCTGGCGGATGAAGGGGCGGGCCGCATTCTTGTGACGGATGAGATTGGCTGCGGAATCGTTCCTGTGGAATACTTTGAGCGTATATACAGGGAAGAGACGGGCCGGATCTGCTGCATGGCGGCCTCCAGGGCCAGCCAGGTGTGGCGCGTGTGCTGTGGAATCGGACAGAGAATTAAATGACGGTGAGGTTTGTGCGGAATGTGGACAGGTTGGCTGGAGTTATGGAAATTTCACTGGGCGGCCCTGCTTTTTGGCTGTGTGCTGGACTGGATCCTGGGGGATCCCTATTCTTTCCCCCACCCGGTGCGCCTTATGGGGAGTATGATAGCGGGGCTGGAGAGGGGACTGAGAGGAAGGCTTAAGGGCAGGGAGAGGCTGGCAGGGTTTCTGCTGGTTCTGGTCATGTGTCTGTCATGGGGGCTTCTGCCCTGGCTGGCCCTGGAGGGCGTGAGATATTTCACCATGCCCGGCCTGTGGTTTATTCCCCTTGCGCTGGAGACGGTTATATGCTATGAAATGCTGGCTGCGAAAAGCCTGCAAAGGGAGAGCATGAAGGTCTGCCGCAGCCTGGGAGCTGGGGGCCAGGGGAGGGGGCCAGGAAGAATGTGTCTATGATTGTGGGAAGGGACACCGGCGTTCTGGACGAGGAGGGGGATTGCAAGGGCGGCAGTGGAGACGGTGGCGGAGAACGCCTCGGACGGAGTCGTGGCCCCCTTTCTTTTTATGATGGCTTTGGGACCTGCCGGCGGGACTTTTTATAAAGCGGTAAATACCATGGATTCCATGATTGGATATAAGAACGAGAACTATATGGAGTTGGAAGAACGGCGGCCAGACTGGATGATTTCCTGAATTTTATTCCGGCCCGGATTACAGGCTGCCTTATGATTGCAACGGCCTTTATTCTTCCGGGGATGGACGGAGGAAAAAGCCTTCGCATATTTCTGAGAGACAGGAAAAAACACGAAAGCCCCAATGCGGCCCACGGTGAGGCGGCCTGTGCGGGAGCGCTGGGGCTGCGGCTGGCGGGAGATGCATGGTATTTTGGAGAACTCCACAAAAAGGCGTTTATCGGGGATCGCGAGAGGGAGATAGAGCCGGAGGATATCAGAAGGGCAAACAGGCTGATGCTGGGGACGGAAGTGATGCTGGCGGCCATACTGGCAGTGATGGCGTGTATCTGAACTTAACTTTTTCCCGGAGGCGTTTCACCATTGTCCCGGCCTGTGGCATACAGCCCGCCGCAGCTGCCGGCAAAGCCTGAGTCACCGATAAAACTACAGGGAGCGTGTACAGAGATGGAATATCAACATGGAGGCGACATTTACAGCCGTGAAATTGAACTGGACTATTCTGCCAATATTAATCCCCTGGGACTGCCTCCGGGAGTCAGAAGGGCTCTGGCTCAATGTGTGGAGGGCCCGGCCTTTTCTCTTTATCCCGACAGCGCATGCCGGGCTTGAGACAGGCGCTGGAGCGCCATCACAAAATTCCGGCAGAGTATATTATCTGCGGCAACGGGGCTGCGGATTTGATCTTCGGTCTGGCAGCGGCCCTGCGCCTGGGCGGGGGCTGGTCCTGAGCCCTACGTTTACGGAGTATGAACAGGCCATGAGAGCAGCGGGCGCCAGAGTGGACCATCTTTTACTGGATGAGAAAAAAGGGTTTGTTCCCGATATAGAGGCCATATGCGGCCTTATCAGGAAAGGGAAAGAGAAGGGGGAGCCTTATGACATGGCGTTCATATGCAACCCCAACAATCCCACCGGGGTCCCTCTGAAAAAGAAGAGGTGGAGGAGCTGGCCGGGGAATGCCAGACCGCGGGCGTCCTGCTGGTTGTGGACGAGTGTTTCTGCGATTTTATGGAGGAGCGGGAGGCATGCTCCGTGATTCCCGCCCTGGAACGCTTCAAAAACCTCTTTGTATTAAAGGCGTTTACCAAGCTCTACGCCATGGCGGGCCTGAGGCTGGGCTACGGACTCTCATCGGATGTTACGCTGCTGGAGGCCCTGACCCGGGTCCGCCAGCCCTGGTCCGTATCAGGCCCGGCCCAGAAAGCGGGGGAGGCCGCCCTGAAGGAGGAGGCATATGTAAAAGCTGCAAGAGCGCTCATCGGCAGGGAGCGGCAGTGGCTTAAGGCACAGCTGGAGGATATGGGGGTTCCGGGTCTATGATTCCAGGGCCAATTATCTGTTTTTCCGCCATCTGCCGGAGTCCGGGACAGGGAAACGCACCGCCGGAAAAGCGGCGGTTCCCGAGGGATGGCTGTATCACCGGCTGCTGGAGCAGAAGATTTTAATCCGCAGCTGCGGCAATTACCCTGGCCTGGATTCTTCCTATTACCGAATCTGCGTCAGGACGAGAGCGGAAAATGAAGTCCTGGCGGACCGAATCAGGAAGGTGATGGAGGAGGAGCAGGACGCTGGAACAGGATGCTCTGTTCCAAATACACATTGAGGAGAAAAAACATGAAAAAAGCTGGGCGAAACCAATTATGATACAGGGAACTATGTCCAATGCGGGAAAGAGCATGCTGGCCTCGGGGCTCTGCCGTATCTTTGCCCAGGACGGATACCGGGTGGCTCCCTTTAAATCCCAGAATATGGCTCTGAACTCATTTATAACGGCAAAAGGGCTGGAGATGGGGCGGGCCCAGGCGGTGCAGGCCGAGGCCGCCGGGATTCCTCCTTCTGTGGACATGAACCCCATCCTTTTAAAACCCACCACGGATGTGGGGTCCCAGGTGATTGTCAACGGAATTTCCAGGGGCAACATGAAGGCAAAGGAATATTTTGCATTCAAAAAGGAGCTGATTCCGGAGATTCTGGCCGCCTATAACCGTCTGGCAGAGGCCTGCGATATCATCGTAATTGAGGGGGCCGGCAGCCCTGCCGAGATCAACCTGAAGGAAGATGACATTGTGAATATGGGCATGGCTGAGATGGCGAAAGCCCCGGTGCTTTTGGCGGGAGACATTGACAGGGGAGGGGTCTTTGCACAGCTTTACGGAACGGTGGCGCTGCTGTCCGATGCCGAGAGGGCCAGGATAAAGGGGCTTATTATCAACAAATTCCGGGGGATAAGAGTATACTGGACCCCGGCTGTGAGATGCTGGAGGAGCTGTGCCACATTCCGGTGGTGGGGGTGGTGCCTTACATGGATATAGACCTGGAGGACGAGGACAGCCTCAGCCCAAGGCTGGAGCCGGGGGAGGGCTCCGGGACGGCGGGAATCGATTTGGCTGTTATCCGTTTTCCGCGGATATCTAATTTTACGGATTTTAATGTGTTCTCCAGCTTTCCGGGCGTCAGGGTCCGGTATGTTTCCAGGCTGCCGCAGCTGGGAAACCCGGATATGGTTTTCCTGCCCGGAACTAAAAGCACCATAGAGGATTTGATGTGGTTTCGCCAGAGCGGCCTGGAATCAGCCGTTCTCAAGCTGGCGGACCGCCAGGTTCCCCTTTGGGGGATCTGCGGAGGCTACCAGATGATGGGGGAGAAGCTGAGCGACGGGGAGGGAGTGGAAGCCTGTTCCTCCAGGGAGGAGGAAGGCATGGGCCTTCTGCCTCTAAGGACGGAGTTTCACAGGGAAAAGACCAGGACCCAGGTGGAAGGCTCCTTCGGGGAACTGGACGGATGCCTGGAACCCTGTCGGGACGCCGGTTCACAGGCTATGAAATCCACATGGGCCAGAGTGAAATCAACCGTGAGAACGGCGTTATTGACACAGCGCGCCTGTGTACGTGGAGGCCCGAACCGGAGATCTGCAGGCCTGCGGCCTACCTTATGGAGGTACAGGATAAGAAGGAGCCCACGCCGGAATCCAGGCGGGTGCGGACAGACGGATGGAACCGGGGAAATATCTACGGCTCTTATGTACACGGCATATTCGACGGTCCGGGGATCGCCCAGGCGGTTATCAAAGCACTGGCGGATAAAAAGGGGTGACCCTGGAGGAGATGGAGCGCCCGGATTATAAGGCTTACAGAGAAAAGCAGTACGACAAGCTGGCGGATGTGCTCAGGGAGACGCTGGATATGGAGAAAATTTATGATATGATGGGACTGGAATACCGGAGATGATACGCTCTGCAGCGCGTCCGGAAACCCACAGCGCCTGCACATTAACATCGGATAGAGGAGAACAATCATATGAAAGAGACAGAGTTGGAGCAGATGCTTCCCGGAGAGATTGAACGGCGCAGCTTTGAGATTATACAGGAGGAGCTGGAGGCCATGGGGAAAACCCTGGACAAGGAGCAGGAGCTGGTGATCAAGCGGACCATTCATACCACCGCGGATTTTTCCTATGCGGATAACCTTGTGTTTTCCCCCTGCGCCGTTGAAAAAGCCTGGAGGCCCTGAGAAGGGGAGCCGTGATTATTACAGATACAAATATGGGGCTCTCGGGCATTAATAAGAAGAGTCTGCATGCCCTGGGAGGTGAGGCCGTCTGCTTTATGGCCCATGAGGATGTGGCGGAGAAAGCCAGGGCGGAGGGAACCACCAGGGCCGTGGCCAGCATGGACAAGGCGGCCGCTCTCTACGGCAGGGAAAGTTTTGACCGCCCTGTTATCTTTGCCGTGGGAAATGCCCCCACTGCCCTGGTCCGCATTTATCAGCTGATAACCCAGGGCCGCATAGCCCCCGCCCTTATTATCGGCGCCCCCGTAGGCTTTGTCAATGTGGTCCAGTCCAAGGAGCTGATTCTAGAGCTGGAACAGACCCCGTATATCGTCGCCAGAGGAAGAAAAGGCGGCAGCAACGTGGCTGCCGCTATCTGCAATGCATTGCTGTACCAGCTTTCCCGCCGGAACCAATGAGGGCCGGCACACAGCCTCTATTTTTTCCGCTCCAGCAGTAAGTGCAAAGCTTACAGGGAGATATGCCGATGGACTCAATGAGATCATCCAGCCTGTGATACCGCAGGGAAGTAAAATTCAGCTGTTTCCGAATCTCCTCGATCATTTCCCCATAATTCCGGCTGTCCGGATCGGCATAGTCTGAGAGGACCTCATCCCCTACCTGGTCCCCTTCCCTGCTGCGGATAATCCGCCGGGTGATCAAATCCAGCTCCGAGGAGGAGCGGGAAAAGTTCAGATAAGGGCAGCCAAACATAAGAGGGGGACAGGCCGGGCGTATATGAACCTCCCTGGCGCCGCTCTGATAAAGAAATTCCGTAGTTTCCCCCAGCTGGTGCCCCTTACAATGGAATCATCGATCAGCAGAAGCTTTTTGCTGCGAATCAGCGCATCCACAGGTATCAGCTTCATCCTGGCAATGAGGCTTCTCTGCCCCTGGTTCTGAGGCATGAAGGAGCGGGGCCAGGTGGGCGTATATTTGATAAAAGGCCTGGCAAAGGGAACGCCCGAGGCGTTGGCATAGCCGATGGCGTGGGCGATTCCGGAGTCGGGAACTCCGGCCACTATATCAGGCTGGGCCTGGTCCCGCCTGGAAAGCAGCCTTCCGCATTCATAGCGCATCTCCTCCACATTGACGCCTCATAGGTGGAATTGGGATAACCATAATATACCCACAAAAAGGCGCATATTTTCATCTCATCCCTGGGGGGCGCCAGGTTTCCACCCCTTCCGGCGTTATAAATACAATTTCCCCCGGCCCTAATTCCCTGTAGTCCGTATATCCCAGATTGATGTATGCGAAGCTCTCAAAGGAGGCGCAGACGGCGTCCTCCTTTTTTCCGATTACAATGGGAGTTCTGCCGTATTTGTCCCTGGAGGCGTAGATTCCTTCAGGCGTCAAAAGAAGGATGGTCATTGACCCCTGAATCTTGTCCTGGGCGTACTGAAGGCCCTCCAGCAGGGAAGCCTTCTGGTTGATGAGGGCGGCCACCAGCTCGGTGGCGTTGATCCGCCCCCGGCTCATTTCCATAAAATGAATATGGCCGTTCTCATATGCATCCCTCACCAATTCTTCCTCATTGTTGATTTTGCCTACGGTAGTGATGGCAAAGCTGCCCAGATGGGACTGAATCAAAAGAGGCTGGGGTTCATTGTCGGAAATACATCCGATTCCCAGCCGCCCCTCCAGCTCGTTCAGATCTCCGTCGAATTTTGTACGAAAGGGTGTATTTTCAATATTGTGAATGGACCTGGTGAAACCCTGATCGCCGTATACGGCCATGCCGCCCCGTCTGGTTCCGAGATGAGAGTGGTAATCCACTCCGAAAAAAGATCCAGTGTACAGCTGTTCTTAGATGCAACTCCAAATATTCCGCCCATATGCCTGACTCCTTCTGTGTGATTTATCCGTAACAGTTACACGGCTCCGTTCTATGTGTCTGCAGTATCAGCTGCCTGTATAACAAGCTAATCCAAAGCTATCATAACATATATTAGCAATACAGGACAATATGATTGATATATTATTTATACTTATCAGAAGTCATAAGCCGCCCTGTGTCTCAAAGATTTGCAAAAATAAGGAACCCATTGTATAATTTAATATATGCAGGCCGGGAGCAGGCGCCTGGACAAAATCAACAGAGGGAAGGGATGCTGGATGGATTTATACAGGATAATCCTGGTGGATGACGAGGAAGAGGTAAGAAAGAGCATCATCAAAAAATAGATTGGGAGAATGCGGGATTTTCCGTGGCGGGCGATGCGGAGAACGGGCAGGACGCCCTGGAGAAGGTGGAAGCCTGGAGCCGGACGTAATACTCACGGATATCCGTATGCCTTATATGGACGGTCTGGCTCTGGCCGAACGTGTGCGCCAGAGATACCCCTCCGTCAAGATTGTAATTTTCTCAGGGTATGATGATTTTGAGTATGCCAAGCAGGCCATTAAGCTGAATGTGACGGAGTATATCCTGAAGCCTGTGAATGTGGAGGAACTGACCGCCATCTTAAAGCGCATCAAAGCCAGCCTGGACGAAGAGATAGAGCAGAAACGCAACGTAAACCTTCTGAGGGAGAACTACAGAAGGAGCCTTCCTATATTGAGGGAACAGTTTTTAAACGAGCTGGTAGGGGGCGCCGCCTCGAGCGAGAATCTGGACGCCCGGCTCAGAGAGTACCACATCCCTCTGGAGGACGCCAAGAAATGGGTGGCTGCAGCCATCGATATAGAGCAGGAGGATCCGGGAACAGAGCTTCCCCTTCACAAAGAAAAGGACTTGATTCCCATCTCCGTCAAACAGCTTTTTGGGGAGAAGCTGGAGAAGTACTGCAGGTGTACGGTGTTCACCTCCTCCGGGACCTCCGGCTCCGAGCTGGCGCTTATTGCGGCGATCGGTGGGGATAACAGCCAGACAGGCCTCATCGACATTCTGGGGGACATATGCAAGGAGACGAGGAAAATACTGGAGGTGCCTGTGACTGTGGGCGTCGGACACAGCTGCCAGGATTTAAGGGATATCAGCGCCTCCTACAAATCTGCGCTGGATGCGTTGGGCTATAAAGCCATCGTGGGGTCCGGCAGCACCATCTATATAAATGATGTGGAGCCTGTGAGCAGCGGGCTGCTCCGGTTCGACGGCAGGGATGAGGCGGCTCTCATGGCAGCGGTGAAGTTCGGCCCCAGAGAGCAGATAGAGGCGGCTGTAAAGAGGGTGGTAGATAAGATGAGCGACGCCAAGGTCCATTTCAGCCAGTGCCAGGCGTACATGCTCAGCGTTTCCAGCTCCATGATTCAGATGATCCAGCAGTATGAACTGGATATGACTCAGCTGGCAGAGGGGGGAGCGGCGGATACCTTCGCCATCATTCCCAAGATGGTGAAGGTGGAGGATTTTTCAAAATGGCTGCTGTCCGTGGCCCTCCATATGAACCAGGCCATGAATCAGGAGCGGGACAACACCATGAAGCAGGTGATACAGAAGGCCAAGGAATTCATCATGGAGAATTACCAGGATCCGGAGCTGTCCGTGGAAAAAATCTGCCGGCAGCTTCACATGAGTCCCGCCTATTTTTCCACCATGTTTAAGAAGGAGACGGGGCAGACCTACATTGCTTACCTCACCCAGGTGCGCCTTGACAAAGCAGTGGAACTTCTCAATAAGACCGATGACAAAACCTACGTCATAGCAGCCAAGGTAGGATATCAGGATCAGAACTATTTCAGCTATGTTTTCAAGAAACGTTTAGGCGTTTCTCCTACCAAGTTCAGAGGCGCCAAGTAAGGAGCGGCCATGTTGTTTGGAAAAAGAAAGGCTCTGCTGGAGCATACCAGCATCCGGTATACCATATTCATTTACTTTACCGTGTCGGCTTTGGCTGCCAGCCTGTTTCTGGGAATATCCCTGTACAGCCGGATGGCGGCTCAGGTGTCGGATACGGTCATAGGCGAGAATCAGATACTCATAGACCAGGTAAACCGCTCTGTGGAAAATTATCTGAGGACCATCATGAAGCTGTCCGATTCCCTCTATTACGGCGTGATTAAAAATGCAGATCTGTCGGGGGAGAATATCAACGACAAATTCACCCTGCTCTATGACAATAATAAGGACTGCGTTGAAAAATCGCCCTGTTTTCCGGGGACGGCACGCTGCTGGAGGCAGTGCCTGCGGCCAGAATGAAGAACAACCTGGACGTATCCCGGGAGGAATGGTTTTCCTACACCCTGGAGCGGACGGAGAACCTGCACTTTTTTCTGCCCCAGGTACAGCGCATATTTGAGGGAAATGAAAAGCAGTACCGCTGGATTGTACCTCTTACAAGGGCGGTGGAGATAACCCAGGGCCCAACACCACCCAGGGAGTCCTGCTGATCAACATCAGCTATACAAGCCTGGAGCTTCTGCTGGACCGGGTAACTCTGGGCAACAACGGTTACGTCTATCTCATAGACGGCAAGGGGGAGATCATCTGCCATCCCAGGGTACAGCTCATTGACTCCGGCCTGGAGCAGGAGAACAATCTGGCTGCAGCCGGTTACAGGGACGGCGTCCACAGGGAGCGGTTCCAGGGTGAAAACCGTGTGGTGACGGTCAAGTCCGTGGGATATACAGGCTGGAAGGTGGTGGGGGTGGCGCCGGAGAACGCCGTCACCTTAAATAATATAAAGACCCATCTGCTGATTGCCTTTGTCATCGCCTTCATCCTCTTTCTTCTGGCGATTACCAATTCCTATATATCCTCCAAAATCACAATTCCCATCAAAAAGCTGGAGCGGTCTGTGAACAAGATCGAGGAGGGGAATCTGGGGCTGGAGATAGACACGGGCGGTTCTTATGAAATACGCCACCTGGGCAAATCCATCCAGAATATGGCCGGGCAGATACAGGTTCTCATGGACGACATAGTGTCTGAGCACGAGGATAAGAGGAGGAAGGAATTCGACGCGCTCCAGTCCCAGATCAATCCCCATTTCCTTTACAACACACTGGATATTATCGTGTGGATGATCGAGAATGAGAAGCCGGAGCAGGCCGTCAAGGTGGTCATCGCCCTGGCCAGGTTCTTCCGTATCAGCCTCAGCAAGGGGAAAAGCATCATCACTCTGGGGGACGAGCTGGAGCATGTGCGCAACTATCTCATGATACAGCAGATGCGCTATAAGAATAAATTCACCTACTCCATCGAAGCGCCGGAGGAGCTTCTGGGCCTGGCCAGCTTAAAGCTGATGCTTCAGCCCATGGTGGAAAACGCCATCTACCACGGCATGGAATTCATGGATGGAGAGGGGGAGATCCGGATACGAGCATGGCGGGCGGAAGGCGACCTTTATATCAGCATCGAGGACAACGGACTGGGCATGACGGAGGAACAGGTGAAGGGATTGTTTGAACCGGAGTCCGGGCGGGAGCCCCGCTTTGGCGGCCGGAGGGGAGCCTCCGGAAGCTCCGGCATCGGCGTGAAGAATGTGAATGAGCGCATCCGCCTCTATTTCGGCCCGGATTACGGCCTCTCCATCTGGTCGGAGCCGGATGAGGGCACCAGGGTCACCGCCCATCTTCCTGCAGTGGATTACTCCTGCATCCGGGAGGACGGAACCCTGGTAAAGATAGAGGACCAGCAGGGAAAGGAGAAACCCCATGACCAGAAGTGAAAAAATTATCTGGGGCCTTTTTGGAGGGGCCCTGGTTCTTCTCTTTCTCCTGTCCTCCACGGATCTGATTATCAAGGAGAAAAAAGCGGAGATCTATCCTGTCTCCGTCATCATCAACCATACAAACGACGAGTATTTCCAGAATTACAAGAAGGGGATGGAGCAGGCGGCCAGGGAGTACAATGCAGATGTGCGTTTTATTACCATGTATGAGGCCGGCAGCGGAGCCGGGCAGATGGAGCTGGCGGAGCGGGAGGCCAGGGAAGGCGCCGCTGCGATTATTCTGGCTCCCGCCAGGGCTTACGGGGACGGCTGGGAACTGGAAACCCTCGCCTATGCCTGCCCCTTTATTCTGCTGGGACCCCAGGTGGAGGAAGATCTGCCTGTGTGCAGCATTTCTGTTGATGAGAGGGCTGCAGGGGCCATGCTGGGAAAGGCGATAGCAGAGCAGCCCGGCAGCGCCTCCACGGTTTATGTTTTTACCCAGGGCATTGGGAGAGGCGCCTGCCGCCAGGTGTACGGCGGCCTCGTCTCCGCCTCAGGGAAGAGGGCTGCCAGGTATTGCTGTGCGACAAGGAGGAGGGCCAGGATTTTGGCAGCAAGCTGGAGGAGCTTATCTATCCCGGCAGCGGGAAAATCACGGCGGCCGCACTGGATATTGAAAGCCTGACGGAGCTGTCGGGTATCATCGGAGGCCGCAGCGGCTACCCGGAACATGTGGCAGGGCTGTACGGAGTGGGAAGCAGCACCTATGTGCTGAACCAGATGGACAAGGGGCTCATAAAGGGCGTGGTGGCCTACAGCAGTTATGACGAGGGATACCTGAGCATTAAACAGGCTGTGGAGGCGGCCAGGCAGGGGGCGAAGAAGGAATCGATAACCCTGGAAGCGTTCTATATTGAAAAAGAGGATATACACAGCAGTAAATTTGAGAAGATGCTGTATCCTATGGACTAAAGGCGCGGCGATCCTGCGGGCTATACCCCGGGAAGGAGGCGCCGGACCAAGACTCACAAAAAGGGGCGGGTTTATGGATAAAAAAAGGTACGGATACCAGGCGCTGGCCCTGGGACTGGCGGTTCTGGCAGCGGCTGCATTTTTCTACGGGAGGACGAAAAGCGTCCGGGAGGAAAAAAAGGATTTTGTGCGGGTGGGTGTGAGCCTGTACCGGGGAGACGATACATTTATCAATACAATACGCCAGTCTATGGAGGAGCAGGCCAAGGTATATGAGCAGGAGACAGGCGTGAGGATGATACTGGACGTGCTGGACGCAAAGGAAGATCAAAACACCCAGAACAGCCAGGTGGAGCGCTTTATCTCCCTGGGCTGCGACGTGATGTTCATTAACATGGTGGACCGCTCCGCAGCCTCCAGCATCATCGATAAGGCCATGGAGGGCGGCGTACCCGTGATATTTTTTAACCGGGAGCCTGTGGCGGAGGACATGAACCGGTGGGAAAAGCTGTTTTATGTGGGCGCAGATCCCAAGTCGGAGGCTGTGCGCCAGGGAGAGATCCTGGTGGAAGCCTACGAGAAATCTCCCATGGCGCTGGATTTGAATCAAGACGGCCGGGTGAGCTATGTAATGCTGGAGGGCGAAAGCGGCCACCAGGACGCCTGGTGCGCACAGAGTGGGCGATCCAGACCTTGAGGGAGGGAAAGGTCCCTCTGGAAAAGCTGGCGGGCGGGATCGCCAACTGGGAGCGGAGTCAGGCGGCCGCCCTGACAGGCCAGTGGCTGGGTGAGTTTCCGAACCAGATTGAACTGATCATCTGCAACAACGACGACATGGCCCTGGGGGCCGCAGATACCCTGGGCCGTCTGGAAATACTGCGGCCTGTATGCGTGGTGGGAATCGACGGGACTCCCGAGGGCATGGAAGCCGTGAAAACAGGACGCATGTTTGCAACGGTGCGGATCGACGACGTTCTCTACGGCAGGGCAATGATCCGTATGGCCGCCTCTCTGGCCATGGGAGAGAGCCTGCCGGAGGATATTCCGCTGGAGGACGGCACGTATTTCCGATGCCCCTCCTACCCGGTGGTGGGCGGCCCTGAGATGGACGAGAATTGACGAAATTTGCTTATAATACCCAGGAAAAGACCTGGACATTGGTGTATATGACCAGAGGGCAGGATAAAAAATTCAATGTATATCGAAAAAAATTCTATATATTATTTGGTCAATATTATATATACTATCAATGTTGACAAAATTAGCAAAGAAACATGTCAAACAGAAGGGAGAAAAGTTTATATGAAGAAAAAATTAGGTGTAGTGACAATGGCAGTGCTGATGGGGCTTTCAGTTACAGCCTGCGGTTCCGGCAATACAGCCACAACCGCAGCAGGAACAACCGCAGCAGGAACAGAGACTACAGCAGCAGGTGCAGATACCACTGCAGCAGCAGAGATGCCGGCTGAGGGAGCAGAACTGGCAAACAAGGACAAACCTCTGGTATGGTTTAACCGCCAGCCATCCAGCAGCGCTACCGGACAGCTGGACATGGCAGCTCTGAACTTTAATAAGGATACATATTATGTAGGTTTCGATGCAAACCAGGGCGCTGAGCTTCAGGGTACTATGGTTAAGGATTACATCGAGAAAAATATCGACTCAATCGACCGCAACGGCGATGGAATAATCGGCTATGTACTGGCAATCGGAGACATCGGACATAACGACTCCATCGCACGTACAAGAGGTATTCGTAAGGCTCTGGGGACAGCTGTTGAGAAAGACGGCAACGTCAACAGCGATCCTGTAGGTACGAACGCAGACGGTACGGCAACGGTTGTACAGGACGGTTCCCTCGAAATAGGCGGAAAGACATACATTGTACGCGAGCTTGCTTCCCAGGAGATGAAGAACTCCGCAGGCGCTACATGGGATGCCGCCACAGCAGGCAATGCAATCGGCACATGGTCCTCCTCTTTTGGCGAGCAGATTGATGTTGTTGCATCCAATAACGACGGTATGGGTATGTCCATGTTCAATGCATGGTCAAAGGACAACAAGGTTCCTACCTTCGGTTATGACGCAAACAGTGATGCGGTAGCTGCTATTGCAGAAGGCTACGGCGGCACAATCAGCCAGCATGCGGACGTACAGGCTTACCTGACCCTTCGCGTTCTGCGCAATGCGCTGGACGGAGTTGATATCGATACAGGTATCGGTACGGCAGACGACGCAGGCAATGTTCTGAGCCCCGACGTATATGTTTACAAAGAAGAAGAGCGTTCCTACTATGCGCTGAACGTTGCCGTTACTGCTGAAAACTACACAGATTTCACAGATTCTACAATGGTTTACGCGCCTGTATCCAATCAGCTGGACGAGGCTGCCCACGCCACAAAGAACGTATGGCTGAATATCTACAACTCTGCTGATAACTTCCTTGGTTCAACCTATCAGCCGCTTCTTCAGAAATATGATAAGCTGCTTAACCTTAAGGTTGATTACATCGGCGGCGACGGACAGACAGAGTCCAACATTACAAACCGTCTTGGAAATCCAAGCCAGTATGACGCATTTGCCATCAACATGGTTAAGACGGACAATGCAGCTTCATACACATCTTTGCTTGAGCAGTAAGATTTATTGATATAAAGATGTGAAGGTATTAGGGAGAAGAAATTCTCCCTAATACTGAATTTAGACTCAGGACCTGTTTGAAAATTCATTTCCGCCTGTGTCCCGGAGGGGAAAGAAGATGAGGGGAAAGCTGTTTTCAAACACGCCCTAATACTGTAACCTATCAATCTACATATACAGGAGTAAAATAATGGCAGATAAGAAAGATGATGTCGTCTTATCAATACGCGGTATGAGCAAATCCTTCGGCCGGAACAGAGTTCTGGACCATATCAACCTGGATGTGAAGCGCGGAACCGTTATGGGGCTTATGGGTGAGAACGGAGCTGGTAAGTCAACCATGATGAAGTGCCTGTTTGGCACATACCAGAAAGACGAGGGGAATATCTTCCTGAACGGCAAGGAAGTAAGCTTTTCCGGACCAAAGGATGCTCTTGAAAACGGCATTGCAATGGTTCATCAGGAATTGAATCAGTGTCTGGAACGAAATGTAATTGATAATTTATTCCTAGGACGTTATCCGGTCAATTCCATGGGTGTAATTGATGAAGGCAGAATGAAAAAGGAAGCCGCAGAGCTTTTCAGAAAATTGGGAATGACCGTTAACCTGGATCAGCCTATGGGGCGTATGTCCGTATCACAGAGGCAGATGTGTGAAATTGCCAAGGCCATTTCTTATAATTCAAAGGTGATTGTTCTGGATGAGCCTACCTCCTCTTTGACCGTTCAGGAGGTTGATAAGCTCTTCGAGATGATGAGAATGTTGAAAGAGCAGGGAATTGCCCTGATTTATATTTCTCACAAGATGGATGAGATTTTGAGATCTGCGATGAGATATCGGTTCTTCGGGACGGCAATCTGGTTATGACCAAGAGCACCAAAGACGCCAATATGAATGAGCTGATTGCGGCTATGGTGGGCCGTTCTCTCGATAACCGGTTCCCGCCTGTGGACAATACCCCCGGTGATGTGATTTTGTCCATACAGAATTTATCCACAAAGTTTGAGCCTCATCTGCAGGATGTTTCATTCGACGTAAAAGAAGGTGAGATATTCGGACTTTACGGTCTGGTGGGGGCGGGGCGTACGGAACTTTTGGAGACAATCTTTGGCGTCCGTACCAGAGCGGCGGGGCGGGTTTATTTTAATAACCGCCTTATGAATTTCAGCAGTGCAAAGGAAGCCATGGAGCATGGATTTGCCATGATTACTGAGGAGCGGAAGGCAAACGGTCTTTTTCTGAAGGGGGATCTCACCTTCAATACCACCATTGCAAATCTGCAGCAGTACATGTCGGGAATCGCGCTTTCTGACGCAAAGATGATAAAAGCCACGTCAAAAGGAAATAAAAATCATGCATACCAAGTGTATGGGCCCGGATGACATGATTTCAAGCCTTTCCGGAGGCAATCAGCAGAAAGTCATTTTTGGGAAATGGCTGGAGCGCAGTCCGCAGGTGTTTATGATGGACGAACCCACAAGAGGAATCGACGTGGGTGCAAAGTATGAAATATATGAGCTGATCATCAATATGGCGAAACAGGGGAAAACGATTATCGTTGTTTCTTCTGAGATGCCGGAGATTCTGGGAATTACGAACCGTATTGGTGTTATGTCAAATGGACGTCTTTCTGGAATTGTTAATACGAAGGAGACAGATCAGGAAGAACTTTTAAGGCTCAGTGCAAAATACCTATAAGGGGGATTCATGGATATGGCGAAAGGAAACAATGAGACTCTTACGGCTGAACAGGAAAAGCAGCTGCGCCAGCCAATCGACGAGTATGTTGGCGGAATTCAGAAAAAAATCGACAGTCTCAGAGCAGACGGTACAAACAGGGTAGTCGCTCTGCAAAATAGTATAGATGCAGCCAAGAGGGACCGTTCTCTTACAAAAGGCGAGAGGGAGAACCGAATTGCAGCAAACACGGCGGAGCTGGAAAAAGCAAAGGCTGTGGAAGCAAAAAACAAGGATGAGATTGCAGCCCTGATTTCCGATGCGGAGAATTACCTGAAGGCTCACTTTGACAAGGATTATTATCAGCCGTTGAAGGAAAGCTGCGATCATGAAAAGATACTTGCGAAGGAGAAATATGACGCGAAGGTTGCACAGCTGAACAAAGAACATGAAGCAACCCTCTCCAAGCTTACGGATCATCAGGAGATAAAGGATGAGAAGTATGTCCACAAGAACCGTCTCTTCGACGCGAAGATGGATCTGGATAAGGAGCTTCAGCGGATCAAGGACAGAAGGCATGGGGCCTTTGCATGGCAGTATCATCTGATCGATATGCTCCGCCTGTCAAAATTCACTTTCATGGAAACCAGGGCCCAGAAATGGGAGAATTATAAATATACCTTTAACCGCAGAACATTCTTTCTGCAAAACGGCTTGTACATTGCATCATCCTGATTTTCATCGGGCTGTGTATCGCGGCGCCGGTGGTGAAAAATGTGAAGCTGCTTACCTATAACAATATTTTGAATATCCTGCAGCAGGCTTCCCCGAGAATGTTCCTTGCGCTGGGCGTGGCGGGGCTTATCCTCCTCACCGGTACGGATCTTTCCATCGGACGTATGGTTGGTATGGGCATGACCACTGCAACCATCATTATGCACCAGGGGATTAACACGGGAGCCGTATTCGGTCATGTGTTTGACTTTACAGGAATGCCCATCGGCTTAAGGGTGATATTTGCGCTGTTTATGTGTATTCTTCTTTCCACGTGTTTTACGGCCATTGGAGGGTTCTTTACAGCCAAATTCAAGATGCATCCCTTTATATCAACGATGGCCAACATGCTGGTGATTTTCGGCCTTGTGACCTACGCCACAAAGGGCGTGTCCTTCGGAGCCATCGAACCTGCTATTCCCAAGATGATCATTCCGAAGATAAACGGATTCCCAACCATCATTCTCTGGGCGGTAGCGGCAATCGTAATTGTGTGGTTCATCTGGAACAAGACCACCTTCGGCAAAAACTTATACGCAGTGGGCGGCAATCCGGAAGCGGCGGCAGTTTCAGGTATCTCCGTATTCTGGGTAACCATGGGAGCGTTTATCCTGGCAGGAATCCTTTACGGCTTTGGTTCATGGCTGGAGTGTGCAAGAATGGTGGGTTCCGGCTCTGCGGCTTACGGACAGGGCTGGGAGATGGACGCAATTGCAGCCTGCGTGGTGGGCGGCGTATCCTTTACCGGCGGTATCGGCAAGATCTCAGGCGTGGTAGTGGGCGTTCTGATTTTCACCGTACTTATATACTCTCTTACCATCCTTGGTATTGATACAAACCTCCAGTTTGTATTTGAAGGCATCATTATCATTACGGCAGTGACACTTGACTGTCTGAAATATGTTCAGAAAAAATAATGGTTTATTGCCGCCAAAAGAGTCAGATGCAATTCTGGCTCTTTTCGCATACCGGGGCATATCCCGAATATAACTGCATCTGTTACAGCAATACGGAAGCTTGAAATACCTGCATATGGAGAACAAGATATGGATACATACACAGTGCTTTTGGTGGATGATGAGGAAGAAGTAATACAGGCTATCATGAGAAAGATTAATTGGGAAGGGCTGGGGTTCACGGTGGCCGGATATGCCAACAATGGGGTGAAGGCCCTGGAGATGGTGGAGGAATATCAGCCGGACGTGGTTATGACGGATGTCAAGATGCCCTTTATGGACGGCATGGAACTGGCCAAGCGCATCAAGGCGGGATTTCCCACAACCAAGATTCTGTTCCTCACCGGTTTTGATGAATTTGAATATGCCAAAGAAGCGGTTCACCTGGAGGCGGAAGAATATATTCTGAAGCCCGTCAATTCTCTGGAGCTGACCAATGTGTTTACCCAGGTGAAGATAAAACTGGACCAGGAGATCAGTGAGAAGCGCAACACCCGGGTGCTGCAAAAATACTATTTGGAATCCCTGCCGCTGCTTCAGGCTAATTTTTACTCCACATTGATTGAGGGAAGAATCCGGGAGGAGGAGATCCCCAGGTATCTGGAGGATTACCAGATTTCCTTTGAGGGGCCTTTTTTCTGCTGCCTTGTTATCCATACCTCCTCCAGCCAGGCGCCTGAAAATATGAGTCCCCTGCTTTTGGCGGCCTCTGTGCAGAAACAGGCAAAAGAGCGTCTGGGACAGAGGTGGAGGGCAAAGTGCTTTACATATCTTGGAAATACCATATTGATTCCACAGCTCAAAAGTGAAAATGAGATCCCGGATTTGACGGATGAGTGCGACAGGTTCTGCAGATATGCCCTGCGTATCATAGGCGCTGTGGTAACGGTGGGAATCGGGCAGGTCTGCAAGACCGTTCCGGAATTGTCGCAGTCCTACGGCAGCGCAAGGGAGGCCGTGTCTTATCGGGTGATTTACGGCGCCTCCAGAGCGATTAACATGAAGGAGATAGCCCCCCAGGAGATAAGCAAATCCGACGGCGCCAAGGAGGGGGAACTTCTTAACCTGTTCGGCGCCATACGGCTGGGCTCCGGGGAGGATATAATCGAGGCGGTGGGCCGGTATATAAATCGTACCATTTTCCCTGAAAAATCTCTTCAGCAGCGCCATATCGTGATTATGGAGCTGGTAAGCGCGCTATACAGATTTTCCGCCGATAACGATATCGCCGCCCGGGAGTTTTCCGGGGACATCAGGAATCTGTACGGCAGGATCCTGGATTTGGAGCCGGAAGAACTGCAAAGATGGCTCATTGAAACCAGCCTTTTTTCCGGGAAACATTGATCAGCGCCCGCAGCAGATCAACACAATCCTTTGTGTTTAAGGCCAAGGAGTATGTGAGCAGCCACTATTCCGATGAAGAATTTTCCCTGGATAATGTCTGCCGGATTCTTGGGGTGTCCAATTCTTATTTTTCCACAATTTTTAAGAAGGAGACGGGAAATTCATTTATCGGATATCTGACGGATTACCGCATGGACCGGGCGTTACGCATGTTGACGGAGACAAAGGAAAAGAGCTATATCATAGCAAAAAACGTGGGCTACACGGATCCTAACTATTTCAGCTATGTATTTAAAAGGCGGTTTGGCGTGTCGCCTTCAAAATACAGAATGGAGCATGGGGTAAGTGAAAACTAAGTATAGACTTGTTTTGGCCAACAATGACGAGATGGCCCTGGTTTTCGGACGGGATTTAAGCAGCGTCAAATTTGAGAATGATAAATACATCTATCTGCCTCTGGACAATCTGCTGTTTTGATACTCCCCGGAAAAGGTCACATCCCTTCCAAACCACTGCGGCGGCGTAAAGGAGAGGGCTTCCTCCTCTGTGGAGAACTCCACCTCAGCCAGCGCAAGCCCCTCATATACCCCCTCAAACACGTCCAGCTCCACCGTAAGGCCTCTTTCGTCTTTCAGGGGTATTAAATACCTTCGTTTACTCAGAACGATTCCGTCGGCTTTCTCCAGGAGATGGCTGTAAGCCCTCCCGTTCAGAGGCAGATTGTATTCCTCTCTGACCAGGGCGCCCCTGCCCTTATAAGTCAGGTAGTATTCCTCGTCCTCCTTCCGGATTCTGACTACAGGATCCGTACACAGATAGGCCTGCTGAATCTGGCGGAAGGGGTAGGAGTCATATCCCGCGGGCAGCGTATCAATTAAATACTTTCGTTCAATTTCCATATCAGATTTCCTCCAGTTATTTCCTGTCGATTAGTGGTTTTTACTAAGGTTTTTCGTATTTTTCACATTACTATCATATCATTTATCACTTTTCAGGAAAAGGCTTAAATGATAAAATAGTAGAAGCATGTTTTTTATGGTGGAAAGGGAGATTAATCATGGCAAAGGTTTATGCATTTCTTGCAAACGGGCTGGAAGAAGTGGAATGTCTTGCAGTAGTGGACGTGCTTCGCAGGGCAGGCGTTGAAGTTACGATGGTTTCAGTGACAGGGGAGAGGGAGGTAACCGGCTCCCACCAGATTACATTTAAGGCGGACGCCCTATTTGAGGAGGTAAATACCGACCGGGCGGACGTGCTGTTCCTTCCCGGCGGTATGCCTGGGACAAGCAGTTTAAAGGCTCACGAGGGCCTTAAGGCTGCAATCGAGAAGGCCAACAAACAGGGGCGGAGACTGGCGGCCATCTGTGCGGCTCCCAGCATACTGGGCGCTATGGGGCTGTTAAAGGGCAGGACAGCCACCTGCTATCCAGGTTTTGAGGATCAGCTGGCAGGGGTTTCCTACACAAGCCAGGGCGTTGTGACGGACGGCAATATCACTACGGCCAGAGGGCTGGGCTATGCCTGGATATGGGCTGGAGCTCATACGCCTGCTTCAGGGGCCTCAGCATTCACAGAATATCAAGACTGCGATACAGTATGATCGTGATTAGCAGGTCTTTATACACCCGTACTGATGATAAAAACACATTGCCCCCCATCCCGGGCAGTGTGTTTTTATGCTTTTATAAAATTTTTTTAAATCCCATGGAAAAATCCCGTAAAATCTGAAAAAAACGCTGGTGTTTTTAAAATACGCATGCTATAATGGTACATTGAAGTGTACCGCCCTCATGGTTATGGGCGAATCACATATATTTTAAGGAGGAACCCGCAGAAATGAGTGTACAAGTAGAAAAATTAGAAAAGAACATGGCCAAGCTGACAATAGAGGTAAGCCCGGAGCAGTTTCAGAGCGCTGTGAAGAAAGCCTTCAATAAGAACAAAAACAAGTTCAATATTCCAGGCTTCCGCAAGGGCAAAGCGCCTCAGGCCATGATTGAGAAGATGTATGGCGAGGGCATTTTCTTTGAGGATGCCGCCGACGAGGCCATCAACGAAACCTGCATGGCAGCCATGAATGAAAGCGGGCTGGAGATCGTTTCCAGACCGGAGGTTTCCGTAGAGCAGATCGGCAAGGATAAGCCATTCATTTATAGTGCGCTTGTAGCGGTAAGACCCGAGGTTACTCTGGGCGAATACAAGGGTATTGAAGTTGAGAGAGCGGACGCTTCCGTAAGCGCTGAGGATGTGGAGGCTGAACTCAGGAAGGTGCAGGAGCAGAACGCAAGGCTGCTCACAGTGGAGGACAGGCCTGTAGCCGACGGAGATCAGACGGTAATCGATTTTGAGGGATTTGTGGACGGCAAGGGATTTGAGGGCGGAAAAGCGGAGGATTATGCGCTGACCATCGGCTCCCACTCGTTTATCGACACCTTTGAGGAGCAGCTTATCGGCAAGAAGATCGGCGAGGAGTGCGAAGTAAATGTAACCTTCCCTGAGGAGTACCATGCGCCGGAGCTGGCCGGAAAGCCCGCTATGTTTAAGGTAACTGTAAAGGAGATCAAAGTTAAGGAGCTTCCTGAGCTGAACGATGAGTTCGCAGACGAGGTTTCGGATTTTGACACGCTGGAGGAGTACAAGAAGGATATTGAGGAACAGATCTCCGAGAGAAAGCAGAAAGAAGCCGCCTCTGAGAATGAGAACCGCGTCCTCGACAAGGTAGTGGCAAATGCACAGATGGAGATCCCCGAGAGAATGATCGAGGGCCAGATCGACAATATGGTTCAGGATACGTCCCGCCGTATGCAGGGCCAGGGTCTTTCCATGGACATGTACATGAAGTACACAGGCATGACCATGGAGGCCATGAGAGAGCAGATGAAACCTCAGGCCCTTAAGAGAATCCAGACCAGACTGGTGCTGGAGGAGATTGTTAAGGCTGAGAATATCCAGACCTCTGACGAGAGGGTGGAGGAGGAGCTGGCCAAGATGGCGGCGTCCTACCAGATGGAAGTTGACAAGTTAAAAGAGTATATGACAGAGAACGACAAGAACCAGATGAAGGAAGACATCGCTGTTCAGGAGGCTGTTGATTTCCTGGTGGCTGAGGCCAAACTGGTATAAAGTACGAACGACAGGGGGATTCTTAGGGCTGGTGAAACCTGCTTTGAATCTCCCCCGGTTGCTATAAAGAATCTAACAGTGGGACAGGAGGATATGGACATGAGTTTAGTACCTTACGTCATTGAACAGACCAGCCGCGGAGAGCGGTCATACGATATTTATTCCAGACTTTTAAAGGAGAGGATCATTTTCCTGGGCGAGGACGTAAATGATGTGTCGGCAAGCCTTATTGTAGCGCAGCTTCTATTCCTGGAATCCGAGGATCCGGGCAAGGACATCAATCTGTATATCAACAGCCCGGGAGGCTCGGTGTCCGCAGGCTTTGCTATCTACGACACAATGAAATATATTAAGTGCGACGTGTCTACCATCTGTATCGGTATGGCGGCCAGCATGGGAGCCTTTCTTCTTTCAGGAGGAACCAGGGGCAAGCGCTTTGCGCTGCCCAATGCGGAAATTATGATACACCAGCCCTCAGGCGGAGCCAAGGGCCAGGCTACCGAAATTAAGATTGTGGCCGAGAACATTTTAAAAACCAGACAGAAGCTGAATGAAATTCTGGCTGCCAACACAGGAAGGCCTCTGGAGCAGATTGAGAGGGATACGGAGAGGGACAACTATATGTCGGCAGCCGAGGCGAAGGAATACGGCCTGATTGATGATATTCTCACACATCACTAGGGACCTGTTTCATAAGATATTGTAACAGCTCAGGACGACGCGCCGTCCTTAACTGTTACAGACAGTTAAGTAAGGATATGAAAGGTTAGGTACACTATGCCAATTAGACCAGATGACACGATTCGCTGCTCCTTTTGCGGAAGGACACAGGACCAGGTACGGAAGATGATTGCCGGAGCAGGCAACAATAATGTATATATCTGTGACGAGTGTATAGAGCTTTGCTCGGAGATATTGGAGGAAGAGCTGGACGGGCAGGAGGATGAGTTATCGCCCTCTCTTCAGGACATCCGTCTGCTGAAACCAAAGGAGATTAAGGCATTCCTGGATGAGTACGTCATAGGACAGGACGATGCAAAAAAGGTGCTGTCTGTGGCAGTCTACAATCACTATAAGAGGGTTACCTCCCTGCAGACCATGGACGTGGACGTGCAGAAGAGCAATATCCTTATGGTAGGTCCCACAGGCTCAGGTAAGACGTATCTGGCCCAGACACTGGCCAAGATTTTAAACGTGCCCTTTGCCATTGCGGACGCTACGGCGCTGACAGAAGCGGGGTATGTGGGCGAGGATGTTGAAAACATCCTGCTGAAGCTTATTCAGGCGGCCGATTATGACATTGCCCGGGCGGAGTACGGCATTATATATATTGACGAGATTGACAAGATTACAAAGAAGTCTGAAAATGTTTCCATCACCAGAGACGTGTCGGGCGAGGGCGTACAGCAGGCTCTTTTGAAGATTTTGGAGGGAACGGTAGCAAGCGTTCCGCCTCAGGGAGGGAGGAAGCACCCTCACCAGGAGCTTTTGCAGATAGACACCACCAACATTCTGTTTATCTGCGGCGGAGCATTCGACGGGCTGGAGAAGATTGTGGAGCAGAGGATAGGCGCAGGCTCCATCGGTTTTAACGCGGAGGTGTCCAACAAAAATGATCTGGATATCGATGAGTTGTTGAAAAAGGTAGAGCCCAAGGATTTGACCAAATTTGGCCTCATCCCCGAGTTTATCGGCGCGTGCCGGTCATGGTTTCACTTCAGTCTCTCACGGGAGAGGCCATGATACGGATTCTTTCCGAACCGAAGAACGCCCTCAGCAAGCAGTATCAGAAGCTTTTCGAGCTGGATAATGTTAAGCTGGAATTTACAAAGGACGCTCTGGAGGAGATTGCGAAACTGGCAGTTGACCGCAAGATCGGCGCCAGAGGACTGCGCTCCATCCTGGAGTCGGTGATGATGGATTTGATGTATGAGATTCCTTCCGACGACAGCATCGGAATCTGTACCATCACCGGCGATGTGGTGAGAGGAATAGGCGCGCCGGAGCTGGTATACCGCGATACGCCGCCTGCATCTGCCCGCAAGCCCCTTGCGGACCGCCTACGGGGAGACAGTAAGGCGGGGGAGATAGCATAAGCGGTATGATTCTGTGACAATTTAGAGAAAATAGAGGGCCGCTGCCAACCAGATATGCCCCGGACATGGAGATTTAATTTTGATTGGGTCCGGCACCTGCTTTGCAGCGGCCTTTTGAATGCGTTGAAATACAAGAGGTGAAGTCTGAGAATGGGAGAACAAGTGATAACGATGCCGGTGGTGGCCCTCAGAGGCCTTACCATACTGCCGGGAATGGTCCTGCATTTTGATGTAAACAGGAAGAAATCCGTGGCGGCGGTGGAGCAGGCAATGATTGGAGATCAGAAGCTGTTTTTAGTTGCCCAGAAGCAGCCGGAGATTGTGGAGCCGGAGCTTTCAGATTTGTATCAGGTGGGTACTATCGCAGTTGTAAAACAGCTGGTTAAGCTCCCGGGAAAGGTAGTTCGGGTGCTGGTGGAAGGTTTGGAGCGGGGCGAGCTTTTTTGCCTGGATGCGGAGGAGCCTGCTCTTGTAGGCGAGATCGGCATGCTGGAACTGGACGAGGAGGATCTGGATCATCTGACTCAGGAGGCCATGCTGCGGATAATAAAGGATAAGCTGGAAGAATATGGCCGTGTAAATCCTAAGATTACAAAGGAAATCCTGCCCAATCTGATGGCTGTGGGCAGTCTTGGAGATGCTGGACCAGATATCCATACAGCTTCCATGGGATTATACCATCCGGCAGACGGTTTTGGAGAGCAATTCCCTGTCCGGCAGATATGAGGTGGTTATGCACACCCTGCTGGCAGAGATGGAGATATACAGGATAAAGAAGGAATTCCAGGAGAAGGTGAGGGCTGCTATAGACCAGAACCAGAAGGAATATATTTTGCGGGAACAGATGAAGGTGATCCGACAGGAGCTGGGGGAGGACAATCCTCTGTCCGATTCTGATGAGTATCTCAACGCCTGGAGGCCGTCAAGGCGGATAAGGAAGTAAAGGATAAACTGAAAAAGAGATTGGGCGGTTCGGCACGATGCCTTCAGGGAGCCAGGAGGCCAATGTTCTGCGCACCTACATTGAAACGCTTCTGGAGCTGCCCTGGAAGAAGTGCTCCAGGGATAATGACGATATCAAACATGCTGAAAAAATACTCAATGAGGACCACTACGGCCTGGAGCAGGTGAAGGAGAGAATCCTGGAATACCTTGCAGTCCGCACCTTGACAAAAAAAGGCACAAGCCCTATCATCTGTCTGGTGGGGCCTCCCGGAACAGGAAAGACGTCCATCGCCCGTTCTGTGGCAAAGGCCCTGAATAAAAAGTATGTGCGCATCAGCCTTGGGGGCGTCCGGGACGAGGCGGAGATCCGGGGACACAGGAAAACTTATGTGGGAGCGATGCCGGGCCGTATCGTGGAGGGTCTGCGCCAGGCGGGAGTCAGCAACCCCCTGATGCTTCTGGATGAGATTGACAAGGTCAGCAGCGATTACAAGGGAGATACCTCCTCAGCCCTTCTGGAGGTGCTGGACGGCGAGCAGAATGTGAAGTTCAGGGATCACTATGTGGAGGCGCCCATCGATCTGTCCCAGGTGCTGTTTATTGCCACAGCCAACACCGCTCAGACCATTCCAAGGCCCCTTCTGGACCGTATGGAAGTAATTGAGGTGAACAGCTATACGGAAAATGAAAAGTTCCATATTGCCAAAAACTACCTTGTGGGGAAGCAGATGGAGCGGAACGGCCTGAAGGCCAGCCAGATTTCATTTTCCGATAAGAGCCTGGAGAAAATCATTCACAACTACACAAGGGAGGCGGGCGTCCGCAATCTGGAACGCCGTATCGGGGATATATGCAGAAAGGCAGCCAGGAAGTTTCTGGAGGACAAGAAAAAGTCTATCAAGATTACAGAGAGCAATCTGGAGAAATATCTTGGCAAGGAAAAGGTTACATTTGAGGATGCAACGAGGAGGATCAGGTGGGAATCGTCCGGGGGCTGGCATGGACCAGCGTGGGAGGAGACACCCTTCAGATAGAAGTCAATGTAATGCCGGGCAAGGGCAATCTTTTGATGACCGGACAGCTGGGAGACGTGATGAAGGAGTCTGCCCAGACGGCCCTCACCTATGTGCGCTCCGTGTGCCCGCGCCACGGCATAGCCGACGATTATTTTGACAAGCATGACCTCCATATCCATATTCCGGAGGGAGCGGTTCCAAAGGACGGGCCTTCGGCGGGGATCACCATGGCTGCCGCCATGCTTTCGGCAGTGACTGAAAAGCCGGTGCTGGCAAAGGTAGCCATGACAGGGGAGATTACCCTGAGAGGCAGAGTTCTTCCCATCGGCGGCCTGAAGGAGAAGATTCTGGCAGCCAAGATGGCCCATATTGAAAAGGTGCTGGTGCCTGAGAAGAACCGGCCGGATATAGGGGAGCTTTCGGCGGAGATTACCAGGGGCCTGTCCATTGTCCATGTAAAGACCATGGAGGATGTGCTTAGGGAGGCCCTGGTCCCTTAGGCGGAGCAGACAAGCGGTACCAGAAGCGCGTGGGGCGGATAAAGAAGGGCCGCAGTAAGGAGATATAAGATGATTATTAAAGATGTAAATCTGGAAACTGTGTGCGGAGTCACCAGCAAGCTGCCGGAGAATATTTTGCCGGAGTTTGCATTTTCGGGCAAGTCCAATGTGGGAAAATCCTCGTTGATCAACGCTCTGATGAACAGGAAGTCCTATGCAAGGACCTCCTCCGCCCCAGGCAAGACCCAGACCATTAATTTTTATAATATTAACGGCAGCCACTACTATGTGGATTTGCGGGATACGGTTATGCAAAGGTATCCCTGGAGGCCAAGGAAAAGTGGGGAAAGATGATTGAACGGTATCTGAAGAATTCCCCTATGCTGAAGATGGTATTTCTTCTCATTGATATCCGTCACGAGCCCTCTAACAATGATAGGATGATGTACCAGTGGATCACTTACAACGGATATCATCCGGTTATCATAGCAACCAAGCTGGATAAGATTAACAGAAGCCAGATTCAAAAGCACGTAAAGATGATCCGCCAGGGCCTTGAGATGGAGAAAGACGGGATTCTAATCCGTTTTCTGCTGAGACAAAGCAGGGCAGAGAAGCGATCTGGGATTTGATTGAGGAAAATATGAGAGGGACGGATATGCTGCCTTCCGCCCCTTAACCCTTTTATTTGGGCCAAATTTCCCACAAACCGGGAGGTGCATCTGACGAAACGCAATTTTCAAACCCGCCTCAGGCCAGCTCACAGGGATGGCTTTTGTAAGTGGCCAGACTCACTGCAACCAGGAGAATTCCGCATACAACAGCGCCCGGAACCGTTTCTCCCAGCCCCAGGGGATTGCCTGCCAGCTTCCAGCCCACGCAGACTGTAAAGCCTCCGATCATGGCTGCCAGTATACCGGCATTTGTAGCCTTTTTCCAGTAGAGGGCCGCCAGGGAGGGCAGGCCTGCGGCCGCTGCGTAGAACGACCAGGCAAACATGAGAACATTATAGGCGTTCTTTATGTAGAGGGCGATGATCAGGCTCCCATGGCCAGCACAACGGACATAACACGGGACATGAAGATTTCATGCTTCTCTGTCATCTCAGGCAGGAAGTTTTGCCCAGATCGTGGACAAAGGTCTGAACGGACACCAGCAGATAACTGTCTGCAGTAGACATCATAACGGACAGGATTCCGGCCAGGGCCAGGCCCGTAAGTCCCGGAGGCAGTATGCTGATGGCCAGAGCGGGAACGACGCGTCGGAGCTGCCGTATTCAGCCGTCACATTGGGAAGTATCTGCCGGGCGGCCAGGCCCATGAAGAATACCAGGGCGATGGTAAACATATAGACGGAGGTGCCCCAGAACATTCCCTGGGTAGCTGCTTTCCGGCTCTTGGCTGCAAAGGCTCTCTGCCACATTTCCGCCCCGGCCAGGGTGAATACCAGATAGGTTACGATATCCCCCAGGATGCTGCCGTCAATATGGGGAACCAGATAGGATTTATCCAGGTTCTGCCAGAACACGGAAAAGCCGCCCATGAATCTGAGGCTGGAGATGGGGATCAGCATATACACGAATATAATCAGCATAAAGAACTGGAGCACATCCGTATAGACAACGCCGAACAGGCCCGAGGCTGCTGTGTAGATGATAAAAATGACCGTGGCCACAAAAGCGCCTGCCTCGTAACTGATTCCGAATTCTGCCCCCAGCATCTTGATGATGGTGGCGGTGGCGGTTACCTGGGCCGCCACGGTTCCCATCATTGTAAATACAATCATCAGGGCCAGAATGCAGCGGGCTTCTCTGCTGAAACGCAGATGGAAAAGTTCCGGAATGGAATTGACGTTGCGTCTTTTTCCCACATCCTGAATTCTGCCTGCAATGGCGGAGAAGATAAACATTCCCAGAAGATAGGGAATGGCAGTCATAACAGCTTTAAATCCGGTGGTATAAGCCACCCCTGCCCTGCCCATCATGGCGCTGCCGCCGATGATGGAGGCGCACACGGTTGCAGTCAGCACAAAGGGGCCCAGGGTTCTCCCGCCACGTAGTAATCCCCTGTGTTTTTAATCCGCTTTACAAACCATACGCCCACTATAAGCATACCTATCATGTAAAAGATAATAATTGCCAGGTCGAGGGTTGTCAAATCATGCATGTATCATTTCTCCTTTCTCTGAGGCGCCGCAGGGAGAAGAGGGGAGGACAGTGAATCATCAGGTATTCCAGAAGAATGACGGACCTTGACAAAGAAAACCGCCTGCACAGAGTGCAGACGGAAAAGTACAGGACAATAGGGCAAAGCCGTCCATATGGTTCAGATTGAGCCTGTGGAGTTATCGTTTCACCAGAGTGTCCCAGTCCTTCTTCCGCCTATGAGATTAGCTGCCGGGTTCGAGAAAAAAGGTTCTCTTTCGACAGAATGTAAATTCCTGAAACGGAATCTGCATTCCGGCAAATTCACCCCAAAAGATTGGTTCTCCCACTGTTACAAAGTAACATTAAGCGACTGGGTTATAATATTAACATTTATTAGGATAAATATATCACAAAAACAGGGTGGTGTAAAGTTTACCGGCTAAAAAAGACTTGTGGGCAGAAAAGCAGACGCCGGTAAAAACAGCCTGTCAGGACAACAGGCTGCGCATAACATAGGCATAAATTTCCTGGCTTTTGTCTTTCCAGGCGCTGCACATGGATTCGGCCTGCTCCTTGTCTGGAACGGACAGATCCAGGCGGATAAGAGTGGTCTTGTTCTCACGGACCTCACAGTGGACAATGTAATCCTGATTGGTCCCTTATAGAAGTCGGCTGTGGTGCCAACCTCTTCCCGGAGGCGGAATTTATTTTCCTTTAAATATTTATCCATATCGTCCACAATGGCCTGGGAAATATTTTTACCGAAGAAATTAAGCGTTTCCTCCCCTTCCTTGTGATATCGTAGCGGGTAGAGTTGTGGCTGGCTTCCTTGTGGACCAGTCCTGCATCCTCCAGTTCATTTAATGCCTGCTGGAGAGTGAAATAAGTGGTGTATTCATGCTCCGTAAAAAATTCGTCAGCTGGGCGTTGGTGAGAGGAAAATTCACCTGCTTCAGCATATAGAGATTCATTAATTTATAAAGAGTCATTGGTTCAGTCAGCATATCAAACACACTCCATCCGGTTATTTACTGCCAGGTAGCGTTCCCAGGCACATTGTCTATTTATATATGTTCCTTCACGGCCCTGCTTACCACGTCCGCCACCTGGGGATTAAAGGCCTCGGGAAGAATGTTATCCTCATTTAACTCGCTGTCCGGTACAAGTCCGGCAATGGCCCGGGCTGCAGCCAGCTTCATCTCCTCTGTGATAGCGGCGGCGCGTCCTTCCAGGGCTCCTTTAAAGATTCCGGGAAATACAATCACGTTGTTCACCTGATTGGGAAAATCGGATCGTCCGGTTCCCACTACCCGGGCGCCTGCAGCTTTAGCCAGATCAGGCATAATTTCAGGAACCGGGTTTGCCATGGCAAAGATGATGGCGTCTTTATTCATGGAGCAGCCATCTCCCGGGAGACTATGCCCGGAGCCGACACTCCGATGAAAATATCCGCACCCCTCATAGCGTCTGCCAGAGTGCCGGTTTTATGCTCCAGATTTGTCACCTCCATCATTTTTTTCTGCATCCAGTTTAAATCATCTGCGCCCTTGCAGAGAATGCCTGTCTTGTCGCACATGGTGATATGGGGAAAACCATAGGTGAGAAGCAGTTTTGTGATAGCGACGCCGGCGGAGCCTGCGCCGTTTACAACCACCCGGCAGTCCTCCTTCTTCTTCCCGGTGACTTTCAGTCCGTTTATGATGCCTGCCAGAACTACGATGGCCGTCCCATGCTGGTCGTCGTGGAATACAGGGATATCGAGACGCAGCTTTAACGCTTCCTCGATGTCAAAGCAGCGGGGAGCCGAGATATCCTCCAGGTTGATACCGCCAAAGGCGGGGGCGATGCGCACGATTGTATCGATAATTTCCCTTGTGTCCTGGGTATCCAGGCAGATGGGGAACGCATTGACTCCTCCGAATTCCTTAAACAGGACGGCTTTTCCCTCCATTACAGGCATTGCCGCCAGGGGGCCGATATTTCCAAGGCCCAGTACAGCGCTGCCGTCGGATATTACCGCTATGGTGTTGGACTTGATGGTATATTTATAGGCAGCTTCCGGATCCCGGGCTATGGCCTCACAGGCTCCGCCACGCCGGGGGTGTATGCCAGCGCCAGATCCTCTCTGGAGCTCAGCCTGGCCTTGGAAGTTATTTCCAGCTTTCCCTTCCACTCTTCGTGGAGCATTAACGCTTTTTCGTTGGTAGTCATATTCTTATTCCATCCTTTATTTAAAAATAGCAAAATTGCTTATACACATTTTCCTCTATCATATCAATTTTGCACTTTTAAATCAAGCTAAAATGTGTTATCATGTATCGTAAGTGTTACAGGCAGTTGCTGCCCGCAGGCAATATTCCGGGAGGAGTGAACAGCAGCTATACACAAATGGACAAAGATACAGGTGGTACTATGAGGGAACGGATTAACCGTCTGGCCAGGGGGATTATCGACAGCGAGACGCCAAAGCTTGTGCTGAAACCGGAACGGTTGGAAGCAGTGGTTCAGGCGGGTGAGATCATCCGTGGTGAGATTATGGTAAGCAGCGGGAACAACCTCCATATCAAGGGGCTGGCCTATTCCAGCCATGAGAGAGTGCAGGTTGTGAACAACGCCTTCGGCGGTCTGCGAAACCGAATTATATATGAAGTCAACAGCAGGTTTTCTGAGCATGGGGACGTGATTGAGGGATCTTTTTACCTGGTCACCAATGGCGGTGAGAGGGAGATTCCTTATTCTTTGCGCGTTCAGACGGGGAATTCCGGTGAGACGCTGGGGAGTCTTAAGACAGCCAGAGACTTTGCTAACCTGGCCAGAAGGGATCTGGAGACAGCCCTGAGAATGTTTGAATACCAGGATTTTACAGAGGCGCCTTTTATGCAGGACGCCCGGGTCCGCACCATCTATGAGGGGCTGAAAGGCAGGACAGGCAGAAGAAATCTTTTGGAAGAATTTCTGGTTGCTTTACAGGTGAAGGAGCCGGTGGAGCTGAAAGTGGATACCAAAAGCCGGATCTATGAGAATCCCTTAACTCCGGTGGAGGATTCCGTTGACCTTGTCTCCAACGGCTGGGGTTATGTGTCGGCGGAGATTCAGGCGGATGTGCCATTTATTGAGATTAAATCAAAGCATCTCACAGACCGGGACTTTGTCAACAGCAGATGCCGGGCGCCCTACCGTATATTGCCGGAGTTTCTTCACAGGGGCAGAAATTTCGGACGGATCAGGATTGTATCACTCCGGGAGGAGTTCACCATAGAGATAGAAGCTGAGGGGGACGGCACTGTGGATATCACAGGCCTCAGTCCGGAATCAGATAAAGAGATGGACAGGAGGAGCCTTTTTAAATATATGGCCCTCCGCCTGGACTATGAGACGGGGGCCTATGAACCGGCCCTGCTTCTGAACCAGATGATGAGGGAGACGGAACATCTGCGGGCCGACTATCCGGAGGATCCGAGGATACGGCTGCTCCAGGCGGATCTGCTGATCCTCAATGGCCGGAAGGAAAATGCGGCTATGTGCTGGATGAGGCCAGGGATCCGATTCTCAGCCACAGGGAGAAGCAGATAGAGGAGTACTGCTTTTACCAATATCTCAGGCTGCAGATTACAGGAGAAGAGGGAGAGCAGAAGGAGTCCCTGTGCCGTTACATCAAGAAGATACTGTGGGAGGATGAGCGGCGGGTTCACCCCTATCTGTTCCTGCTTCTTATGAAGCTGGACGATACAATGGCCCTGAATCCGCTGGAAGAGTATAACTCTCTGAAAAACCTGTTTAAAAATGGGAGCAGCAGCCCCTTTGTGTATGCGGCGGCCTCAGGCTGATGGAGGAGCATCCCGACATTTTGGTTCATTTGGGCGACTTTGAGGTTCAGGTTCTCTATCTGGGCATCCGAAAAGGCATCATCAGCCGGGAGGTGGCTCTGAGGGCGGCGAAGCTGGCCCTGGAGGTGAAGCACTACAGAAAGCTTCTGGAGCGCCTGATGATAAGGCTCTATGAAGCTTATCCTGAGAAGGAGCTTTTGGAGGCGGTCTGCAGTATTCTTATTAAGGGAGAGCGCAAGAACGGGGACGCTTTCCTGTGGTATGAGAAAGCGCTGAAAGAGGGGGTAAACCTTACCAGGCTTTACGAGTATTTTCTCTTTGCCCTTCCCGATGATTACGCCCATCTTCTGCCGAAGGAGGTGCTTTTATACTTCTCCTATGACAAGGATTTGGACCGCCACAGCCGCAGTGTCCTTTACAGGAATATTCTTTTGTATATGAATCCCTCCTCTGAGCTGTACCAGGCTTATACCAGGAGTATGGAATCATTTGCCATGGAACAGCTTTTTAAGAGCAGGATCAACAGCCGCATGGCGGTCATCTATGAGCACATGATATACAAGGATATGATAGACGGGCCTGTGGCCAAGGTGCTTCCCGGCATTCTGAAATCCTTCCGCATCCGCTGCGGGGATCCCAGGATGAAATACGTAATTGTCCGGTATGTGGAACTGGAGGCGGAGGAGGCCTACCTTCTGGAAGATCAGGCGGCCTATGTTCCCCTCTATTCCGATCAGATTGTAATTATATTTCAGGACGCTTACGGAAACCGTTATCTGGATGTGAAGCATATAAAGACGCCGGTAATGGACAAGCCGGAGCTTTTGGAGCAGTGTTACCGGGTGTACCCGGACCACCCCATGCTTAAGCTTCAGGAGTGCGGAAAGCTGGTAAGCCGGGGGGTGGAAAATGACAGCCAGGCGGAGCTTCTGGAAGAGACGATGGTGCAGATGCGCCTGAATCCTATCTTTGAACGGCAGCTTCTTCAGGCGGTGACAGATTATTACTGCAGGGGAGCGGATGATAAGGACGGCGTGGGCGTGTTTAACTGCACCTACCTGGTACAGCTGGATAAAAAGTCCCTGGATGCAAGGCAGAGGCAGCAGATATGCGAGACGCTCATCAGCCAGAATCATATGCAGGAAGCTTATCACATGATTCAGGAGTACGGCAGCCAGTATATTCAGCCTGCAAGGCTCATGAAGCTCTGTACAAAGACTATACTGCAACAGCTGTTTGATCAGGACGATCTGCTTCTTAACATCTCTTACCGGGTTTTTCGCGCAGGCATATATGACAGCGTGATTCTGGATTATCTCTGTGAGCATTTTAACGGGACGGTGTCGCAGATGTATGAGGTGCTGATACAGGGCGTGAAGGAACATGTTGAGACTTACGATCTGGAGGAACGGCTCCTGGGCCAGATGCTGTTTACAGGCTGCTGCCATCAGATAGATTCTGTTTTTGACCTGTATATGAAACGGAAATCCACAAAGGAGAGCGTGGTAAAGGCTTACTTCACCCAAAAAAGCATCCAGTATTTTCTGGAGCGGCAGGAGGTGGACGGCCGGGTCTTTGAATATCTGAAGCAGGCCCTGGGAGGCAGCGCCTGGAAGGACAATCTGCCCACCATCTATACGCTGGCTCTCACACTGTATTTTTCTACAAAGGACAAGCTGCAGGAGGAAGACAGGCAGCTCTGCAAAAATATGACGGATGTTCTTCTGGAGGCGGGACTGGTGTTTCCTTATACAAGGGATCTGTCAAAACATATTCCGATACCTGAGGATATTATGGATAAGGTTATGGTGGAGTACAGGGGGAGGAAGGACAGCCATCCTGAGCTCCAGGTGCGGATCGGGCCGGAGGAGGACGCCTGGCACAGTGAGGATATACGCCGGATTTACCAGGGAATCTACGTGAAACAGAAGGTGCTCTTTGAGGGGGAAACCATGGAGTACCGGATTTATGATGCGCCGGAGGGAAGCCGCGTGCTGGCGGCAGAGGGAAGCGTGGAATGCGACCAGAAGCTGGAGGGCAAGGAGAACAGCCGTTTTGCCTGTCTCAATGAGATGGGAGCGGCTTTAAAGAGCAGGGATGACGGCAGACTGGCTGCGGCCATGGAGGAATACCTGAAAAAGTCCGCTGTTCTTGGAAGCCTGTTCCCCATCGAGTAAATGTGTTATGGAGGAGCTGTCTATGGACGGACTTGTGATTGGGCTGGATTTAAATGATGATTACACCCAGATCAGCTGTTATGATAGGGAGAAGTCGTGGACGATTCCCACGGTTATCTGCCGCAGGAAAGATGAGGAGACCTGGCTCACAGGGAGGAGGCTTATGCCGCCACCCTTCTTGGGGAAGGCATAATTGTAGATAAGCTTCTGAAAATGGTGTTAAAGGACGGCACTTCCACAATCGGGGGAGTCTGCTATACAGGAAGCAGGCTGATAAAGCTGTTTATAGAAAAAATGCTTCAGTATCCAAAAAAGGAGTTCCTGACTGAGCAGGTGGCACAGCTGGTGATTACCCTCCAGGAGGTGGACGCAAGGCTTCTGGACACTCTGATGTACTGTGCCGACTATCTGGAGATTCCCAGGGAGCGGGTTCATGTCATCAGCCACACGGAGAGTTTTATCTACTATGTGCTCAGCCAGAAGAAGGAGCTGTGGACCAACCAGGTGGGACTGTTTGAACTGTCCTCAGACCGTCTCTGCTACTATGAGATGAAGGTGCAGAGAGGTATGCGCAGGAATATGGTTCAGGCTGAGGCCCAGAACCAGGAGGAGGCCTTCAATCTGGATATTCTGGATTCCCCTTCAGGAAGTAAGCTGGCGGACAAGATTTTAAGCGCATGTGCGGAGAAGCTGTTAAGCAGAAAGCTGTTTTCGACCGTTCTGCTCACAGGCAAAGGTTTTGAACGGCAGGACTGGGCTGCAGGCTTTATGAAACTGGCCTGCAACCGCAGGAAAGTATTTGTGGAGACCCACCTTTTTTCCAAGGGAGCCGCATATAAGGGGGCGGATTATCTTCATGACGAAACCTCCTACCCCTATATCTTTATCTGTGAGGGACGGCTTAAGGCGGAGGTATCCCTGAAGATAACGAAGCGGGGAAGAGAAGGGCAGCTTGTGGTGGCCTCCTACGGAGATAACTGGTATGAATCCAAAAGCTCCATGGATTTTATTGTGGACGGTCCGGGGGAGGTGGAATTCACCGTCACGCCTCTGGATACCAAGAAAAAGAAGCTGGTGCGGATTCCTTTAAGCGATTTCCCCAAGCGCCCTCCCAGAACCACGCGAATTGAGATGAACATGGGCTTTACAGACGAAGAAACCATGGTGATGGTCATAAAGGACAAAGGATTTGGAGAGCTGTTTCCTGCATCGGAGGCGGTAATCCGGCAAGAGGTAAAGCTATGAGTTTGATACTATGCAGGCAGGAGCCGGTGAAACATCCATACTATATCGATGTTCTGGGAATTCATATACATTCTTCCCAGGAACTTTGTTATGTGATTTATAACCATCCGATGCTTGTGATGGACGATTTTGTGGATGAGCTTCTCATCGGATTTATACGCAGGGAACTGGATATGGACTATCTGGCAGGGCGTATGGAAAAGCTGATGGAGACGGGAAGCAGAACGGAGGACGTGCTGATTCTCTTTATGTCGGAGTGCGATTATTACAGCGAGAAGGAGATACAGAAGTTCAAGGCCACCGTGTCGGCCCTCAGATCCCTTCACCCTGCCCAATACGACAAGGAGCGGGCCGACTATATGTTCGGCCAGCGGCAGTTCGGCAAGGCGGCCGGGCGGTATGAGAAAGTGCTGGAGTATCCCAGGGACCGCCATGTGGACGACGGATTTCTGGCAAAGGTGTATAATAATCTGGGAGCCTCCTATGCGATGATGTTTCAGTTTCACAGAGCGCTCCAGGCCTATGACAAGGCATATGCGCTGGGAAAGAGCCCGGATGTTTTGAAGCGCATCTATTTTCTCACTATATTTGCCCCTGAACTGGATGTGAAGGAGCGGTATCAGGCGCTGTTCACACAGGAGCTGGCGGCCCGGTGGAGGCAGGAGGCGGACACGGCGTCTCTGGACGCAGGCCAGGCGGAGGAGGTGCGGGCCTTGCGGGCCCTCTTTAAGAAGGATCCGGTGAAGCGGATGAGCGGCGCCGCAGAGATGGTCCGGCGGTGGAAGCAGGAGTACAGAATGATGGTGTAAGAAAAATCATAGAAAGAAACAGCAAAGCGAGGTATGAGACATGGCGTTTGACATTGCAAAAGAACATCTTAAGGAATTTGGACTGGAGGACAGGATCCACGAATTTGAGGTATCCAGCGCCACGGTTGAGCTGGCGGCTCAGGCTGTGGGATGCGAGCCGGCCCACATTGCAAAGACATTGTCCTTTATGGTAGAGGACAGCCCAGTGCTTATTGTGGCGGCCGGGGATGCAAAGGTGGATAATCACAGATACAAGGAGCAGTTCCATGTTAAGGCTAAAATGCTCACTCCCGGCCAGGTGACGGAGCTGGTGGGACACAGCGTGGGGGGCGTATGTCCCTTTGGCGTCAATAAAGGTGTAAAAGTATACCTGGATGAATCTTTAAAACGGTTTGATATGGTGTATCCGGCCTGCGGAAGCGCCAGCAGCGCAGTGGGCCTGACCATACCGGAGCTTGAAAGGTCCTCGGGCTATCTCCAGTGGGTGGATGTGTGCAAGGCCTGGAGAGAAGAGGGATGATGGGGCGTATTATACTGCTGGCGCTGGCTGTTCTGCTGCTGGCAGGGGGAGGGATAATGATTGTTTATCCTGATAAATATATTTCCGATGTGGACAGAAAAACCATGTCCGGCGCGACCTGGTACGGAAAAAGGGGGAACTGCGGGTACAGGGAATGGGTGATGGCAGTTCTGGGCGCCGTCGTTGTTGCTGCATATTTTTATATGTTCAGGTGAGGAGTAAGGCAGATAAGAATATACGCCTGATTCAGCCCGGGGCTGAAATATGAATTGACGTGAACAATCAAATAGAAATGGATAAGTGCCAAAACACCGGCAATCTACCGCCCCGGAATGGGTGCGTCCCCCGTCATATTGACAGGGAGCGCTCCAAATCCGGGGCGGTTTTTTATTGTTTGAAGATTATTTGCTTAGTGAGGATTTTATGAGGGAGCTTTTATCATTTCCAGGGTATATTTCATATATACCTTACTTTCCTCAACCAAATCAAATTCGGCGTCATACAGGCACCAGTCGTATATCAGCCCGTGAACGGCCCTGATAAGAATGGTTGTCAGCTCATCCTCGTCAATATCGCTGCGAAACAGCCCGGATGTGCGGCCGCAGTAAACGAAATTTGTCATGATAGTGAAGAAGGGCCTCTCCTTGTTGTTGAGAAGCTGGGTGCGGAGTTCAGTGGAAATCTGATTCATATACAGCGTTTTCATAATGTTAAGCCCGCATACATTTTGGCAGTACATGCACATCTGCTGTATAAAATAAAGGAGCTGCCGGTCCACAGGCTCTGCCGGCAGATTCTTAATTGTATTGCAGTAATGCCTGTCCAGCTCTGAAAACTGTTCTGCCAGAACTGCATCCTTCGTATCGAAATAGAGATAAAAAGTTCCTTTGGAAACGCCGGCCGCCTTGGTAATGTCCTCAATGGTCACCTGGTTGTAGCCCACCTTCCGGATAAGGGATATGGCTGTTTCCCAAATGTTTTTTTCGTATGCTGCGCCTGAATATCCCTTGTTGTCTGTCTCGTCCCGCTCATGTCTGTACACTTCCTTAATTGATAATCTTTCTTATGAAAAGAATTATATCACAATTTCTGCTGTCTGTGGCATTCATATGAAAAATTCACAAGGAAATTAGAAACTGCTGTTCAGGCCGGCCATCCGGGGCGGCGCAGTTTGCGTGCGCAGAGAGGGGAAGCCCGGCCCTATGGTTCAGCGGGGCTGCGAACCCCAATAATTTTGAAAATTGCAGGATAATTTCATTGACATTTTCTAGACAATAAAGTAATATAAGATTATTGAATGACTTAAGGTCAGTGAATGTAGTTCACTTACCATAAGTCACTTAAAAGTTTCGGCCATAGGAGATTCGTTTTGAACTTCTGCTATTGATACGTTCAGCGTTTGCCCCATTGTTTTGACCGCCCCTGACTGCCTTCTGCCATGGGATATAACCAGGTATGGCACACGTCCCCTCTTTTTCTTTTTATTCTGCTGTGTCTGACCTTCCTATCTGTAATTTTCTGAGTGTGTGCGGGATATCAGTGAGAAGGGAGCATGGGACCTAATAAATACGAGGAGATTAAGAGAAGATGGCAAAACAAGTTTTAGTTGATGAAGCGGTACAAATGATTAAAGACGGCATGACGATTATGGTCGGCGGCTTTATGGGCTGCGGCTCCCCTCACAAGCTCATTGCAAAGCTGGCCCAATCGGGAGTGAAGGATCTTACCCTTATCTGCAATGACGCAGGCTTCCCTGATTACGGAGTTGGAAAAATGGTAGCGGGAAAGCAGTTTAAAAAAATCTATGCTTCCCACATTGGATTAAATCCCGAAGCCGGGCGGCAGATGAATGATGGGGAGACGGAGATTGTTCTCATCCCGCAGGGGACGCTGGCTGAGCAGATCCGGTGCGGCGGCGCAGGTTTGGGAGGTTTCCTGACTCCCACAGGAATCGGCACGCCTGTGGAGGAGGGCAAAGAGATATTGACCGTAGGCGGAAAGGACTATCTGCTGGAACTTCCCCTGAGGGCGGACGTGGCAATTATCGAAGCCGCCAGAGCCGACGAATCGGGAAATCTGCAGTTCCACGGCGCTACCAGGAACTTTGGAGAGTTTATGGCAACTGCGGCGGATATTACCATTGCAGAGGTTAAGGAGATTGTGAAGGTCGGGAGATGGATCCTGATTTCGTACATATTCCCGGTATTTTTATCGACTATGTGGTAGGAGGAGAGTAAGCTATGGAGAATGCGAAAAAGTTCATTGCCGCCCGTGTAGCCAAAGAATTGAAGGACGGGGATGTGGTCAACCTGGGGATTGGCCTGCCCACTATGGTTCCGGCTTTTCTGGAGCCCGGCGTCAGTCTCATACTCCAGTCTGAAAACGGATTTGTAGGCATGGGAAATCCTCCCTCTGAGGAAGAGGTGGATATGGATATTGTAAATGCAGGGGGACAGCCTTCCACCATCAGTCCCGGAGGCGCCTTCTTTGACAGCACCATGTCCTTTTTGATTATCCGGGGAGGCCATGTGGATGCAACCATCCTGGGAGCGCTCCAGGTGGATGAAAAGGGAAATATTGCAAACTGGATTATCCCCGGCAAGAAGGTTCCCGGTATGGGCGGCGCTATGGATTTGGTGGTGGGAGCCAAGAAGGTTATCGTTGCCATGGAACACACGAATAAAGGAAAGCACAAGATACTTGAGGAATGCACCCTGCCTCTCACTGCCAGGGCTGCCGTGATCTTATTGTGACGGAGATGGGCGTTATGGAAGTGACCGGCAAAGGACTTGTCCTCACTGAATATAACCCGGAATTCACCCTGGATCAGATCCGGGAGGCTACCGGCTGCAGCCTGATAATCAGCGAAAGCCTGAAGGAGATGGCGTAACCTGACTGGGGGCCCGTACCTTCTCATTTTTACAAAAAAGTAAAATAATACAAAGTACATTAGGAGGACTATATGTTAAATAAAATTTCTAAGGGCTGTGTTAATGTAATGCAGAAGCTTTTGCCGGATCCTTTTATTTTCTGTATCATTTTAACCATTTTTGTATTTGTGGTGGCAATGCCCCTCACAGGCCAGGGGCCGGTGGAGATGTTCAACCATTGGGGGAACGGCGTATGGGGACTCCTGGCGTTCTCCATGCAGATGGCCCTTGTGCTTGTGCTGGGCACTGCCTTTGCCACCGCCCCCGCAGTTAAGCGGTTTCTTCAGACGTTGGCGGCAGTTCCAAAGACGCCCTTCCAGGCTATCTTTTTTGTAACCTTCATCTCCATCCTGGCGTGCTGGCTCAACTGGGGCTTCGGTCTTATCGTAGGAGCTATGCTGGCCAAGGAGACGGCCAAGATATTGAAGAAAGTGGATTACCGCCTTCTCATCGCTTCCGCTTACTCAGGTTTTGTTGTGTGGCATGCAGGCATCTCCGGCTCCGTACCGCTGACCATTGCAGGGACGAGCGAGGCGGAAATAGCAGCTATGACAGCCCAGACAGGAGGCGTTATCACCTCCTCCATCCCCATAGGCGATACGGTTTTTGCCCTGTGGAATCTGGTGGCCTGCCTGGCAATTTTAATCATCCTTCCTTATGTCAATGCAAAAATGCATCCCTCGGAGAAGGACACCTTTATTGTCAACGCTGCCATACTTCATGAGGAGGAGAAAGTATATAAAAAAGCCGAGACGCCTGCCGAGAAGATGGAGAGCAGCCTGATTCTTTCATACTCCATGGTAACGCTGGGTGCAGCCTATATCATTTACCAGATTATAAAAGGCACCTTTAACCTTAACCTGAATACTGTAAACCTGATTTTCCTCGTGCTGGGTATTGCTTTCCACCAGACGCCCATCCGCTATGTGAACGCAGTTTCAGACGCGGCGAGGGGAGCGGCGGGCATAATTCTGCAGTTTCCTTTCTATGCGGGCATACAGGGGCTGATGGTGGGGGCCAACGCTGTTACAGGAGCGTCCTTTGCCGGCGTTATATCCAATGCCTTCGTGGCCATCGCAACTCCTGCAACCTTTCCGCTGTTCACCTTCTGGAGCGCCGGAATTGTAAACTTTTTCGTTCCCTCAGGCGGAGGCCAATGGGCGGTGCAGGCGCCGATTATGCTTCCGGCGGCGGCAGAACTGGGAGTTTCTCCTGCCCTTACGTCCATGTCCATTGCGTGGGGAGACGCCTGGACCAATCTTTTGCAGCCCTTCTGGGCCCTTCCTGCGCTGGGACTTGCAAAGCTGGGGGCTAAGGATATTATGGGCTACTGTCTTGTGGGGCTTATCGTATCAGGAGTAATTGTGTGTATCTGTCTTCTGGCTGCGGGAATGATGGGTGTATAGCAATTAATTTTTGCCATGATTGTTAAAAAAAAGACAAACACATGGCATGCCGCCATATAAAAATATTTGAAGGCTTTCTTGACAAAACGGTAAATACTCTTTATGATAATAGAATATGTGATTAATATTAAAAGGTATTGAAGAAGAGGAGTACACCAAGGGAACCAAAAGAGAGAGCGGCTCAAAGGCTGAAAGGCCGCTTGGGATGAGCGTGGTGGAAGGTAGCTTCGGAACCGGGACAGGGAAGGTGGGAAAGGACTGGAAAGTCCGGACGTTCTGCGTAACTGTTTCACGGGTGGCCCCGTTAAAGGCCGGAGAGATCGCCGAATCCATGCCCGGGGCTGTGTTCATAACAGTCTGGCAGAGAGTCCGGCGGAACAAAGGTGGTACCGCGGATGCTTCGCCCTTTGCATGTCCTTAACCGGACAGGCAGAGGGCTTTTTATATCATACGAAAGGGAGCCGGCGCGCCTTTTTAATACAAACCTGTTCAATTATAATTTCAAGAGAAATAAAGGAGAATCTACCATGAAGGAACTTGAGAAAACCTACAACCCGGCGGAGATTGAGGACCGCTCTATGAGAAATGGTTAAAGGGAAAGTATTTTCACGCACAGGTAAACAAGGATAAAAAGCCCTTTACCATCGTGATGCCCCCGCCCAATATCACAGGCCAGCTGCACATGGGACATGCTCTGGACAATACCATGCAGGACATTCTGATCCGCTATAAGAGGATGCAGGGATATGAAGCGCTCTGGCAGCCGGGAACGGACCATGCGGCGATCGCCACGGAGGTTAAGGTCATTGACAAACTGAAGCAGGAGGGGATTGACAAGGCAGATCTGGGACGTGACGGATTTCTCAAACAGTGCTGGAAGTGGAGGGAGGAGTACGGCACACGCATTGTAAAGCAGCTTCACAAGCTGGGCTCCTCCGCAGACTGGGACAGAGAACGGTTTACCATGGATGAGGGCTGCTCCGACGCCGTACTGGAAGTGTTTGTCAAGCTTTATGAAAAGGGATATATTTACAAGGGTTCCAGGATCATCAACTGGTGCCCTGTATGCCGTACCTCCATCTCCGACGCGAGGTGGAGCATGTGGAGCAGGAGGGCTTCTTCTGGCATATCAATTATCCGGTGGCAGGCGAGCCGGGCCGGTTTGTGGAGATCGCCACAACACGCCCCGAGACAATGCTGGGCGACACTGCGGTGGCTGTGAACCCCGAAGATGAACGTTACAGGGACATTGTGGGGAAAATGCTGAAGCTGCCGCTGACAGACAGGGAGATCCCTGTTATTGCAGATTCCTATGTTGACAAGGAATTCGGAACAGGCTGCGTTAAGATTACCCCTGCCCACGACCCCAACGATTTTGAGGTGGGTAAGCGCCACAACCTGGAGGAGCTGGTAATCTTAAATGACGACGCCACCGTCAACGTGCCGGGGCCCTATTTCGGCATGGACCGCTACCAGGCCAGAAAGGCCATTGTGGCCGATCTCAAGGCCCAGGGACTTCTTGTAAAGGTAGTTCCCCACGCCCACAACGTGGTACCCATGACCGCTGCAAAACCACAGTGGAGCCGATGGTTAAGCAGCAGTGGTTTGTGAAGATGGAGGAGATGGCCAGGCCCGCCATTGAGGCGTTAAAGACAGGGGAGCTCAAGTTTGTTCCCGAAAGCTTCGGAAAGACCTATCTCCACTGGCTGGAGGCATCCGGGACTGGTGTATTTCCCGCCAGCTCTGGTGGGGACACAGGATTCCTGCCTATTACTGCCAGGACTGCGGCCATGTGACAGTATCCAGGGAAGCCCCCTGCACCTGTTCCCAATGCGGCGGCGGCCGCTTTAAACAGGATGAGGATACCCTGGATACATGGTTTTCCTCTGCGCTGTGGCCCTTCTCAACACTGGGCTGGCCGGAAAAAACGGAGGATCTGGAGTATTTCTATCCTACGGATGTTCTCGTGACAGGTTACGATATCATTTTCTTCTGGGTAATCAGGATGGTATTCTCGGGACTGGAGCAGACAGGAAAGCTTCCCTTCCACACAGTGCTGATCCATGGACTGGTGAGAGATTCCCAGGGACGGAAGATGAGCAAATCTCTGGGCAACGGTATCGACCCCCTGGAGGTGATTGACAAGTACGGCGCAGATGCGTTGAGGATGACCCTTATAACCGGAAATGCACCTGGCAACGACATGCGCTTCTACTGGGAGCGGGTGGAGAACAGCCGGAACTTTGCAAACAAGGTTTGGAACGCTTCCCGTTTCATAATGATGAATATAGAGAAGGCTCCCGATGTGTCGGGGGTAACGCCGGACAAGCTCACTATGGCGGACAAGTGGATTCTGTCCAAGGTAAATACCATCTCCAGAGAGGTGACGGAAAACCTGGATAAATATGAGCTTGGAATTGCGCTTCAAAAGGTTTATGATTTCATCTGGGAAGAATTTTGCGACTGGTATATTGAAATGGTGAAGCCAAGGCTGTACAATGAAGATGACACCACAAAGGCGGCCGCCATCTGGACCTTAAAGACAGTGCTGATTCAGGCCCTTAAAATGCTTCATCCATTTATGCCCTTCCTCTCGGAAGAAATCTTCTGCAACCTTCAGGATGAGGAAGATACGATTATGGTTTCCAAGTGGCCTTGTACAGGGAGGAATGGAATTTTGCAGAAGAGGAGCAGTCTACAGAGATAATAAAGGAAGCCGTCAGGGCTATCCGCAATGTGAGGACGTCCATGAATGTGCCTCCAAGCAAGAAGGCCTCCGTATATGTAGTGTCGGAGGATGAGAGTCTGCTTTCCGTATTTGAACGCAGCAGAAGCTTTTTTGCAACCCTTGGATATGCAGGGGAGGTCTTTCTTCAGAAGGACAGGGCGCAGATTGGGAGGATGCAGTGTCTGCCTTCTGCCTAAGGCAGTTATCTATATGCCCTTTGCCGATCTGGTGGATATAGAGAAGGAAATACTCCGGCTGAAGGCGGAAGAAAAGCGTCTCACAGGGGAACTGGCCCGTTCCCGGGCGATGCTGGGCAATGAGAAATTTATCAGCAAGGCTCCCGAGGCAAAGATTGCAGAGGAGAAGAAAAAGCTGGAATCCTATACCCGGATGATGGAGCAGGTTAAGAAGCGTCTTGCCCAGCTTCAGGAGTAAAATACCCTGATACAGAAACCAGAGGGAAAAATTAAGAGGGAGCAGACATGAGGGAAAGGTTAGAAAAAGACCTGTTATCCATGTGAAAACCTTAGGCGAATTTTCGCTTTCCATGGGAGACAAACGTATAAGCGGCAGCCGCAACCGTTCCAAAAAAATGTGGAGCCTGCTGAGCTATCTGATAATGAACCGCGGCAGCGATATCAGCGTCAATGAGCTGTTTCACGCTGTTTGGCAGGATGAGGGACAGGATAATCCTCTGGGGGCCTTAAAAACGCTGGTGTTCCGTGTGAGACGGATGCTGGATGGAGAAGGGTTTCCGGGACAGGATCTGATCCTTTGCCAGAAGGGGGGCTATATGTGGAACCCCCAATGGGAACTGGACGTGGATGCGGAACGGTTTGAGGGGCTGTGCAGCAATATCTCGTCTCCTCCGAAGGGGGAAGCCCGTTATATAGAAGAATGCAGGGAGGCATTCCTTCTCTATGAAGGAGGGTTTCTGGCAGGACTTACAGAGGAAAACTGGGTGGCGCCTATGAGAACCTATTACCGTTCCCTCTACGGGAAGCTGGTCTGCTCCATGTCTGAGCATCTTATGGAGGAGAGCGCTTACGGACAGGTGGAGGATATCTGCCGGAAGGCTGCGGATATCGATCCTTTGGGGAAGAGTTTCATTACTACCTGATCTGCGCCATGTATAAGATGGAGCGGCAGAGGGAGGCGCTGGATCATTACAGGTCTGTTACGGAGCAGTTTTACAGAGAGCGGCTCATGACTCCGTCGGAGCGCTTTAAGGAACTGTATGAGATTATCAGCGTGGGCCAGCAGGAAGTGATCACAGATCTTACAGTGATTCAGGAAGCCATGGACAGGCAGGAAAGCCAGGGAAAAGGCGCTTACCTCTGTGAATATGCGGTATTTAAGCGGCTGGTACAGCTGGAAAAGCGGGTGGTAGCCAGAAGCGGGGATTCGGAGTATCTGTGTCTCCTCACAGTGGGAGACAGAAGAGGCCGCACTTTAAAGGCGGAGATTCAGGCCAGAGCCATGGAGCGGTTAAAAAATGTAATCCAGTCTGCGCTCCGTTCCAGCGATTCCTATTCCCGCTACAGCGTCAGCCAGTATATCATCCTTCTGCCCGCCACAAACTATGAAAACGGCGAGCGGGTCATGCAGAGGATTCTTTCGGCATTTAACAAAGCGTATGTGCGTAAAGATGTGGCGGTGAGTTACAGCCTCAAGGCAGTCCGTCCGTCACCGGAGTAGAAGCGCCCGGAACCGATATTACATTACAATTTACAGCGAGGTCGGACAATGAAGATAAAAAATGCAGTTTTGCTGCTGCTTACAGCCACCATCTGGGGCGTTGCGTTTGTGGCTCAGAGCGTTGGCATGGATTATGTGGGGCCTCTGACATTCAACTGTGTCAGAAGCCTTATGGGCGGAGTGGTGCTGCTTCCCCTCATCTGGTTTTTCCATAGACAGAAAGCCCGAAAGGATCCCCGCCTGGTGATTCCGGGAGCCAAAAGGACGCTGATAACCGGCGGTATCTGCTGCGGGACGGCCCTGTGCCTGGCCAGTAATTTCCAGCAGTTTGGAATCCAGTACACCACCGTGGGCAAAGCCGGGTTCATAACAGCCTGCTATATTATAATTGTTCCTGTGCTGGGCCTGTTTTTTAAGAAAAAATGCAGCCCTGTGATTATAGGGGCAGTGGCTCTCTCTGTGGCAGGGCTCTATCTGCTGTGCATGTCCGGAGATGAGATGAGCGTCAATAAGGGAGATCTTCTGATGCTGATATGCGCCTGCCTGTTTGCAGTACATATAATGGTGATTGACTTTTTTGCTCCTGTAACGGACGGGCTGAAAATGTCCTGCATTCAGTTTTTCGTCAGCGGAATTTTGTCCGGTATCGCCATGCTTATCTATGAGAAACCCGACATAAGCCAGATGGCGGCAGCGTGGATGCCTCTGCTCTATGCGGGCGTTATGTCCTGCGGCGTGGGTTATACCCTGCAGATAGTGGGGCAGAAGGGTATGAATCCCACCGTTGCATCCCTGATACTCAGCCTGGAGTCCAGCATCTCGGTGCTGGCAGGGTGGATGATTCTGGATCAGAAGCTGTCGCCGAAAGAGATATTCGGCTGCGTCCTGATGTTCGGAGCCATTATACTGGCTCAGATTCCCGTGGGGAGGAAGCGGAGAGAAAAGGAAGCTGCCGGGGCTCATGTCTGATTTTGTCGTGAAAGAACGAAGGACGGCGAGAATATACGGTTGATAAATCCTGAAAATTAGGTTAAGATTATAAAAGCCTGTCTGGCCCATCCGGCAGACAGGCTTTTAGAAAGGTTAGAAAATGGCAAATGCGGAGGAATATTTAAACCGGATTCCTATGTGGACCAGAAAAAAGAATACTCTGGAGGACGTGAGGGACTTTTTGGAAGCCCTGGGGCATCCGGACAGGGAGATACCTGCCATCCATGTGGCGGGGACCAACGGAAAGGGATCTGTCTGCGCCTTTCTTACTTCCATGCTGGAGGAGGCCGGATACAGGACGGGAACCTTTATCTCGCCCCATCTGGTGGAGGTGAGGGAACGCTTTCTGATAGACGGCAGACATGTGAAGAAGGTGGCTTTTGAGGACGCATTTGAAACGGTACTTAAGGCTGTCCGCAGGATGGAGGCGGCGGGGTACTGCCACCCCACTTTTTTTGAGTTCCTTTTTTATATGGCCATGGTAATATTTAAGACTGAAAAAGTGGATGTAATGATACTGGAGACAGGAATGGGCGGACGTCTGGATACTACCAATGTGGTGGAAAAGCCCAGCGCCTGCGTTATCACTTCCATCAGTATGGATCACACCCAGTATCTGGGCGACACTTTGGTTAAGATTGCCAGGGAGAAGGCCGGGATTATCAAAAACCGGGCCCCTGTAATATTTGACGACGGACAGAGAGAGATATCCGCCGTCCTCGAGGGATACGCCTTCCGCAGCGGCTCGGCCCGCTATCCTGTGGGAAGGGAGGATTTTCGCGTGGAGGACGTGGGGGATGAGGGCTGGATATCAGCGCCCGGATGATTACTGGGGACCGGATCCATTTGAATATTCCCTTTGAGGCCTTTTACCAGGCGGTCAATGCCATGCTGGCGGTCAGAACCCTGGACGTGCTCAGGTGGGAAGGGAACATGCTGACGGAGTGCTGGGGCAGCCAGTGGGACACCACAGCAGAGCCTGTCAACAGCGGTTTTTGGAACATAAGTAATGAACAGATTACGGCGGGGATAAAGAAAACCAGATGGCCCGGCCGTATGGAGCAGGCTGCGCCCGGAATCTACCTGGACGGCGCTCACAATCCCGGAGGCGTGGACGCCTTTCTGGAGACTGCAAAGGAGATTGTGGAGCGGACGGGAAGAAGGCCCTATCTTTTGTTTGGCGCAGTTTCAGACAAGGACTACCGGAATATGGCGGCACAGCTTTGCAGCGGCCTTGAATGGGCGGCTGTAGGGGTGGTTCATATTAACAGCGACAGAGGCTGTCGGCCCATGCGCTGTCGGAGGTGTTTAAAAGCAGGACTTCCTGTGAGGTTGCCGCCTATGAGGACACCAGCAGCGCCTGGAAGGGATGAGGGAGAGAAGCAGAGGAGAGCTTTTGTTCTGCGCAGGCTCTCTTTACCTGATAGGGGAGATTAAGGCCTCCCTGGCCGAATAGGAGTGAAGATATATGATAGATTTTGAAGATGAGATAGAACGCTTTAAACCCAGCTTGGATGTGGAGGAAGTGGAGGACGCCATTGTTAAAAGCGATTTGACCGATATGACGGACATCATGATGGAACTGATTAAAGAGAGAACAGAAAAGTAGGCGGTGTATATGGACTATGGAAGAAAGAACCAGCAGATTGCCAACAGCTTCTATAATCTGGGCCTGGAGAAGGCCAGAATAAGGGATCTGTCGGGGGCTGCCCAGTGTCTGAAGAAAAGCCTGCATTTTAACAAATATCAGACAGACGCCCGTAACCTGCTTGGATTAATATACTATGAAAACGGCGAGGTTGCCGACGCCCTGGTTCAGTGGGTTATCAGCATGAACCTGCAGCCGGACAGCAACCTTGCGGACCATTATCTGGATGAGATACAGAGAAAGCCCGGCCAGCTGGAGCGGGAGAGCCAGAATGTAAAAACATTCAACCAGGCTCTCTGGCATGCCCAGAACGGCAGTGACGATCTGGCTATCCTGCAGCTGGCAAGGGTAGTGGAGTCCAACCCCAATTTCGTTAAGGCCCATCTGCTTCTGGCCCTTCTGTATATGGGCAGAGAGGATTACAACAAGGCAGGCCGTTCTCTCTACAAAATTCTTCAGATAGATAAGAGCAACCAGAAGGCCCTCTATTATATGTCTATTGTGAAGCAGTATACAGGGCGGGCGGATGCAGAAAAGCGGAAGATGGTGAAGGCGTTTTCCCACAGGAAGATGGAGGATGACGATGTGATCATCCCTAACACCTACAAGGAGTCTACGGGAATTTCCACGGTGTTTCATATTATTATCGGTCTGGTTCTGGGGATTTTTGCCTTTGCTTTTCTCATTCTCCCGGCTAAGACCAAGGATTTGAAAAGCCAGCGGGATGACAGCATTATGGTCTACATGCAGAAGCTGAACAGTGCAAACCAACAGAATGATATGCTTCAGGCAGACTATGACGAGCTGGAGGCCCAGGCCCGGGAGGTACAGGCAAGGCTGGACGAGCTCACAACAGGGAACACCAGTATTATTATACAGTACCAGGAGCTCATCGCCATTCTTCAGAGCTACAGGGCGGGGGATTATGTCTCTGCGGCCAGGGCCTTTGCAGGCGCCTCCTTTGATCTTATCCAGGATGAGGCGGTGATTGCCATTGTGGAGGACATCCGGGCCGATATGGAGGCCAATGTGTACCAGAATCTGGTCGACAGAGGGTTGAGCCTCTGGAATGCCGGAAACAAAGGGGAGGCTATGGACCTCTTTCAGGCAAGTCTGTCCATCCGGCCGGATAATGCGGAGGCTCTCTTCTATGTGGGCCGTCTTTACCAGGACGCGGGAGATACGAACAATGCGAACGCAATGTTTGATAAAATTGTAAACGAATACCCTGATTCTGATTATGTATCCCGGGCCAGGAATGCCAGGGGATACTAGAGGGTGCAGATACGGGGCGCCGACCTTAAGATAAAAGAAAAGATACTACGAAAGAAAAGACAAGATTCGTTTGTAGTATCTTTTTTATTGTGTATTTCTCTAAGAAGAAGGGAGCATTGAGGGATGGAACGTACATCATTTACCTATGAGGCCAGGGGCAGATGCTGGTTATACATCTGCCTAAAGAACTGGACCACCACAACTGCAGGAATCTGAAGCGTGATACGGATTTACTGCTTGCAGAGAATTATATTAACCGGATTGTATTTGATTTTACCCATACCACATTTATGGACTCCTCGGGAATTGGGGTGCTGTTAAACCGTTACAAACAGATGGCTGCCAGCAGGGGGACGGTAGCCTATTACGGGGCGGGCCCGCAGGTGAAACGGATTTTGGAACTGGGAGGCATGAAACGGCTGCTGGAAGGGCATGAAAGCAGGGAAGAAGCCATAAATTCATAGGGATGAGGAAAAAATGGAGGATAAGAAGATGGAGAACAACAAGGAACATTTAAAGCTGGAGATGGACAGCCTTTCCCAGAATGAGGAGTTTGCCAGAGTGGTGACCGCCGTGTTTATGAGCAGGCTGAACCCTACCCTGGAGGAGGTGGACGATGTAAAGACGGCAGTCAGCGAGGCGGTGACAAATGCCATTATCCATGGTTACAGAGGGGACAGGGGTGTGGTGTATATGGAGATTACCGCCGATATGGAGGAGAAGGAACTGACTGTGGAGGTGAAGGACACCGGAGTGGGAATTCCAGACGTGAAGCAGGCGATGGAACCTTTGTATACTACGGACCCGGAAGGGGAGCGTTCCGGTATGGGATTTTCCTTTATGGAAGCATTTATGGACCAGGTGGATGTGAAATCACATCCGGGCAGGGGAACGCTGGTAACCATGAAGAAATATATCGGCAGGTGACGCCCATGGATGAGACTATGAAATTAATTCATATGGCTCACGAAGGGGATAAAAACGCCAGAGATCAGCTTGTTATGGACAATGTAGGGCTTATCTGGAGCATTGTCAGAAGGTTCTCAGGGCGCGGGTATGAGATGGAGGATCTGTTTCAGATCGGAAGTATCGGGCTTATAAAGGCGATTGATAAGTTTGATACGGGATTTGACGTAAAATTTTCCACCTACGCAGTACCTATGATTACGGGGGAGATAAAGCGGTTTTTGAGAGATGACGGCATGATTAAGGTGAGCCGTTCCATCAAGGAATTGGGGACAAAGGTGAGGGCGGCAAGGGAGGAGATGACCTATGCGCTTGGACGGGAACCTACCATTGAGGAGATAGCCAGCCATCTGGACGCCAGCCGTGAGGAAGTGGCTGCATCCCTGGAGGCAGGCGCAGAGGTGGAATCTCTTTACAGGCCTGCAGGGGGAAATGAGGACAACACCACCTGCCTGATGGACCGCCTGGAGGAGGAGAACAACCAGCATGAGGAGCTTCTGAACCGGATGGTACTGAAGGAACTGATGGAGGGACTGACAGAGGAGCAGAGAGAGATTATTGTCAGACGGTATTTTTATAATCAGACTCAGACCCAGATTGCAGGGGAGCTGGGTATCTCACAGGTGCAGGTGTCACGGCTGGAAAAGCGCATATTAAAGGAAATGCGGATCCGCTATGAAGGTAAAATATTATAAGATTTTACAGCGAAACAGGCGTTTGAATTTTTCAGGCGTCTTTTTCATGTTTGCAGAATTCACATAATTTCAGAATAAAATAAAATCATTTCATCCATACTACTAACAGAACCAGACAACAATGCATTTGGATGAAAAGGATGTGATTACTATGGATTTTGGTAAACGCGTGTGTGAGATTCTGGCAGTGATAGCAGCCTTTTGCTGATAGGGGTTCTGGTATGGTATATCTCCTCAGGTATGAAGGACAGAGGATATGAAAAGGAAGGAACTCTGGTATGGGAGGAACAGGAGACGGACGCAGGTGAGCCGGCATTTCCGGCCTTTGTAACGAACCCCAGGGCCATGATATATGGTGAAGAGGAGATACAAAGGAGCGGAAAGGGATTATGAACCATACAGTCTATCTTAAATTAAACCAGATTACGGAGCTGACTCACAAGGAAGTGGTGTTAAAGGATGTAGCAGAGGTTTACTGTGACGATACGAATATTTTGAACAAGTGCAACGCATGAAGGTGAAGTCCATCAAGGTGGATGAAAAGAGGCGTTATATGATGAGCGCCCTGGAAGTCATAGACAAGCTGGTGCAGATGGACTCCACCATTCAGGTGAACAGCGTAGGGGAGGCGGATTTTATTATCGCCTACAAGCCTCCCACCCCGCCCAGGCATGTGTGGGAATGGACAAAAACGGTTTTTGTATGCGCTATCTGTTTCTTTGGGGCTGCTTTTGCCATCATGACCTTTAACAACGATGTAAGTGTTACCGATGTGTTCAGCGAGGTGTACCGCCTTGTGATGGGCTATGAATCCGGCGGTTTTTCCATCCTGGAGGTGAGCTATTCCATAGGCCTGGCTGTGGGAATCATCGTGTTCTTTAACCATTTTGCATCGGTGAAGCTGAATACGGACCCCACCCCGCTGGAAGTTGAAATGCGCCTTTACGAGGATAATATCAGCAAGACTCTGATTGCCAATGACGGCAGAAAGGAGTCGCACATTGATATTACTTAAAAAGGCTCTGCTGGCATTTTTCGGTCTCTGCGCCGGCGGCGTCATAGCAGCCGGCGTATATGCCTTTTTGGCAATTATCGGAGTGTTTGTGCGATTGATGGGAAAAACCGGCACCAGGAAGCACATATTTCTCTATGAGACAGTGATCATTCTGGGAGGAGTCCTGGGAAATATTCTGGATATCTATGAATTCCCTATTGTCATAGGAGGGGTTTTCGGCAATTTGTTTTTGGCAATCTGCGGCCTGTCCGTAGGTATTTTTGTGGGCTGCCTAGTTATGTCTCTGGCAGAGACGTTAAAAGCTCTTCCTGTTATTTCCAGAAGGATACATCTGTCTGTGGGACTCCAATATCTTATACTGGCGCTGGCAGCAGGAAAGATGACAGGCTCGCTCATTTATTTCTGGCAGAAAATGGCATCATTAGGTTAGGGACCGGATAGCAGCGGTTGGAAGGAGATTAAATGGAAGTAGATAAGAAAAAATATGAACAATATGTAAAAGAGATTACGCCTACCCACAGCATGATTAAGAACATGGCGGCTGCATTTTTGGTAGGAGGCGTTATCTGCGTGCTGGGACAGTTTTCCATTAACTTCATGATGAACCGGATGGGAATGGACCAGGAGACGGCGGGAGCCTGGATGCTGATGGAGCTTATATTCCTGAGCATTGTCCTCACCGGGCTTAACATATTTCCTAAAATTGTACAGTTCGGAGGAGCAGGCGCTTTGGTTCCCATCACCGGTTTTGCAAACTCTGTGGTGGCGCCTGCCATCGAATTCCACGCGGAGGGAGAGGTGTTCGGCGTTGGATGTAAAATATTTACAATTGCCGGGCCGGTGATTCTCTATGGGCTGCTGAGCAGCTGGGCGCTGGGAATTATCTATTGGATTGGGTCTGTTATGGGGATTTTTTAAAGATGGCTGTGGAATAAATATTACGGGCAGAACAGCGGATAAGAGAATCCGCGGTTCTGCCTTTTAGAAACGGATGAAACATATGTTTTTAGCTGCCAGGATCGGCGTCCAATGGCTTACAGCGCCGGCTTTTGGCTGCATTCCCAGGGGAGCCCCGGCAGACACGCCCTGGGGGCAGGGCTGGTTTATGAATAATAAAAAAGGAAAAGGGACAAAGTAATACTAAATGCAAGTTCTGTGGCAGGAAGGAGAATGGTTTTATATGGGACAGATGAAAGGCAAAGCCAGTATAGAGTTTGAAAAGCCTCCGGTAATTATCAGCGCCGGGGCCGTTGTGGGCAAAAAGGAGGGCGAGGGACCTTTAGGCTCCCTGTTTGACCAGGTAGAGCAGGATGATATGTTTGGGAAGGACAACTGGGAACAGGCAGAGAGCGCCATGCAGAAGCGGACGGCCGACCTGGTGATTGAGAAGGGCGGAATACGCAAAACAGACCTTCGCTATCTCTTGCAGGAGATCTCCTGGGGCAGTTAATCGCAACTTCCTTTGGTACGGTGGATCTGGAGATCCCCCTCTTTGGACTTTACGGCGCCTGCTCCACCATGGGTGAGGCCATGAGCCTGGGGGCCATGGCGGTAAATGCAGGCTATGCAGGCCAGGTTATGTCCATGGCCTCCAGCCACTTTGCCACAGCAGAGAAACAGTTCCGTTTTCCCTTGGGATACGGAAACCAACGGCCGTTGTCTGCAACCTGGACGGTGACAGGCTGCGGCGCTGTGGTGCTGGCCGGAGACAGAAAGAGCGGAATGGCGAAGATAACGGGAATCACCACAGGCCGAATGGTGGACATGGGCGCCAAGGATTCCATGAACATGGGCGCAGCGATGGCTCCCGCTGCATTTCACACCATAGAGCAGAATCTGGAGGATTTTCAGATAAATGAAAATTATTATGACAGAATCATTACCGGAGATTTGGGGGAAGTAGGCCGGACCATACTGCTGGAATTCATGAAGAACAAAGGCCGGGACCTGAGTAAGATCCACATGGACTGCGGAATCGAAATTTATGACAAGGAGCAGCAGGATACCCATGCAGGCGGAAGCGGCTGCGGCTGTTCGGCAGTTACCTTCTGTTCCTATATTCTCCCCAAGGTTCAGGAGGGAACCTGGAAGCGGGTGCTGTTTGTTCCTACAGGAGCCCTTCTCTCCACAGTCAGCTTCAATGAGGGGGAAACCATTCCGGGTATCGCCCATGCTGTGATGATAGAGCATATTGAATAAGGAGGTTGATGTAAAATGGATTATGTGAAAGCATTTCTTATAGGAGGGCTTATCTGTGCGCTGGTGCAGATCCTGATGGAAAAGACAAAGCTGATGCCGGGCCGCATCATGGTGCTTCTGGTAGTAAGCGGCTCCATTCTGGGAGCCGTGGGCCTGTACGAGCCCTTCTCCAAGTGGGCCGGGGCTGGAGCCACAGTACCTCTTCTGGGCTTTGGAAATACCCTGTGGAAGGGCGTGAAGGAAGGCTTCGGGGAAGAAGGGGTCCTGGGCATATTTAAGGGCGGGCTTACGGCCAGCGCGGCAGGAATCTGTGCGGCGCTCATATTCGGATATCTGGCCTCACTCATATTCAAGCCGAAGATGAAATAAGGCTATAATCAGAACTACGGATAGGGAAAAATAAAAACCCGCAGAACAGAAACGGTCTTTCATTGTTCCTGTGTTCTGCGGGTTTGTCTTGTGGATCTTCTCTGTTATTGCGGGGGATTGCCGGGGCCGTACCCTTCTGTGGCAGGCGGAACCGGAGCTGTCTGATATCCGGGGCCGATGGGCTGTATGTTTATGTGATCTTCCCCATCGGTTGCAGGCGGAAGAATGGTGGAAATATCGGTGTGAAGAGGACAGTATCCCGGAATTCCAAAATAAGAGTCATCGGTGGTCCCTTCCTCACCGTCAGGCAGAATCATGCATACCTTGCTGGTTTTTACAGGGCAGTAATCAGTGGGACGCATGCCGGACTCCGCGCACACGGTAACCGCCACATGCTTGTCGCATACTTCCGCAGGAGCGGTTCCCTTTGCGAAATACTCCGTGTATACTGCATTGCCTCTGGAATCGCCTGTACATACGCCGGATACGGCCCGCTTGCCGGATTTGCGGCAAATCTGGGCGGTTTCCACGCTGTCCGGGACTGCGAAGCCGGGATCCTCCATGCCCTCATGGACACGGTTCATAATGTTGCGCCAGATATCCTTATGGAAGGAGGTGCCTCCGTTGTTTACATTGCCGTGTTTCAGCTTCTGGTTCTGGTCGCACCCGCCCCAGATACCTGCGGTATAGTAGGGAGTGTAGCCCACAAACCAGATATCATTGTTGGCGGTGGTTGTACCGCTTTTGCCTGCTGCAGACATGCCTGTGAGGGCGGCTCTGGTGCTGGTGGAATTGATGGAGATCCCGGATCTGGCATAGAGACGGTTGCTCTTCATGGACTCCGACAGCGCGTCGGTCAGAAGAAAGGCGGTGGAGTCCTTTAATACCTGCTTTGTCTCGGGTTCATTGTCGATAAGAACTTTTCCGCTGTGATCCAGTATCTTTGTGTAAAACCTGGGTTTGTGTATACGCCGCTGTTTGCGATGGTCGCATAGGCGGCAGTCAGTTCCAGGTTGGAAACGCCCTTTGTAAGCCCGCCCAGCGCAGTTGCAGCGCCCAGATCGTCCTTTACCAGGGATGTAATTCCCATATTTTCTGCATATTCTATGCCCAGTTGAGGCGTAACCGTCTCCATGAGGCAGCGCACAGCCACAATGTTCATAGAGTAGATAATGCCCTCCCGTATGCTGGAGTAGCCTACGAATCCGTAACCGGAATTCCACCAGTTGCGGAAGGTCTTTGAACCTACCGTATAGGGCGCATCATAGTAGACTGTGCCCAAAGTGGCTCCGCAGGCGTCCAGAGCCGGAGCAAAGGCAGTGATGGTTTTAAAGGCGGAACCAGGCTGGCGGTAAACATTGCTGGCGCGGTTTAAGGTGAGGCTGGCTTTTTTCTGGCCACGGCCGCCGCAGAGGCTTTCACCTCGCCCGTGTGCTGATCCATGAGAACGAAGGAGGCCTGGGGCTGGAGCGTCAGGTTGGTGCGCTCGCCGATAATTTCGTCCCCTTCCTTGAGAAGCCAGGCTTTGTACTGGTCAATATCCTGCTGTACGGCCTCCTCGCTGCCGTACAGCCCTTCAAAAGAGGAATCCCCCAGGGTGGTCTTTCGGAATGACTTTAAGTTTTCCTCTGAGAAATGCTCTGTTTCGCCGTCAGCATGAGTGACGGATAGACGGTACTCTACGGAATATTTAGCAGCCGTATAGTTGTCGGGATTGTTGATCTCCTCATCCACGATGGCCTGAAGGTTCGGATCCTGGGTAGTGTGAATCTGGAGGCCTCCGGAATATAGCAGATTGCTGGCCTGATTCTCCGTGTAATCCAGTTTTTCCATGAGGTCGGTGAGAACCTGCTCTATGAGCTCGTCCGTAAAATAGCTGTAGGGCGTGCTGGTGGCCTTTGTAGTGGTATCTACGTTCTGTATTCTGTCATAGACATTGTCCGCCAGGGCTTCCTCCTGCTGCTCCTTGGTAATATATTCCTGCTCAACCATATAGCGCAGGACGATCTCCCGGCGTTCCGCATTGTCCTCACGCCCGGATATAGGGTTCAGTCTGGAAGGGTTCTTCGTGATGGACGCCAGAACCGTACACTCGGATAACGTTAAATCCGACACGTCCTTGTTAAAATACCGCTTGGCCGCCACCTTCACTCCCAGGGTGTTATTTCCAAGGTTGATGGTGTTTAAGTAGTCAGTGATAATACGCTTTTTGGTGTCCTCCTTGCTCATGCCGGAGTTTTTTTCCAGCTGGACAGCCAGATACTGTTCCTGCAGTTTACGCTCAATCTTGCGCCCCAGCCGGCCTCCATGCCGCCGGCGAACACGTTGTTCTTAAGCAGCTGCTGTGTGATGGTGCTTCCGCCGCCGGAGTAGTCGTCGCTTATAAGACCCTTAGCCGCTCTGGCAATGGAACGGATATCGATGCCGTTGTGGCTCCAGAAACGGGAGTCTTCGATGGCCACAAAGGCGTTGACCAGATCTTCAGGCAGCTCCTCATAGGTGGCGGACTCACGGTTGGAACCGGTGGTTACCAGGGTGTCCGTCAGGTTTCCGGCAGAGTCGTAGACAGTAGTGGCAAAACGGTCAGGCTGAATATTCAGAATATCCACGGAGGGCGCATTATCAATAATGCCCTTAACCATACCGAAACCGATGGACGCGCCCACTACCGCCAGAAACAGGACCAGGACAAAGACTGCCTTAAATACGTTGAGGATCAGCTTTGAGGCGTATTTGCCTGATTTAGAGTGGAGAGACTTGAGTCTGCGCTCAGCCTCATGTTTCCCATAGTTCATATATGCAGATTCTCCTTTTCGCATAAAACTATAATGTAATAACTAAAACTAAGATAATATAAGGCTTCTCTGCAGCCTATCCTGTAGATTATACACCAGTTTTGTAAAAATGAAAAGGTATAAATATGCCCTTGCCATCGCCCGGATTCTATATTATGATTAAAAACAGGTAGAAAAAGGTCGGATTGTGGGGACGATCCCTGCAATTCCAGGTAAAGGAGCGGAGAAAGTGGTAGAATCCTATAAGATATTGTACCGGGAGGGAAGCGGCGAGCTGGTTGAGAAGAAGTCGCGGTTTATCGCGGACCTGCGTCCTGCTGTGACAGAGGAGGACGCCCTGGCTTTCATAGAGGAAACCAGGAAGAAGTATTGGGATGCAAGGCATCACTGCTTTGCCTATATCATCGGGGACAGAGGGCAGACTGCCAGGTGCAGCGATGACGGTGAGCCCTCCCAGACGGCAGGAAAACCCATGATGGACGTGCTGGCCGGAGCGGAGCTTCACGATGTGTGCGCAGTTGTGACCCGGTATTTCGGCGGCACTCTTTTGGGAACGGGAGCTGGTGCGGGCATACTCCGGCGCGGTGAAAGAAGGCTTAGAAACTGCGTGGTTGTGGAAAAGAGGCTGGCTGTTAAACTGGAGATAACCACAGATTACAACGGCGTGGGAAAAATCCAGTATATTGCGGCACAGGAGGGAATCGATACGCTGGACAGCCGGTATAGCGATAAGGCGGTATTTACCTTCCTTGTGCCCGTGGCTAAAGAGGAACGCTTCAGGGCGCAGGTAACAGAGGGAACAGGCGCAAGGGCTGTTATGCAGAGAGCCGGCCAGGTATACTATGGAAAGGCAGGAGAGGAACTTGTGGTGTTTTAGAGTATGCTGCAGCCTGATTTTTCTTTTTCCTTTGCTGGTTTTGACGGAGCGGCTTCAGGCCGTTGGCGGCAGTCAGGCTTTTTATTTTTTTCTCCCAGCAATTCATTCAGCGTAACTTTTCTAATCCCTGTTCTTTCGGGCTTTTGCCAGTTGATAAAGCTTGTAAGTATTGTGGAATTGCAAGCCTCAATATTGTGTGAAAAATAAATAGCCTTTAGCCGCGCTTGTTCCTCCCGGTTGAATAGCAGCGGATCTATGGTCAGAACTTTTTGCTTTCTGTCGTTGAACCAACGGTTTACGGTTTCATCTGTTTTAAAGCTGTTTTGCAGATCTGCCAATTTATCCTCGCCATCCTGGAGAAAATCCATAAACTCCGGATTCTCTCTCATAGATTCAGAGTATTTTCTTAGAAATTTCATACTCTCAAACTCTGCATCTATTTCTTTGAGCTGCATTTGATAGAGTTGTCTGCTGCCGGTTCCCTTCTTTCCGCTGATATAATTGATTGTCTCCCAATTCATGATAAGAACGTCATCTTCACTTAATCCGTTTTCTTCCAGACTCTTTTTATATGCCTCGGCAGCATTTGGATTATAGTTTGCATTGAGCCTTTTTTCCATCAAGTGATATTGATCAGCATGGCGTGACTCATGAACCACGGAAGCCAAACAATGATAAGCTCCCTCATCAAAATTTATTTCTATATTCTTTTTGGAAAAAACAGTACTTCCATAGGTTTCGTTGTCAGAGTTCCGGATTATCCTGTATGGGGCTCTGCCGCTTTCTTTGGCCAGATGATTTTCCAATTCCTGGCAAATATCGATTCTCCGGCCTGTGTTCAAAGGGCGCCAGTTTGCCGGATCAAAAAGTTTTATTGTACGCCTTAATTCATTATCACCATTGTATTCCATGTTGGGCATAGTCTGTGTTCCTCTTCCTGTAAGTGCTTTTCTGTATTTTAACCTTAATAAATATAGCAAAGTTTATGTTACGCTTTCGGCACAGATGTGTTACACTTTTGTTAATTGGATTTTTCCGAGAAAATACCTTGCAATCTGTAACTGCCAATGCTATACTATAAAACCGTGGCTATAGACGTAAAACGATGTATATATTAATAAGGAAGAAGAATTCACTATGAAGATGAAAAGAGAAGATATCAGAAATATCGCAATTATCGCCCATGTAGATCATGGTAAAACCACACTGGTAGATCAGCTTTTGAAACAGAGCGGCGTATTCCGTGTGAACCAGGAGGTTCAGGAACGGGTCATGGACTCCAACGACATTGAGCGCGAGCGGGGGATCACGATTCTGTCCAAGAATACGGCGGTATTCTATAAAGATACAAAGATTAACATTATCGACACGCCGGGACATGCTGATTTCGGCGGCGAGGTGGAGCGGGTTCTCAAGATGGTTAACGGCGTGGTTCTGGTAGTTGACGCATACGAGGGTCCTATGCCCCAGACCAAGTTCGTTCTTCAGAAGGCCCTGGATTTGGATTTGTCCGTCATTGTATGTATCAACAAGATTGACCGCCCCGAGGCCCGGCCTGAGGAGGTAATCGATGAGACGTTGGAGCTTATGATGGATCTGGACGCCTCCGATAAGCAGCTGGACTGTCCCTTCATCTTTGCCTCTGCCAGAGCAGGCTTTGCAAAGAAGGAGCTGGGCGATCCGGAGGTGGATATGGGCCCTCTCTTCGAGACGATTGTAGACAGCATACCGGCTCCGGAGGGGGATCCCGAGGCCCCAACCCAGGTTCTGATCAGCACCATCGATTACAATGAATTTGTAGGCCGCATCGGTATCGGCAAGATTGATAACGGGGGACTGAGGGTGAACCAGGAGTGCATCCTTTGAACCATCACGATCCGGATAAGTTCAAAAAAATAAAAATAGGAAAGCTCTACGAGTTTGACGGTTTAAAGCGGGTGGAAGTACAGGAGGCGGCGATCGGTTCCATCGTTGCCATCTCCGGCATTGCAGAGATTCACATCGGCGATACCATCTGTTCTCCTGAGAAGCCTGAGGCCATTCCTTTCCAGAAGATTTCGGAGCCGACCATCGCCATGTACTTTATGGTCAATGACAGCCCGCTGGCAGGCCAGGAGGGCAAGTTTATAACTTCCCGCCATCTCAGGGACCGCCTGTTCAGGGAGCTGAACACCGACGTAAGCCTCAGGGTGGAGGAAACGGATTCCGCAGACTGCTTTAAGGTATCCGGCCGGGGAGAGCTTCATCTCTCGGTTCTCATTGAAAATATGCGCCGTGAGGGCTTTGAGTTTGCTGTGAGCAAGGCTGAGGTTCTCTATCATTATGATGAGAGAAACAGGAAGCTGGAGCCTATGGAGCTGGCTTACGTGGACGTGCCTGAGGAGTATACAGGCGTGGTCATTCAGAAGCTGACCAGCCGCAAGGGCGCCCTCCAGGGGATGAGCCAGGCTGCAGGGGGATATTCCAGGCTGGAATTTTCCATTCCCTCCAGGGGCCTTATCGGATACAGGGGCGATTTTATGACGGACACCAAGGGGAACGGCATCTTAAACACCATTTTTGATGAATATGCAGAGTACAAGGGCGACTTGTTCTACCGCCAGACCGGCTCCCTCATTGCATTTGAGGCAGGGGAGGCCATCACTTACGGACTTTTTAACGCCCAGGAGCGGGGGACCCTGTTTATCGGACCGGGCACCAGGTATATGCAGGTATGGTTGTGGGCCAGAGTCCGAAGGCTGAGGACATTGAGATCAATGTCTGCAAGACCAAGAAACTGACCAACACCCGTTCTTCCAGTGCAGATGAGGCCTTAAAGCTTACGCCGCCCAAGAACATGAGCCTGGAGCAGTGTCTGGATTTTATCGATACAGATGAGCTTTTGGAGGTAACCCCCAGAGCCTCCGCATCCGTAAGAAAATCCTGGATCCCACGCTGAGAAAAAGGGCGTCTTTCAAAAAGTAAAAGTGATAAAACCTATATTTAGGGTAAAAAAGGCGGATTCTGTCGAAAATTTCTGGCAGGATTCGCTTCTTTTTTGGTCTATTACAGACAATCCTCTCATAAACTATTTATGTGCCGTACGAAAATTAGAAAAACAGGATGAAAAATATAAAAACGGCAGAATAAGAAATCATGTAAAACAAAGAGGAGATGTACTATGTCAGAAAAAATGATTGAAAACAACAAGGTAAATGTGATTGGAGAAATCGTATCTGGATTCACCTTCAGCCATGAGGTATTTGGGGAAGGGTTCTATATGGTAGACGTTGCAGTTAACAGACTCAGTGATCAGGCGGATATCATTCCCCTTATGGTGTCTGAACGCCTTCTGGACGTGCATCAGGACTATTCAGGCAATACCATTGAGGCGGTGGGGCAGTTCCGCTCCTACAACCGCCATGAGGGCGTTAAGAACCGTCTGATGCTCTCCATCTTTGTGCGGGAGGTGCATTTCATGGAGGAATTCACCGACTACACTAAAACCAATCAGATATTCCTGGACGGATATATCTGTAAACCGCCTATTTACCGGAAAACTCCTCTTGGACGTGAGATTGCCGATATATTGCTGGCTGTAAACCGTCCTTACGGCAAGTCGGATTACATACCCTGTATCAGTTGGGGACGCAATGCCCGCTATGCTTCCGGGTTTGAAGTAGGCGCCAGGGTGCGTGTATGGGGCCGGGTTCAGAGCCGCGAATATACGAAGAAGCTGTCCGAGACGGAGTGCGAGAAGCGCATCGCCTACGAGGTGTCCATCAGCAAGCTGGAGTGCGACGAGGAGTAGAAAAAAAGGGAAATCTTTGGAATTCCTTTCGTAAAAAGTAAGAAATATTTGCAAAAACGGTCAATCTATGCTATTATGAGCGAAGTCTCTTGTATGGAGAATGTAATTGAAGAAAAAGCAAATAAAGCATGAGGTGCATAATGATGAAAGAAAGCATGATACAGGTTATCTGCGGGCCTGGACGGGGGAAAACCACCAGTGCCATGGGCAGGGGAATCAGCGCTTTGACAAAAGGAAAGCGTGTCATCATGGTTCAATTTTTAAAAGGCGCTCTGGATCCGGACAATATGGAAATCATACAGCGTTTGGAGCCGGAATTTAAGCTGTTCCGCTTTGAGAAAACACCGGTGTTCTTTGATCAGCTTACCGGAGAGGAGAAGGAGGAGGCCAGGATATGCATTCTTAACGGCCTTAACTTTGCCAAGAAGGTGCTGGTGACGGGAGAGTGCGATATTCTGATTCTGGATGAACTGCTGGGGATTCTGGATGAGGGGATCATAAACTTAGAAGAACTCTGTGCAATTATTGAGCAGGCCAGGCAGGCCAGATAGAGCTGATACTTACGGGAGCCGTGTATCCTGAGACACTGAACGGATATGTGGATGAGGTTACCAGGCTTACTACACAGACATGTGAGAGCGTCGCTTAAACACGCTCAGGCAGATTGATTCGGTATTGGATATAGAAGGAGGCAGGCATTGAACCGGAAGGGGCCCGATGCCTGCTTTTTGCTGCCCGCGGCAAGAGCATGATACAGTCCCCGGCCGCTTAAAGGGATTGGAACTTAAAAAATAGGTAGTTGACATTGGTTTCATAGAATGTTACTATATTACCAACAATCATAGAGTAGAGGTTGCGTCAATCATAAGTAGATAAGCCGTATGTGACAGGCACAGAGGAGGCTTATGGAAAGGGAAAGACGCCGAAGATGGAAGCGTATCCTGCAGGTGTTTCCTTCTGGGCATATGGTGAAGAACCATATGACTGTCATCCGGGTGGATGGGGAGCTACCGAAGAACGTGGATTCGTGTTACGGGCGATACGCATTTGAAGGGCTGACATTTACCTCAGCCCTTTTTGGTACATAGGGTATAATTCCCCTGTGATTGATTATAAAAAAAGGAGAGAATAAGAATATGGCAATTTTTAAAGGAGCAGGCGTTGCATTGGTTACACCTTTTAAGGCCACGGGAGAGGTAAATTACGACAGACTGGAAGGGCTGGTGGAGGAGCAGATTTCAGGAGGCACCGACGCAATCATCGCCTGCGGCACTACAGGAGAGGCGTCCACCATGACCCATGAGGAACACCTGGACGTAATTGAGTTTGTATGCAAGGTGACAAAGGGCAGGATTCCTGTGATTGCAGGAACCGGATCCAACTGTACGGAGACTGCCGTTTATCTTTCCGAGGAGGCGGAGCGCAGAGGAGCGGACGGGCTTCTGCTTGTATCCCCCTATTACAACAAGGCTACCCAGAAAGGCCTGGCCGCCCATTTTACAGCCGTGGCGGACAGGGTAAAGATTCCCATTCTGCTGTACAATATTCCGGGGAGAACCGGAGTCACCATCCAGCCTCAGACCATTGCGGATCTGTGTAAAAATGTAAGCAACATTGTGGGCGTGAAGGAGGCCAGCGGCAATTTTTCAGCCATCGCGACGCTGATGAGCCTGGCGGACGGGAAGGTGGATCTGTATTCCGGCAACGACGATCAGATTGTTCCCCTCCTTTCATTAGGAGGACTGGGCGTTATCTCCGTACTCTCCAACATCGCGCCCCGGCAGACCCATGACATCTGCGCCGCATATTTTGAGGGAGATACAGCCAGAAGCGCCGCTCTGCAGCTGGAGGCGATCCCGCTGGTTACGGAGCTGTTCTGCGAAGTGAATCCGATTCCGGTAAAAGCGGCCCTGAATCTCATGGGCAGGGAAGCCGGCCCGCTGCGCATGCCTCTCACCGAGATGGAACCCCAGAACCAGGAGAAACTTAAGACGGCTATGACCGCTTACGGCTTGTTATAAAAGACGGACGGAATAAAGGGATAAAGGAGCGTATAAGACAGATGATAAAGATGATAATGCATGGCTGTAACGGAGCAATGGGCCAGGCGATTACAGGCCTGGCGGCGGAGGACAGGGATATTGAGATTGTGGCCGGAATTGATCTGTGTGACAGCAGGGATAACGGCTACCCTGTATTCTCCTCCCTGGAAAACTGCAGTGTGAAAGCAGACGTTATAGTGGATTTCGCCTCGCCAAAGGCGGCGGACGGCCTGCTGGAATACAGCGGCAGCCATAGTATCCCGGTGGTGCTCTGCACCACTGGATTGTCTGAGGAGCAGTTAAAGAAGGTGGAGGAGATCAGTGAAAAGACCGCGGTTCTCCGCTCTGCCAATATGTCCCTGGGAGTGAACCTGCTCATGAAGCTGGTTCAGGACGCAGCCAGAGTTCTGGCAGGCGCAGGCTTCGATGTGGAAATTGTAGAGAAGCATCACAACCAGAAGATAGACGCCCCCAGCGGAACAGCCCTGGCCCTGGCCGATTCAATCAACAGCGCCATGGACCACCGCTACAGCTATATATATGACAGAAGCGCCAGGCGTCAGAAGCGGGATGAACATGAGATAGGCCTTTCAGCTGTGCGGGGCGGTTCCATTGTGGGCGAACACGATGTGATTTTGCAGGCAAGGATGAGGTGGTGACCTTTAATCATACTGCTTACTCCAAGGCTGTCTTTGGGAAAGGCGCGCTGGAAGCAGCAAAATTCCTTGCAGGTAAAGGCCCTGGCCTCTACACAATGGCTGATGTAATACAATTCTGACTTATATAAAATTTACCGAAAATGTCAGAATTTTCCACCATAATATATTCTTCTTCGGCACATAATAAAAGTAGTAAACGAAAGGAGAATGCTATTATGAAAAAAATCAGACCAGTTATTTTAGCAATGTTCATGTTCATCATGGTTTTATCTGTTACTGCCTGCGGAAGCAATAATTCCAATACACAGTCAACAACAGGTGCAAGCCAGTCCTCTACCTCAGCGGCTTCCTCCACCACTCCCAGCACTTCCTCTATGGATACCACCTCAGAGAGCGGAACCAAAGAGGGGATCATCGACGGCGTTGTGGATGACGTTGAGAAGGGCGTGGACGAAGTGGGCGACGGGCTGGAGGATGCCGCAGGCGAATCCACAACAGGTACTGATACCACAAATTCAGCTGCAGATACCACCCACTGATAAAGGCGTATATGGCTGATGAAAAAAGAATCCTTTCTATTCTGCGGACAGTATGGAGAGGGTTCTTTTTACATTTTATAAAAATTTGCAAAATTTTCTCTGGAGCCTTGAATCTGTGAATTACTCTCTTTATAATGGAGTCAGAGCGCACGGGAAGGGAGAGCCAGTGAAATACCCAGACCGTTCTTATTTAAGAAAATGCCGTGTGTCCGCCGTGGGAAGGGCTGCAAGAAGCCGCTTATCTTACAGGAGAGGAAGGCGCCGCAGGGGGCTGATTCTGGGGACAGTCCTCACGCTGGAACTGCTGTGGGCCGCAGGAGCCTGGGGCAGCTCTCACAGGAGATAAGAAGTCTTGTGCAGGTTCAGCGGATCCGTGAAAAAATCCCCAGCCACGGCGGCAACCCATTTGCCGGTCCCGGAGAAACCGGCAAAGCCAGAATAAAGGAGGGGGTGAATATACTTTTAGACGAAAAGGCCATCAGTATTTTCCGGATAAGGGAAAGTGCAGAAGAAGGTGAATGATTAGTATGAGGAAAGGGATTCATTAGCAATTTTAATGATTGCCCTGCTTGTATTCACTTGTAGAATGTATTATAATTTCTACTGAAATGGTATTCTTTTATAGGAACTGCTTATAAATCTATATCGATAGAACCATACCAATACAAAGAAAAGGACAGGTGGATACCCATGGAAAAGAAAGAGATGCTCTATGAAGGCAAAGCTAAAAAGGTCTACACAACAGAGGATCCTGACGTATTAATCGTTTCCTACAAGGACGATGCGACAGCATTTAACGGAGAAAAAAAGGGAACCATTGTTGGAAAGGGCGCTATCAACAACCGCATGACCAACTTCATCTTTAAAAAGCTGGAGGAGCAGGGTGTTCCTACCCACCTGGTGGAAGAATTAAACGACAGGGAGACTGCCGTTAAGAAAGTGGAGATCGTTCCCCTGGAGGTAATTATCCGCAACTATTCGGCAGGCAGCTTCGCGAAGAAAATGGGGATGGAGGAAGGCGTGAAGTTCAAATGCCCGACTCTGGAATTCAGCTATAAGAACGATGACCTGGGCGATCCCTTTATCAATGATTACTATGCACTGGCGCTGGGCCTTGCGGATCAGAAGGAAATCGACGATATCAGCAAGTATGCATTCAAGGTGAATGAGGTTCTTCAGAATTATTTTGACGGACTGAACATCGACCTTATTGATTTCAAGATCGAGTTTGGACGTTATCACGGTCAGATTATCCTTGCCGATGAGATATCTCCCGACACCTGCCGCCTCTGGGACAAGGATACCCATGAGAAGCTGGACAAGGATCGGTTCAGAAGAGATCTGGGCGGCGTTGAGGACGCATATGAGGAAGTATTCAGACGGCTGGGAATCCGGTAAGGCTGAGACTGCAATACATAAACGCCTGGGCATGGTATACCCAGGCGTTACCTTCTTTTATCACGACAACGGGTTACAGGAAAGGATGAGGCGTCATGAGGCAGAATCAGATAGACTTTGACATTGAGGCGGATAAGCTTCGGGAAGAATGCGGAGTATTTGGCATTTATGATTTTGACGGGAATGATGTGGCATCTACTATATATTACGGGCTTTTTGCACTGCAGCACAGAGGACAGGAGAGCTGCGGCATTGCAGTCAGCGATACGGCGGGACCAAAGGGGCGGGTCAGCGCGCACAAGGGCATGGGCCTTTGCAACGAAGTGTTTACACCGGAGGTATTGGAACAGCTTCATGGCAACATCGGGGTAGGCCATGTGCGGTATTCCACAGCAGGAAGCAGCACCAGGGAAAATGCCCAGCCTCTGGTACTTAACTATGTGAAGGGGACCCTGGGGCTGGCGCACAACGGCAATCTGATCAATGCTCCTGAGCTTCGCCGCCAGCTGGAGTATACGGGGGCCATCTTTCAGACGACCATTGATTCCGAGGTGATTGCCTACCACATTGCAAGGGAGCGGATCCATACGTCCAGCGTGGAGCGCGCGGTGGCGGCGGCCATGAGAAAGCTGAAAGGGGCCTATTCACTGGTTATTATGAGTCCCCGGAAGATGATAGGCGTCAGGGATCCCCTGGGATTTAAGCCTCTGTGCATCGGCAGGAGGGATAACGCCTATATTCTGGCTTCGGAAACCTGCGCCCTGGATACCATTGGAGCCCGGTTTGTCCGGGATGTGGAGCCAGGGGAAATCGTTACTGTCACCAAAGACGGGATCCTTTCAAACAGAGAGATGTGTCTGCCGGATTCCGGCAAAGAGGCCAGATGTATTTTTGAATACATATATTTTGCCAGGCCGGACAGTATTTTTGACGGCGTAAGCGTTTACCATGCCAGGATTCAGGCGGGAAGATTCCTGGCTAAGGATTCCCCTGTGGAAGCGGATGTGGTGGTAGGGGTTCCGGAATCGGGTAATGCCGCGGCCCTTGGGTACGCCATGGAATCCGGCATCCCCTATGGCACAGCTTTTGTAAAGAATTCCTATGTGGGGCGTACCTTTATAAAGCCGAAGCAGAGCAGCCGGGAATCGGCTGTGCGGATTAAGCTGAACGTCCTTAAGGAGGCGGTGGAGGGCAGGCGGGTGATCATGATTGACGATTCCATCGTCCGGGGAACCACCAGCGCCTGATTGTGAATATGCTCCGGGATGCGGGGGCCAGGGAGGTGCATGTGAGAATCAGCGCGCCGCCCTTTTTGCACCCTTGCTATTTTGGAACGGATATTCCCTCTGAGGACCAGCTCATCGCCCATGGACGGACGGTGGAGGAGATTGGCCATATGATTGGAGCAGATTCCCTGTCCTATTTGAGAAGGGAGCGGCTCAGCGAGATGGCGGAGGGAAAGCCTATCTGTACCGCCTGCTTCACCGGAGCATACCCTATGGAGCCGCCGGATGAGGATATCCGGGGGAGTTATGAGCAGTAGCCCGCATCCCCACGGTATTTGGCTCCTGCCTGCCGGAGCTGGTTTTGCCGGTGGAGCGGCGGCAGGAGACAGACAGATCCGGGGGCAGACCCCCAAGAGGACGGATAACGAGGTTGAAAGTCGGGTTTGTCTGTGATAGAATGAAAAATCATTGGATGGACATCCGACGCTTCTTGTGCGGCCATTAGCCGGGCCGGAAGATGGGCCGTCCTGAACAGTTACCATAATTTGTAAGAAGACAGTTGAGACGGAGGATATGACATGAGCGATTATGACAAGTATGTAAGCCCCCTTTCCGAGCGCTATGCCAGCAGGGAGATGCAGTATATCTTTTCACCGGATAAGAAGTTCAGAACATGGAGACGCCTGTGGATTGCGCTGGCTGAGACGGAAAGGGAGCTGGGACTTCCTGTTACGGAGGAACAGATTGAGGAGCTGAAGGCCCATGCGGAGGACGTGAACTACGATGTGGCCAGGGCCCGCGAGAAGGAAGTGCGCCATGATGTTATGAGCCATGTCTATGCATACGGCGTTCAGTGCCCTGCTGCAAAGGGGATCATTCACTTGGGCGCAACCTCCTGTTACGTGGGAGATAATACGGATATTATTATTATGACGGAAGCGCTTAAGCTGGTTCGTGTGAAGCTGCTCAATGTTCTGGCAAAGCTGGCCGAGTTTGCGGAGGAATATAAGGACATGCCTACTGGCCTTTACCCACTTTCAGCCTGCCCAGCCGACGACGGTAGGAAAGCGGGCCACCCTGTGGATGATGGAATTGAAGCTGGATTTGGATGATCTGGACTATCTTATCGGTTCCATGCGGCTTCTGGGTTCCAAGGGAACCACAGGCACTCAGGCCAGTTTCCTGGAGCTCTTTGACGGGGACCATGAAAAATGCCGCAGGCTGGACGCCAGAATCGCAGAGAAGATGGGATTTGAAGGATGCTATCCTGTTTCCGGCCAGACCTACTCCAGAAAGGTGGACAGCCGGGTTTTAAGTGTTCTGGCCGGTATAGCCCAGAGCGCCCACAAATTTTCCAATGATATCCGCCTTCTCCAGCATCTGAAGGAGGTGGAGGAGCCTTTTGAGAAGAAGCAGATCGGATCCTCCGCCATGGCGTACAAGCGCAATCCCATGAGAAGCGAGCGTATTGCATCTCTTGCAAATTATGTTATGAGCGATATGATGAACCTATGCTTGTAGCCTCCACCCAGTGGTTTGAGAGAACCCTGGACGATTCCGCCAACAAGCGGCTGTCTGTGCCGGAAGGGTTTCTGGCAGTGGACGGAATTCTGGATCTGTACCTGAACGTGGTGGACGGGCTGGTTGTGTATCCCAAGGTGATCGAGAAGCGTCTTATGTCTGAACTTCCATTTATGGCTACGGAGAATATTATGATGGATGCGGTAAAGGCAGGGGGCGACCGTCAGGAATTGCACGAGCGCATCCGGGAGCTGTCCATGGAGGCAGGGAGGAATGTGAAGGAGCTGGGCCTGGACAACAACCTGCTGGAGCTGATCGCGGCGGATCCCTCCTTCAACCTGACGCTGGAAGAACTTAAAAAGACGATGGATCCCTCCCGGTATGTAGGCCGGGCCCCCAGACAGGTGGAGGAATTTCTGGAGGAAGTGATAAAGCCTGTGCTGGCGGAGAACGCCCGGGAACTGGGCATGAAAGCCGAGATTCATGTGTAGGACGCCGGCAGACATGAAAAAGCAGTGACTGAAGAAGGCCGCATTTTATGAGGCCTTCTTTTTTGGCTTTTTGCCCCAAATCGTGTATAATGGCAGGGATGGAGGAAAAGGGAAAATTGAGGTGGATATATGCTGGAAAAGGGGACAAAACTGAATGAAACCTACAGGCTGATGGAGGAGATCGGTTCAGGGGGAGGCGGAATCGTCTATAAGGCTTACCATGAACGGCTGAAAATCTATGTCGTAGCCAAGCAGATGCGGGAAAAAGTGAAAGGTATACTGGAGGAACGGGCGGAAGCGGATATATTAAAAAATATCAAGCATACATACCTGCCCAGAGTGTATGATTTTCTGGAGATTCAGGGTGAAATCTATACGGTTATGGATTTTATTCCGGGGACGTCCCTGGCGGAGGCATTGAAAAAGGAAGGACGCTTTTCCCAGAAGGAGGTTTTGAAGTGGGCCGGACAGCTGGCTCAGGCCCTGTCTTATCTTCACAATCAGAAACCTCCCGTGATTCACAGTGACATCAAGCCTTCTAATATTATGCTGACGCCTGAGAGGGACATCTGTCTTATCGATTTTAACATATCCCTGGCGTTCGACAGGGGAATGCGCACTTCCACGGGAACCAGCGAAGGTTATTCCCCTCCTGAGCAGTATCGGAGCATGGATGCTTTTACCGGCGGATCGAATGCCGCCCCGGGCAGGAGTCGGGCGGAAGAAGAGACGGCAGCTCTGCCTACGGAGACGGCCTCTGCCTGCAGGGAGGAAGCGGCAGCCCCGGCTGCCGGAAATTTAAGGGAGTCCTCCGCCGTCCAAACCCGGACCACGGAGAGCCTTATAGGCGGTATTGTAGGAAGGGGGTAGATGAGCGTTCCGATATATACAGCCTGGGAGCTACGCTTTATCATCTGCTTACAGGTATAAAGCCGCCCCGGGACTTGAGAAGATCATCCCGGCGGACCGGTGCGGCGTCGGGCTGAGCCAGGGCCTTGCCCTTATAATCAATAAGATGATGGCTCTGGATCCCGGGAAGCGCTATCAGAACGGCGGAGAGCTTTTGTACGCGCTGGAGCATATTTATGAACTGGATGCTGAGTATAGAAGCTGCAAAAGGAGGGAGAGAAGCCGGAAAGCCGGCCTGGCCTTTCTCTATGCAGCGGGGGCGGCCATGGCGGCAAGCGGCTGGCTGATGATGCAGAGGGAAACCAGGACTGCCTATAACCGGGCGGTTGAGGCTGCCGGAGAGCTGCTGGCGCAGTCCCGGTTTGAAGAAGCCAGGAGAAGATTCAACAGGCATTGTCCATGGTTCCCGGCCGGGTGGAGGCTTATGAGAAGGAGATTCTGCGGCTCTACACCCTGGGCAGCTACAGGGAGGCCGTCAATTACGGAAGAGATGTGCTTAACAATCCGCCCTTCACCATAGAAAATAAGGCGGAGGAAGGGCTATTAGGCGATATATATTATATAGTTGGAAATTCCTATTTTGAACTGGAGGATTATGGAAACGCCCTTTCCTTTTTTAAGGAGGCTTTGAATCACAGCCGGAGCAACAGCGGGTATTTCAGCGATTATGCCGTTGCCCTGGCTAAGACGGGGAATACGGATCAGGCGGAAGCTGCACTTTCAGAGGCTCTGGCCCTGGGGCTGGGGCAGGACTTTGTCTATATGGTCCAGGGGGAGATTGCCTTTGCAAAAGGGGACAACAGCGCTGCGCTGAATCATCTGCTTCTCTCCATCCATACCACAAAAGATGAAAACCTGTTCCGCAGGGCGGCGCTGCTATGTTCCCAGGTCTATGAGCGGATGGGGGAAGGGTACCTCGATGCCCGGATCGCGCTTCTGGAGGAGGCGGAGGGGACGTTGAAGCTGGAGTCCTCCATGCACATTACGGAGGAACTGGCGGAAGCTATGTCAGAAAGGCCAGGGAAAAGGAGGTGTTCAGCAGGGAATATTACGGCAGGGCCTTAAGCGGTTCCGGTCCTTGTATGAGCAGGGATATTCCAGCAGGCAGACGATGGAGAATATTGCAATTATCTGCCAGCAGATGGAGGAACTGGACCAGGCGGAGGATATGCTGAACCAGATGGCGGAGCGGTATCCTGAGGATTACCGGGCATATAAGCGGCTGGCTTTTCTGGAGGCGGACAGGCAGCAGCAAAAAGCCAACGGGGACCGGGATTACGGCAGGATGAAGATATACGCTGAGAAGGCCGGGGCCCTGTATGAAAAGGCAGAAACCGGCAACGACACGGAGATGGATATGCTGGAGAATATGATGCGGGATCTCAGGGACGGAGGCTGGCTGTAAAAAAGGGCCCCGGCGCGCCGCTTCTGACGGGAGAGGAGGATCCGGGCGGAATGCTGTCTTGAGGGGAAGGTTTTGCAAGCTCCGGCCCGGCAGGAGGAAGATTATATGGGTTCTATGTTAAATTTAACGCCTGGAACGCTTTTGTTTATGGGCGGTGTGGGCGTTCTGGTTTTAGCCCTTGTATTGACGGTTATAACGGCTCTCACAGGAAAAAAAAGAAAAAAGAAGCTGGAAGAACGGATGAAAGACAGATACTAGGAGGAAAAATGTATGAATAAGCGCGTAAGAGCGGTACTGCCTTCTGCCTTGGCCTGGCAGTTTATCTCACTGCCTGCGGCAGCCGTGGAATCAATGTGCAGGAACAACTGGCCCTGGGACAGAAATATCTCTCGGAGGCAGATTACAAACAGGCGGTGGTGGCGTTTTCCAAGGTCATAGAGGTGGAGGAGAAGAATGTGGAGGCCAACCGCCTCATAGCCGGCGCCTACAGCGCTTTGGATAAGCCGGAGGAGGCGGCTTATGCCATGCTGCAGGTTCTGTTCCAGTGGGAGCGCACAAGGGAGGACGTGGAGGCTATGAAGGAGTATCTTCTGAGGATGGGGGATTACCAACAAGTTTCGGTACTGGCTCAGATGGCGTACGCCCAGACCGGAGATGAGGATTTTCTTCCGGTTCTCTTTGCGGCAAAAGGAAGGCAGAAGGATTTCGACGGCATAGGCCGCCTCATAGAGGATGTGGAAATTGTAAATGGAATGAAGGACAAGTATATGGAAATCCTTATACAGGACTATTATGACAACCAGGACATGGATTCCATGAAGGAACTGGCAAAGGTGCTGGAGGAGAAGGAGAGCTGTGAGGGGATGACACTGGCCCTGAATCTGCTGGCTGTGTATGAGGAAAGGGGGAGGAGGGCATTGCCGGCCTGCTGGAAACCTACTACCGGGATGAGAAGGATCTCCCGGTCATAGACGCCGGAAGCCAGGTCTATATCGGCTCTTACGATGAGGATGGGCTTAGAAGCGGATTCGGCATCTGCTTTTACGGCGCCTCTGTGAAAAAGGACAGCCGTATATATGCCGGAAACTGGGAGAAGGGGCTGCGATCCGGTGAAGGAAGGGCCTACAGGACCGCAAGCTACCGCATAAAATGCGGGTGGGCGCAGGATTACCCGGAGGGCGAGGTTACCATTCTCCAAAACAGCGTAACGGTTCTGGGCAGTCTTTCCATGGGCCATGTGGCGGTTCCCATGAATCTGTATGAGAATGGGGCCTGGAGCGCGGTTCACTGTACGCCCGACAGCTCCAGGGACAGCGGGTATTCCTTTCAGACATCGGAGATGGACGAGCCGGGGACCTGCCGCCATGTAGAAAAACATTCCTACTGTTGGGACTGCCGGGCAGAGGAGCAGGAAAAGGAGGAGGAAGAAGTATGAAAAAACAACTGATTATATTAAGCGTTTCCGCTGCTTTGGTTCTCGGCGGCTGCGGCGCTTCCTCAGGCCGGCAGAGGGCTGCAGAAAATCCTTACTACCAGTGCTACCTGGCTTTGGATCAGGGACAGTGGGAGGAGGCCGCCCGCCTCTTTCAGAATCAGCTGAAGGGAGAGGAAAAGGATTATATTGCTCTCCTGGGCCTGGCAAAAGCGCAGCTTGGGGCGGGCAGGCTTGAGGAGGCTGCAGCTGCGCTGGAGGAAGCTTATGCCGTCTATCCCCAGGAGAGTCAGACGCTGGCCTATCAGGGAGAGGTCTACGGAAAAATGGGGAACTACGAGGCTGCAGTGGAAAGCTATCGCATTCTGGCGTCAGCCGGGAGGATAACGCCCAGGCAAAAGAAAGGCTGACGGAATATCTCTGGAAGCTGGATGATTACAGTAAAATATATGAAATCTCCAAAGAACTGTATCAGCAGGATCCCAGGGACAAAGATTTTCTGATCCGGTACGTGTGGAGCGCGGCCTGCACAGGGGAAGAGGCGTATGCTGAAGATCTGCTGGATACCTGAAGGGGAGCCAATATGAATACGGCGCAAGCGCAGTAGTGAATGCTTACCGTCTGGCAAAGGCAGGCGATATGGAGTCTGCCAGGGGATTGCTGTTCGACGGGAGCCATATAGATGAATTTTCCGAACTGGAAGGGCTTTATTTTGGAGAGACGGCTGACGGGGAGAGCCGGGGACTGACTGTGGGAATCCAGGAGGTGTTCGGGGAAAAGGGAGCCGTTATGGGCCTGAGGACAGAGGACAGCTGGAACGGCTCCTGCGAAGCCTGGTACGGGGAGAAGGGAACATTAAGGACAAGAAGAGACGGAACGGAGTACAAGGGAAGCTATCTGAGAAATATCTGTTTCAGCGGAGAATGGGAGAAGGGGGCGCCGGCCGGAGCGATTTTTATGACCGTTGAGAGCACGCACAGTTACCCGGATCTGCCTGATTATAACAGCACAGACAGAGAAGAAACCCTGCTGAATTTTCAGGATGGAAAAGCGGAGGGCCGGACGGAGACTTCATTTTTCTACCAGGAGGACGGGGGAACGTGGCGCAAAAGCGATAGTGTGCTGATTCACGAATTTAAGGAGGGAGAGGCGCAGCCCTTCCTGGCACAGACGGAGGACGGGGAAAAGATGGTATACGAGTTTGAAAAATATGGTTACGGATATAGCTGGTATATAGACAGGGACTGCGGATGCGCTTATATCTGGCAAGGGCATCAGGCATAAAAGGATTAAAAAGAGGGGAGATTAAAGGTGAATGTTAATCTGGAGTATTACAGGGTTTTTTACTTCGTGTGCATCCACGGCAGCCTTACGTCGGCAGCCAGAGAGCTGTGCATCTCGCAGCCTGCTGTGAGCCAGGCGGTACGCCAGCTGGAGAAGGAGGCGGGAACCCGCCTGTTTTTCAGAACCTCAAAGGGCGTTCAGATGACACGGGAGGGAGAGCTTTTGTTCCGCTATGTGAAAACAGGAGTGGAAAGCCTTCTGGAAGGGGAACAGATGGTGAAACGGATGCTGGACATGGATATGGGCGAGGTGCGCATCGGAGCCAGCGACATGACCCTTCAGTTTTTCCTTCTGCCCTTTCTGGAGCGGTTTCACAGAGCTATCCCAACATAAAGGTGAATGTGACCAATGCGCCCACTCCGGAAACCATTAAAAGCCTGGAGGAAGGGAAGATAGATTTCGGTGTGGTGACCACGCCCTTTGTCTGCAAAAGTACAGTCAGGCAGAGCAGGGTTAAGGAGATTCACAATGTATTCATCGGAGGGAGCAGCTTTGAACATCTCAAAGGAAAGGTCCTTCAATATGAGGCCCTCTGCGGTCTGCCCTGTATATTTTTGGAGAAAAACACCAGCACCCGCACCTTCATGGACGATTTCATGGCGGAGCAGGGAATTGAACTTAAACCGGAGTTTGAACTGGCCATCAGCGATATGATTGTGCAGTTTGCAAAGCGGAATATGGGGATTGGATGTGTGATGGAGGGGTTTGCCGAGGACGCGATCCGCTCAGGGGAGGTGTTTGTGCTGAAATTCCACAGGGAAATGCCGGGCCGTTATATCTCTGTTGTCACAGGAGAATCCAATCTGATCTCCGTCCCTGGAAGAAAACTTCTGGATATGATAACGGAAGAAAGGGGGAATGGGGATTGATATAATAACAGCTTATGGAAATCATAACAAAGAACGTCTTTACTTATGGGGCGTCCTATAGTAAAGTAAGAACGGATAAGATGTTTGAACACAGGAGATACCCAAAGGAGGATTTTTTGTATGGTCAGAGCGATTGTAGGTGCTAACTGGGGCGATGAAGGCAAGGGTAAAATTACAGATATGCTTGCCAGGGAGTCCGATATTATTGTCCGTTTTCAGGGCGGAAGCAATGCCGGGCATACCATAATCAATGATTATGGCAAATTTGCCCTTCATCTTCTTCCATCCGGCGTGTTCTACCGGCACACCACCAGTGTGATTGGAAACGGCGTTGCCTTAAATATTCCCTATCTGGTCAAAGAGGTCCAGTCCCTGGTGGACAGAGGCGTTCCGAAGCCGCGGATTCTGGTTTCTGACAGGGCCCAGATACTGATGCCCTACCATGTTCTGCTGGATACCTATGAGGAGGCCAGACTGGCAGGAAAATCCTTCGGTTCCACCAAGTCGGGCATAGCGCCTTTTTATTCCGATAAATATGCCAAAATTGGATTTCAGGTCAGCGAGCTTTTTGATGAGGAGCTTCTGAGAGAAAAGGCTTACCGCGTATGCGAACAGAAAAATGTAATTCTGGAGCATTTATACCACAAGCCGGCTTTGGATCCGGAGGAACTCATAAAAGAGCTTTTGAGCTACCGCGGTATGATTGAGCCTTATGTGTGTGATACGTCCGCCTATCTCTATGATGCCATCAGGGAGGGGAAGAGAATTCTTCTGGAGGGTCAGCTGGGCTCCCTCAAGGATCCGGACCACGGAATTTATCCCATGGTTACCTCCTCCTCCACCCTGGCAGCTTACGGAGCCATAGGCGCAGGTATTCCTCCCTATGAGATAAAGGACATTACCACGGTTGTGAAGGCCTATTCCAGCGCAGTGGGCGCAGGGGCTTTTGTCAGTGAGATATTCGGCGACGAGGCGGAGGAGCTGAGAAACCGGGGCGGCGACGGCGGGGAGTACGGCGCTACCACAGGCCGCCCGAGGCGTGTGGGCTGGTTCGATGCGGTGGCTACAAGATACGGCTGCAGGATTCAGGGAACCACAGAGGTGGCGTTTACGGTTCTGGATGTATTGGGATATCTGGATGAAGTTCCTGTGTGTGTGGGATATGAGATTGACGGACAGGTCACCCGTGATTTCCCCACCACTGCCAGGCTGGAGAAGGCCAAGCCTGTATTCACGAAGCTGCCGGGGTGGAAGAGCGATATCCGGGGCGTCAAAAATACGGGGATCTGCCTGAGAACTGCCGCAGATACATTGAGTTTGTGGAGAAGGAGATCGGGGCGCCTATCGCCATGGTTTCCAACGGTCCCGGGCGGGATGATATTATTATGAGATAACACAGGAGCCGGATGGATATGTATGCATGCATATCCATCCGGCTGGTTGATGTCAGGAGAGGTTTTTACAAAAAATCATTTGAACATGTATGAATATCCGTGTATAATATAAAACGGTGGCATTACGGTCCACAGAACCGACAAAAGTCAACAATGGGATTTGGGGGAAAGATTTATGGGAAAGGTTAGAAATGAAGTAACGCCTGCGTCGGTAAACAGTCTGGCCGGCGAGGTGATGGAGTACGACCGCTCCGTGATTAATAAGCAAATTAAGCCCTGGTCGCGCCTGGCTTTCCTCTGTGCCGCAGGCGTATTTATGTTTGAATGGATGGCGCCAGGGCATGGGGTTGTAGAGCTGGTAAAGCAAAACCGTATGATTAGCGAGGCCCGAAAAACGGCTGCAAAGGAAGGGAAGGTAAAAAGGGGGGACGGGACCTTCAGCGAGACTGCCGCCCCGGCCTCTGAGGAAGAGACGAAAGAGAGCGCTGCTTTTCTCACTGTAACAGCAAAAGTCCTTAAGGTCAGAAGCTCTCCTAACGGAGATGTGATTGGCAAGGCGGAAAAGGGCCAGAGCTTTGAATATCTGGAGGTAACGGATGACAACTGGTACAGAATCCTCTATGAGGGGCGGGAGGGTTATGTGTTCGGGGAGTACGTCAGCGAGCAAAGCAGGGGGACAGGGAGCATGGAACGCAGCAGTAATAAAGATATTACCTATGAGGTTGTAAAAACATATCTTTCCGGAAAACAGTTTGAGGAGGATAAGGCAGCTTTAAAAAAACGGAGGGAGAGGGTCCTGAAGCTCCGCTGTTTTGCAAAGCGGGCGGAAACTTATATCAACGTTAAGACAAACAAAACAGGACATTGGCTGTGCAGTTTTCTTCTGTTTGCCCTGTTGGGGTATATGCTTTCCGTCTGTTTTAAATGGACCGGAGGCATGAGGTACGGCTTTCTGTCTCTGAGAATGCAGCTTCCCCGGACGGCCGCTTTGGAGCTGGGGCTTATTTTCACAGCCGTCCATGCAGCAGGAATGCCTTACAGGAACAAACTGTGGATTTTGATGAATTTTATATATAATTTTGCCCTTTTCTATACCATAGGGGCTCTAATGACGGCGTGGCCCCAGATTACCGGGGCATTGAGACATACCGGGGCCGTTCTCCCTGCCGTCGCGGGGGCGGCGGCATTGTCGGCTGTGAAAGTTTTGATCCGCAAAAGCCAGGTGAAGGTGATCGTCAGCAAGATGGATGAGGCGGTAAAGGAGTATCACGCAGTGGAGAAAGAGATAACGGCTGCATACGACAAGTGCTGCCTGAAGGCCTGCATACCTGAGAGCGCCTATCATCCTTTGGCGCTGGATGCGCTGAAGCGTTACATAGAACTGGGAACAATTTCATCAACAGAAGGCCTGACTTCATTTTCCTCACTGTGGAAATCTGCCTGGAGGGCGAGGCTGTCGCCGCCCAGGGCGGCCGGGGGAAAACCTTCCGGCGCAGGAGCGGGGCGGCCTCCCGGGGCGGCTCTTTTTCCTGCGGCCAATCAGACCTTCAGGATGACACCTCCTCCTTTTTTGACAGTATGGATTTTGAATCCTACAGTGATTCATGGGAGAGTACGGATTACAGCAGTGACAGCAGCGGGGCCTATTATGAGGCTTACCAGGATACATACGAGGATACAAGCAGCTATGAGGACTATTCATCTGGAAACAGGGACTCCTTTTATGGTGAAACCTACTATCACGATTCGCCCTTTGGTTATGAGGCGGGAGACGTGGACCGCTACTACGGAGACACCATATCCGGTTATACAGACTATTCCGACTACACGGACTATTCCAGTTACACGGACTACTCCAGCTATTCGGATTATTCCTGATTGAGGTGAAATGATGGCCAATATTGTTATTACAGATGTTTGCAATCTTCATTGTCCTTACTGCTTTGCCAGTGAATTCGTCAACAAGGAGGCCAATGAGATTTCCATGGACGCCTTCAGGCAGGCCAAGGAGTTCATCCTCAGCAGCGGCTGCAAGGGGCTGGGAATTATCGGAGGGGAGCCCCTCCTGCACTCTGCCTTCAAGGAGATACTGGAAGATATTATCTATGACGGCAGGGTACAGAAGGCAACTGTGTTTACCAACGGGATCCATTGTGACGAATATCTGGATCAATTTTCTCACGAGAAGTTCCGCTTCCTGATAAACTGTAATTCTCCCACAGATACAGGCGTCCGAAACTATGAAAAACTCTGCGGCAATCTGGAACTTATGATAGAGAAGCGGTATATGAAGAACCGGATATCCCTGGGCATAAACATGTACAAGCCGGACTTTGAGTATGAGTATCTGCTCAAACTGCTGGATCGTTACCATTTTGACAATCTGAGGGTATCCATTACAGTGCCCAACGGAAGCACCAAAAGGGGGAGCGCCTTTGACGATTTCAGGAGAATCAAACCGCGGATGCTGGAATTTTTTAATGTCCTCCTGTCCATGGGAATCCGGCCCCGCTATGACTGTAACAAGCTCCCTTCCTGTCTCTTTGAATGGGAGGATTACCGTTTTCTGGAAGAGAATATCCGTCAGGTAATGGGGGACAAAAAGATTCACCCCAACATGGCGGAAGTGGTGCGCTGTCGGCCCGTTGTGGATATCCTCCAGGATCTGACTGCCATCCGCTGCTTTGGACTTTCCCAGTACACGAAGGCGGATATCAGGGATTTCAGGAATCTGGACGAGCTGAAGGAATATTACAGGAGAACCGTTGATTCCTATGGCTGCAATACAGTATACCATGAGGACTGCACAGGGTGCAGGAAACGTCTCAATGGAAAATGCTACGGGGGATGTCTGGTGTACAAGATAGACAGCATACTTAAAATGCAGGAATACAGCGAAGAGCTGATGGCGAAAGCAGGGGATATGGAATAAGATTATGGCGGAAAAGATATTAAATTTATGCGACATTGGCAGCCGCATATGCAGACATGGGGGGCTGGAGAAGCTTTTGGAGGACATGCCCCAGGTGAGCCGCATTTACGTTGGCTCTTATTTTTGCGACCGGTATTTTACCATGACAGTCAGGTATGTGACGGACTGCTGCCTGCCCTATTGCCTGGAGAAAAACAGGAAAATAACCTGTGTGGTTCCCATTCCCTCCCAGGAGAATCTCGGCAGCGTGAAGGAGAGCGCCCTTGAGCTTCTTTCCTCCTGGGGCGGCCTGGTGGATACGATCTGCGTCAATGACCCGGGTATGCTTCTGTGGGCCAGGGAGAACACCGGCCTTAAGCTGACTCTGGGACGCCTGTTCTCAAAGGAGCTGCGGGATCCAAGATACGGGGAGGCCCTGACTCCCGGAACGTACAGGGTGAGCCGCGGGAGGGAGGAGCTTATGGAGAAGTTCGGTATTTCAGCCATGGAGGTGGAGGGTATTTACAGCACTCTAAAAGGGTGCGGCATATATGGGGATTACAAGGTTTATGCCCACAGAGGTTACTGCTATATGAGCTGCGGAAGATACTGCCTCTTTGCTTCTGTCCGCCGGGAGCTTCCGGGCAAGTTCAGAACCGGCGCCCCCTGTTCCCTTGAATGCGGGGAGTTTATGATGAAACATCTTCTTCAGAATAAAAAGGAGGTTTTCCGCGTGGGAAAGGGAATTTATTATAGGGCCGGGACGGAAAAGAAGCTTTCTGAGGACTTTGAGGGGGAAATTTTATTCCCTCTGGAAAGGTGGTGAGCCGGATGAATCTCTTAGCTCCCCTGAATGAAATCAGCGAAATAAAGAACTTGGCAGATGCCGGAGCACAGGAGCTGTACTTCGGCTTTTCCGACCCCGGCTGGCAGCGGCGGTTCGGCCTGTATGCAGATATAAACAGGATGTCGGGATTCGGTGAGAAGGCCAACGCCATCTCCCTCCGGGAGGTGGGAGACGTGATCCGAAGGATCCACAGTTATGGAATGAAGGCCTTTATAACCTTAAATGCTCCCCGCTACAGCAGTGAAGAATTGTCCTATATGGAGCGGTATTTCTCCATATTCAGGGAGGAAAAGCCCGACGGAATAATCGTATCGGAGGCGGCTGTGGCTGAAATGGCGGCCGGATACGGAATCAGCGCCGTGGCCAGCACCATGTGCGGCATTTATAATGCCGACATAGCGGCCTTCTATGCAGGTGAGGGGATTCGGCGGATGATACTTCCAAGAGAGCTCAGCCTGAAGGAGATTCAGACAATTGCGGAGGCGCTGCCGGATACGCAGTTTGAAATATTCCTAATGCGCAACGGATGCATTTTTTCAGATTCCCACTGCCTTGGAATGCACAGCAGGGAGTACGGTTCCCTGTGCGGAGCCATAAGACGGGCCCTTTGCACTGGTAAGTGATAAAAAGATTTTAAAACCATCCATGATTTGGAATGGAGCTCCATGCTGTTCCATGAAGGGTTCCGACAGTATGCCTGCGGCCTCTGCGCCATATACCGTCTGGTAAAAATGGGCATAGCTGCGGCAAAAATTGTGGGCCGGGCCGATAATCCCAGACGGGTGGGAGAGGACATAAGACTGGCGGCGGAAAACTTGGAGATCGCAGCCGCTTCAAGGTCGGAGGAAGAATATCTTTCAAATATGAAGCTGCCCAGGGAGCGCCTGCGCATGTGCAAACAGGGACTGTCCTGTTATTATCCGGAGGTTCGCTTCGGCAGCTGAGCGTCTTTCCTGATTATGAGGGGGTCAGGGCCGGCGGGACGAGTCCTTCCCTTCTTCCCCCTCCAGTGTTTCAGGCCCCTTTCGGGAGCCTTTTAAAACCCTGGTCATAAGCCCCATGCATAGAACAGGATGGAGATAAACACAATCGAAAACAGAACTGCCATCAATTGTTCACCGGGGGCTCCTGTAACTGCCATAACAATTGCGGCGATGAACAGGCCGGCAAGCAGAATCGCCCCTGCCAGGGCCCCGATTCGTTTCAGCATCACTTTCATAATTAGTTTTCCTTTCTGAGAGAGGAGAGATGGAGGCTCATCCGCCTTTAAAGGCCCTCCGCAAGCTGCTCCCACTGCTGGTAGAGGGCTTCCAGCCTGGAAGCGATCCCTTCTTTCTCCTGGTTGAGTTCCACGAGGCGGGCCACATCGGTGTACACCTCCTCTTGGGTGAGGAGATGGTCAATTTCACTGTCCCTGGTTTCCAGGCTGTGAATGGAATCTTCCGTTTTCTTCAGATCGTTCTGGCGTTTTCTCTGCCTGGCCTGCTCCTCTTTCCGGGCCTTCCAATCCTGCTTTACACCGCCCGGCTCTTCCCGGGACTGGGCGCCTGGCAGGGGGGAACCTTTTTCCTGAGGACCGCCGGGGGTCTGGCCGGCCAAAGGGCCGGAAGAATTGCCGCAGGCAGCTCTCATCCTTGCTGCAAAGGCAGCTTCCACATCTTCCTTTTTTTCCAGATAATAGTCATAATTTCCGATATAATTGATGAGAGCCTGGCCTGTAAGATCCAGAATCCTGGTGGCCGTCCGGTTGATAAAGTACCGGTCGTGGGACACGTAGAGCACAGTTCCTGTATAGCGGTTTAACGCGCTTTCCAGAATTTCCTTGGAGGTGATGTCCAGGTGGTTGGTGGGCTCGTCCAGAAGGAGAAAATTAGCGTCTGAAAGCATCAGCTTGGCTAATGAGACGCGGCCCCGCTCGCCGCCGCTCAGATCCCGTATCAGCTTGAACACATCGTCCCCTGTAAAGAGGAAGGAGGCCAGGGTATTGCGGATCTGCGTGTTATTCATGTCAGGATATGTATCCTGAATCTCATCAAAGAGGGTCTTTTCCATGTGGAGCACCTGGTGCTCCTGGTCATAGTAGCCGATGTGGACCTTGGAACCGATGCGGATCTCTCCGCTGTCGGCAGGAAGAAGGCCGTTTATAATCTTGAGAAGGGTGGTTTTTCCGGTTCCGTTGTTGCCGATGACGGCAACCCGCTCCCCCCGTTTCACTTCAAAATTTACGTGGGTGAAAAGTGTTTGGCTGTCAAAGGACTTGGCCAGCTCCGTCACTGTGAGCACGTCATTGCCGCTTACCACGTCGGGCTCCAGACGGATATCCATGGAATCATCGATCTCCAGAGGCTTCTCCAGGCGGTCAATTTTCTCCAGCATTTTTCACGGCTCTCAGCTCTCCGGATGGATTTTTCACGGTTAAAGGATTTCAGCTTTGTGATTACCGCTTCCTGGTGTCTGAGTTCCTGCTGCTGGTTTAAGTAGGCCCGGATTTTGGCGTCCCTGAGCATAGCCTTTTTGTCGCTGTAGGCGGAATAGTTGCCTGAGAATACGGTTCCTTCCCCGTTGTCCAGCTCCACGATCTTGGTCACGACGCGGTCCAGAAAATAGCGGTCGTGGGCCACGATGATCACACTGCCGCTGTAGGTTTTCAGGTATGTCTCCAGCCAGGAGATGGACTCCATATCCAGGTGGTTGGTAGGCTCGTCCAGAAGGAGGATATCCGGCTTGGTGAGGAGCAGTTTGCCGAGCGATACGCGGGTTTTCTGGCCCCCGAGAGAGTGCGTATGGGTTTGGTAAATTCTTCTTCCAAAAATCCCAGGCCCTTTAAAACACCTGTTATCTCACTTTGGCAGGCATAGCCTTCAGCATCTCAAAGGCGTGGTTTAACCGGCTGTACTCTGCCAGCATGGACTCCAGTTCCCCGCCGGAGGCGGACTTCATCTGCAGCTCCAGGCTGCGCAGCCTTTCTTCCATCAAAAGCACATCCTTTTTGACTTCCAGGAGAGCCTCATAGATCGTGTGTTCATCTTCCAAATCCTGATGCTGGGCCAGATAACCAATTGTGGCGCCCCTGGAGAGGGCCACGTTTCCCCCGTCGGCTCCCAGCTCCCCTATAATAATTTTTAAAAGGTGGATTTTCCTGCGCCGTTGATTCCTACAATGGCCGCCTTTTCGTGTTCCTCCAAATGGAAGGATACCCCTTTTAATATGTCCTTATCCCCGAATGATTTACTTATATTGCTGCATGATAATATCATGATAGACTCCTTTAAAAACTGCCGTATTTCACGTTGCTGCGCACTCACAAGTATAATATACGCCGATAATTTTTTCAAGAACATCCTGAAACAGGATTTGACATTTTTTTGACGCATGTTTATAATAGAGCTATTAGAGTTTACAGACAACGTAAGGGGAAGGTGGAACAGGATGGAACGCAAGGAGATATCGAAAGCAGTGATTTCTAGGCTGCCCCGCTATTACCGTTATTTAGGCGAGTTGATTGAAGAGGGCGTGGAGCGGATTTCTTCCAATGAACTGAGTACCAGAATGAAGGTAACGGCTTCTCAGATCCGTCAGGATCTGAACAACTTCGGCGGATTTGGACAACAGGGGTATGGCTACAATGTAAAATACCTTTATGCAGAGATTGCCAAAATCCTTGGCATTGACCAGCAGCACAACCTGATTATTATTGGAGCAGGGAACCTGGGGCAGGCCATTGCCAACTATACAAATTTTGAGCGGCGCGGTTTTGTAATCAAGGGAATGTTCGATATTAATCCCAAGCTGATCGGATTGGTAATCCGGGGAATTGAGATCCGTTCCGTGGACGATTTGGAGAACTTTATCAGGGAAAATGAAATCCAGATTGCAGCGCTGACCATTCCTAAGACCAAAGCGCCTGAGATTGCGGAACGATTGGTAAGCGCCGGAATCAAGGCTATCTGGAATTTTGCCCATACGGATCTGGTAGTTCCGGAGGGCGTGGTAGTGGAGAATGTGCATCTGTCTGAAAGCCTGATGCGCTTGTCTTACCGGGTGTGCAGTATGTATGACCAGCAGGCGGAAAAGGAAAATAAGTAACAGCAGAGCGCCATAGTGCCGGCAAGCAAAGAAGTCAGTCTTTTCGCTTGCCGGCATTTTGCAACTTTACAGGGAGGTATCGGGGAATGAGAATACTGGTTACAGGAAAGCAGATGAAAGCCATCGACGCATATACCATCCATACAATAGGGATTCCCTCGCTGGTTCTTATGGAGCGGGCGGCTATGGCCGTGGCTGCAGAGGTAAAGGGGCTGGCGGAGGAGCTTAAAGGAAGGAAGCTTCAAAGGCGCGGATCCGGGCGCTGTGCGGGCCGGGGAACAACGGCGCCGACGGTGTGGCCGCGGCCAGAATCCTTTGCCTGGAAGGGTATGAGGCGGAAATCTTTATGGTGGGGAACCCGGAGCACAGGAGCAGCGAATGCAAGGCGCAGCTGTCCATCGCCCGGAAGGTGGGAGTAAACGCAAGAGACTGGCGGGAAGCCCGGGAGGAGGGCTGCGATATTCTCATCGATGCAGTGTTCGGCGTGGGCCTTTCCAGGCCGGTGGAGGGCGACTACAGGGATTGCCTGGATATGGCTTCGGGGCTGGGAGCCTTAAGACAGCTGCGGTGGATATCCCCTCGGGGATCCACTCAGACACAGGAGCGGTGATGGGAACCGCCCTGAAGGCGGATGTGACGGTAACCTTTGGCTGGGAGAAGGCGGGCACCGCCCTGTACCCGGGCAGAAGCTATGGGGGCCGGGGTGATTGTGGCGGACATCGGTTTTTGCCCCAGGCGCCTGAGCTGGCAAACGAAAAAGAAGAGGCCGGGGAGGAAAGGGGAAGGGAAAACCGGTACATCTTTACCTGTGAGGAGGAGGATTTAGGTCGGATACCGGATCGGCCCGCCTATTCCAACAAGGGCACCTTCGGAAAGGTCCTCATTGCGGCAGGGTCAAAAACATGTGCGGAGCCGCCTACCTGAGCGCTCTGGCCGCCTACCGCACAGGAGCGGGCCTTGTAAAGCTTCTGACGGTGGAGGAGAACCGGGAGATCCTTCAGCAGCGTCTGCCGGAGGCCGTCATAGCCACCTACACCTCGGATCAGTTGATGGAAGGCAGGGCGGAATTCAAGAAAATGATAGAGGAGCAGATGAGCTGGGCCGATGTGGTAGTGCTGGGCCCCGGACTGGGAAGGGAACCCTATGTTGAATATCTGGTGGAGGATATTATGACCAGCGCCTATGTGCCTGTGATCATTGACGCAGACGGGTTAAACGCCATTGCAGCCCATCCCTATCTGACCTCCTATTATACGGAAAATATTACGGTCACTCCCCATCTGGGGAGATGGCCCGCCTTACCGGAGAGACGGTGGCCGGGATTCAGGAGAACCTTGCCGCTGCCGCCAAAGCCTATGCAGGCAGATACGGCATAACCTGTGTTCTGAAGGATGCAGCCACTGTGGTAGCAGGTAAGGACGGGGGACTCTACATCAATTCCAGCGGCAACAGCGCCATGGCAAAGGCAGGGGCGGGGGATGTGCTCACAGGTATAATCGCCGGACTTACCGCCATCGGCATGGAGGAGGAGGACGCGGCCGTCATGGGCGTATATCTCCACGGCAGGGCCGGGGACCAGGCGGCAAAGACCAGGGGACGGCACAGCCTGCTGGCTTCGGATCTGGCGGACTGTATCGGGCAGGCTATGAAGAAGGTTTAAAACAGGACGCTGTTCCATATGACTGCATGGAGGGCGGTATTAAATAACAGAAAAGGAAAACCAGGAGGCAAATCAAAAATGAGACCCTACACAAGAGTGTATGCAACTGTGAATCTGGATGCCGTCGTATCCAATATGAAGGCCATGAAGGAAAGCCTGCCTGCCTCTACCGCCATTATAGGCGTTGTAAAAGCAGACGGCTACGGCCACGGTTCTGTGCCGGTAGCCAGAGCCATTGACCCTTACGTAAAAGGTTACGGGGTGGCCACTGTGACGAAGGGATTATCCTGCGCCGCCACGGCGTACGCAAGATGATCATAGTGCTGGGAATAACCCATGAGAGCCGCTATGAGGATTTGCTGCGCTACGACATCCGTCCGGCGATGTTCCGGTTTGAGGAGGTTAAAAAATTTTCCGATGCAGCCATGAAAGGCGGAAAGAAAGCAGCCGTCCATCTGGCTCTGGACACCGGCATGAACCGGATCGGAATGTCTCCCACCCAAGAATCTGCGGATATGGTCTACACAATGAGCTGTCTGCCCGGAATCACAATCGAGGGCCTGTTCACCCACTTTGCAAGGGCCGACGAGCTGGATAAGAGGTCCTGTGAGGCGCAGTTTAAGGCCTATGAGGAGTTTGCGGATATGCTTCTGGCCCGGGGAATAACCATCCCCATACGCCACTGCTCCAACAGCGCGGGAATTGTGGAAGGGCTGGCTTCCAATGGGCTGGATATGGTGCGGGCCGGCATTTCCATCTATGGTTTATACCCCTCGGACGAGGTGGACAGGGACAGAGTGAAGCTGATTCCCGCCATGGAGCTTAAGAGCTTTATCACCTGTATTAAAAACATAGAGCCGGGGGATGCCGTCAGCTACGGGGGCGCCTTTGTGGCAGCCAGGCCCATGCGCGTGGCGACCATTCCCACAGGCTACGGGGACGGTTATCCCAGAGGACTCTCCAACAGGGGAAGCGTCCTGATACACGGACAGAGGGCCGCAATTCTGGGCCGGGTCTGTATGGACCAGTTTATGGTGGATGTGACGGATATACTATGCGGCGGAGGACGATGAGGTAACCCTTTTCGGAGGTGAGAGAGAGGAGTTTCTTCCTGTGGAGGAGCTGGCGGACCTGAGCGGAGGATTCCACTATGAGATCCTCTGCAACATCGGAAAACGGGTGCCCAGGGTTTACTTAAGACATGGCTCCGTGCAGGGACCAAGGACTACTTTGGCGACGTCTATCAGGACTTCGGATATATGTAAAAGCTACCAGGCTCCATTTGAACGTCTGACTCATATGATAAATGTATACACCCGAAAAATATGTCAATACTAAAGTTGAATAAATTGACGGAGTGTGAACAGTGTGATTATCAGACGTGGAGACATTTATTATGCGGATTTGCGGCCGGTGGTAGGCTCGGAGCAGGGGGGCGTCCGCCCTGTGCTCATCATACAGAACGATGTGGGGAACAAGCACAGCCCGACGGTAATCTGTGCGGCCATCACATCCAGGATGAACAAAGCGAAGCTGCCCACCCATGTGGAGCTGAACACCAGGCGGTGCGACATGATTAAGGATTCCGTCATACTCCTGGAGCAGCTGCGGACCATTGACAAGCAGCGGCTGAAGGAGAAAATATGCCATATAGACGAGGAACTGCAAAAGCGGGTGGACGAGGCCCTGATGATAAGCCTGGAACTGCGTACATAGGAAGGCGGTTCCAGGGGACAAAAAGCGCCGCCCGGGGAGAGCGGACTTGCGGCCTGCAGGACGGTGGGACGGTGGCGGACATATGGCTGCCATTGACGAAATATAAATAAAAATGTTATGATAAGCAGAGTTATGCCGTGATATGAGGGGCGTTGCTCTGCTTATTACCGCCTGCCGCAGCGCCTGAAGGTGCAGACGGTCTGCTGTCTGGCAGGGTGAAGCAGCGCCGCGTGAGTATGAAAGGAGTCTTTTTACAATTATGGACGATGGTTATTCGCCTGTCAGTATACTGGTGTTAATCGGATTTATTCTTCTGGAGGCTGTGTTTTACGGGTTTGGTTCGGCGATACAGAATGTCAATGAGGGAAAGCTGGAGGACGAGGCCGAGGACGGCAACCGGAAGGCTTTGCGGCTTTTGGAGATAGTGAACAGACCGGGACGTTTTGTCCATACCATTCAGATTACGACCCATCTGATCGGTATGATTACCGGCGCTGTGATTCTGCCTGTACAGGTCCGGGAGCTCATGTTCCATGTGACGATTTTCAGACCTGGGGATTGGGCGGAGACCGGAGATATGGCTGCGGCCTTGGGACAACCCTGGTACACAAATCCCCGGTGGTGGGAGCAGGCCCTTTTTATGGCCCTGGTGACCATGGTCCTTCTTCTTATTATTATCAGCTTTGGTATTATTATCCCCAAAAAACTGGCTGCCAAAGAACCGGAAAAGTGGGGTTACCATATGCTGCCTGTGGTGCTGTTCTTTGCAGGGGTTTTCCTGCCTTTGACAAAGGCCATAACCTTTGTTTCCGCTTTGGTTCTGAAGCTCTTCGGCGTGGATATGGCCGATGATGAGGACAACGTGACGGAAGAAGATATTATGTCCATGGTTAATGAGGGCCATGAGCAGGGAATTCTGGAAGCGGATGAGACGGAGATGATCACCAATATTTTTGAGCTGGGAGATAAGGAAGCCTCCGATATTATGACTCACCGCACCAATATGACCGCCCTGGACGGGAGCATGACCCTGAGGGACGCGGTGAATTTCATGCTCAATGAAGGCGTCAATACACGCTATCCCGTATATGGAGAAGATATCGACGATATAACCGGCATTCTCCACCTGAGAGACGCTATGATTGCAGCGGAGAAGGAAGAGAATAAAAGCCAGATGCTGCGGGAGATCCCCGGTCTTCTGAGGGAGGCCAATTTTATACCTGAGACAAGAAGCATTGATACGCTTTTCAAGGAAATGCAGTCGGGAAAGATCCACATGGAAATTGTGGTGGACGAGTACGGCCAGACGGCAGGCCTCCTCACAATGGAGGATATATTGGAAGAGATTGTAGGCAATATTATGGATGAGTACGACGAGGAGGAGGACTTTATCACAGCTATGGAGGACGGCTCCTTTGTCATGAGCGGACTCACGCCTCTGGACGATGTGATGGAGACTCTGGATATCCAGTTTTCCCAGGAGGACAGCGATACATACGATACCCTCAACGGATATCTTATATCCCGCCTGGACCGCATTCCTCAGGAGGACGAGAATCCGGAGGTGGATTACGGAGGCTTCCGGTTTAAAGTTTTGAAGGCCGGAAACAAAATGATAGAAAGCGTTCTTGTATGCCCTATACCTGAGGAGGACGGCAGGAACGGAGTGGTGAGAGAGGAATATGACACAGCTCATAGAGAGCACGAAGGAGATGTTTCGTGACAGCAGATTTTTAAGGAAGGCTTTGATTATTGCCTGTCCCGTGGCTCTCCAGGGAATGCTTAATACCCTGGTGAATCTGGTGGATACCCTGATGATAGGCACGCTGGGGGCCACCGCCATTGCAGCGGTGGGTCTGGCCAACAAGGTCTTTTTTGTGTTCAATCTTTTAATTTTTGGAATAGTCAGCGGGGCGGGCGTCCTGGCTGCACAGTTCTGGGGCAGCGGGGATGTAAAGAGTATAAGAAAGGTTCTGGGGCTTTCCATTCTCATGGCGTTGGGGGGCTCTCTGTTTTTTGTACTGCCTGCAACCCTCTGCCCGGAAGCGGTTATGCGCATTTTCACAACCAGCCGCAGCAGTATTGAGCTGGGGGCCGGATATCTGAGGATTGCAGCCTTTACGTACCCTTTCATTGCTCTCACCGCCGTATATGTGGCAATGCTCAGAGCCGTAAATAAAGTAGTGTTTCCGGTCATCAGCAGCTGCATTGCCATCGCCCTGAATATAGTGATGAATTATGTGCTGATTTTCGGAAAGTTCGGGGCGCCTGCCATGGGCGTGGCCGGCGCCGCGGTGGCAACCCTTATGGCCAGGGCGCTTGAGGTATGCCTGATGCTTGCCTATGTGTACGGGAAGAAGCTGCCCTTAGCCTGCGGCCTGTCCCAGCTTTTCGGGTGGAGCAGAATATTTGTGAGAAAATATTTTGTGACGGCTTCGCCGGTTATTGCCAATGAGTTTATGTGGGGTCTGGGCACCACCCTCTATTCCCTGGCTTATGGGCGTATGGGCGATGAGGCTGTGGCCGCCATCACCATAGCCACCACCATTCAGGATCTTGTGGTGGTGCTGTTTCAGGGGCTCAGCGCAGCCACGGCGGTTATTTTGGGCAACGAGCTGGGGGCGGGGAAGCTGAAGCGGGCGGAGAAATACGCCACCCAGTTTTTTATTCTCCAGTTTATGGTGACCATTGCAGCGGCAGCTGTGGTTGTGGCTATCCGCTGGCCTGTTATCAAGCTTTACAATATTACTCCTGAGGTTGCCAACAATGTGAATCTCTGCATTCTGGTCTTTGCCGCCTACATGCCTGCCAAGATGTTTAATTACATCAACATTGTGGGGGTGCTGCGCAGCGGCGGGGATACAAATATGTGCCTGTTTCTGGACACCTCCGGCGTCTGGTGCTTCGGCGTTCCCCTGGCCTTCCTGGGCGCGCTGGTGTGGCGGCTGCCCATCTATGTGGTATACGCCCTGGTGATGGTGGAGGAGATCTATAAGGCCGCAGCGGGGTATATCCGCTACAGGCAGAAGAAATGGCTCAAGAATCTGGCTGCGGAGATTCGGTAGGGGACTGTAGGAAGAGCCGGGGCAGAGGATTTCCCGGGAAGTGTTACCTCTTGCCATATAAAAAAAATCGTGCTAAGATAGAGAAGATGTGCATACCGCCAGGCGGTGAACTGCGGGCATGGAGAAAGCGAGCCCCATGGCCTTTTCGGCGCAGCGCCTCCGGAACAAAGAGAAGAATTAAGAAAGGGTGTTTTACCAATGTCAGGACATTCAAAATTTGCCAACATTAAACATAAGAAGGAGCGCAACGACGCTGCCAAGGGAAAATTTTACCGTAATCGGCCGTGAGATTGCCGTAGCAGTTAAGGAAGGCGGAGCGGATCCGGCAAACAACAGCAAGCTGCGCGATGTGATTGCAAAGGCCAAGGCCAACAACATGCCCAATGATACCATCGACCGCGGAATCAAAAAGGCGGCGGGAGATGCGGCTTCTGTAAATTACGAGGTGCTTACATATGAGGGATACGGCCCCAGCGGCGTGGCCATCATTGTAGATACGCTTACAGATAACAAGAACCGCACTGCAGCCAATGTGAGAAGCGCCTTCACCAAGGGAAGCGGCAATGTAGGGACGCCGGGAAGCGTTTCCTACATGTTCGACAAGAAAGGCCAGATTATTATTGACAAGGAAGAGTGCGGGATGGATCCCGATGAGCTGATGATGCTGGCTCTGGACGCAGGCGCAGAGGATTTTGCAGAGGAGGAAGACAGCTACGAGGTCATTACCGCTCCTGAAGATTTCAGCGCAGTGAGGGAGCTTTAGAGGCCCGGAATATTCCCATGATGGAGGCTTCCGTCACAATGATTCCCCAGACATGGGTGGAGCTCACAGATGAGGAAGATATCAAGAAGCTGACCAAGACGCTGGATCTGCTGGATGAGGATGACGATGTTCAGGCGGTATACCACAACTGATGAATAGATGATATTTAAAGCGCGGCAACAGGCAGATTTTTATGCCTGTTGCCGCGCTTTTTGTCTAATGCTGTCAGTTGGATACAACCATAGTCCGAAGCCCCTCGGTAGAATTGGGAGCGTTAAAGATATAGAAAGTATAAGAAGTGTTCGCGCTCATGTTTGCGGCGGCGGTGGCCAGAGTGTTGGCCGGGAAGCGCCGGTGCGGGAGATAAAGAGCTGATACCAGCCGGGGTAGAAGCTGGTGTAAGGGGTTACTTCACGGTAACGCACATTTGTAAATGCCGTGTAGGTATTGTTGGGGTTGCCGATGGACACGTCGAAGGGCCCCAGGTTTTGGGAAAGATTGCAGGTGCGCAGGCAGCTGGTGCCCGCAGGCGCGCTGCAGGAAATGTCGGAGATTTCCATAATGTCCAGACCGCTGGCAGTGTTGATGATTGCAATCGTTACGGCGGAGCCCGCCCTCACCTGGATACTCTTTTGGATATAGACATATCCGTTGGCTCCGGATACGGTGACGGTCTGGCTTCCCGAGGCCGACTGCACGTAGCTTGTTACATCGCCGTTGCCAAGCTGGCTTGCCACCAGCCAGTTTCCAAGATATACATAGAAGGCTGATATCCGGTGGACGCATTTAAGAACCTCACTCTGCCGAAGCTGGTGGCAGTGCAGTTAAAGCAGGGGAAGGTGATTCCGGGGATGACGGTTACGGAACCGCCGGTTCCTCCCGGGAATACGGGACGGAAGATAGGCGGAAAATTGGAACCGCTGTCTACAGGACCGCCTTCGCCGGGGTTGGGAAGGGGGATCACCGGAATATTGGAACCATTTCCACCTGATGTACCGCTGTCCACAGGGCCGCCCTCGCCGGGGTTGGGAAGAGGCGTAACAGGCATATCGGCTTCGCTGACTTCGGAAGCGCTTACCAGAGTGTCCGGGTACTCGTTCATTCTGTCTGTATGATAGGACTGATTGTTCATAAGGACCTCGCTGATTATTCGATTCATTATAATGTATTCGGGAAAGCCGCCGGATGTGAACGCTTTTTGAAAAAAGGGAGCGGCATTTTTCAGGGGAGCCTGCATATAATAAAAAGAACCAGTGTATCAGGAGTGTGGAATGTATGTCATGGGAGCCAAAGAAAACGGCTGTGTCTGCACTGGGTTTGCCCAGGGACGTGATTCTGGGCGACGTGCTGGTAAGCTTTGTAGCAAAAGCCAGGTGAATGTGGAAAATTACAGGAGCATCCTTTTATATACCGATACCCTGGTAAAACTCCAGGCCAGAAACTACAAGGTGCTTATCCGCGGAAGCCGTCTGAGAATCGATTACTATACACCTGAGGAAATGAAAATAACCGGGCAGATTGGCTCTCTGGAATTTGAGTGTTAGGGCGGTCCGGGTGCTCATAAGGAGGGGCGGGTTTGATAATATGGCTGTTACATAACTGGAAGGGATATGTAAGGCTCCGTCTCCACGGATATTCACCGGAGCGCTTTTTAAACCTCTGCAATGCCAGGGGACTGGAAGTCTGGGGAATTCTGTGCAACCGGGACGGGGATTATGAATTTTATATGACGGTGGAGGGCTACCGGCGGGTGAAGCCCCTGGTGCGCAAGGCCCAGGTGAGGCTTCATATTATAGGCCGCTGCGGTCTGCCGTTTTTTATTTACAGGAACAGAAAACGCTGGTATTTCGGCGCGGGAATCGGCGCATTTTTTATTCTTCTCTATGTTATGAGCCTGTTTATATGGGATATCCAGTTTGAGGGAAATTACCGGTATACCTACGACACCCTGCTGCGTTATCTGGATACCCGGAACATAGATTATGGAATGCTGAAATCAAGAATTGACTGCGAGGATCTGGAGGCGGCCATCCGCACCAGCTTTCCCGAGATCACCTGGGTGTCGGCCAGAGTGTCCGGCACCAGGCTTTTAATACATATTAAGGAAAATGAAGTCCTTTCCGTTATTCCCGAAAAGGACGAGACGCCCTGTGATATTGTGGCCTCCCAGGCGGGAACCATCACCCATATGGTAGTGCGTTCCGGAACCGCCCGGGTATCTGTGGGCGATGAGGTGGAGGAAGGACAGGTATTAGTCAGCGGACGGGTGCCCATAATCAATGACAGCGAGGAGGAGGTAAAGGCCTATCTGGTACGCGCGGACGCGGACATCCGGGCGAAAACCTCCAGGGAATACGAAAAGACCCTGTCTCTCCTCCACAGGGAGCGGGTGGAGACAGGACGAAAGCGGAAAGGCTTTTATATGAAGGCAGGGCAGTGGTCCTTTACCTTCCTGACTCCTGTAAAAGAGGGAGGCGAGTGGGACTACGCCATGGAGGAACAGCAGCTTAAGCTGTTCTCAAACTTTTATCTGCCGGTGTATTTCGGGAATATTCGCGGAAAAGAAATGGCATCCTATGAGAGAAAGTACACAAAAGATGAGCTTTTGCACCTGTCCAAAGCCATAAATTACCAGTTTGTCGAAAATTTAGAGGAAAAGGGGGTACAAATTCTTGAAAATAATGATAGAATAGAAACAAGTGTTTCCGAGTGCCGCATATTGGGAAACCTGATTACAGAGGAATCCATCGTAAAGACGCGGCCGGTAGAGGAACCAATGACAGAACCAGAGGAGACGAAAACAGCTGAATGAGTGTAATTGAGACTTTAATTGACATCCCCGCCGAACATGAGAGAAATGTCTGCGGACAGTTTGACGCTTACTTAAAAAAATAGAACGCACGCTCCACGTAACTATGATTGCCAGGGACGGGGAGATTAAGATTATCGGGCCGGAGCAGACCATCAGACAGGCCAAGAGCGTGTTCCAGAACCTGATTGAACTTTCCAAGCGGGGCAATGCCATCACGGAGCAGAATGTGGACTATGCCCTGTCTCTGTCCTTCACGGAGAGCGACGGACAGATCCTGGAGATGGATAAGGATATTATCTGCCGCACCACAACAGGGAAGCCTGTTAAGCCAAAGACGCTGGGACAGAAGAATTACGTGGACGCCATACGCAAGAAGATGATTGTATTCGGCATCGGGCCGGCAGGCACAGGCAAGACCTACCTTGCTATGGCCATGGCCATCCAGGCCTTCAAGAACGGGGAGGTGGGCCGGATTATCCTGACCCGTCCTGCCATAGAGGCGGGAGAGAAGCTGGGCTTTCTGCCCGGCGACCTGCAGAGTAAAATCGATCCCTACCTGCGGCCTCTTTACGACGCCCTGTACCAGATTATGGGAGCGGAGAGTTTTCTTCACAACTCGGAGAAGGGGCTTATAGAGGTGGCTCCCCTGGCCTACATGAGAGGACGCACCCTGGATAACGCCTATATTATACTGGACGAGGCTCAGAACACCACCCCCGCCCAGATGAAGATGTTTCTCACAAGAATCGGATTCGGTTCCAAGGTGATTGTCACGGCGACCGCACCCAGAAGGACCTGCCTTCAGGCGCGGTGTCCGGGCTGGATACGGCTCTGAAGGTTCTGAAGCGCATTGACGATATAGGCTTCTGCTACCTGACCAGCTCCGACGTGGTGCGTCACCCTCTGGTGCAGAAAATTGTACAGGCTTACGACGCCTACGAGCAGAAAAACACACCGCCGCCTTCTGCCGACCGCAGAGGGCGCAGGCGGAATGAGCGGTCTTAATCAGGCCGCAGGAGAGGAATACCTATGACAATATCCATCGAATACGAAGCGGAAAAAAACTGGAGCTTCCCTGGGAGGAGATTATCCGGGAGACGGTTCTGGCCTCCCTGGATTATGAGCAGTGCCCTTACGAAGCGGAGGTTAATGTGATACTCACCGACGATGAAGCCTCCGGGAGATCAACAGGGAGCACCGGAACATCGACGCTCCCACAGATGTGCTCTCCTTTCCTCTGGTGGATTATGAATCCCCCTCGGATTTTGACCATGTGGAGGAGGCGGTGGAGGATTACTTCAACCCTGAGACAGGGGAGCTGATGCTGGGAGATATTGTGATTTCCGTAGACAAGGTGGAGGAACAGGCGGAGAAATACGGCCATTCCCAGACCAGGGAGCTGGCGTTTCTGGTAGCTCACAGCATGCTGCACCTGTGCGGCTATGACCATATGGAGGACGGAGAGCGGGCCGTGATGGAGCAGCGCCAGGCAGATATTTTGGAGACCAGGGGGTACGTAAGATGAGAAAAGGACTTAAGTTTGCGGCAATACTCATAGCGGCGGCCGGTCTGCTGGCCGGCTGTGCCAGAGAAGCGTCGGTGGAGGTGGCTGAAACTTCAACTGCGCCTTCTGCCGCTGCCCAAACTGAGCCCGAGATCTTTATCCGATCCGACGGGGAGGAGGCCCCTGATCCGGGAAAGCCGGATTACTATCTGCCTGAGGAGCGGGTGGAGGAGAACGGGATGATAAGAAGCCATCTCACCGGGCAGATGGTGAGCGCTCTCCAGGGAAACCGCCGGCCTTTGGCAGTGATGATGAGCAATGACAAGGAGGCCCGGCCCCAGTACGGAATCAACCGGGCGGGAGTGGTCTATGAGGCGCCTGTGGAGGGCGGCATGAACCGGTATATGTCCCTCATTGAAACCTATGACGATCTGGAGCGCATTGGCTCTGTGCGCAGCTGCCGCACCTACTACACGTATTTTGCCAGGGAGTTTGACGCGATCTATGCTCATTACGGTCAGAGCACATTTGCCAGGCCCTACCTGGATAACGTGGACAATATCAACGGCCTTGACGGTATCGGAACTACGGCTTATTACAGAAGCAGCGATAAGAAGTCCCCTCACAATGCCTACACCAGCGGGGACCGGATTCACAAATCCATAGAGAAGCTGGGATATTCCCAGGAGTATGACCCTTCCTACCAGGGGCATTATCTCTTTGCCAGGGACGGCCGGGAGGCTGTGCTGGATCAGCGGCCGGGGGCGATGGACGCCTGGACGCTGAAGCCGGGATATGATTTGAACAAGGCATATTTTTTGTATGATGAGAGCGACGGACTGTATCACCGCTACCAGTACGGCGGCGTTCATGAGGGAAGCGAAGGCCCTGTTACCGCCAAGAATGTGGTGTTCCAGTACTGCCAGTCAGGCTACTATGCCACCACGGAGTATATTGCTTTTAATGTACATACCACAGAATGTGGTTTTTTTATGACAAACGGCAAAGCTATCCCCATCAACTGGGAGAAGGACGGGGAGTTTGGTGTGACCCATTATTATGATCTGGACCATAATGAGGTGGTTTTTAATCAGGGGCAGACCTGGATTTGCATTATATCTACAAGAGACTTTGACAAGTCGGAAATAATTGGAAAAGATGGAGCACAATAAAGAGATATGAATCCTACTGTGAAAGCTTCCAAGAGGAAAAAGCAGAAGGCCGCCAACTTTGTAATACAGGGCGGCATTCTGGCCATGGCAGGCATTCTGGTACGCATCATCGGCATGCTGTACCGGATGCCTCTTAATGATATCATAGGGAAACAGGGAAATGGATATTATACCTCTGCCTTTAATGTGTATAATATCCTTTTAATCCTGTCCTCCTACAGTATGCCTGTGGCTGTGTCAAAGATGATATCCACCCGGATGGCAAAAGGAGAATACAGAAACTGCAGCCGCATTCTAAAAGCGGCTCTTATTTATGCCACCATCGTGGGAGCGGCGGCAGCCTTGTGCTGTGGTTCGGAGCAGATTTATTTGCAGAGCTGATAAAGATGCCTCTCAGCCGGTTTGCCCTTAAAACCCTGGCCCCCACAGTCTGGATTATGGCGTATCTCGGGGTCCTGAGAGGATATTTTCAGGGGACGGGCTCCATGGTGCCTACTGCGGTATCTCAGATACTGGAGCAGATTGTCAATGCAGTGGTCAGCGTGGCGGCTGCCGGAGCGCTGTTTCACGCAGGCGCTTCCATGAGCGGACATAAAGACTATTCCTACGCCCTGGGTGCAGCCGGAGGAACCATCGGCACAGGCGCAGGCGCTCTCACGGCCCTTATATTTTTTATCTGTCTCACTGCAGGCGGAAACCGGGAGCGGAGAGCCCTTGTCCTGCAGGACAGGACCAGAAGGAGGGAGAGTTACCGGCGGCTGATGTATATTCTTACCATCACCGTACTGCCCATTGTGATCAGCAGCGGCATCTATAACTGTTCCAATGTGGTGGACAACTATCTCTTCGGCCAGGGAATGGCCCGCCTGGGATATAAAGAGGAGGTGATTGCCACCTCTCTGGGAGCGCTGGGGCAGTATCAGCTGCTGTTTAATATTCCGGTGGCGGTGTCCAACGCGCTGTCCTCCTCCCTGATTCCCGCGCTGTCCCGCTCTGTGTCCAACAGGAACAGACAGGAGAAGCTGGAACGCATCGGGACTTCCATACGCTTTTCGCTGCTGGTGGGCATACCTGCGGCGGTAGGGATTACGGCCCTGGCCAGGCCCGTATGCAATCTGCTGTTTATCAGCGAGGACAACAGCATGCTCATACGGCTCTCCATGGCCGGTTCTCTGGCAGTGGTGTTCTATTCCTTATCCACCGTCACAAATGCCATTCTCCAGGGGCTTAATCACATGGAGCTGCCTATCCGCCATGCGGTGGCCGCCCTGATTATCCATGTGGGCGTGCTGGAGGTGTTCCTCATGGTGTTCAAACTGGGAATCTACAGCCTGGTTTTTGCCAATATTATATTTGCCTTTGTGATGTGCGTCCTGAACGGACGGGCTATTGCAAGGCATACCAGATACAGGCAGGAGATCAGGAAAACCTTTGTCCTGCCCTCGATCTGCGCCCTGATTATGGGCGGAGTTTCCTATGGCGTGTACCGCCTGATCTACGGGGTTCTGCCGGACAGGCTTATGAAGGGCCGGCTGGGGATGGCGGTTGTGGTGCTGCCGTCGGTGGCGGCGGCAATCGTGGTCTATGGGCTTCTGCTCATCCGGCTCCATGCACTGGACGAGAAGGAGCTCAAGGGAATGCCGGGCGGAAGAAAGCTTGTCAGGCTTCTGAAGAAAATACGTGTGCTGTAAAAAGATAAGTATTCATAAAATGCTCCTTGGGGGAGAGGACCGGAGGAAATGAGATTCATGAAAACGTGGGGAAAATGGGCGGGAGTCCTTCTGGCTGCCTGCGGCGGAACGGCTGCCGTCTGCCTGCTTATGGCCTGTCTGGTTTATCAGGGATACGTAATCCCAAACAACCGGTTTATAGGAAAGGACAGTGTCACCGGATGTGATGTATCTCACTACCAGGGTGAAATTGACTGGGAAATTTTATCAAAACAGGATATAAGTTTTGTCTTTATAAAAGCAACCGAGGGGAGCAGCCATGTGGACGGCAGATTCCGGGAAAATTGGACGGGGGTGCAGAATACAAAGCTGAGAGCAGGCGCATATCATTTTTTCAGCTTTGAGAGCAGCGGGGCCGACCAGGCCCGGCACTTTATCCGGACAGTGGGAAGGGGACAGGGGATGCTTCCTCCGGTGGCAGATATTGAATTTTACGGAAATTATCAGGAGGCGAGGCCGGATCGGCCGGAGTGAGGGCGGAACTGTCCGCATTTCTCTCTGCTGTGGAAGAGGAATATCAGGTGAAGCCCGTTATTTATACTACGGAGGAGGCCTACAGCTATTTTATAAAAGGTTTCTTCGGGGACTATCCCCTGTGGATACGCAGTGTTGTCACCCGTCCCCGCATTGACAGAGACTGGACATTCTGGCAGTATACCAACCGCGGACAGCTGGAGGGCAGCGGCCTTGATGAAGGCAGTGAGAAGTATATCGACAGGAATGTCTTTTGGGGAACAGAGGAAGAATTGGATGAAATGCTGGCGCCATAAAAAGGCGGCGGTTAAATAGCAGCAATAAATTAAAAAAATGTGATTAAAACAGCGCAGAAAGCAGATACTAACCTTAGAGCGTATCTGAAAATTGCTTTCCGTCAGATGTGCGTCCCACAAAGTGGGGCGTGCAGATGGCGGGAATGAATTTTCAGACAGGCCTGGCGGTTTATATTCCCCTGAGGAGGTTAGCGAAGATGAAAAAGTTTTATACTGCTTGCTGCTGTTTGCAGTTACATCCATTGTATGTCTCGTCGTAGGCTACGGCATCACCAGATACAGCCTGAGGCAGGAACAGGCAGTTCCAAATACAGTAATCGAGACTGAGACGGCTAACGATATAGGAGACAAGGCCGCCATGAACCAGGAGAACATAAAACCGGTTCTGGAAAGCAGCTCCCCGGCAGAGGAGTACTATCTTGTATCCGAGTCAGGGTTCCTTCTGGTATTCTGCAGCGACAGGAGCACCATCTGCCTGTATACCCACATACCGGTTACTGATTTTCCGGAGAAGGAGCGGGCAAAGCTGATGGAGGGAATCTGGTTTCCCTCCATGATGGACGTGTATCATTATCTGGAGTCTTTTACAAGTTAAAACTCAGATTATGGCAGATTGCAAGAGAAGCATGGGACTTAAAAATAACGCTACACTGTGCAGGTGAGGGCGTTATTTTTGATTTATGGGAAACGGTTCCTGTAAACCACAGCAGGAAACAGTTGAAATGTTTCCTGAAAACAGATAGAATGAGGGATATACTTATACGAAGATTAAGGAGCCTGATATAAAGATGAGCAGACAGATTGTGATTGTAGGCGGAGGGGCATCGGGACTTACGGCCGCCATCATGGGAGCCAGACTGGGCGCCAGGGTAACGCTGGTGGAGCACATGGACCGGGTGGGCAAAAAGATCCTTTCCACAGGAAACGGAAGGTGTAATCTGACGAACCTGCGCATGGAGGAGTCCTGCTACCGGAGCGACGAGAAAGGGTTTCCCATGAGAGTGATAGGAGGGTTCGGGGTGGAGGAGACGCTGGGCTTTTTCAGAGAGCTGGGAATCGAGCCGAAAGACAGAAACGGTTATGTCTACCCCAACTCCGATCAGGCCTCTTCGGTGCTGGACGTGCTCCTGTGGGAGGCCTCCCATGAGAGGGTGGATATACGCACTTCCTGCAAGGTGGAAACCATTGAATGGATAAAGGGGGAAAATAACTCTTTTTATTATAAAATCTGCACCACCCAGGGCATTTTCCGGGCGGACGCTCTGATTCTGGCCACAGGCTCCAGGCTGCGCCGTCCACAGGCTCCGACGGCAGCGGGTACGAGCTGGCCAAAAAGCTTGGGCACCGGGTGATCAAACCTCTCCCGGGTCTGGTGCAGCTCCGGTGCCAGGGGACTCTGTACAGGCAGCTGGCAGGCATTCGGACGGAGGCCAGGATTACTCTGCACATGGACGGCGTCAAGGGAAGGGTTCTGGCTGAGGACAGGGGAGAGCTGCAGCTCACCGATTACGGTTTGTCGGGTATTCCGGTGTTTCAAATCAGCCGTTTTGCCGCCAGGGCCCTGGAACAGGGAAAAAAGGTGGTGGCCCTCGTGGATTTCCTGCCGTCATGGCAGGAGGGGGAAAGCTTTGGCCTGTTAAAAAGGCGCGCCGCTCTGCTGAAGGATAAAAAAGTGGAGGAAATGTTTACCGGCCTTTTTAATAAAAAGCTGGCTGCTGTCCTCATCCGGCTTTCAGGCGTCAGCCTTCCAAGAAGGCGGGAGAGCTGACGGGAAAAGAGCTGGGCAGGCTCCTCTCACAGATGAAGTCCTATGAGGCCATTGTCATGAGCGTGAATCCCTTTGCCAACGCCCAGGTCTGCTGCGGGGGCGTGGATACCAGGGAGATCGATCCCTCCACTATGGAATCCAGGCTTAAGAAAAATCTGTATCTCACAGGAGAGCTCCTGGATGTGGACGGTATCTGCGGCGGATACAACCTTCAGTTTGCGTGGTCCAGCGGCGCGCTGGCCGGAAGGGCGGCGGCAGGGGAGGTGAGCCGGTGATTCGTATTAATCAGCTGAAAATGCCCCTGGGCCACAGCCCGCAGGAGCTTCTTGAAGGGGGGCAAACATCCTCCGGGTCCCGGCGTCGGATATAGAAACTTTAAATATTGTAAAGCAGTCCATTGACGCCAGAAAGAAACCGGACATTCGTTACAGTTACGTTGTTGATATAAGGCTGAAGAACTTTGGGGGAAGAAGGAGGAGGGACTGGTAAAAAAACTCAGAAACAGGGATGTACTGGTTCAGAGGGATAAAGCTTACCTCCTTCCCGAACCGGGAACCCGCCCCTTGTCCCATGCTCCGGTTATCATAGGAGCAGGCCCGGCCGGCCTGTTCTGCGGGCTGGCTTTGGCGAGAAAGGGATACAGGCCCCTTATCCTTGAGCGGGGGGAGGACGTGGACGCCAGAGCTGCCCGGGTTGCGGCATTCTGGGAGACGGGAAAACTTAATCCTTCCTCAAACGTCCAGTTTGGAGAAGGCGGGGCAGGGACGTCCGACGGAAAACTGAACACTCTGGTGAAGGACAGCTTCGGCAGGAACAGGGAGGTGCTTCGGATTCTGGTGGAATTCGGCGCAGATCCCTCTATTCTCTATGTAAATAAGCCCCACATCGGCACAGATGTCCTCAGCTCCATTGTAAAAAATATCCGCTGCGAAATTGAACGTCTGGGGGGAGAAGTGCGGTTTTTAACCCAGGTTACGGATTTTGTGCTGGAGGGTGGCCGGCTTACAGCCGTTGTCACCGAATCGGGAGAACGGATTCAGACCCAGGCGGTGGTTCTGGCAGCGGGACACAGCGCCAGAGATACCTTTGAACAGCTTCTGGAGAGAGGGGTTCCCATGGAGCCCAAGGCATTTGCCCTGGGGCTTCGGGTGCAGCACCCCCAGAAGCTGATTAATATGAGCCAGTACGGAATGGAGGAGTGCAGGGAGCTGGGGCCTGCCAGCTACAAGGTGACAAAGCAGACAGAAGAGGGCCGGGGCGTCTATTCCTTCTGTATGTGTCCCGGAGGGTATGTGGTCAATTCCTCCTCAGAGCCTGGCCGCCTTGCGGTAAACGGGATGAGTTACCATGACCGGGCCGGGGAAAACGCCAACAGCGCCCTTATTGTCACTGTGACAACCGGGGATTTCCCTGAGACGGAGCCGGGAAGGGAAGCCCTGGCAGGCGTTATGTTCCAGAGAAATCTGGAAGAAAAGGCCTATGCCTGGGAAAAGGGAAGATTCCTGTACAGCTCTACGGAGATTTTAGGGAAAACCGCATCTCCACAGGCTTTGGGCAGGTGGCGCCTGCCTTTAAAGGGCAGTACGCTTTTGCAAATCTCAGGCAGCTTCTTCCTGAGAGCATTTCCCGGGCTCTCCTGGAGGCCATGGGGAGCTTCGGACATATGATTGCAGGATTTGACCGGCCTGACGCCGTGTTGGCGGGGATTGAAAGCCGGACCTCCTCCCCGCTGCGGATTCCCAGGGACGAACATATGGAGAGCCCTGTAAGGGGACTCTTTCCATGCGGGGAGGGAGCCGGGTATGCCGGCGGGATTACCTCCGCAGCTATGGACGGCTTAAAGACCGGGGAGGAGCTCATCCGCAGATTTGCTCCATTTTAGAATTTCTTAATGCGATAGAAATTGACGGAGCCTTTAAATTGGTGTAAGATAAACAGGAATCGCTTTTAAAAACAAGGAAAAAGGAGTATCGCAATGGAGGACCAGGAACGCCGGAATCTGAAGGATAAAAAGCGGGTTGTGATAAAAATCGGATCTTCCTCCCTGACCCATCCTGAGACAGGGAGATGAACCTTATGAAGATAGAGAAGCTGGTACGGGTTATCAGCGATTTGCGGGGACAGGGAAAGGATGTGGTTCTGGTATCCTCCGGGGCCATTGCCGCAGGCAGGCAGGCTCTGGGGCATCACAAGCGGCCGGGGACTCTGGCCGAAAAACAGGCCTTTGCTGCAGTGGGCCAGGCGCGCCTCATGATGGTGTATCAGAAGCTTTTTGCAGAGTACAACCAGACGGCGGCCCAGGTTCTTCTCACCAAGGACACCATGGTTAACGACGGTTCCAGGTACAACGCCCAGAATACCTTTGATGAGCTTTTGAATCTGGGAACCATCCCTGTTGTAAATGAAAACGACACGGTGTCCACCTCGGAGATTCCCTATGTGGACAGCTTCGGCGATAATGACCGCCTTTCAGCTATTGTGGCGGCCCTCATCGGTGCGGATCTGCTGATTCTGCTGTCCGATATTGACGGACTTTACACCGACGACCCCAGAAGCAACCCGGAAGCTGCCTTTATCAGCCTTGTGCCTGAGATCACGCCTGAGTTTCTCCGCATGGGCAAGGATACCTCTGGAAGCGATGTGGGAACCGGAGGCATGTCGGCCAAACTGGCGGCAGCCAGAATTGCCACAGACAGCGGCGCAGACATGGTGATTGCCAACGGCGATGAGGTGGAAGTGATTCTGGACATTATGGGAGGCGGCAAGAAGGGAACTTTGTTCCTGGCCCACCCTAACCTGGATTTTGATTTGATGCAGTATCTCAGCAATGAATATTAATCGGAAAGTGAAAGAGGAGCAGCATGGACGTATCAAGAATTGACCGGATTAACGAACTTTACCACAAATCCCAGTCCGTAGGCTTAAGCCAGGAGGAGAAGGAAGAACAGGCCAGACTCCGCAGGGAGTACATTGCGGCTATCCGCGGAAATTTAAGGGCCAACCTGAATAATATATCCATCCGGGAAGAGGATGGGACCGTGACGGATTTGGGAAAGAAGTTCGGAGGAATCAAGGAAGTATAGAGGAAAGAAAAGGCAGCTTGCAGTTTGTATCCTTCCGGAACACAGGGAGCCGGGGGACATGTCCGTAACAGGGAGGAGATAAGTATGACATTAAACGAAATAGGCAGCCGCGCAAAAGAAGTTTCACGAATACTGAATACTCTGGGTTCCAGAGAGAAGAATATAGGATTGGAGGAGGCGGCCCGGGCCCTTCTGGACGGCGAGGAGGAGATTCTTACAGCCAACAGGGACGACTGCCGGAGGGCGGAGTCCCAGGGGATGAGCCAGGGGCTTCTGGATCGCTTAAAGCTTACTCCGGCCAGAGTCCAGGCCATGGCCGACGGCCTTCTGCAGGTGGCTTCACTGGAGGATCCGGTAGGGGAAGTGCTGTCCATGAAGCTGCGGCCAAACGGCCTTCAGATTGGACAAAAGAGAGTGCCGTTAGGCGTTATCGGTATGATATATGAGGCCCGTCCCAATGTGACCGCAGATGCCTTCGGCCTCTGCTTCAAGTCCGGAAATGCGGTGATTTTAAAGGGAGGAAGCGACGCCATCAACTCCAACAAAGCCATTGTGGAATGCCTGCGTTCCGGTCTTGGCTGTGCAGGCCTGCCGGAGGATTCCCTTCAGCTTATCGAGGATACCAGCCGGGAGACCACAAAGGAGCTGATGCGCCTTAACAGGTATATTGATGTTCTGATTCCCAGAGGGGGAGCGGGGCTTATAAAGACCGTGGTGGAGAACAGCACCATTCCTGTTATTGAGACAGGAACGGGCAACTGCCATATTTATGTAGATGAGACGGCTGAGTTTAACATGGCGCTGGACATTATCTTCAACGCCAAAACCCAGAGAATCGGCGTATGCAACGCCTGTGAGTCTCTTCTGGTCCACAGGAGCATTGCCGAGGAATTTCTTCCCATGCTGAAGCAGCGGCTGGATGAAAAGCAGGTGGAGATCCGCGGGGATGAAGCAGCATGCGCCATTGTACCCGGATTTGCCCGGGCTTCGGAGGAGGACTGGGGTAAGGAATATCTGGATTATATCCTGTCCTTAAAATTGGTGGACTCGGTGGATGAGGCCGTCCGCCATATCAACACTTATAATACGGGCCATTCTGAGACGATTGTGACCTCAGACTATTTTAACGCACAGAAATTTTTAAATGAGGTGGACGCAGCAGCCGTCTATGTCAACGCTTCCACACGGTTTACGGACGGTGAGGAGTTCGGCTTTGGGGCCGAGATAGGTATCAGCACCCAGAAACTTCATGCCAGAGGCCCTATGGGGCTGAAGGAGCTGACTACCACCAAGTATATTATTTACGGGGACGGCCAGATCCGCTAGAGCGTGTCTGAAACTTCCTTTCCCGCACGCTCCACAGTGTGTTTGAACGTCAGAATCATAGTAGAAAAGAGGAATTTATATGCCTATAGAGGAAAACCAGAAAGAACGCAGCCGTAAGCAGCAGGAGGAGGAACCCTTCAGCTGGAAGAAGGAGATTATCAGCTGGATTCAGATTATTGTGGCTGCGGTTGTTATCGCCCTGGTCCTTAACAACTTCGTCATAGCCAACAGCCGGGTGCCTACCGGCTCTATGGAAAACACCATTATGTCCAAGAGCCGCGTCATTGGCTCAAGGCTGTCCTATATCAACAGCGATCCTCAGCGTGGGGACGTGGTTATCTTTCATTTTCCCGATGATCCCACAGGAAAGATTTATTATGTGAAGCGTGTGATCGGACTGCCGGGGGAGACGGTGGATATTGTAGACGGAAAGGTGTACATCAATGGTTCCGACACGCCTCTGGATGAGCCCTATATTCTGGAGCCCATGGAAGAACCTATAATGGATGAGCCTTACGGACATTATACGGTGCCTGAAGGCTGCTATTTCATGATGGGAGACAACAGGAATAATTCCCAGGACGCCAGGTTCTGGAAGAACAAATACGTCGCCAAGGACAGGATAATTGCAAAGGTGCTTTTCAGCTATTATCCCAGGATTGGAAAGATAGAATAAAGAAAGAGGTCAGGATGAAGCTGATTATATCACCTGCCAAGAAGATGAATGTAAGGGAAGATGAGCTGGACTGGGCAAATCTTCCCTGTTTTCTTAAAAAGGCGGAGAAATTGAAAGAGTACATACAGGGGTTGAGCCGTGAGGAGGCCCGGCGTCTCTGGGCCTGCAATGAAAAAATAGCAGAGCTTAATTACACGCGTTTTCAGGGGATGGATCTCACCAGGCGCCTTACTCCGGCCCTTCTCTCTTATGAGGGAATCCAGTACCAGTATATGGCCCCCGGAGTCTTTGAACAGGGCCAGTGGGACTATGTCCAGGAACATCTTCGCATCTTGTCGGGCTTTTACGGGATTCTGCGCCCTCTGGACGGAATTGTGCCCTACCGCCTGGAGATGCAGGCAAAGGCAGCGTTTCCCTCAGGGGCCAAAAACCTGTATGAATATTGGGGCAGGGAAATTTATGAGGAGCTGGCCAGGGAGGACAAGGTGATTGTGAATCTGGCTTCCAAAGAATACAGCAGGGCGGTTGAGCCTTACCTTACTTCAAAGATAACCTGGATTACCTGTGTGTTCGGAACTGTGGAAACAGCTCAGGGCGCAAAGGGGAAGGAAGGCGGGAAAGTAAAAGTAAAAGCCACAGAGGCCAAGATGGCCCGGGGAGAGATGGTGCGGTTTCTGGCTGAGAACCAGGCGGAGGATATAAAAATAATAAAAGACTTTGACCGCCTGGGATACAGGTACAGTGAGGAACGCTCCAGTGATTGTGAATACATATTTATCAAATAAAAAGATACCTTCTGCAGCTTTTAAAGAGGCAGAGGGTATCTTTTTATTCCTGAAGCAAAGGAGGCAGGGAAGCTTCCTTACCAGCAATTCCCACTTGAACAAGAACGTATGTTCTTGTATATTGAAAGCAGGAGGTGAATACAGTGCCCGCTTTAAATATACCCATACAGCTGGTCAGCGCATGCAGCACTCTGGGACAGATAACGCCCCTGTGGTTCCGGTACGAGAATGAGGAGCACCGGATTATCACGGTGAAAATCCAGCAGGTGGTTTCCTCAAAAGAGGAAACGCACTGCGGCATGGACTATATCAGCTACGTGTGCTGGGCGCAGGCGGAACAGCAGAGGCGGCTGATAGAACTGAGGTACAGGCTGTCTGCCCACAAGTGGTCATTTTTTCAGGCCTTGTCTTAAGGCGTGTGTGAAACTTGAGCCTGCCGGCTGCGCGTCCCACAATTCTAAACAGGGGCCTTGATGGCCCCTTAAAGCAGGAGGAAGATTATGTCAAATCAGATATGGTATCATGTGGATGTAAACGCTGCATTCCTGAGCTGGACCGCCGCCCGGGAAGTCCATATAAAGGGAAGCGGAGTGGATCTGCGCCGGATGGCGGCAGTGATCGGCGGCAGCGAGAAGGACCGCCACGGCATTGTGCTGGCCAAGTCCGACCGGGCCAAAGCCTTTGGAATAAAGACGGGAGAGTCTCTGGTGGAAGCCAGAAATAAATGCCCCGGCCTCATCATCGTTCCTCCGGATTATGAATTATATGTAAGCTGCTCCAGAGGGCTTATCCGTCTGCTGGAAACCTACTGTCCCTATGTGCACCAGTACAGCATAGACGAGGCCTTCTGCTGTATGTCAGGCACAGAGACGCTTTTTGGGAGCCCTGTGGTGTTTGCCCGGCAGCTTAAAGATGAGATACGCGAAACTCTGGGATTTACCGTAAATATCGGAGTGTCGGATCAGAAGCTCCTGGCAAAAATGGCCTCCGGGTTTGAGAAGCCGGACAAGGTTCACACTCTGTTCCGGGAGGAAATTCAAAAGAAGCTGTGGCCTCTGCCTGTGAACCGGCTTTTCTGGGTAGGCAGAGCCGCAGCGGGAAAGCTGAGAAACCTGGGGATCCGCACCATCGGCCAGCTGGCCAATGCTGATTTGGAGCTTCTCAAGGTACATTTAAAAAAGCATGGGGAATATATATGGCACTATGCCAACGGACGGGACCCCTCCCCTTTCTTACGGCAGCTTCCGGAGAACAAAGGCTATGGCAATTCTATGACGGTCCCCTTTGACGTGAGGGACGCCCACAGGGCCAGGCAGGTGATCCTTTCCCTTACGGAGACTGTCTGCGCCAGGCTGAGGGCCGACCACATGAAGGCCTCCTGTGTCAGTATCTCCATTACAGACAGGGAGTTTGGCCGCAGCTCCGCACAGAAGACGCTGTACTCGGAGACGGACGCGACGCTGGAAATCTATCACCAGGCCTGCAGCGTATTTGAGTCCCTCTGGGACGGCAGCCCCATACGCCAGCTGGGAGTGCACACCGGCCGCGTTGTCAGCCATGCCCCATACCAGTACAATCTGTTGGGCACAGACTGCAATGAGAAATTCACAAAGCTGGACGCCGCGGCGGACGCCATCCGAAAAAATACGGGGAGGACGCCTGATGCGGGCGTCATTTTTAAAGAATCCCCTTCCTCATATGGCAGGAGGAATTGACAAGGCCAAGCGGACCGGCATGACAAAAGCTGCCGGGGGGAGCGGATTTCCTTTGCAATAAAATCCATTTGTGATATAATACATGAGGTAAATTGGAAAATCTATATTTAAGGGAGAATCACGTGGATCAGTTACTTATATCATATGAGGAAGCACAGAAAAAAGCGCCCATGGAGGAACCGGCCAGGCAGCTCTTTTTCATGGAGCGGTGCCGAGAACTGCTGGAGGCGTTAAAGGAGGCGTGGGGGCGGAAGTCCGTGACCTTCCATATTGAGACATTCGGGTGCCAGATGAATGCCAGGGACTCCGAGAAGCTTGTGGGCATTCTGGAGCAGATAGGATACCAGGAGGCGGACTCTGAGGAGGCGGATTTTGTCCTCTATAACACCTGTACGGTCCGGGAAAATGCAAACCTCCGGGTGTACGGCCGCCTGGGCCAGCTGGGAGCTTGTAAAAAGAAGCATCCAGAGATGATGATTGCCCTCTGCGGCTGTATGATGCAGGAGAAAGAGGTGGTGGACAAGATTAAAAAGAGCTACCGTCAGGTAGATCTTATATTCGGGACCCACAATATATTCAAATTGGCGGAATTGGTTTATGCCTGTCTGGAGGAGCGAAAGAGGGAAGCGGAGGCCAGAGAGGGGGAAGGGCGCTTCAAGCGCCATATGGTTATCGACGTGTGGGAGGATACCAGCCAGATTGTGGAGGATTTGCCTGTGGAGCGCAAATATCCTTTTAAGTCAGGAGTCAATATCATGTTCGGCTGCAACAATTTCTGCAGTTACTGTATCGTGCCTTATGTGAGGGGAAGGGAGCGCTCCAGAAAACCGGAGGAGATTCTGAAGGAGATAAGAACCCTGGCTGCAGACGGCGTGGTGGAGATTATGCTGCTGGGCCAGAATGTGAACTCCTATGGAAAGAACCTGGATACTCCCATGACCTTTGCCGGGCTTCTGAAGGAGGTGGAGAAGATAGAGGGCATCCGGCGGATCCGTTTTATGACCTCCCATCCCAAGGATCTGTCCCCGGAGCTTATTGACGTGATGGCAGGGTCAAAGAAAATCTGCCGCCATCTTCATCTTCCCCTTCAGTCGGGAAGCACCGGGATTTTAAGGGCCATGAACCGGCATTACACAAAGGAACAGTTTTTGGAGCTGGCAGAACGGATCAAGGCGGCTGTGGCCGGGAATCTCTCTCACCACAGACATTATTGTAGGCTTTCCGGGAGAGACGGAGGCAGATTTTGAGGAGACTATGGATGTAGTGCGCAAGGCAGGCTTTGACAGTGCATTTACCTTTATCTACTCCAAGCGCACCGGAACCCCGGCTGCCGCTATGGAGAACCAGATTCCTGAGGATGTGGTGAAGAACCGGTTTGACCGTCTGTTAAAGGAGGTTCAGGATATATCTGCGAAGCTCTGCAGCCGGGATGTCCACACGGTTCAGGAGGCGCTGGTGGAGGAGGTTAACGGCCACTCCCCGGGGCTTATGACGGGCCGCCTCTCCAACAACACCATTGTACATTTTCCAGGAGATCCCTCCATGATAGGAAAGCTGGTGCAGGTCTATCTGGAAGAAAGCAGGGGCTTTTATTACATGGGAAAGATTGCAGGCACAGCCTGAATACGAGAGATACAAGAGAAGAGAGGTTAAAATTTTGGCAAAGATACAGCAGCTGTCTCCTATGATGCAGCATTATATGGAAACCAAAAAGGAGTACCCGGACTGTATATTGTTTTACCGTCTGGGAGATTTCTATGAGATGTTTTTGATGATGCGCTCACTGCCTCCAAGGCGCTGGATATCACCCTGACGGGGCGGGACTGCGGCCTTGATGAGCGGGCGCCCATGTGCGGAGTGCCCTACCATGCCCTGGACGCCTACCTGTATAAGCTGGTTCAACAGGGATATAAGGTGGCCATTGCAGAGCAGATGGAGGATCCGAGTCTGGCCAAGGGCCTTGTTAAGCGGGAGGTTATCCGTGTGGTAACTCCCGGGACCATCACCAGCGCCCAGGCTCTGGATGAAACCAAGAATAACTATCTTATGGGGATTGTCTATACGGACGGAATTTATGGTATTTCCACAGCCGATATCAGCACAGGGGATTTTATGGTCACAGAGGTGGACTCGGATCGGGAGCTTTTTGATGAGATCAACAAATTTTCCCCCTCGGAGATTATATGCAACAATGCATTCTATATGTCCGGCGTGGATACGGAGGATTTGAAAAACCGCTATCACGTGGTGGTGTCCGCTCTGGACAGCCGCTTTTTCGGAGATGAGTCCTGCCGGAAGGCGCTGAGGGAGCATTTTCGTGTGGGAACTTTAAGCGGACTGGGATTAGATGATTACGGAACGGGAATCATAGCGGCAGGGGCTGTGATGCAGTATATCTATGAAACGCAGAAGAGTACGCTGGAGCATATTACCACCATCACTCCCTATTCCACCGGTCAGTTTATGGTCATCGACACCTCTACCCGGAGGAATCTGGAATTGGTGGAGACGATGCGGGAGAAGCAAAAGCGGGGAACCCTGCTGTGGGTGCTGGATAAGACCAAAACAGCCATGGGGGCAAGGCTTCTGCGGACCTATATTGAGCAGCCGCTGATTCACAGGGATGAGATTATCAAACGCCAGTCGGCAGTGGAAGAACTGAATATGAACTATATTTCCAGGGAGGAGATCTGCGAGTATCTGAATCCCATCTACGATATGGAGCGCCTTATAGGCGCATCAGTTATAAGACGGCCAATCCAAGAGATCTCATTGCATTTAAGAATTCCCTGGAAATGCTTCCTCATATCAAGCGGATACTGGGCGAATTCGGAAGCCCTCTTTTGAAGGAGATGGAAGATGAGATGGATCCCCTGGAGGATCTGTACCGGCTCATTGACCAGTCCATAATTGAGGACCCGCCCATTGTGGTGCGGGAGGGGGGCATCATTAAGGACGGTTACAATGAGGAGGCGGACCGCCTGCGCCATGCAGGGACCGAGGGCAAGACCTGGCTGGGGGAACTGGAGTCCGGGGAAAAGGAAAAAACGGGAATCAAGAGCCTTAAGATAAAGTTCAACAAGGTGTTCGGCTATTACTTTGAAGTGACCAATTCTTTTAAAAACCAGGTGCCGGATTACTTTATCCGCAAGCAGACTCTCACCAATGCAGAGCGGTATACCACCGACCAGCTGAAAGAGCTGGAGGACATCATCATGGGGGCCGAGGATAAATTAGTATCCCTGGAATATGAGCTGTTCTGCCAGGTGAGGGACAAAATTGCGGCGGAAGTGCTGCGGATTCAGAGGACAGCAAAGGCGGTGGCAGGGGTGGATGTATTCTGCTCCCTGTCGGCAGTTGCAACCCGCCGCAATTACGTAAAGCCCCAGATCAACGAAAGGGGCGTTATTCAGATCAAGAACGGCCGCCATCCCGTGGTGGAACAGATGATGAGGGACGACCTGTTTGTGGCCAACGATACGTTTCTGGACAGCGGAAAGAACCGCCTGTCTGTTATTACCGGCCCCAATATGGCGGGTAAATCCACCTACATGCGCCAGGTGGCCCTTATTGTCCTCATGGCCCAGCTGGGCAGCTTTGTGCCCGCCCAGGAGGCGGATATCGGCATCTGTGACCGGATTTTCACCAGAGTGGGGGCCTCCGACGACCTGGCCAGCGGCCAGAGCACCTTTATGGTGGAGATGACGGAGGTGGCAAATATCCTGAGAAACGCCACGAGGAACAGCCTTTTGGTGCTGGACGAGATCGGGAGAGGCACGAGCACCTTCGACGGCCTGTCCATCGCCTGGTCTGTGATCGAACATATAAGCAACACAAAGCTTTTGGGGGCAAAGACCCTCTTTGCCACCCACTACCATGAGCTTACAGAGCTGGAGGGCACCATCCCGGGAGTGAAAAACTACTGCATTGCAGTGAAGGAGCAGGGAGATGATATCGTGTTCCTGCGAAAGATAATACGGGGCGGGGCGGATAAGAGCTACGGCATTCAGGTGGCCAAGCTGGCGGGAGTGCCGGAGACGGTTATTGCCAGGGCCAGGGAGATAGCCCAGGAGCTGAGCAATGCGGATATCACTGCCAGGGCCAGGGAGATAGCCCAGGTCAGCACTGCCGCCGTCCAGCACAAGGCGGTGCCTAAGCCGGACGAGGTGGATATGCAGCAGCTAACCTTCTTCGATACGGTAAAGGATGACGACATCATCCGGGAGCTGGATGAGCTGGAGCTGTCCACTATGACGCCTATTGACGCTATCAATACTCTGTACCGGCTTCAGACAAAGCTTAAGAACCGGTGGAAGGAGAACCAGTAATCGATGAATTTTCATATATTGACGCTGTTTCCGGATATGGTCCTGGGAGGACTGGGAACCAGCATAACGGGAAGGGCCATGGAAAAGGGAACCATCTCTGTAAACGCCATCGATATCCGCGATTATTCCACAGACAAGCACAGACATGTGGACGACGCGCCCTATGGGGGCGGAGCAGGGATGGTGATGGAACCAGGACCGTGTGCGCGGCCTATGAGGCCTTGTGCGGGAAGCTGGGGAAAAAGCCTAGGGTTATCTATATGACGCCTCAGGGAAAAGTCTTTAACCAGTCTATGGCTGAGGAGCTTGCAAAGGAGGAGGAATTGGTGTTCCTCTGCGGCCACTATGAGGGCATTGACGAGCGCGCCCTGGAACTCATAGCCACGGACTGCCTGTCGGTTGGGGATTACGTACTGACAGGGGGGAGCTTCCGGCCATGGTGATGATCGACTGCATTTCCCGGCTGGTGCCGGGGGTGCTGAACAATGACGTATCGGCAGAGGAGGAGTCCTTCCACGATAATCTTCTGGAATACCCCCAGTATACAAGACCGGAGGTGTTCAGGGGAATCCCTGTGCCGGAGGTGCTTTTAAGCGGACACCATAAGAAGATAGAGGAGTGGCGCAGGCGGCAGTCCATAAAGCGCACCCTGGAACGCAGGCCGGATCTGCTGGAGGACGCCAGACTTACGTTAAAGGAAGCGGAGTATCTGGAATCCCTGCAGGGGGGAGATACGGCTTTAAAGGAGCTGGAGACGGAGGTGGACCGGTATGTAGGGGCGCTGGATGCGGGGGCTGCGGCTCCCAGGATCAAGGGGAAGGCTATGGCTATGGTTAAGAAGCTTTTGGCTGCCAAGGAGTGCACAGTAAAAGATATTAAAAGTTTTTACAGGGTGTCTATGCTGCGGGTGAAACTTTTGAAAAACAGCGGCGGGGAGCAGTGATTTTTACAGCCCGCGGGATTGAGGCGGAACAGGGCACAGTGGCCCCGCCAGGAAAATGAAACCGGAGAAATGAGATAAAACACCCCAAAAATGGCATAAAATTCCATACATGGCGGGTTCTCGTTGACATGGCGGGGATTATAGTGTAAAATCTCATGAAACTGTGCAGAAAAAGCAGAGTGAAATACATTTAAGAAACAGGAGTGATAATTTTGGATCTATCTGGTGACACGATCGCCATACGTTTAGTTGTTATTCTGATTTTATTAGGGCTTTCCGCGTTTTTTTCATCTTCGGAGACGGCCCTGACTACCGTGAACAAAATCCGCATACGGAATCTGGCGGAATCCGGCAGCAAATCGGCTGAGTGGGTGCTGAAGCTTTCCGCCAATCAGGGAAGAATGCTCAGCGCTATCCTGATCGGCAATAATGTGGTGAACCTGTCCGCCTCCTCCATGCTGACGGTCCTGGCCACAGAGGTATTCGGAAGCCGATCTGCCGGAGCGGCCACAGGCATACTGACGCTGCTGATTCTCATATTCGGAGAGATAACGCCCAAGACGGTGGCTACTCTGGAGTCAGAGAAGAATGCCCTCCGTTTTGCCCATATTATCTATATTATTATGGTGGCGCTGACCCCGGTTATCTATATGGTGAACCGCATGTCCTGGGGGGTTTTGAAAATTTTAAATGTGGACCCAAACAAGCCGGGGGACGACATGACGGAGGATGAGCTGCGCACTATTGTGGAGGTGGGCCATGAAAAGGGCGTCATCGAATCCGAAGAAAAGCAGATGATTAACAACGTGTTCGATTTGGGCGATTCTGTGGCCAAGGATATAATGATACCCAGAATTGACATGATTTTTATAAACATAGAGGCCGGCTTTGAGGAGATTCTGGAGGTGTTCCGCAGAGAGCGGTACACGCGGCTTCCCGTCTATGAGGACACTACGGACAATGTAGTGGGAATTATCAACATCAAGGATATGCTTCTAATTGAGGACAGGCAGGGCTTTTCCATCCGCGATCACCTTCGCCAGCCCCTTTACACCTTTGAGTCCAAAAAATTATCGGAATTGATGGTGGATATGCGCAAAACCTCCAATAACATTGTGATTGTTCTTGACGAGTACGGCGCCACTGCGGGCCTTATTACCCTGGAGGACATTCTGGAGGAGATTGTGGGGGACATCCGGGACGAGTACGATGAGGACGAGGAGGATGAACTTGTCCGGGTGCAGGAGGGAGAGTACCTGGTGGAGGGCTCTATGAAGCTGGACGATTTAAATGACAGCCTGGGCCTGAAGCTTACCTCCGAGGACTATGATTCTGTAGGAGGCTGGTGATTGATAAGCTGGATCACCTGCCTGCCCAGGGAGAAGAAGTGGAGTGCGACGGCATCCGCCTGGTAGTGGAGCATGTGGAAAAGAACCGCATTGACAAGATACGGCTCTATCTTCCGGCAGAACAGGACAGGGAGGAAAAATCCTCCCAGGGGCGGGATACGTAACCGTTCAGAGAAAAACGGATAAAGTGCTTGCAACCATGGACAATTTATGATAGAATTAGACGTTGTGACAAGAAATAGATGGTCCTCTGTTACTGACATGCAGTGAATCTGATTGATTGCAAAGGGTATTAAGAACATCCAATAGATGAAGGAGGTTCACACGATGAACGAAATTATTAAGAACATTGAAGCAACTCAGTTGAAGGAAACCGTTCCCAGCTTTAAGGTTGGCGATACCGTCAAGGTATACAACAAAATTAAAGAGGGAAACCGCGAGAGAATCCAGATTTTCGAGGGAACTGTTATTAAGAGACAGAACGGCGGAGCAAGGGAGACCTTTACCGTAAGGAAGAATTCCAACGGTATCGGTGTTGAGAAGACCTGGCCCTTACATTCTCCAAGCGTTGATAACGTAGAAGTTATCCGCAGAGGTAAAGTAAGACGTGCAAAACTGAACTACTTAAGAGACAGAGTCGGTAAGGCTGCCAAGGTAAAAGAATTAGTTAAATAATCGGACGGTAAAGTGAGAATAGAGTTTGCATTTGCAAACTCTATTTTGTACTGTGGAAAAGGTTTACACAACAGATATAGCTTGTGCAGGCTGTATAGATTCAGGAAGGCGGAGTGAGTTCATGGAATTTTATGTGAATGAAGATACCTGGTGGCTGCGCCGGAGCGTGCGGTGGGTGGTTAATGTTGTTTTGGTTATAGCCTGCGCCTGGTTCCTGGTATATGGCTTCTGCGCCCAGGTGCCGGTTTCAGGCAATTCCATGCAGCCGGCGCTGGACGCCGATGATGTGGTGCTTGTGAACCGTCTGGCTTATGATTTGGGGGAGCCTCAGAGGTTCGATATTGTGGTCTTTGAGCGGGAGGACCAGAAGAAAAATGTAAAACGGATTATAGGGCTGCCCGGGGAGACGGTACAGATTAAGGGCGGCTTTGTATTTATAGACGGAGAACTGCTGAATGCGGAACAGAATCTGGAGCAGGTATCTCTGGCGGGAAGGGCTGATACGCTATTCAACTGGAGGAGGATGAGTATTTTCTTCTTGGAGACAACCGCGACAGCAGCGAGGACAGCCGGTTTTCCAATATCGGCAACGTGAAACGGGGACAGATACAGGGGAAGGTCTGGTTCAGAATGTTTCCGCTGCTGAAACTGGATTTTATATCTTCCAGGTGATAATTTGGAAGGAATTTGAACATGTTTAAATTCCGGCATCCGGGACAATCGTAAAAGCCTGGGTAGCCGGGAGCCGCCTTTGGGAAAGGCAGAACAGAACAGGAGTTATGATATGAATATACAATGGTATCCCGGTCACATGACCAAGGCGAAGCGCGCCATGAAGGAGGACATGAAGCTCATCGATCTGGTGATCGAACTGGTGGACGCAAGAGTCCCTTCTCCAGCCGCAACCCGGATATAGACGATCTGGGGGCGGGAAAAGCCAGAATCGTGCTTCTCAACAAGTCGGATTTGGCGGACGAGCGTTTGAATGCGAAGTGGGCGGCCTGGTTTGAGGCCCGGAAGGTCCATGTAGTAAAGGTTGATGCGAGAAACAGAGGGACTTTGAAGCAGATCCAGTCAGTGGTACAGGAGGCCTGCAGAGAGAAGCTTGAGCGGGACCGGAGAAGGGGATTTTAAACCGCCCTATCAGAACGATGGTGGTGGGAATCCCCAATGTAGGCAAGTCCACCTTTATCAATTCATTTGCAGGAAAAGCCTGCGCCAAGACAGGGAACAAGCCCGGCGTCACAAAAGGCAATCAGTGGATCCGCCTGAACAAGACGCTGGAGCTTCTGGACACGCCCGGAATCCTGTGGCCCAGGTTCGAGGACCAGCAGGTGGGAGTCAAGCTGGCTATGATAGGCTCTATCAACGATCAGATTCTCCATAAGGATGAACTGGCCTGTGAGTTAATCCGTTTTCTCAAGGGCCATTATCCCCAGGTTCTTTCTGAGCGCTTCGGGCTGGAGAATATGGAGCGGCAGCCGGAGCTGATATTGGAGGACATTGCCAGGGCCAGGGCCTGCCTCGTGAAAGGCGGGGAGCTGGATGTTGCCAGAGCCGCAGCCCTTCTCCTGGATGATTTCAGGACGGGAAAGCTGGGAAGGATCACACTGGAGGAGCCGAAGGAGTAAGGAGATGGCAGGAAGAGTACTAAAGGGAGAAAAGCTGGAGCAGGAGCTGGCCAGGCTGGAGCAAATGGCAGTTTATGAGAAAGAATATGGACATATGGGGATGGTATGCGGAATTGACGAAGCGGGGAGAGGGCCGCTGGCAGGACCTGTGGCGGCCGGAGCCGTAATCTTACCGCCTGACTGCCGGATTCTGTATCTGAACGATTCAAAAAAGCTTTCGGAGAAGCGCAGGGAGGAACTGTTTCTGGAGATAAAGGAGAAGGCGGCGGCCTGGTGCGTGGGGATCGTTTCTCCGGGGCGGATTGACGAGATCAATATCCTCCAGGCCACCTATGAGGCCATGAGGGAGGCCGTAAAGGGCCTTGGCCTGCGGCCCGGCGTGCTCTTAAACGATGCTGTCACCATCCGGGGGTGGACTGTCCCCAGGTGCCGATTGTGAAAGGGGACGCCAAGAGCCTTTCCATAGCCGCAGCCAGCGTGCTGGCCAAGGTTACCAGGGATCACATGATGGCGGAGTACGAGGAGATGTTTCCGGGCTACGGCTTTGCCAGACATAAGGGCTACGGAACGGCCGCCCACATTCAGGCCATCCGCCGGTTGGGGCCCTGCCCTATACATAGAAGATCCTTTTTGAAAAATATATGAGCGCACAGCTGCTCTGTGTGATTTCGGGAAAGATGTATGAATAAGAGAGAGACAGGCGGCCGCTTTGAACAGGCGGCTGCAGATTATCTGGGCAGCCGTGGATATAAGGTGATCCGGCAGAATTACCGCTGCAGGCAGGGGGAGGTGGATTTAATCTGCCTCCAGGGGAGATACCTTGTGTTTGTGGAGGTGAAGTACCGTTCCAGCCAGGTTATGGGGGAGCCGGCGGAAGCAGTGGATTACAGAAAGCAGCAGCGCATCCGGAGGGTGGCGGCCTTCTTCCTTTACAGCGCCGGGCTGCCGGAGGATACGCCCTGCCGCTTTGATGTGGTCAGTATTTTGGGGGAAGAGATTAAGGTGATACAGGATGCATTTTAAAACCTGCCCAGGGAGGTATTGCAAAGTGGAAATTAAGTGGAATTATAAGAATCAGGACAAAATATTCGATACAATAGACGGCGCAGGAGTGCCGTTTTTATCCTTTAAGGCGCTGGATGAGACGGGCATGGTGACAAACGGCTTTTCCACCCGCCTGGGAGGAGCCAGCCGGGGTAAATTTGCAACCATGAACTTTTCCTACAACAGGAAGGATGAGCCTGCAGATGTGCTGGAAAATTTTACCAGAATGGCCAAGGCCCTGAATGTGGACCGCGACCGCATGGTGGTTTCATACCAGACTCACACGGTAAATGTCCGCCGTGTCACAGAAGCGGACGAGGGGAAAGGCGTCATCCGAAAGAGGGATTACAAGGATGTGGACGGCCTCATAACAGATGTGCCGGGGCTTACCCTGGTCACCTTCTATGCAGACTGCGTCCCTCTCTATCTGGTGGACCCGGTCCACCGCGCTGTGGGCCTGTCCCACTCGGGATGGAGAGGGACGGTTAAGCGCATGGGACAGGTTACTCTGGAGGCCATGGAGGAGGCCTTTGGAACAAAGCCTGAGGATGTAATCGCAGCCATCGGCCCCAGCATCTGCAAAGACTGCTTTGAGGTGGGGGAGGAGGTTGTGAAGGAATTTGAGGCAGCCTTTGATGAAAGCCGCCACAGGGAACTCTGGAGCCCGGGCGCCAGGCCGGGCAAATACCAGCTTGACCTGTGGAGGGCCAACGGGATCATTCTCCGGGAGGCAGGCGTAAAGCCGGAGAATATCCACATTACCAACATCTGCACCATGTGCAACAGCGATTATCTTTTCTCCCACAGGAGGGTGGGGGAGGAGAGGGGGAATCTGGCCGCATTTCTCTGCATACGTTAAAACACATCTTACACGCCCATCGCCGGGAGGCGTCATGGGCGCGCCAAAAAACGAGGCTCCGAAGGAACATTCGGACGCCTCGTTTCTTAATGATGCCGGGGCCCGGGCCAGGGGCCGGCAACGTGGATTATACCAGTTTCTGGAAATACTCATATCCGCCGCCCTGATACTTATTCACCAGCTTCTGAATCTTCTCTGTAGGAGACAGGGAGGCGCTGATAGAACGGTCATGGTTCAGGGCATTGATGATGGCGGCCAGGTATTTGCTCATATCTGCTTCCAGATACCAGGGCCTTTCCAGAAGCTCCGGTGTGCGGTAGTTTAAGTTGGTGGTAATTACATAGTCCAGATACCCCTGGTTGTGGAACTCGTCAAACTTGTCCAGGCCGTTGGTGAAAAGTCCGAAGGTGCAGCAGACGATCACCTTCCTGGCTCTCCGCTCCTTAAGCTCCTTGCAGGTATCCAGCATGCTCTCGCCGGAGGAGATCATATCGTCGATGATCAGTACGGTCTTGCCCTCCACGGAGGAGCCCAGGAATTCATGGGCCACAATGGGATTGCGGCCTCCCACCACCTTGGAATAATCCCGGCGTTTGTAGAACATGCCCATATCCACGCCCAGGTTGTTGGCCAGGTAAACCGCCCGGTTCATGGCTCCCTCGTCCGGCTTATGATCATCAGATGTTCCTTGTCGATGCGTATGCCGGAGTCGTGGCTGAAGAGGGCTTTTACAAACTGGTAGGTGGGCATGAAATTATCAAATCCAATGAGAGGGATGGCATTCTGGACCCGGGGGTCGTGGGCGTCGAAGGTGATAATGTTCTCCACTCCCATGGCAGCCAGCTCCTCCAGACCCATGGCGCAGTCCAGAGACTCCCGTTTGCTGCGCTTATGCTGGCGGCTCTCATATAGGAAGGGCATAATCACATTCACCCTGTGGGCGGTGGATACGCAGGCGCCTACAATGCGTTTTAAATCCTGAAAATGATCGTCGGGAGACATGTGGTTTGTATAACCGCTGACCGTATAGGGAATGCTGTAATTCATCACATCCACCATAGCAAACAAGTCCGTACCGCGTACCGACTGGCCTACAAAGGCCTTGGCTTCCCCGGTTCCAAACCTTGGGCAGCCGCATTTTAAAAGATAAGAATCCACATCGTATCCGCGGTAATGCAAATCCTGCTGGCGGCTGAGCTCCTCCATATCATTGCGCCTGAACTGTACAATGTGGTCGTTTACTTTGGATGCCAGATCTCTGCAGCTGTCCAGCGCCGCGATTTTTAGGGGTGCAACAGGAAGGGAATCCTTGAATACAAAATTGTTAGCCATGATTCGATTTGCTCCTTTATCAACGTAAGTAAAATATAATAAATTCAAGTTAAAAATTAAGAGTTCTCAGAATACCACATATGATTTATACCATTTCCCATTACCCGGGTCAAGGGGTTGGGTGTATTTCGTAAAAAAATACAAAAGATTTCTTTGTAAAAGAACTTGGCATTTACAAAAATAAGTTATATTGTTATCATAGATAGAAACAGAGGAGAGAAAATGCTTTACAATTGAGGGAGCGTATAGTAAAATCAAGCGGATGAAATCAGGAAAGAAGAAAGCGAGCAGCTGTGAGAGCTGCGGCAATTATGTTTATGAAGAAGAAAGCGATTGCTATATCTGTGAGGTGAATCTGGACGAGGATGAGATGGTCCGTTTTTTAAGCGATTCCATGTATCAATGTCCCTATTACCAGTCCGGCGATGAGTACAGAATCGTCAGAAAGCAGATATAGAACAATCCACGGAGGAAAATGAATGAGCAAACCAATCGTAGCCATCGTGGGAAGACCCAATGTGGGCAAGTCTACGCTGTTTAATGTAATAGCCGGAGATACCATATCCATTGTGAAGGACACCCCGGCGTAACCAGGGACAGGATCTACGCAGACTGTAACTGGCTGGATATGAATTTTACCCTCATTGACACCGGCGGTATCGAGCCGGACACCAATGATGTGATCCTCTCCCAGATGAGGGAGCAGGCGGAGATCGCCATTGCCACGGCAGACGTGATCATCTTTATTGTGGACGTGCGCCAGGGCCTGGTGGATTCCGACTCCAAGGTGGCGGATTTGCTCCGCAAATCCCGCAAGCCTGTGGTTCTGGCCGTGAACAAAGTGGACAGCGTAGCCAAATTCGGCAACGACGTCTACGAATTCTACAACCTTGGGATCGGCGATCCCCAGCCTGTGTCCGCCGCCTCCCGCCTGGGGATCGGCGATCTGCTGGATGAGGTGGTTAAGCATTTCGACAGGGAGCAGGTGGAGGAGGAAGAGGATGACCGCCCCAGAATCGCTGTGGTGGGAAAGCCCAATGTGGCAAGTCTTCCATAATCAACAAGCTTTAGGGGAGAACCGGGTGATTGTGTCCGACATAGCCGGCACCACCAGAGATGCAGTGGATACGGAGATCATCCATAACGGCACGCCCTATGTATTTATCGATACGGCAGGACTCCGCCGGAAGAACAAGATAAAAGAAGATCTGGAGCGCTACAGCATCATCCGAACCGTCACCGCAGTGGAGCGGGCGGACGTGGTGGTTATCGTAATCGACGCAGTGGAAGGGGTCACGGAGCAGGATGCCAAGATTGCAGGCATTGCCCATGAAAAGGGCAAAGGCATTATCGTGGCGGTGAACAAGTGGGACGCTGTGGAGAAGACGGACAAGACGATTTACGAGTACACGCGGAAGATTAAGGATACCCTGTCCTTTATGCCTTATGCAGAATTTATCTTTATCTCAGCTGTTACGGGACAGAGGCTGCCAAAGCTCTTTGACATGATCGACGCAGTCCGGGAGAATCAGAATATGCGGGTGGCTACCGGCGTGCTCAACGAGATCATGACAGAGGCCGTGGCGATGCAGCAGCCGCCTTCCGATAAGGCAAGCGCCTTAAGATCTATTACATGACCCAGGTTGCAGTGAAGCCGCCTACTTTTGTAGTCTTTGTAAATGACAGGGAGCTGATGCATTTCTCCTACACAAGATATCTGGAGAATCAGATCAGAAACGCCTTCGGTTTCAGGGGAACATCTTTAAAATTCATTATCCGGGAGCGAAAGTCAAAGGAACAGTAAGGGCCGGAAGGGCTGAAGCCAGATGAAAGAAGGGGGATTAAGGGATGGAGAGAATCATATGTTTAGTTATGGGATATGTCTTCGGGCTGTTTCAGACAGGCTATATCTACGGAAAGGTGCATGGAATCGATATCCGACAGCATGGGAGCGGCAACTCAGGCAGCACAAACGCTGCGGGTCATGGGCGTGAAGGCCGGAGCTATGGTGTTTCTGGGCGATTTCCTGAAAACTGTGATTCCTTGTTTTCTGGTGCGCATATTTTTTAGAAACCAGCCGGAATTTGTCTATGTGCTGATTCTCTATACTGGATTCGGCGTGATTCTGGGACATAATTTCCCCTGTTACTTAAAGTTCAAGGGCGGAAAGGGAATTGCCGCTACGGCAGGAATTATATTTTCACTGGACTGGAGGCTGACCCTTCTCTGTCTGGCGGCCTTTGTGCTGATTGTGGCAGTTACCAGGTACGTGTCTTTGGGCTCCCTGATTGTATCCACTATCTTTTTTGCTGGAATGTGGTATTTGGCAACATGGGGGCTTACGGGCTGTCCCGGGACGCCATGATGGAATTTTATATTGTATCCTTTGTGATTGCGGCTATGGCGTTCTGGCGGCACAGGGCGAATATTGTGAGGCTGGCCCAGGGAAAAGAAAATAAGGTGGGGGCCAAAAAAGACAAATGACAGTAAAAGAACATAAAATGGGACGGTGAGGTTATGGCATCAATCGGAGTAATCGGAGCAGGCACATGGGGCACAGCCCTGGCAGTGCTGTTAAACGGCAACGGACATCAGACGGAGATATGGTCGGCCATTCCGGAGGAAGTGGAAGAGTTAAAGGCGGCCCATGTCCACAGAAATCTGCCTGAGGTCAGAATCCCTGAGACAGTGGGATTTACGGCGGATCTTCAGGAGGCAATGGCGGACAAGGATCTCCTTGTTCTGGCTGTGCCCTCGGTTTTTGTGAGGGAGACGGCCCGCAAAATGAGAAATTATCTGAAGGAAGGGCAGATTATCACCAATGTGGCTAAGGGAATTGAGGAAAACACGCTCATGACTCTGTCGCAGATAATCGAGGAGGAGCTTCCCCAGGCGGAGGTAACGGTTCTTTCAGGTCCCAGCCACGCCGAGGAGGTGAGCAAAGGGCTTCCCACCACCTGTGTGGCAGGAGCCAGGAAAAAGCATGTGGCTGAGTTTGTTCAGAGTATTTTCATGAGCCGGACCTTCCGCGTCTATACAAGCCCGGATATTCTGGGAATTGAACTGGGCAGCGCGCTGAAAAATGTCATCGCTCTGGCGGCCGGTATGGCGGACGGACTGGGCTATGGGGACAACACAAAGGCGGCCCTTATAACCAGGGGAATTGCGGAGATTTCCCGGCTGGGTATCGATATGGGCGGCAAGATGGAGACGTTTGCAGGGCTTACGGGAATCGGGGATCTGATTGTAACCTGCGCCAGCATGCACAGCCGGAACCGGAGGGCAGGCATCCTTATGGGCCAGGGCCGTACCATGGAGGAGGCCATGGCTGAGGTGAAAATGGTGGTGGAAGGGGTTTATTCTGCAAAGGCGGCCCTTGCCCTCTCCCAAAAATACCACGTGTCCATGCCCATCGTGGAGCAGGTTAATGAAATCCTGTTTAACGGAATGCCGGCTAAAGAGGCGGTGTCGGAACTGATGCTCAGGGATAAACGGATTGAAAATTCCGGCCTGGAGTGGGAAGAAGAATAGGCCGGGGCGGCAGCGGGGCCTTCGCCGGGAAACGCTTCCCCAGAGAAAGTGCCGGCAGCCGGAAGGGGGGCTCAGCCGGGCTCCGGAAGAAAATTAAGGGAAAGAAACCTGAAAAAGGCGTCTTTTCCTTAATTTTTTACTTTTTTCAGAGGGTTTACAACAAAATTTCCCATAAATTTTCGGTAAATCCCTAAAAATTCCTCATTATCTTTCGGAAAAGGTTGACAATTGCGAATGTACTACCTATAATATAGAAAGCTTTATATTGAATGAGCAAGAGGAGGAAAGAATTATGAAGAAGAGATTATTAAGTCTTGGCCTTGCAGCCGTAATGGCGGCATCCTTAACTGCATGCGGCGGTTCAGGCGGAACAGGCTCCACGAGCGCAGCAGCTGCGGATAAGACAGAGGCGGCAGAGGGCGGTTCCGCGGAGGCTTCCACAGAGGCTGCAGGCGGCGAAAATACATCGGCCGGCGGTGTGATCAAAATCGGCGGTATCGGACCTGTCACCGGCGGAGCGGCCGTATACGGAATCGCAGTTCAGAACGGCGCCCAGCTGGCGGTTGACGAGATCAACGCGGCAGGCGGCATCAACGGAATGCAGATTGAGTTTCAGTTCCAGGACGACGAGCATGATGCAGAGAAGTCTGTAAATGCTTACAATACATTAAAGGACTGGGGGATGCAGGCTCTTGTGGGCACTGTTACCTCCGCTCCCTGTATCGCAGTTGCAGACAAGAGCGCTGCCGACAATTTATTCCAGATCACCCCATCCGGTTCTGCCGTAGAGTGTGCGGCTAACCCCAACGTATTCCGCGTATGCTTCTCCGATCCGGATCAGGGCGCAGCTTCCGCCACCTATATCGGTGAGAACAAGCTGGCTACCAAGATTGCCGTAATTTACGACAGCTCCGACATATACTCCAGCGGTATTTATGAGAAGTTTGCTCAGGAGTCAGAGGGCCAGGGCCTTGAGATTGTGGCGTCCGAACCATTTACGGCGGACAGCAACAAGGATTTCTCAACCCAGCTGCAGAAAGCCAAGGATGCAGGCGCAGAGCTGGTATTCCTGCCAATCTACTATACAGAGGCATCCCTGATTTTACAGCAGGCCAGCACCATGGGTTACGCTCCTATGTTCTTCGGATGCGACGGTATGGACGGTATCCTTCAGGTTCAGAACTTTGACACCAGCCTGGCAGAGGGACTGATGCTGTTAACTCCCTTCGCAGCAGACGCAGAGGACGACTTAACGGTTAACTTTGTGAAGAGCTATCAGGAGAAGTACAAAGAGACTCCGGTACAGTTCGCAGCAGATGCCTACGATGCAGTTTACGCAATCAAGCTGGCGGCTGAGGACGGCAATGTGACCTCTGATATGGACGCAAGCGCTATCTGCGACGTATTAAAGGCTTCCATGCTGAATATCAAGCTGGACGGCCTTACAGGCGAGGGCATGACCTGGACTGAGGACGGCGAGCCTCACAAGGCGCCTAAGGCGGTTAAGGTTGTTGACGGCGCTTATGCAGCCATGTAATCGGCAGATTTCATCTGAAACGTGATAAAATGCAGCGGTTCAGACGGCGGGAAACATGGATGGATATCCACCGGCTTCGCCGTTCAAAAGATGGGCAGTCTGAACTGTTACGATAAAACCCAACAGAGGGTTGTCAATGTGACAACCCTCTCTTGTTTATACTAAGGTTCTATGATATAATTTCCAGGAATCTGCCGCTTTACAGCGGCAGATTAAAAAAGACTTCAGACGAAGAGGTGTAGGTATGGGCTTTTTAAACTATTTAATCAACGGCGTCAGCCTGGGCAGTGTATACGCCATCATCGCACTTGGATATACAATGGTTTACGGCATCGCCAAAATGCTGAACTTCGCTCACGGCGATGTTATTATGATAGGCAGCTACGTTGTATTTGTCACCGTCAGCACCATGGGATTCCCGCCTTTAGCGGGCGTGCTCATAGCGGTTCTGGCCTGTACGCTGCTGGGCATGGTCATTGAGCGCATTGCATATAAGCCTTACGCGGAGCGTCTCCCCTTGCCGTACTGATTACGGCAATCGGCGTCAGTTATCTGCTGCAGAATGTGGCCCTGCTTATTTTCGGAGCAGACACCAAGTCTTTTACCTCGGTTGTAACCATTCCGGCTGTAAAGCTGGCCGGAGGGGATATGACGATTACAGGGGAAGCTATCGTGACCATTCTGACCTGTATTATTATCATGGCCGGCTTACTGCCTTTATTAACAAGTCCAAAGCCGGGCAGGCTATGCTTGCCGTGTCTGAGGACAGAGGCGCCGCTACCCTGATGGGGATCAATGTAAACGGCACCATTGCCCTTACATTTGCCATCGGTTCCGCGCTGGCGGCTGTTGCAGGGGTGCTGCTTTGCTCTGCTTACCCCTCCCTCACCCCCTACACCGGCTCCATGCCGGGTATCAAGGCCTTCGTTGCCGCTGTGTTCGGCGGCATCGGTTCGATTCCCGGGGCGTTTATCGGGGGTATCCTCCTGGGCGTAATTGAGATTCTGGCCAAGGCGTATATTTCATCGCAGATGTCCGATGCCATCGTATTCTCTGTGCTGATTATTGTGCTCCTTGTGAAGCCCACCGGTATACTGGGCAAGAAGATTAATGAGAAAGTGTAGGTGCCGGAATGAAGAGTAAAGCAAAACACAAGCTGTTTGTCAATAATATGATTACATACGGAATGGTAATCGCCGCCTATATTATCATGCAGATACTCATCGGGGCGGGGCAGGTTTCCAGCCTGATGAAAGGCCTTCTGGTTCCTTTCTGCATCTACGTGATTATGGCTGTTTCCCTGAACCTGACAGTGGGCATCCTTGGGGAGCTGAGCCTGGGACATGCAGGCTTTATGTGCGTGGGAGCGTTCGTAGGCGCATTGTTTTCCAAGTGCATGAAAGGCGCCATCGATCCTACGCTTGGAATGATCATAGCCATTCTCATAGGCGCGGTCACAGCCGCATTCTTCGGCGTGCTTATCGGTATTCCTGTGCTGCGCCTGAGAGGAGACTATCTGGCTATTGTGACTCTGCTCGGCGAGATAATCAAAAACCTGGTAAATGCGGTTTACCTCGGCCGCGACGCTTCCGGTTTTAAGATCTCCTTTAAGGATTCCATGTCCTTAAAGCTGGAGGAGGGAGGGGAAATCCTGATCAAGGCGCCCAGGGAATAACCGGAACGCCTCAGGCAGCCACCTTTACCATCGGCGTGGTTCTGGTTCTCATAACCTTGTTTATTGTTATGAATCTGGTGAATTCCCGCACAGGCCGGGCGATTATGGCAATCCGCGACAACCGGATCGCTGCGGAATCCATCGGAATCAACATTACAAAATACAAGCTGCTGGCATTTTCCGTGTCCGCAGGTCTGGCAGGCGTTGCAGGCGTTCTCTACGCCCACAATCTGACCACATTGACGGCCCTTCCCAAGAACTTCGGGTACAACATGTCCATTATGATTCTGGTGTATGTGGTGCTGGGCGGAATTGGAAATATCCGCGGTTCCGTGATTGCAACGGTTATCCTCTATCTCCTCCCTGAGATGCTGAGGGGCCTCAGCAATTACCGTATGCTGATGTATGCCATTGTACTTATTCTGGCCATGCTCTTTAACTCTGCGCCCAAGTTTGTGATCTTCCGGGAGCGCATTGCTGAGAAGTTCAAACCGAAAGATAACACGGCAAAGGAGGCGGCGTAAAATGTCATTGCTGGAAGTAAAGAATTTGAGTATTTCCTTTGGCGGCCTAAAGGCAGTTGATAATTTTAATATCTCCATAGAGAAGGGGCGGCTCTACGGCCTTATCGGGCCTAACGGCGCCGGAAAGACCACCGTGTTCAACCTCCTCACAGGAGTATACAAGCCCGACGCGGGAAGTATTGAGCTGGACGGCGTCAATGTAACAGGCAGAAGCACCATGGAGATCAGCCAGTCGGGCGTTGCCAGAACCTTTCAGAATATCCGGCTGTTTAAGGATCTGTCTGTGCTGGACAATGTAAAGGCGGGGCTTCACAATCACTACAAATATTCCACTATCGAGGGCATATTCCGCCTCCCCGGTTATTTTAAGACTGAGAAGGCCATGGACGAGAAGGCCATGGCGCTTTTGGAGGTCTTTGGACTGGATCAGGAGTGTGATTACAAGGCCTCCAATCTTCCTACGGCAAGCAGAGAAAGCTGGAGATTGCCAGGGCCCTGGCGACCGGGCCCAAGCTCCTTCTTTTGGACGAGCCTGCGGCCGGTATGAACTAACGAGACGGCGGAACTGATGGAGACAATCCGGTTTGTGCGGGATAATTTTGATATGACGATCCTTCTGATTGAACATGATATGAAGCTGGTAAGCGGAATCTGCGAGGAACTGACCGTTCTCAACTTCGGACAGGTGCTGTGCCAGGGCGATACCGGCAGCGTGCTTCACAATCCGGAAGTTGTTAAGGCATATCTTGGTGAATAGGAGGAGAGGATATTATGGCTATGCTTGAAGTCAGGGACCTGGAAGTGTACTACGGTGTGATCCAGGCCATAAAAGGAATCTCCTTTGACGTGGAACAGGGGGAGATCGTCGCGCTCATCGGAGCCAACGGCGCAGGAAAGACCACAACCCTTCATACAATCACGGGGCTTATCGCTGCCAAAACAGGCAGGATTATATATGAAGGAACGGATGTCACCAAAGTTCCCGGTTATAAACTGGTGAGCATGGGGGTGGCCCATGTGCCTGAAGGGCGGAGAGTGTTCTCAACGCTGACGGTTCTCCAGAATCTTAAGATGGGGCTTATACCAGGAAGGACAAGGAGGAGAAGGAAGCCACTCTGAAGATGATTTACAAACGGTTTCCCCGTCTGGAGGAGCGCAAGAACCAGATGGCGGGCACCCTGTCTGGAGGCGAGCAGCAGATGCTTGCCATGGGGCGGGCGCTGATGAGCCATCCCAGGATGATTGTTATGGATGAGCCGTCCATGGGGCTTTCTCCAATCTACGTGAACGAAATATTTGATATTATCCGGAAGATCAATGAGGACGGCACAACAGTGCTTCTGGTGGAGCAGAATGCCAAGAAAGCGCTGTCCATTGCAGATAAAGCCTATGTCCTGGAGACGGGAACGATCGTCCTCAGCGGGGACGCAAAGGAACTGATGAACAATGATCAGGTAAAGAAAGCCTATCTCAGCGAGTAAGGCGCAAATTAAATCATAACCTGCATACCCCCCTGCATATATTATAAAAGCATAGCAAGGGGGTATATTTATGGACAATTTTAATGTATACAAGGATATTCAAGCGAGAACCGGAGGAGAAATATACATAGGCGTTGTAGGGCCGGTTCGCACAGGTAAATCGACCTTTATCAAACGGTTCATGGAGCTTTTGGTGCTTCCGGCCATGGAAGATGAAAACCTGAGAAACTTAAGCCGCGACGAGCTGCCCCAAAGCGCCGCAGGCAAAACCATTATGACTACGGAACCCAAGTTTATACCCAAGGAAGCGGCAGCCATCAGCCTTGCAGACGGCATAGAGGCCAAAGTGCGCCTTATCGACTGCGTGGGCTTTATGGTGGAGGGAGCTGCGGGCCATGTGGAGAACGGCGAGGAGCGCCTTGTAAAGACGCCCTGGTACGACTATGACATACCCTTCACCCAGGCCGCCGAGATCGGCACCCGGAAGGTAATTAACGATCATTCCACCATAGGGATTGTGGTCACCACAGACGGCACCATCGGAGAAATCAAGCGTTCCGGGTATATGGAGGCCGAGAAACAGACCATCGATGAGCTCAAAAAGCTGGGTAAGCCCTTTATTGTGCTGCTCAACTCTGTAAAGCCTTACTCCGATGAAACCGCAAAGCTGGCAAAGGAAATGTCGGATACATATGGGGTGGCGGTGCTGCCTGTGAACTGCGAGCAGCTGAAAAAAGACGATGTTTTCCATATACTGGAGAAAGTGTTGAAGGAGTTCCCTGTAACAGAGATGGATTTCTATATTCCAAAGTGGCTGGAAATTCTTCCATCCGCCCATTGGCTGAAATCCCAGGTGATTCAGGCGGCCAAGGGAGTGATTCAGAAGGTAAGCCATATGAAGGACGTAGCAGGAGAACTGGATGGGCAGCAGACGGATACCATCAAGGCCATGCGGGTGCGCAACATGCAGATGGCGGACGGGCGGGTGGCTGTGCAGATGGATATGGAGGACAGCTACTATTACCAAATCCTCAGCGATTATGTGGGGATCCCCATTGAAGGCGAATACCAGCTGATGCAGACCTTAAGCAGCCTTGCAAATATGCAGAAAGAATACGAAAAGGTTCAGAACGCCCTGACTCAGGTCCGGTTAAAAGGCTACGGGGTAGTCACGCCGGAGCGCTCCGAGATCGTTCTGGATGAACCCCAGGTTATCAAACACGGCAATAAGTATGGGGTGAAGATGAAGGCTGAGGCTCCCTCCATCAACCTGATTAAGGCCCATATTGAGACGGAGATCGCACCGATTGTGGGAAGTGAACAGCAGGCCCAGGATTTGATTGCCTATATTAAGGAAAATGCCAGGGACAGCGACGAGGGAATCTGGAATACCAATATTTTCGGAAAATCCATAGAACAGATTGTGGAGGACGGAATCCAGGCCAAGGTGTCTCAGATGACAGAGGACTGCCAGCTGAAACTTCAGGATACCCTGCAGAAAATCATTAATGACAGCAATGGGGGCATGATTTGCATTATTATCTAGACAGCAGAGGCAATGTTGTTGAAATAAGTGCAGTTTTATGAAAATTGTATAAAATCAATATTAATATTTGCATTATCGCTCTGTACCATGGTATACTATACAAAGAATTGACAGAATATTTACAGCAAAAGGAACTATTTTGTTCAGAGGGGAGAATGCAGATGAGACTAACATTTATTGGGGCGGACCATGAGGTGACAGGAAGCTGCCATTTTCTGGAGGTGGGAGAAACTAAGGTACTGATTGACTGCGGGATGGAACAGGGGAACAACGTATATGAGAATGCGGAGCTTCCTGTGAGCTACAGCGAGATCGACTACGTGTTCCTCACCCATGCCCACATCGACCATGCAGGGATGCTGCCCTGGATTTATGCCAGGGGATTTAAAGGGCAGGTCATAGCCACCTATGCCACGGTGGATCTGTGCAGCATTATGCTGAAGGACAGCGCCCACATACAGGAGATGGAGGCAGAGTGGAAGAACCGGAAAGCCCGGCGCGCAGGCCGGGGCGAGGTGGAGGCCCTGTACACCATGAAGGATGCGGAGGGCGTGCTTTCCCATTTTGAGGGCGTGGCCTACGGACAGGAGTTTAAGCTCAATGAGAACCTCACCCTTAAGTTTACGGATGTGGGGCATCTGCTGGGATCGGCTTCCATAGAAATCTGGGCCGCGGAGAACGGCGTGGAAAAAAAGATCGTATTTTCAGGGGATATCGGCAATAAGAACAAGCCTCTCATCAGGGACCCGGAATATATTTCAGAGGCTGATTATGTAGTGATGGAGTCCACCTACGGAAACCGCCGCCACAAAAAAGGGGTTAACCACGTGGACGGTCTTGCCAGGATCATTCAGGAGACTCTGGACAGGAGTGGCAATGTGGTGATTCCTGCTTTTGCAGTGGGACGTACCCAGGAGCTTCTTTATCTCATCCGCCATATCAAGGAAGAAAAGTTAGTTACAGGCCACGACGGATTTGAGGTTTATGTAGACAGTCCTCTGGCAGTGGAGGCCACCCACGTGTTCAAGGATAATCTCATGGAGTGTTACGACGAGGAGACAAAGGCGCTGGTGGAACGGGGGATCAATCCCATTGATTTTCCCGGCCTGAAGCTGTCGGTCACAAGCGAGGAATCCAAGAATATAAATTTTGACATGACTCCGAAGGTGATTATATCGGCGGCGGGCATGTGCGACGCAGGCCGTGTGCGCCACCATCTGAAGCATAATCTGTGGCGGCCGGAATGTTCCATCGTCTTTGCAGCTATCAGGCCGAGGGTACATTGGGACGGATTCTGCAGGACGGCTCGCCGGTGGTGAAAATATTCGGCGAAGAGATAGATGTGCGGGCTCACATAGAGACGATGGACGGAATCAGCGGCCATGCGGACGTGGACGGGCTTATTGCATGGGCTTCCGCCTTTGAAAAGCGCCCTGAGTATGTGTTCGTGGTGCATGGGGACGAGACTTCCTGCACCGCATTTTCCGACGTGCTGAACAACCGGCTGAAACTGAAGGCCAGGGCTCCCTTCTCAGGCTCCCAGTTCGACCTGATAGAGGGCTGCTGGATCAAGGAGACGGAGGGAGTTCCTGTGGAGAAGGAGACGGCCGCCAAGCGCAAGGCCACAGCGTTTACACCCGTCTGTCGGATGCAGGAAAGCAGCTTATGGATGTGATCCGCCAGAATGAAGGCGGAGCAAATCAGGATTTGAATAAATTTACGGAGCAGATACTTGCTCTGTGCCGGAAATGGGCCCGGTGAGAAGAAAAGGGACAGGAGAGACACACATGAGTAAGGTATTAATATTTACGGACGGTTCAGCCAGAGGCAACCCGGACGGCCCGGGAGGTTTTGGAACGGTGCTTCAGTTTATGGACAGCCAGGGCCAGCTTCATGAGAAAGTGATGTCCGGCGGCTATGTCCGCACCACCAATAACCGCATGGAGCTGATGGCTGCCATCCGGGGCCTGGAGGCGTTAAACAGGCCCTGTACGGTGGAGTTGTATTCCGATTCTAAATATCTCACGGATGCATTTAACCAGAAGTGGATTGACAGCTGGATTGCCAAGGGCTGGAACCGCGGAAAAAGCGGTCCGGTGAAAAATATTGATCTGTGGAAACGGCTTTTGAAAGCGAAAGAACCTCACCAGGTGAAATTCATCTGGGTAAAGGGACATGCAGGGCATCCCCAGAATGAACGCTGTGATATGCTGGCAACCACTGCGGCAGACGGGAGGATCTGATGGTGGACGAAGGACTGGAACGTGTCTGAGCCTTGGCTTGTCCGCGGGGTGCGTACAGCCGGAGTCCCCCCGGGCTCCGGACACGCCGGGAACAGGCAGTTTCTTACGTATCTCTTACAATCTATTACTCCTTTAAGTATTGTATTCCATTTGCTCCTATTTTGTGATACTGTTATGGCAAGACCACAATAAGTAGGGATGATGAATATGAAGGATAAACGGATTTGGATTGTAATTGGCTGTATCCTGGTTATAGGAAGCGGTGTTACCTACTACACCAACTCCTATGTGAGAAGCCAGGCGGGCAGCGATCAGATAATGGCGCAGGCCGGCGCGACCTGTGGGCTTCTGCAGGGAGCAGAGTGTCGGGAGGGATAAGCCCCATGGAAGGAGCCCCCGCAACGGCAGCCGGAGGGGCGGAGGGCAGAGGCGTGCCTGAGGCTGAGACGGCGGCAGCCGGGGAGGCAAAGCTTGCTGAAGAGACAGAGGCGGCGGCTGTGTACAGCGGGCCGGGCAGTGTTCCCCAAGAGGTTTCTGGGGCTTCCGGCACAGACGAAGCCGGGGCTTTTGTCCAGGAAAGGGCAGGGGAGCTTGCGGCGGCGCTGGTTTTAGAGGATGGGCCCGGAGCGTCGGCGGCAGCCGTACCCGAAGGGGCGCCTGAGGAGACGGAGGCCGTTCCCATCTCGCCTCTCACAGGAGCCAGAGTCAGAGAGGAGAAGGCCGCTTTGGTGTCCGATTACAGGCAGCGGCTGGAGGATTTGGATAACCAGATTCAGAAGATGCGGGAGGAGGACGCGGCGGAGAGCGCCTCCAATGTATACTCAATCAAAACTTCTGCAGAGACGGAACTTAAGCTTTGGGAAGGAGAGATGGGAACCATATATAATGGGCTGCTGGAGCTGCTTTCCCAGGAGGATGCGGCGGCGCTGGCGGCAGAACAGCAGGAATGGCTGAAAAACCGGGATCTGAAAGCAGCAGAGGGTACTGTCCGCAACAGTTCCGTAGAAAGCCTGGGATATGCTGCAACTCTTGTAAGCCTTACCAGAGACAGGCTTATAAGCTGGCTGGAAGATATGAGGAGGCCGCGGGAATCCTTTCTGAGAGCGGGGCGGACAAAGTCATACAGACTGCGCCTTAAGGAAAATGGAAGAGAGCGGCAAAAGACAGTAGGAATACAGGCGGAGAATCGGCAAAACAGCAGGGTTCTCCCGCCTGTTCTAGCGTAACAGCGCCCTTATTTTCTTAAGTCAGTCTTGATAATTACCAGGCGATATGGTAAAATGACGGTTATGTGAAATAGTATGTATTTATGTTGTGATGAGATGGAGGAAATGAAAGTGAAAGAACCACAGTACCGCGGCGTGAACGAACTGCGCCGGATGTTCCTTGAATATTTCGAGAGTAAGGGACATCTTGCCATGAAAAGCTTTTCTCTGGTGCCGCATAATGATAACAGCTTGTTGCTGATCAATTCCGGGATGGCTCCCTTAAAGCCGTATTTTACCGGGCAGGAGATTCCGCCCAGAAAGCGGGTCACTACCTGTCAGAAGTGTATCCGCACCGGCGATATTGAAAATATCGGAAAAACTGCAAGGCATGGCACCTTTTTTGAGATGCTGGGGAATTTCTCCTTTGGAGACTATTTTAAGCACGAGGCCATTGCGTGGACATGGGAGTTCCTCACTGAGGTGGTGGGGCTGGATCCGGACCGCCTGTATCCAAGCGTATATCTGGAAGACGATGAGGCCTTCGACATTTGGAATAAGGAGATCGGCATACCTGCGGAGCGTATCTTCAAGTTCGGCAAGGAGGACAACTTCTGGGAGCATGGTTCCGGGCCCTGCGGCCCCTGTTCTGAGGTTTACTATGACAGAGGCGAGGCTTTCGGCTGCGGCCAGCCCGGCTGTACCGTAGGCTGCGACTGCGACCGCTATATCGAGGTGTGGAACAACGTATTTACCCAGTTCGATAACGACGGAAAGGGACATTACACAGAGCTGGAGCATAAGAATATCGATACGGGAATGGGCCTGGAGCGTCTGGCCGTTGTGGTTCAGGGCGTCGATTCTCTCTTTACCGTAGATACGAACAAGGCCCTTTTGGACCGTGTTTGCCAGCTTTCACACACTGAGTACCAGAAGGAGCATGAGACGGATGTTTCCTCAGAATTGTGGCGGATCATGTGAAGTCCTGTACCTTTATGATATCCGACGGCATTATGCCCTCCAACGAGGGAAGAGGCTATGTGCTCCGCCGCCTGCTGCGCAGAGCCGCCCTTCACGGAAGGAAGCTTGGCATCGAGGGCAAATTCCTGGCGGAGCTCTCAGGACCGTGATCCGTCTTTCAAAGGACGGCTATCCTGAGCTGGAAGAAAAGCAGGCTATGATTTTCAAGGTGCTCTCCGAGGAGGAGGACAAGTTCAACAAGACCATTGACCAGGGACTTACCATTCTCGGGGAGATGGAGGCGGAGATGGAGAAGGCGGGAGATAAGACCTTGTCCGGAGCCGATGCATTTAAGTTATATGATACCTACGGTTTTCCGCTGGATCTGACCAGGGAGATTCTGGAGGAGAAGGGCTGGGGCGTGGACGAGGAAGGGTTCGCCGCCGCCATGAAGGAGCAGAAGGAAAAGGCCAGAAATGCGCGTAAAACCACTAATTATATGGGAGCGGACGTAACTGTGTACCAGTCTATTGATCCGGCTGTAACGACTGAATTTGTAGGGTATCATAATCTTACGGCAGACTCCAAAATCACCGTTCTCACCACGGAGGAGGAGTTGGTTGAAGCCCTCACCGACGGGCAGAGGGGAACCATTATCACAGAGCAGACCCCATTTTACGGCACTATGGGCGGCCAGCAGGGCGACGTGGGCGTGATTGCCAATGAGAAAGGTGAATTTAAGGTGGAGGACACCATCCATCTTCAGGGCGGCAAGGTAGGCCATGTAGGCGTGATGACCAGGGGAATGTTCCAGGCGGGGGAGACGGTTACCCTCTCTGTAAACCAGGAGAACCGGGCCTCATCTGCAAAAACCACAGCGCAACCCACCTCCTTCAGAAAGCGCTCCGCATGGTTCTGGGAAACCACGTGGAGCAGGCGGGATCCTATGTGGACGCAGGCAGACTCCGCTTTGATTTTACTCACTTCTCGGCCATGACTCCTGAGGAGATCCGGAAGGTGGAGGATTTGGTCAACCAGGAGATCCAGGCGGGACTCAATGTGGAGACGAAGCTGATGACGCTGGAGGAGGCCAAGAAAACGGGCGCCATGGCGCTTTTTGGAGAGAAGTACGGGGATACGTCCGCGTGGTTCAGATGGGCGATTTCTCAACAGAGCTCTGCGGCGGAACCCATGTTGGAAATACAGGGAATATCGCTTCCTTTAAGATTATCTCCGAGGCAGGTATTGCAGCCGGCGTAAGGAGAATTGAGGCCCTTACCTCCCAGGGGCTTATGAAGCATTATGAGGAGGTTGAAGCCGAGCTGCTTTTGGCGGCCAGAACCGCCAAGACCACCCCGCAGCGCTTGCTTCCAGGATAGAGACTCTCCTGGAGGAGATTAAGACCCTCAATTCTGAGAATGAGAAGCTCAAAAGCAAACTGGCCAAGGACTCTCTGGGAGACGTTATGAGCCAGGTGCAGGAAGTGAACGGGCTGAAGCTCCTGGCGGTTAAGGTGCCTGGGGTCGATATGAACGGCCTGCGCAGCCTGGGAGATCAGATGAAGGAAAAGCTGGGTGACGGTATTGTAGTTATCGCTTCGGAACAGGACGGAAAGGTAAACCTGATGGCCACCGTCACAGAGGCTGCACAGAAGCAGGGGGCCCATGCAGGCAACTTGATTAAGTCTATTGCAGGCTCGTAGGCGGAGGCGGCGGAGGCCGTCCAAATATGGCCCAGGCCGGCGGAAAGAACCCGGCGGGGATAGATGAAGCCCTTAAAAAGGCGGCGGAGGTAGCAGCAGAGCAGACCAAATAGCTCTTGCCCTATAAAAAGTGCAAAATAATCCTAAGAAAAATAAATTTTTTCTTGACGTATGGTATTTTTATGCTATAATCATAGCAGTGCTAAAAATACCCAAACAGTTGTATTATGCACAATTACACAACTGGAGGGAGGTTAGGTGTGAGCTATGTCGAACGTAATTGTTAAAGATAACGAGACTTTGGACAGCGCTTTACGCAGATTCAAAAGAAACTGTGCGAAGGCTGGTATTCAGCAGGAGATTCGTAAAAGAGAGCATTACGAGAAGCCAAGCGTTAGACGTAAGAAAAAGTCTGAAGCCGCTCGTAAGCGCAAGTACAATTAATCTACAAATTAATTGAACAGGTGAGATCTAATTAAAATCAGCCGGTTGCTGTAAGGGATTACGGGAACCGGCTGTTTTTCTGTGCGTGGGCGGGCCTCTATGGACCGGCTTCTTAAAGGGGAGGAGCGGTTAAAAGGAAAGCAGCCCCCCTAATCCAGCTCCTCCAAATCACAGGAGGGAGATGCCACCAGAGAGTAGTTGGTGTGATAAATGACGAAACCGGGAGCGCCCCCTGTAACCCGCTTGATGTTTTTTCTTTCAATATAGTCTATCTCCACCTTGTCGCTGTCCCTCCCTTTGGAGTAGTAAGCGGCCAGTCCCCCCGCTTCCTCAAAGAGGCGGTCCGGGAGATGCTGCTCCCCCCGGGCCTTGACGATAACGTGGGATCCCGGAATCCCTTTTGCGTGGAACCACCAGTCGCTTCCTGCCGCCACCTTAAAGGTAAGCTCGTCGTTCTGGTAATTGTTCTTTCCCACATAGATGTGATATCCGTCGGAGGAGAGATAGTGGAAGGGACGGCTGGTAATTTTCGGCCTCTTATCCCCGGAGCGCCTTTTTTCACATATCCGTACTCCATGAGTTCTTCTTTAATCTGCACCAGATCCGTTTCCTCCAGAGCGATGTCCAGAGCGGAGCTGATGGATTCCAGATGTTCAATTTCCGATTTAGTCTGCTGGATCAGGTCCGCAAGAGCCTCATAGGTCCGTTTCAATTTGTTGTACTTGTCAAAATGCTTCTTAGCATTGTCTGTGGCCGAGAGCTGAGAGTCCAGGGGAATGGAAATTTCCTCATTGGTATAATAATTGAGACACCGGAAGGATTTCTCGCCGCCCTGAAGTTCATAGCCGTAGGTATTTAAAAGCTCTCCGTATATGCGGTATTTTCCCGCTTCTCCGTATCCTTTAACTGCTTTTGCTGGAGATCGTACTTCTTATAGTTGCGATCCAGGGCGGTCTGGACAATCCGCCTCAGATCCGAGGACTTCTGGCGGATCCTGGTCACCCTGTCCCGCATGGAATAGTACTGTTCCAGAAGAGCGCTGATGGAGGGCTGGGATTCGGTGTAAAAGCCGCCGCCCTCATAGCAGGTGAGGGGCAGGGAGGCGTATTCCACAGGTCCCTCGCTGTCGTAAATAATGCCCGGCGCAAAGCAGCCACGGCTCACGTCCTCCATCATCCGGGCGAAGGTGTGGTAGAGATGGGTCATCTCCGCCTCAGTCAGCTCATTAGCCGAATGGTCGGAATCTATGGAGCCAGATGGCAGATCTCCTCGGCGATAATTGGACTGATGCCTGTAAGCCGGTTGTAAAGAGCCTTCTGCAGCGGCATGGGAGCCGAGCCTATGACCTGACGGAAGGTTTCCTCCGATATGGCAAGTGGGTTTTCCTTGGCGGTTGTTTGGGGGATAAAATAATCCCTGCCGGGCAGCACCTCGCGGACGGAGCTTACATGGGCGGGAACATGCTTGATGCTGTCGATGATGGTTCCGTCCTCTTTGCAGAAGATGATATTGCTGTGCTTGCCCATAATCTCCACAATGAGTTTTTCCGGCACAGATCCCCCAGTTCGTCAAGATGCTCCAGTTCAAACTGGATGATGCGCTCCAGGCCCGGCTGGGTGACAGAGACAATTCTTGCGCTTCCTATGTGCTTCCTCAGCAGCATACAGAAAACAGGGGCCGTCATGGGGCTGGGTTTATTCTTTTTTGTGAGATAAATTAAAGGCAGACTGGCGCTGGCCGATATCTGAAGCCTGTAGTTTTCTTTGTTGTTTTTAATGGCGATGAGCAGTTCGTCCTTTTCCGGCTGCGCAATTTTTGAAATGCGTCCGCTTCCAGGGTTTCTCTGAACTCATGTACCAGATTTGCTATGGTAATTCCGTCAAATGCCATATCCCTTCACTCCTGTCTGATTGGTTTTGCGGCAGAGCCGCTCTTATGAACTGTTACCAGAATACCACAAGTTTCGGAAATAGGAAAGGGCAAATGGTTGACTTGGCCCCCAGATGAATTATAATACTATCTAACTATGGATACGAAAGAGAGGCATTCGTTATGTTAAAAAGCATGACTGGTTTCGGCAGGTGCGAGAATGTTACGGACGAGTATAAGATTTCTGTCGAGATGAAGGCCGTTAATCACCGATACCTGGATTTAAATATTAAGATGCCGAAGAAGTTCAATTATTTTGAGGCTTCCATACGGACTCTTCTTAAGAAGTATATCCAGAGAGGCAAGGTTGACCTGTTTATTAACTACGAGGATTACACAGAGGGCAACCTGTGTTTAAAATACAACCAGGCTCTGGCTGCCGAGTATATGGGCTATTTTGAAAAGATGGCGGCGGAGTTCAATATACAGAATGACGTAAAAGTTTCCACCCTGGCCAAGTTCCCTGAGATCCTCACGATGGAGCAGGCTCCCGACGACGAGGAGCATCTGTGGGAGATCCTGTCGGGCGCGCTGGAAGAGGCGGCCGTAAACTTTGTGGAATCCAGAGGGGTCGAGGGAGAGAATTTAAGAAAGGACCTTCTCGGGAAGCTGGATTACATGACGGAGCTGGTGGATTTTGTGGAGGAGCGCTCCCCTCAGATCCTTGCGGAGTACAGAGCCAAGCTGGAGGAGAAGGTGAAGGAGCTGCTGGGAGGCGCCGCCATTGACGAGGGACGCATTGCAGCCGAGGTCACCATCTATGCGGACAAAATCTGTGTGGACGAGGAGACGGTGCGCCTGAGGAGCCACATTGATAATACGAGAAAAGAGCTTTTGAGCGGGGAGAGCGTAGGGCGCAAGCTGGATTTCATTGCACAGGAGATGAACAGGGAAGCCAACACCATCCTTTCCAAATCTTCCGATTTATCTGTCTCAGACAAGGCCATAGCCTTAAGACAGAGATTGAGAAGGTCAGGGAACAGATTCAGAATATTGAGTAGGCCGTATCACACCGGAACATTGAAAAATCAGGGAGAGCGAATCATGAACCAGCAGGGTATATTAGTGGTTGTATCGGGATTTTCCGGTGCAGGCAAGGGAACACTTATGAAGGAGCTGCTTAGGCGGTATGACAATTATGCGTTGTCCATCTCCGCCACCACCAGGCAGCCGCGGGAAGGAGAAGTGGACGGGGAGGATTATTTCTTCGTTACCCGGGAACAATTCCAGCAGATGATAGAGGATAAGCAGCTGGTGGAATATGCCAGTATGTGAACCACTATTACGGTACGCCCAGGGAGTATGTGGAAAAGCGGATGGCGGAGGGCAAGGATGTGATACTGGAGATCGAGATCCAGGGAGCGCTGAAGGTGAAGAAGCGTTTTCCCGATGCTCTCCTTATCTTTGTCACGCCTCCTAACGCCGGGGAGCTGCGCCGCCGTCTGGTCGGACGGGGAACTGAAACCATAGAGGTTATCAACGCCAGGCTCCGGCGCGCGGCGGAAGAAGCCTCGGGAATGGAGGCCTACGATTACCTTCTGATAAACGACGAAATCCATACCTGCGTGGAGCAGATGCATCAGCTCATCCAGCTTCAGCACAATAAGACCGCCTATCATCTGGAATTCCTGAACCGGATGCGGGAGGAACTCTGCCACCTGGACGACAGATAGCGGGCGCAGACAGCTTTAGGGAAAGAAACAATATTATATATTTTGAAAGGGGATTGTAAATATGTTACATCCATCATACACAGACTTAATCGACGTAGTAAACAGTGATATCGAGCCGGGAGAGCAGCCGGTGGTGCAGAGCCGTTATTCCATTGTAATTGCGGCGTCCAGACGCGCAAGACAGATTATCGGAGGCGAGGATCCTATGGTAGCGGGCGCGGCAGGCAAAAAGCCGCTGTCCATCGCCATTGACGAGCTGTATCACCAGAAGGTGAAAATCCTTCCGGAGGAAGAAATGACGGAAGAGGAAGAAGAGAACGCTTAAAACCACGGTAAGCCGTCTCCTGCAAAGGCAGAGATGGCTTATATGTTTTGGAACAGGTTTTACGGCGGCGGCGCGTTTGAACATACAGCAATAGATTCGGGAGTCGATAACATATATGGAGAATATCAAATTATTTTGCGTATCTTTAGGGTGCGATAAGAATCTGGTGGATACGGAGAAAATGCTGGGCGTCCTTGGAAGCAGGGGGCTGACCTTTACGGACGATGAGACGGAGGCGGATGTGATTCTGGTGAACACCTGCTGTTTCATCGGGGACGCAAAGGAAGAGAGCGTCAATACCATATTGGATATGGCCCGCTATAAGGAAGAAGGCAGGTGCAGGGCGCTGATTGTGGCGGGATGCCTGGCCCAGCGCTATAAGCAGGAGATTCTGGATGAGATCGGAGAGGTGGACGCCATTATTGGCACGACTTCCTACGAAGAAATTTCCAGAGTGCTGGACGAGGCGCTGGGAGGCGGGAAGGGAAACCATATTTCCTGTTTTAAGGATCTGAATCAGCTTCCTATGGGACATATAAAGCGGGTGGTAACCACAGGCGGACACTATGCATTTCTCAAGATTGCAGAGGGCTGCGACAAGCGGTGCACATACTGCATTATCCCTTCCCTGAGGGGACCCTACAGGAGCGTTCCTATGGAGCGTCTCATAGAAGAGGCCGGAGAACTGGCTGAGGCCGGGGTGAAAGAACTGATTCTTGTGGCTCAGGAGACGACCTTATACGGAACGGATCTCTACGGGGTGAAATCACTTCCTAAGCTGCTGCGGGAGCTTGCCAGGATTCCGGGAATCCAGTGGATACGGATTCAGTACTGCTATCCTGAGGAGATTACGGATCAGCTTATTGAAACCATCCGGACGGAGGACAAGGTCTGTAACTATCTGGATATCCCCATCCAGCATGCCAGCGACAAAATTCTGAAACGAATGGGGAGGCGGACCCACAAGGAAGAGCTGAAGGAGCGCATAAGAAAGCTTCGGGAGGAGATTCCGGACATTGCCCTCAGAACCACGCTGATATCCGGTTTTCCAGGCGAGACGGAGAGCGACCATGAGGAGCTGATGGACTTTGTCAATGAGATGGAGTTTGAGCGACTGGGTGTATTTGCCTACTCCGCCGAGGAGGACACGCCTGCCTTCTCCTATCCGAACCAGGTGCCTCAGGAGCTGAAGGAGGAGCGCAGGGACGAGATTATGGAGCTGCAGCAGGATATTGCTTTTGAACACTGTGAAATGGTGGGGCGTATTCTTACGGTGCTCATTGAGGGCAAGGTGGTGGATGAGCCCGCCTATGTGGGGAGAACCTACATGGATGCACCCAATGTGGACGGCCTGATATTTGTAAACGGGGATGTGGAACTGATGTCCGGCGACTTTGTAAAGGTTAAAGTGACGGGAGCCGCCGAGTACGATTTGATAGGAGAGGTGTACGATGAATCTGCCCAATAAACTGACCATTGCACGTGTTATATTGATACCTTTTTTTGTGGCGGCCCTGCTCTGGGAGGGCGGCGGGAACCAGACCATGCGGATTGCTGCCAATGTGCTGTTTATCATAGCCAGCCTTACGGATTTGCTGGACGGAAAGATTGCCCGGAAGTATAATCTTGTAACGAATTTCGGAAAATTCATGGACCCTCTGGCCGACAAGCTGCTGGTCTGCTCCGCACTCATCTGCCTCATTGAGCTTGGGCAGGTTCCGGCCTGGATGGTGATTGTCATTATCAGCCGGGAGTTTATTATCAGCGGATTCCGTCTGGTTGCCGCAGACAACGGCGTGGTGATTGCAGCCAGCTACTGGGGCAAATTTAAAACTACCTTTCAGATGATTGCAGTTGTGCTTCTGATTATGAATATTCCGGCTCTGAGCCTGGCCGCCGATATCACCCTTTGGATCGCCCTGGCCCTTACCCTCATTTCCTTGGTGGACTATGTTGCGAAAAACTACAAGATACTGACTGAGGGAGGCATGTAGGATGACGGCGGAACTCATATCTGTAGGTACGGAGCTGCTGATGGGCAATATTGTCAACAGTAACGCCCAGTTCCTGGCAGAGCAATGTGCGGCCCTGGGCTTTGATATGTATTACCAGGTGACGGTGGGAGACAATTACGGACGGATGAAGGCCGTTATAGAGACGGCTCTGGGCCGATCCGAACTTGTGATTCTCACAGGAGGACTGGGACCTACGGAAGATGATTTGACCAAGGAGGCGTGCGCAGAGGCCATGGGCGTGAAGCTGGCGGAGGACGCCCACACCAGAGAACACCTGAAGCGTTTTTTCGACAATCATATATTGAAAGAGATTCCTGAGAATAACTGGAAGATGGCGTCCGTCCCTGAGGGCGCTCTTGTGCTGGATAACGGCAACGGCATGGCTCCGGGGCTGATTCTGGAGCGGGAGGGCAAGACCGCCATTCTGCTTCCCGGGCCGCCCGGAGAGCTCCGTCCTATGTTCCTGCAGCAGGTGATGCCCTGGCTGCAGAAACGACAGCGGCAGGCGCTGGTGTCCAGGATGGTGAAGATCTGCGGAGTTGGGGAGAGCCAGGTGGAGGACATGCTTCTGGACTTAATCCACAGTCAGACAAATCCCACCATTGCAACTTATGCAAAGACCGCACAGGTGGATTTGCGCCTTACAGCCAGAGGGAATGACAAGGCGGCGGCGGAGGCTCTTATCGCCCCGTTGCTTCGAGAGATAGAAAGCCGTTTTGGAAGGGCTGTATTCGCCACAGAGGAGCATGTGACTCTGGAAATGGCAGTGGTGGAGCTGTTAAAGGAGAGGGGACTGACCATGTCCACGGCCGAGTCCTGTACGGGCGGCATGGTGGCTGCAAAGCTGGTTAACGTCTCAGGGGCTTCCGATGTGTTCATGGAAGGTATGGTCACATACTCCAACGAGGCAAAAATGCGCCTTCTGGGAGTGAAGGAGGAGACGCTGAAGACTTACGGGGCTGTGAGCAGGGAGACTGCCCTGGAGATGGCCCTGGGGGGAGCCGAAAGGAGCGGTACGGATGTGTGCGTGGCCATTACGGGCCTTGCGGGACCAGGCGGCGGCACCGACAGAAAGCCTGTGGGCCTGGTGTTTATGGCCTGCTCACTGAAAGGGAAAACAGAGGTCAGGGAATATCATTTCAAAGGCAACAGGGAAAAGATACGGGAACAGTCCATGATGAAGGCCCTGGATCTGGTAAGGCTGTGGGTGATGGCAGAGGGCTGACCTTTGTCCGGGCAGTCCTGACGGGGCCGTCCGCCCTGTAAGTTCGGGGCCCGGGAAACAGAGAGAATATAGTTGGAGAACAGGGGACAGGTGTATGCGCTGGTGGAAACATTTATACATGGGCGAAAATGCCGGCAGGAAGCGGGCGGAGGTTCTCCGGGGAATCCGGGAAAAACGGATTATGCCGGACACCTATGTGATTACTCTGCCTGAGAGTGGGAATCATATACTTGACATCCGTCCTGTGCTCCTTCTCACAAAGGAGGAGCGGGAAGGGCAGGAGCCCCTGATCCTGGGAGTGGCGTCGGGCATGGGGGAGGCCAGGGAGCTGGTGCGGACCATGGTGGACGATATGTACCAAAAAACAGGGGCATTTGACTGGAATGGATATATGAGGTATCTTGGATGATGCATATTGTACTTCTGATATTGAAAATAATCGGCATTATCCTTCTGGTGGTTCTGGGGATACTGCTTTTTCTGGTATTGGCGCTGCTTTTTGTCCCGCTGCGGTATAAAGTAAGGGGAGAATGGAGTGAAGAAGCAAAAGCCCAGGCCAGGGTTCACTGGCTTCTGCATATACTGTCCTTCAGAGCGGATTATGACAGGGAAAAGGGCCTTTTGATGAAGCTGCGTATTTTCGGCATACCATTCTGGAAATCCTGCAGGCAAAAGCCGGTTCAGGAGGCTGCAAAAGAGGCAATGGATATGGGGCAGGACGTGGAGGACACTCTGTGCAGGGAGCTGGAGATGGACGAGAAGCAGTACAGGGAGTCTGTGGAGCGGCGCCGGGGAATCCAGTCCGAAGCTGAGGTCAGCCAGGAGGGCAGGCCCGGGAAAACAGAGGAAAGGGCTCCCGGGCCGGAACGCCGGAGTTCGGAGGGGCAGAATGGAGAACCCCAGAGTTTTCTGAAAACGTTTCTACAGAAAATGGCCAGCCGGATTCGGAATACTCTGAAAAAACTCCGGTTTTCTTTTGAGCGGATTTATGGTAAGCTAAAAGGGATCAATGAATTTGTACGGAATAAGAGGGAGTGGCTGGAGAATGAGAAGAACCAGGCTTCGCTCCGCTTTCTGTGGAAACAGGCCCGGCGCCTGCTGGCGCATCTTTGGCCCGGGAAGGGGCGGGGAACCATTACCTTTGGTTTTGAGGATCCATATACCACGGGACAGGCCCTCCAGGCAGCCAGCCTGATTTATCCTTTCTGCCACAGGCAGCTCTCCATTTATCCTGTATTTGACCGGCAGGTACTGGAGGGGGAGGGAAGCTTTCAGGGGAGAATACGGCTGGGATTCCTGTTGTGGCTGGCAGTACAGATTTATTTTGACAAGCATACGTGGAAGCTGGTACGGGGCTTTATAAAATAAAAGAAAAGAGGAACATACTATGGCAGACAATCAATTTACATCTACAATAGACACGTTATTCAAGGGCATGGACCAGTTCGTCACAACCAAGACCGTAGTGGGTGAACCGGTACAGGTAGGAGAAACCATAATTGTTCCTCTCATCGACGTAACATGCGGTATGGCAGCCGGTGCATTTGCAGAGGGCAGCAAGCAGAAGCAGAAGGGGGGCGGCGGCATGAGCGCCAAGATGAGCCCCAGTGCAGTCCTGGTAATCCAGAACGGCGTCACAAAGCTGGTCAATGTAAAGAACCAGGACGCCATCACCAAGGTGATTGATATGGCGCCCGATTTTATCAATAAGTTTCTGGGGGGAAACCGGCTGTGTCTGAGGAGACGGTGCAGGCGGCAAAGGACACTGCCGCATCCTATGATACGGGAAAGACGGAGCATATGGATGTGAAATAAACGGAAGGATCGGACTTGCACATACTTCCCTGTGGAAAGGAACAAACTTTAGAGCGTATACGATATGCCCTCCAGGCCGGAGGGCTATTTTTCTGCCTCAAAACTATTTTTCAAGTATTCCAGAAGCCGCTCCGCAATAGGGGTAAATACCTGATATTTTTTCCAGATTAGATATATTTTTGTTTCAAGCTTAGGTGACAGCGGGCGAAAAACAAGCCGGCTGCCGGGACTTGTATCAATGAGATGTTTAAAGGTCAGAAGATATCCAAGGCCCTCCTTTACAAATAAAGAGCCATTATAGGACAGGCGGAAAGACCCTTCGAGATGCAGTTCATCTATTTTATTGCCACACCATCTGGAGATATCGTGGTTCCAGCCCTGTTCCGAACAAAAGAGCGGGAGTCCGGCCAGAGCCTCTGCACAGACCGACTGCTTTTGTGCAAGGGGACAGTCCTCTGGCATGACAACACCCCATAAATCTGCTTCAGGAAAAACAAGAAAATGATATTTCACGGTATTGGGCTCTTCGGCCAGAACAGCAAAATCAATCACGCCTTTATCCAGCTTTTCTGTGACCTGCTCCGTATCGCCGCTGGTGATATGGTATCGCAGATCGGAATACGTATTTTTAAATTGCTTAATTGCGGAAGCAAGATGCCTGATCTGGTAGGATTCTGCCATACCGAAGTAAATATCGCCACCCAATACATCATCTAATGTGAGAAATTCGGTTGTAATCTTATCAGCCATTTTCACCAGGTCCTCCGCCCGTTTCCGCAGCAAAATGCCTTCCTCCGTAAGTTGTATGCTGAAACTGTGCCGCGTAAACAGTTTTTTCCCAAGTTCATCTTCAAGGGCCTTTAATTGTTTGGAGAGCGTAGGCTGGGTAACGTGAAGCAGCTCTGCCGCGCGTGTCATATTTTCCTCCCTGGCCACTGCAAGAAAATATCTCATGGTTCGCAGTTCCATATCATCCTCCAATGACATTCTAAAAATTATATCACGATATAAATTATAGCCATTAGCAAACTAAAAATCAAGAGAATATAATCAAGACATAGCAGGAAGGGAGGCGGTTATACGGATGAGCTGATTCAGAATCTTAAGGATGCAGGCTGTGGCTCACAAACCATTGAGAAGGTCTGCTGGTTCTATAGCAACGGCCAGGTTCAGGATGCTGTCAGGCTGCTGCGAAGGCACCGCTGCAGTTTGATGGAGAGCCTGCATGAAAGTCAGGGAAAAGTTGACTGTCTTGATTTTTTAGTAAGACGTATGGAAAAAGAAAAACAGGAATTAAAAATGTCGGAAAAGAAAGAGAGGTATAGTAAAATGGCAGATACCGTAAAGCTTGCATTGACAGATGAATGGGATAAGACGTTCCCGAAAAGTGATAAGGTGAACCACCGCAAGGTGACATTTCCTAACCGCTATGGAATCACACTGGCGGCAGACCTTTACGCGCCTAAAGGGGCAGAAGAGAAGCTGGCCGCCATTGCGGTATGCGGGCCCTTTGGCGCGGTGAAGGAGCAGGCAGCCGGACTGTATGCACAGACAATGGCAGAACGTGGATTTCTAACCATTGCCTTTGATCCTTCCTTTACCGGAGAAAGCAGCGGCACGCCCCGTTATATGGCTTCGCCGGACATAAACACAGAGGATTTCCAGGCTGCGGTGGACTTTCTTTCCGTACAGGAAATATTGACCCGCAGCGCATTGGCATTATCGGTATCTGCGGCTGGGGAGGCCTGGCTCTCAACGTGGCGGCGTTGGATACCCGCATTAAGGCTGCGGCTGCCTCAACAATGTATGATATGTCCCGTGTCAATGCCAACGGATACTTTGACGCTGAAAACTCTGCCGATGCGCGATATGCGAAGAAAGAAGCCATGAACGCTCAGAGGATCATTGATTATAAAAACGGCAGCTATGCGCTGGGCGGCGGTGTTGTGGATCCGCTTCCGGAGGATGCGCCTTTCTTTGTGGCAGATTATCACGATTATTATAAAACGGACCGCGGCTACCACAAGCGCTCCTTAAATTCCAATGGCGGCTGGAATATGATAGGATGCATGTCCTTTATGAACCAGCCGATCCTTCAGTACAGCAATGAGATCCGAAGCGCCGTTTTGGTGATCCATGGAGAGAAGGCGCACTCCTGCTATTTCAGCCGTGACGCATATGCAGCTATGGTGAAGGATAATCCCCAAAAAGACAACAAGGAACTATTGATTATTCCGGGTGCAGTCCATACGGATCTGTATGACGGCGGCAAAAAAGGCATGATTCCCTTTGATAAGCTGGAACAGTTCTTTGAGGAATATTTAAAATAAGTGTGAAATCGAGTTCGGTTCTGACTCAAAATTAAAAGAAATCAAGAGATTTTGGGAAAATGTTAAATAGCGATAAGGGAGTCTGTGAAATGAGAAAAATATTCAGCCTTATAATCGTTTTCTTATTGGCCCTTCCTATGACCGCTTGCGGGCAAAATAGGACGGAGGAAACCGGGGCAGCAGGAGGCGCAGAAACAATACCGGCAGAAGATAGGATTGAATCTGCACAAAAAACGGATGCTGAGGCCGAGCATGTAGATAAGGAACCAATGGAAGAGAAAAAGACAATTGTAAAAGCAGAGTTTAACTTTGAAACTAAGACGGTAATGCTAAACAGTGGATATGAGATGCCAATCAATGGTCTTGGAACTTATAGTCTCCATGGTGATACGTGTATCAATTCTGTGAAATCTGCCTTATCCAGCGGCGTCCGTCTTATTGATACTGCATCTGCCTATGGCAACGAGGAGGAAGTCGGGCGGGCAATCAGGGAAGCAGTCAGCGAAGGGATCGTACAGCGGGGGGATGTTTTTGTTACGACGAAAATTTATCCAGGCAGAGAGATGGAGAATCCGGCGCAGTCGATCCAGGCATGTCTGGACCGGCTGGATGTGGGCTACGTAGATTTAATGCTTTTGCATCATCCGATCCAAATGATGTGGAGGCGTATAAAGCGATGGAACAGTTTGTAAAAGATGGAAAAATCCGTTCAGTTGGATTGTCCAACTGGTATGTGGAGGAATTGACCGGGTTTTTACCGAAAGTGGATACTGTCCCCGCATTGGTTCAGAATGAAATCCATCCTTATTATCAGGAGAATGATGTAATTCCATTTATTCAGGATTTGGGAATCGTAGTACAAGGCTGGTATCCGCTGGGAGGCAGAGGACATACAGGAGAACTGCTTGGCGACGCTGTGATTTCTGAAATTGCCGGAGCGCATGGCGTATCTTCCGCACAGGTAATTTTGCGATGGAATTTGCAAAAAGGCGTGGTGGTTATCCCCGGTTCCAGCAATCCCGACCATATTCAGGAAAACACGAAACTCTATGATTTTGAATTGACCGAAGATGAGATGGAGCGGATCAACGCCCTTGACCGCGGTGAAAAGCACGATTGGTATTAAGGAGGCGGCAGGCATGAAAGTATTGGGAATTAACAGCAGCGCCAGAAAGGACGGCAATACGGCAATATTGATTTATAAAGTTTTTGAGGCGCTAAATACTTCAGGAATTGAAACCGAGCTTGTACAGTTTGCAGGAACCGTCATTGCGCCGTGTAAGGCGTGCTGGGCCTGCAAAAATCAGGGAAATTGCGTTCATGGTCAAGACGGTTTCCGGGAAGTTTTTAGAAAGATGAAGGAGGCGGACGGAATTCTTCTTGGCTCCCCGGTCTATTCGGCAAATGTATCTGCAAATATGCAGGCGCTTTTAGAGCGGGCCGCCGTGGCAGGCGATATGAACCCCGGACTGTTTAAACACAAAGTTGGCGCAGCGGTGGCAGCAGCCCGAAGGTGGCGCTTTGCAGGCCATAGATACCATGAACCACTTTTTCCTGAACCATGAAATGTATGTGGCAGGCTCTACTTACTGGAACATGGGATTCGGGCAGACGCCGGGTGATGTCAAACAGGATCAGGAGGCCTTTGCAATATGGAAAATCTGGGTCAGAACATGGCATATCTGTTGAAAAGACTGTAAGAAGGCTCTGCACCCCTTATGGCTGGCGGGAGGAATGCAGCAGCTATCATAGGGAAACCCGCCTTCCTGTTTCTTTCGATGTAAGGAGTGGTAATGAAACCCGCATTTCTGCATATGATAGAATATAGCTTGTTGCAGAATGGGGGAGATGATTAAGATATGAGAAGAATATGCGGGCTTATGCTGTTCTGTTTTGGTTTCGGCATGGCGGTGCTGTTGTTTATTCCTGAGACAATCTTTACCTTCCTGTTCGTTATCGGCTGTTTAGTATTAGGATATAATTTGTTCTGTTGTTAATATAGCGGATCGGGTAGGAACTTAATAGGAGTCGTAAAGCCACTGGTTTCCGGTTATTTGCCGGAAGCCGGTGGCTTTTTTTGAGGGAAGAAAAAAAGATTGGCGCTTTCAGCAGAACATAAAAAAAGATTCAAAAGCTGCATTTTGACAGTTTCTTAAGAAAATCTGTTATTTGCCGATATATAATAAGGAGACTTGTAAGATGCAAACGTTTGTAAGCAGTTCTGCAAGCGGATTACAAGGTAATATAAAAGGAGAGGGAATGGTGATAGTATGAAGGGAATAAAAGGAAAGATCATGGTAAGTATGGTTTCTACGGTTGTGATATCCCTGCTGCTGTTAGGTATCGTCTGCGGGTATCTCAACTATAGCAGCACCAATGATACGCTGGAACAGACCATGAAAGAGATGGCGATCATAACGGCGGATCGGGTCTCTCAGGAACTGACGGCATATAAGAATGTGGCCACCGAAGCAGGCTGTATTGAGCAATTATCCGATCCCTTGGCAAGCCTATCTCAGCCTGTGCGAAACGGCTGAAGCTTCTGGCAGAGGGAGATTTAAGCAGTCCCGTTCCCCAGGTGAACGCCAGGGATGAAACCGGGGAGCTGTCCGCTGCCACAAGCGTGATTGTCAACAGCATGTCAGGTATTCTGAAGGATTTGGATCAGGTTCTCGGGAAAATTGCAAACGGAAACCTGATGGCAGAAATTGAGGCAGGCGAACTATATGTGGGGGATTTTGCTTCACTGGTGGATTCTGTAAAGGGAATCATAGCCAAGCTTTCAGATACCATGCTTCAGATTACAACCTCGGCAGAACAGGTGTCAAGCGGCGCGGAACAGGTATCCGACGGAGCCCAGGCCCTGAGCCAGGGAACTACGGAGCAGGCCTCCTCCATCCAGGAGCTGGCTGCCACAGTTGCTGAGATATCCGGACACATTGAACGGACGGCCGGCAGCGCCAGAACCGCCAATGAAAAGGTTGGCGTTATGCGTGAGGAACTGACCGGAAGCAATAAAAAAATGCGGGAAATGATAGAGGCTATGGACGAAATCACTTCCAGCTCCAATGAGATCAGCAAGATCATAAAAACCATAGAAGACATTGCATTCCAGACGAATATCCTGGCGCTGAACGCCGCAGTGGAGGCGGCCAGGGCAGGGGAAGCAGGCAAAGGCTTTGCTGTAGTTGCCGATGAAGTGAGAAATCTGGCTACTAAAAGTTCGGTCGCTTCCAAGGATACCTCAGCCCTGATTGAACATTCCCTGGAGTCTGTGGAGAGGGGAACCGGCATTGCAGGGGAGGCTGCCGCTTCCATGGACGCTTCGGTCAAGAGCGCCAACGAGGTTACGGAGATGTTCGGCAAAATCGCGGAGGCCGCAGAGGAACAGGCGCGTTCCGTCACTCAGGTGACCTTGGGATTGGATCAGATTTCGAGCGTGGTTCAGACCAATGCCGCCACAGCGGAAGAAAGCGCTGCAGCCAGCCAGGAATTATCAGGACAGGCAGCCATGCTGGAAGAACTGGTGGCACGTTTCAAAATTAAAAAATAAAAAGCTTAAAAAGAAGGCATTGCCTGCCGACAACCGTCGGGGCAATGCTTCTTAAATGAATCATGTACTGTTTAATTACGCTCTTTCCACAAGGCCGGAACGTAAGCAGGAAGTACATACGTACATCTTCTGACTTCCGCCGTTAACTTTAACCTTAACAGACTTTACATTCGCTTTCCACATCTTGTTGGACCTTCTATGGGAATGGCTCACTTTATTGCCAAAATGAGCTGCCTTTTCACAGATTACACACTTAGCCATACTATTGCACCTCCTTAACACGTTACTTGGATTTCCATATAAGTAAAAATCCACAACAAATGTATGATACCAGAAAGTGATAAAATTTGCAAAGTGAAAAAACAAAAAATTTATTTCTTTTTTTCAGAAAATAGTGTATACTGTCTCTAGTAAAAGGAACTTTGCGGTATGAGGCATGAAAAATCCTGCCGTGTATCGGGGAGAACCTTCACACGGCTGCGTCAGCAGCACAGGCGCGGCGTGTTTAATGGAAAGATTGGAGGCATGTGTATGAAGGGACGAATCAGCAATAAGATGGGTGAAATTCAAATTAACCCGGATGTGATTGCTTTATATGCAGGAACCATCGCAGTGGAGTGCTTTGGCATTGTCGGCATGGCGGCAGTGAGCATGAAAGACGGACTGGTTAAGCTTTTAAAGAGAGAAAGTCTGACTCATGGCATTAATGTGGATATTATAGACAACAAGATATCCATTGATTTTCATGTAATCGTATCCTACGGGGTCAGTATATCCGCAGTATCTGACAACTTAATCGAAAGCGTGAAATACAGAGTAGAGGAATTCACCGGCATGGAGGTTGAGAAAATCAACATCTTTGTAGAAGGTGTGAGAGTGATTGATTAGGAGGAAGTTACCTGTGGGTGTAAGTACAATTGATGCCGGGATGGTCAAAAATGCGTTCCTGGCAGGAGCTAAGGCCCTGGAGGCCAAGAAAGACTGGATTAATGAACTGAATGTGTTCCCTGTCCCGGACGGGGACACGGGAACCAACATGACACTGACGATTATGGCTGCTGCAAGGGAAGTGGCGGAACTGGAGTCACCTACGATGGATGAGCTGGCAAGGGCTATTTCATCCGGATCTCTTCGGGGGGCAAGGGGAAATTCCGGAGTTATTCTGTCTCAGCTTCTCAGAGGTTTTACAAAAGAGATTAAAGGAAATGATGAGATAACCACCACCATCCTGGCCAACGCCATGGTGAGAGGTACGGAGACTGCCTACAAGGCGGTTATGAAACCTAAGGAGGGAACGATTCTTACAGTGGCCAAGGGCATGTCCGACAAGGCTCTGGAGATGGCTTCCTGCACAGACGATATTGAGACCTTTGCTGCCGAGGTCATCCGGCATGGAGACTATATACTGGATCAGACTCCGGAGATACTTCCTGTGTTAAAACAGGCGGGGGTTGTAGATTCAGGCGGCCAGGGGCTGATGCAGGTGGTAAAGGGGGCATTTGACGGACTGACAGGAAAGACCGGCGACTTTTCTTTGGGAAGTGAGTCCGCGCCCGTGAAACCGTCCAAACGTCGGCAAGAGGGGCTGCAAGGACGGATATAGATACGGCGGATATTAAATTTGGATACTGTACAGAGTTTATTATTAACCTGGAAAAGGAATTTGCTGAAGAAGAGGAGCTGGGATTTAAGACGTATCTGGAATCCATCGGCGATTCTTTGGTTGTGGTATCCGACGAGGAGATTGTGAAGGTCCATGTGCACACCAACCATCCCGGCCTGGCCTTTGAGAAGGCTTTGACCTTTGGGTCTTTGTCACGCATGAAGGTCGATAACATGAGGGAGGAGCACCAGGAGCGGGTGATTCAGGATGCAGAGAGAATTGCCAGAGAGCAGGCTGAGGAAAAGGCGGCCAAAGAAGGAGGGCTTTCGGAGCGAAAGGAGTACGGATTTATTGCAGTTTCCAGCGGCGAGGGATTAAAGGAAATATTTAAGGGAATCGGTACCGACTATCTGATCGAGGGAGGACAGACGATGAATCCCAGCACAGAGGATATGCTGAACGCCATCCACAAGGTGAATGCCGACAACATTTTCATCCTGCCCAACAATAAAAACATTATCATGGCTGCACAGCAGGCCGGAGCCTTGACAGAGGATAAAACGATCATTGTAATCCCATCCAAAACCGTACCACAGGGAATTACGGCGCTGGTGAATTTCATGCCGGATTTATCTCCCGGGGAGAATTTGAAAAATATGGCCTCCGAGATGGAGAATGTAAAGACCGCTCAGGTGACCTATGCGGTGAGAACCACCAATATAGACGGCAATGATATACAAGAGGGAGATATCATGGCTATCGGAGACCAGGGGATACTGGCAGTGGGCAAAGAGAGGGGACGTACAGCCCTTGACGCTTTAAAGGCTATGCTGGATGAGGATTCCGAACTGATAACGGTTTATTACGGCGGCGATGTGCCGGAGGGAGAAGCCAGGGCTTTGATAAGCCAGGCGGAACAGCTATTCCCGGATAAGGAGATTGAACTCCAGTATGGCGGTCAGCCTATCTACTATTATCTTATATCCGCAGAATAAAACTTACTAAAGAGAGGTATGAAAATGGCAAGATGGGTCAGAGATGAGCAGTTAAACCAGCCGGAGGATTTTGTCAGGTTTATAATGGAGGATTATCTGAACAAAAACGGCTTTAAGAAAAAAATGCATAAGGGCCAGGAAGTCTGGCAGGAAGGCGACGGCTTTCTGGTGATGGCCAGATTTGTGCGTTACGAATATGCAGAGGGAAAAATCCACCTGGAGGCGTGGGTTGGAAAGGGCAGGGAGAATCCGCTCAAGGGGTTTGTGGGCGCGCTGCCTAAGAAAATGTTCCGTGAGGGCCTGGAAGAATTGATAGGTTTGCTGCACCAGCCGCTGCCTCAGGGGCAGACGACTCCCCAGGGAAGCGTAGTGCAGGTGCAGGTGGCGGATCACGGAAAGTATGCGGTTCCTGCTCTGGTTCTTTCCATTGCAGGGGTTATAGTAGCTTTATTTTTTGCAGCCTTGGGCGGTATCCTTTTAGGCGGAGTGGGAATTACCCTTGGACAGAAGGCCAGAAATTCTGCCAAGCCAATATAGCCAATGCCGCCGTGGTTCTGGGAATTATCGCTTTGGTGATTGCAATTATCGGCTACCTGCTGAATATATTTTTTGCAGTATCCATAATTGCGGATTTAGTTAGATAAATCGATGAAAGGAGAGATAGTAAGTATGAATGAAGAAATGATGAACCGATCCTATGAAGTCCAGGTGGAGGGAGAGTCCCTGGGGCGTTACACTGCCAAAACATTCGGTTGGATGTTTTTAGGCCTGTTGGTTACCTTTGCAGTTGCCGTGGGAGGATACAGGGCAGATTTGGTTTTCTATCTGTCAAATATTCCCTATTGGTATTATGCCTTGTGGTGGCAGAGCTGGGAGTTGTTATTTACCTGTCTGCCAGGATTGAGAAGATGTCTGTGGCTATGGCCAGGACGATGTTCTTCCTGTATGCAGTTATCAACGGCGTCTTTTTCTCAGCATATCTGTATATTTTTGATTTGACCATTCTGTGGATGGTATTTGGAGTGACCTCCGTATTCTTCGGCATAATGGCTGCCATCGGCTGGTTTGGAAATATTAATTTTGCAAAGCTGCGCCCGTTTTTGATGGGCGGACTGGTATTCCTGTTCTTTTTCTGGATATTGGCTATGTTTATTGATTTAAGCGCCTTTGAAACCACCGTGTGCACCGTGGGTATCTTTGTGTTCCTGCTGCTCACTGCATATGACGTGAAGAAGATTCAGGCATACTACGTGTATTACGGCCAGATGCCTGAGATGGCTGCCAAGGCTTCCATCTTCTCAGCGCTGCAGCTGTACCTGGATTTCATCAATCTGTTCCTGTATATTTTAAGAATTCTGGGCAGGAAAAAATAAGTTTCATGATAAAACTGTAATTGCAGACGGCTGCTGTACCCGGTTGGATATGGCAGCCGCCTTTTTACTGCGGCGCAGAAATCATATGCCGTAAAAGCCGCCGGGCCTGCCATAGGCTGGGGGAAAAGGCTGGCGGCAGGCCCAAGAGAGGCCGGGCCTGCCACAGGCTGGGGGAAAAGCTGGCGGCAGGCCCAAGAGAGGCCGGGCCTGCCATAGGCCGGGGGAAAAGCTGGCGGCAGGCCCAAGAGAGGCCAGGCCTGCCATAGGCCGGGGGGAAAGCTGGCGGCAGGCCAAGAGGCCAGGCCGGTCACGGACTAAGGAAAAAGCTAGGTGGCAGACCATAGGAAAATGGAAGCTTGCCATCAGGGGCAGGGACGCTATAATAATAGATAAATGAAACTAAGATTTTCAACTAAAGGAGGATACACACATGTTAATCGGAGCGTTGGAAGCAGGAGGCACGAAGATGGTCTGCGCCATCGGAACAGAAGATGGGACTATATTAGAACAGAAATCCATTCCCACTACCACACCGGAGGAAACCATCCCGAGAATCGTGGAGTATTTTAAGGACAAGGATATTAAAGCCCTTGGAGTGGCTGCTTTCGGGCCTGTAGATGTAAATCCGGAGTCTGAAACTTACGGCTATATTCTGGACACGCCCAAGCTGGCCTGGAGGCATAAGGATCTCCTGGGGGGACTGAAGGAAGCTTTGAAGGTACCCATGGGACTGGACACGGACGTCAACGGCTCCTGCCTGGGCGAGCTGACCTACGGCTGTGCCAAGGGTCTGGACAGTGCTGTGTATATTACCATCGGAACCGGTGTGGGAGTGGGGATCTGCACCAATGGAAAACTGCTCCACGGCATGCTTCACCCTGAAGGAGGCCATATACTTCTGGAGCGTCACCCTCAGGACCCCAAAGGCGGAATCTGCCCCTACCATTCAAACTGCCTGGAGGCTTTGCCAGCGGCCCTTCCATTGAGGCCAGATGGGGCAAAAAAGCGGTGGATCTGGTGGACGTGCCGGAAGTGTGGGAGCTGGAGAGCTGCTACATTGCCCAGGCTCTTGTAGATTATATTATGATTCTTTCACCTCAGAAGATTATCCTGGGGGGCGGCGTTATGCATCAGAGACAGCTCTTTCCTCTGATCAGGGCTAAAGTTCTGGAGCTCGTAGGCGGCTATATCAACACCAAAGAGCTGCAGGATATTGACAATTATATTGTTCCTGCCAGTTTAAACGACGACCAGGGAATTATGGGATGTATTAAACTGGGACTGGACGCGCTGAATATGTAATCACTGCCAGGCCGGTTTCTCTAAAAGGAGCTTTTCACAATGTTAAACGGACAGCCTGTAAATACATTAAAGGGAATTGGGGAAAAGACGGGCAAACTCTTTGAAAAATTGGGGATTTTTACGGTGGGAGATCTTCTTTCTTACTACCCGAGGGCCTATGATACTTACGAGGCGCCAGTGGCCGTTGGACAGTTGAAGGAACAGACGGTGATGGCAGTGGAAGCAGTGCTCACAAGAGCGCCGGATCTTCTGCGTTTAAACCGCATGCAGATCGTTTCTGTTTCTCACAAGGATCTGACAGGTTCCCTTCAGATATGCTGGTATAATATGCCCTACATGAGGGCTAATTTAAAGTCAGGTGAGCAATATGTTTTCCGGGGAAGGATAGTGAGAAAACGGGGCCGTCTGATTATGGAGCAGCCTCAGGTATTCACCGCCGGGAGTTATGAGGCAGTGGTCAATTCCATGCAGCCTATCTACGGACAGACAAAAGGCCTCACAAACAAAACAATTGTAAAAACCCAGATTCAGGCGATGGAAGCCAGACAGATGGAACGGGAATATATGCCTGCGGATTTGAGGCGCAAATATGAGCTGTCTGAAATCAACTATGCCATAGAGCATATACATTTTCCCGCAGACAGGACAGAACTTCTTTTCGCCAGAAAGCGTCTGGTTTTCGATGAGTTTTTTATGTTTTTGGTGGGCGTGCGTAGGCTGAAGGAACAGAGGACAGACAGAAGGTCCCCCTATATCATTGTGCGGAGGCCGGAGGTGGAGGCTGTAAAAGATAAACTTTCCTATAAACTTACCGGCGCCCAGGAGCGGGCTCTGGAGGAAGTATATCTGGATATGGAAAAAGGTCTGGTGATGAACCGCCTGATCCAGGGGGATGTGGGCTCGGGAAAAACAATTATTGCGATTCTGTCCCTTCTTCAGGCCGCGTACAATGGATATCAGGGAGCATTGATGGCGCCCACTGAAGTGCTGGCAAGGCAGCATTTTGAGTCTATGACCTCTCTTTTTTTAGAACAGGGAATTGAAAAGAGGCCTGTGCTGATAACCGGCTCCATGACTGCCAAAGAAAAGAGGCTGGCCTATGAGAAAATTGCAAGCCATGAAGCGGATATTATTATTGGCACCCATGCATTGATTCAGGAGAAGGTGGTTTACGACAATCTGGCCCTGGTTATAACGGACGAGCAGCACCGGTTCGGCGTGGGGCAGAGAGAGCTTTTAAGCGGCAAGGGACAGGAGCCTCATGTGATGGTCATGAGCGCTACGCCTATTCCCAGAACCCTGGCTATTATTCTATATGGAGATTTGGATATCTCCGTTATAGACGAACTTCCTGCAGGCCGCCAGATGATCCGAAATTGCGTGGTGGATACCAGTTACCGCCCTAAAGCCTACGCATTTATTCAAAAACAGGTGGAGGAGGGACATCAGGCCTACATTATCTGCCTATGGTGGAGGAGAGCGAGATGATCGAGGCTGAGAACGTCCTCGATTACACGAAGATGCTTAGAAGGGAACTGCCATCCTCTATTACAATCGAATATCTTCACGGCAAGATGAAGGGTAGGGAAAAAAATGCAGTTATGGAACGCTTTGCAGAAGGAGAAATTCAGGTTCTGGTATCCACTACAGTGATTGAAGTGGGGGTTAATGTCCCCAATGCCACTGTGATGATGATTGAGAATGCAGAGCGTTTTGGGCTTGCCCAGCTTCACCAGCTGAGAGGAAGGGTAGGCAGAGGCAGCGCACAGTCCTACTGTATCATGGTCAACTGTTCCCGGGACGAGAGCGCAGGGGAGCGCCTGGATATACTGAACCGGTCCAACGACGGCTTTTACATCGCCTCAGAGGACTTAAAGCTGAGAGGGCCGGGAGATATCTTCGGCCTGAGGCAAAGCGGGGACATGGAATTTAAGTTGCTGACATATTTACAGACGCCAATATACTTAAGACTGTCTCTGAGGAAGTAAACCGGCTGCTGGACGAGGATCCTGGGCTGGAGAAGGAGGAGCACAGGGAACTGAAACGCCGAATCGGAGACTATCTGGTTCCGGAAGTTTATCTGTGATTTCAGATCAGGCATTCGCCGGGGCCATAACCGGAAGAGGGACTTTTCTGTGCTGCTTACGGGTGAATCCCTGAACACGGCGGAAACTTATCTATGGAAGGAGAATAAAAAGTATGAACGAGACATTGAATACGATCCTCACAAGAAGGAGCACAAGAAAATTTTTAAACAAAGAGATACCGGAGGAAGATTTACAGCAGATTATCCAGGCGGCGCTCCATGCGCCCAGCGGAATGGGGCGGCAGAGCTGGCAGTTTACGTTGGTTAAGAACAGGGAGAAAATTCAGACATTGGCGGCAGCCATTGAAAGGATCCTGGGCAGACCGGGATATGATATGTACCGGCCGCAGGTTCTGCTGATTCCCTCCAATAAAAAGGAAAGCCCCTATGGCAGGGAAGATGACGCCTGTGCCTTGGAAAACATTTTTCTGGCCGCCCATTCTATGGGAATCGGTTCTGTGTGGATTAATCAGCTTCAGGGAATCTGTGACCAGCCGGAGATCAGGGAGATACTCACATCCTTCGGCATACCGGAAGACCATGTAATCTATGGCATGGCGGCGCTTGGGTATGCGGGAGATGAGAAGGCGCCTAAGGAGAGGATTGGCAAGGTAGTGGTCGTGGAATAAAATTGTGAAATCAATTACTTATACCAATAAAAATCCCCAGGCCGTGTTAACACACAAACTGGGGATTTTTGCTGGTTCGGAAATAAAATCAGCGTACTTCTGAAATTAGTTCAGAGGCTGTGATTTATTTGCCTGCCATCTGACGCTCCTGAGCCTCGATCATCTTCTTAACCATATAACCGCCTACAGAACCGTTCTGAGCAGAAGTCAGGTTACCGTTGTATCCGTTGGTTAACGGTACTCCAAGTTCGTTTGCAACCTCCATCTTAAATCTGTCCATTGCTTCTCTTGCTTCTGGTACGTTTGTTTTGTTAGAATTGTTAGACATAATAAAACGCCTCCTTGTGATTTTTTTGCCGTGAAATGATTAGTGGTTCGCGGCTTGTTTTTTGCTACAATCCTATTATGTGAGTATTCAAAAATAATACACTAGAAGGTTTTGCGTTTTTTGTTAATAATTAGAAAATCTCAATTACAGAGGTGTGGCACTGTAATATTAGTCCTTTTTCATACCTCACTGATTACTGGCCGCCTTCATAATTAAGAATTGTTTAAAAAACATTTGTGCCTACATATGGTATAATGTTGACAAACATTATACCGCGCCGGTCCGGTTCCGACCAAAGGGAGGAAAGACGCCAAGCCGGACCGAGTGCATCCCCGGAAGGATACCATGTTTGAATACATGGTATAATGTTGACAAACATTATACCGCGTCGGTCCGGTTCCGAACGCAGAGAGGAAAGACGCCAAGCCGGACCGAGTGCATCCCCCGGAGGGATACTATGTTTGAAGAATATGGTATAAAGTTGACAAACATTATACCGCGCCGGTCCGGTTCCGAACGCAGAGAGGAAAGACGCCAAGCCGGACCGAGTGCATCCCCCGGAGATACTATGTTTGAAGAACATGGTATAATGTGGACAGACGTTAGTGCTGCCGGGATGCCGCGGCGTCTCAATTATCAGTATGAGTCAAAAATGGATAAGATTACATATAGGAGGTTAATGAGTATGGATTACAGAATTTTAGGTGAAACATTGCCGGCAGTAGAGGTCAGGCTTCAGCAGGGAGAGGCTATGTACACGCAGTCCGGAGGCATGGCCTGGATGAGCGAGGGCCTCACATTGGATTCCAATGTGAAGGGCGGTCTGATGAAGGGATTCGGAAGGATGTTTACAGGCGAGTCCCTGTTCATGGCTACCTACACCGCCAACAGGCCTGACTGCGTCATTGCTTTTGCCTCTACGGTTCCGGGAAAAATTCTTCCTGTAGACGTGTCAAAGATGCATTTGATATGCCAAAAGGGAGCTTTTTATGTGCACAGCCCACTGTAGAGCTTACAACTCTCTTTACAAAAAAATTATCTGCCGGATTTTTCGGCGGAGAAGGATTCATTCTCCAAAAGATTCAGGGAAGCGGCATGGCTTTTCTGGAGGTGGACGGCGACATTGTTGAGAAAACATTAGCTCCAGGTGAGGTTATCAAGGTAGACACAGGAAATGTTTTTGCTTTTGAGCCAAGCGTTTCCTATGAGATAGAGACTATAAAAGGAATTAAAAATATGCTTTTCGGCGGAGAAGGATTGTTCCTCACAAAACTTACCGGTCCTGGAAAGATTTATATGCAGACCATGAACATTGCTGAATTTACAGGCAGGATCGCTCAGGGAATTCCCTCCTCCAAATAGATATGTACGCTGGGCATCTCTTCTGCACCTGCCTTTGGGGCTGATTTTCCGCCAGCCGCACACAAATTGAATCAACGTACGCGCCGCGTACGCCTCATAAATTTGTCCACAGCTGACAAAAAATCACCTCGCAAAGTCATGCACAAAGAGATTCCCAGCGTACATAGATCCCGAGGAGCAAAACCAAGGGAAATAAACGAAAGGAAAACCTGAAAAAGATCTTGTATATCTGCAGCTTTCATATTATACTTGTTTGGAATGAAATTTGCTGTAACCATACAGCGGCAATGCAGGAGTTATAGATGAGAGTAATCGCAGGCAGCGCCAGAAGGCTGCTATTGAAGACTGTGGAGGGGACGGATACCAGGCCTACCACAGATAGAACAAAAGAAACTTTATTTAATATGCTGCAGCCCCATATTGGGGACTGCAGGTTCCTGGACCTCTATTCCGGCAGCGGGGCTATCGGGATAGAGGCTTTAAGCCGTGGCGCCCAGATGGCTGTGATGATAGAAGAAGCGCCCAGGGCTGTTGCGTGTATCAGAGAGAATCTGGAGCGCACGAAGCTGGAGGACCGGGCCATGGTCATGAACTGTGATGTGATGGCGGGACTCAGAAAGCTGGAGGGGAGAAATTACCAGTTTGACATTGTGTTTATGGATCCTCCCTACAATCATGAGTATGAGCGTCTGGTGCTGGACTATCTGGCGCATTCGCCGATGATTACGGAGGATACGCTCATAGTCATGGAGGCTTCAAAAGAAACTGATTTCGGCTGGCTGAAAGCCTCCGGTTACCATTTGATTAAGAGTAAAGAATACAAGACGAACAAGCATGTATTTGCAGGCAGGGGAGAATAGATGAGGACAGCAATATATCCAGGAAGTTTTGATCCGGTTACTTTGGGACACTATGATATTATTGAACGGACTGCGAAGATGTTCGACCGGGTAATCATCGGGGTATTAAACAATAAGGTGAAATCACCGTTGTTTTCTGTGGAAGAACGTGTTACTATGTTAAAAGAGGTGACTGCAAAACTGCCCAATGTGGAGGTGCAGTCCTTCGGAGGTTTATTGATTGATTTTGTGCGCCAAAGCGGCGGCGGAATTATAGTCAGAGGCCTGCGGGCTATTACTGATTTTGAATACGAACTTCAGATGGCGCAGACCAACCGGGTCATGGCTCCTGAGGTTGATACTATATTTTTGACCACTAATTTAAAGTACTCCTATTTAAGCTCCAGCATTGTGAAAGAGATTGCGGAGAACAGGGGAGACATCAGTGAATTCCTTCACCCCGCCATAGTGAAAAAGGTTCGCGGGAAGGTGGAGGAAATGTTTAAATAACCGGGGTAAATCAGGATAAGGAGAAGAAGCCGTATGATGAGTAGAATCGAGCAGTTAATCAGTGAGATTGAAGAGTATATAGATAGTTGTAAATTTCAGGCATTGTCTAACAGTAAGATTATAGTTAATAAAGAAGAGATTGAAGAGCTGCTGGTGGAGCTGCGCCTTAGAATTCCTGACGAGATTAAAAAATACCAGAAAATTATCAGCCAGCAGGACACCATTCTGGGAGAGGCCCAGGCTCAGGCGGACGCTATGCTGGATGAAGCTAAAAAGCAGGCGGATTCCATGGTGGCCCAGGCTAACGCGCAGACCTCTGAGATGATCAATGAACATGAGATTATGCAGCATGCCTATGCCCACGCCAATGAGGTGGTGGAACAGGCCAATATGCAGGCTCAGGCTATTATCGACAGCGCCATCAATGATGCCAACGGTATCCGGCAAAGCTCTATTCAGTATACCGACGATATGCTTGGCAGCCTTCAGACCATTATCAACACTCTATGGAGGGGCGAGGGGCAGGTTTGACGCGTTTATGGCGTCCATGCAGTCCAGTTATGATATCGTGTCCTCCAACAGGAATGAACTGTCCGGCGGGATTGTAAGGCAGGAGGAACAGGAGCCTGGGATGGAGCAGGATGCCGGGGCGGAGATTATGTAACAGAGCCTGTACAGAACGTTTACAGCCGTCCGGCTGACTGGAAACAGCCGTTTTCAAAGTGAACGGACGTTTTTTCTGTTGCCTGTATATTATGTCTGCAGACAGATGAAAAGGTAAAACAGGATACAGGACAGGATACTGTGAAGCGCCTTCCAGAGTATGTAGTGCCGGATGGAGAGTCCGGCATTTTTAGTACGCTTTTTGTCTGAAAGATACCTGAGAATCCTCCGAAAGCAGCAGAACCTATGATAAGCAGGGGACCCGCCTGTCCGGAAACGCTTTGGGTGATGGCCTGAATTCCCGTGGTAATTTCAACTGCTCCGAGAAGGGCCGGGCGCGCCAGAGGCGGCAGTGTAAAAGGAAATACTGCCAGGTAAAGGGCCAGAATGGAAAACAGCATGATGTAACCGCCTATTTTCGTCATAGTTTCAAATGAGCTCATCATATGATTGTCGAAAGAGAATGGAAGCTCCCTGCTCTCTTGGTTATTCCGTTTTTTGATAATGTTGTTTTTTGTAATGATAGCAAAATCTGGCTAATACAGAGACGGGAAAGACCGGAAGATAGAGCGCGGCTGCCACCGCCCACAGAGCAGGTATTTTCTGTACCCGGAATCAGGGATATCTGAGCCATAATATAGCCCAGAACAAACATGGGGCTCGGGTGGTTGGCAATGGCAAGGAGGTATCGCCCCTCCTCCGGTGATATGCGCCCGCTGTCCAGGAAGTCGCTGGTATTTTTGCCCCCATGGGATAGCCGCAGAGCAGGCCGCTCATAAGTACGTAGCTGCCTTGGTCCGAAAGCCTGAGAAGACCTGACAACACAGGCTTAAAGGGGCCTGTGAGAATATGGATGGCATCCATGGCCACGATTACGCCGGAACATATCATAAAAGGCAGAAGCGTTGGGAGGACAACATTTCCCCAAAGAATAAGGCCCTGTCTGGCCCCCTCCAAAGCCAGCTGGGGATTGAACAGCAGCATCAGGAGGCAGAGAACCGACAGGATGCCCAGGATGGATTTTTTCATAAACACCTGAATACAATGATTTATACAATATATTGTAAAGGGTGGCGGGCTATGCCTTTGATTCTCATTCTGATTCTGGCTGTGTTCCAGTGTTCTATTACCAATTATCTGATAATGAATCCCGACTATTACCAACTGGGGCCATATACCTGGGAGAGCAGCGAGTTTCGGGCTATGAAGCTGGGGGACGGGATTTGCAGGTGGGATAGCCTGGACTTTGACAAGCTTACGACTTTGATGATTGAGCATGACTATGATTTGACGAAGGTGGAGGATATGAAATACAATAACAGCCTTCTGCTGGCAGCCAGGCCGTCGGATTACAGGAAACTTAAACATGCTTATGAGACGGTGCTTGGAGATTTGGTGTATTTTCCGGTGCCGGCTTCCTCCGTCAAAACTACGCCGGACACGATGTTTGAAAACGGATGGATGGAGGGCAGGAGTTACGTGAAGGACGGTGACGGCGGCGCGAAGGGCCGGGAGGGCGAGGGCAGGAAACATGAGGGGTGCGATATTATGGGCAATAAACTGCCCAGAGGGTCTTACCCGGTGGTAAGCGTCAGCGGCGGGGGTAGTGGAGAAGGTGGGATGGCTGGAGATGGGAGGATGGCGCATTGGAATACGGACGCCAAGAGGAGCTTATCTGTATTATGCCCATTTGTACGACTATGCCAGGGAGTGGAAGGAGGGGGACGCTGTGAAGGCCGGAGAGCTTTTGGGGTATATGGGAGATTCGGGATATGGAAAGACGGAGGGTACGGTAGGAAACTTTGACGTCCATCTGCATTTTGGGATATACATAAAGACGGATAACAATGAGGAGATGAGCGTAAATCCCTATTGGATTCTCAAGCTCTTAGAAAACAGGAGGCTGGTGTTTTCTTATTAGAGCCATTCTCGTATGATTTCCTTCTTCCACTGCATAGGGAATTATGATATACTGGGAACACTGAGCGAAGCGAGCGGAGCCGGATGAGAAAGAGAATCCGCCTGCCTGAAAAGGCCTTGGAGAAATTGAAAAGGACTGCCGGGAATAGGGCTTTAACGGCGATGAGGAATAGAGTATGACAGATGTGAAGGGGCTGCCGGAAGTTTTTCTGAAAGAAATGCAAGAGCTTCTGGGAGCAGAGTATGAGAGATATATAGACAGTTTCCGGCAGGAATGGAGGCCGGGCCTGCGGGTGAATACACTGAAAATCAGTCCTGAAAGGCTGAAAGAGATGGTCCCCTGGATCCTGGAGCCCGTGGAATGGACGGATAACGGCTTCTATTATGGCGGCGGCGCCGATCCCAGGCCTTCTAAACATCCCTTATATTATGCAGGGCTTTACTACCTTCAGGAACCCAGCGCTATGGCTCCGGCGGCAATGCTTCCTGTGGCGCCTGGTGAAAAGGTGCTGGATCTGTGTGCGGCTCCGGGAGGAAAGAGTACGGAGCTGGCTGCCAGGCTCCAGGGAGAGGGGCTGCTGGTGTCCAATGATATCAGTTACTCCAGGGCAAGAGCCCTTCTTAAGAACCTGGAACTGGCAGGGGCGGCCAATATCTGCGTTACCAGTGAATGTGCGGAGAAGCTGGCCCAGGTGTGGCCCGGATTTTTTGATAAGATACTGGTGGACGCCCCCTGTTCCGGGGGAAGGAATGTTCCGGCGGGAGGAGTCCATGGTAAAGAGCTGGATGGAGAAAGGGCCGGAATATTATGGCCCCCTGCAGCGGCAGATCCTGGATTCGGCTGTAAATATGCTTAAGCCCGGGGGAATGCTGCTCTACTCCACCTGCACCTTCTCCAGATATGAGGATGAAGGAGCGGTTCAGTATATATTGGACAAGTATCCGGAATTGGTGGTGGAAGACCTGGACTTGAAGAAGGCGCCGGGGGCATCAGGCGGCGCAGGGCTTTCCGGGTGTATGCGGTTGTTTCCCCACCGGTTACAGGGCGAAGGCCATTTTCTGGCGCTGCTTCGCAGAAGAGGCCAGGGAGTGACTCCAGACAATGTGAAGGCGGAGAAGATTTCTCCAAAGGCATATGATAAAATCCGGCCGGATAAGGGCAGGCAGAGGGCTGCCGTTGAAAAGCAGGAGGATTTGAGAAAGTTTTTAGCTGACATAGATATGGATCTGGATTTGGAACGGGTGGTGACCGTACAGGATCATGTTTATTATCTGCCAAAGGGGATAACGGAAAATCTGCCTTTAAGATTTCTGCGCACCGGTCTTTTGCTGGGAGAGCTTAAAAAGGGCCGGTTTGAGCCCTCCCAGGCCCTTGCAATGGCATTAAGGCCCGGACAATATCCCTGTGTTCTGCGTCTGGGTGTAGGGGATGAGAGAGTTATCAGGTATCTGAAGGGAGAGACGGTTTCCCTCAGGGAGGATGAAGTTTCCCTCAGGGGATGGAGCCTTGTGACAATTGAGGATTTTCCTCTGGCTGGGCCAAGGGGACTGGGATGAGTCTGAAGAATAAGTATTATCCCGGCTGGAGATGGCAGTAAGCGGCAGGAGTGTGATTATGGCTGACAAAGGAAAGAAAAAGGCGCCTTCAATGCGTCTGGACAAGTTCCTGGCAGAGATGGGCCGGGGAACAAGGGCCCAGGTAAAGGATATGGTCAGAAAAGGACGTATCCAGATTAACGGCCAGGTAGTGAAGACCCCCGAGGTAAAAGTGAATCCAGAGGAGGATCGCGTCTCTCTGGACGGCGGGATTGTGGAATACGCCAGGATGGAGTATTATATGCTGAATAAGCCTCAGGGTGTTGTTTCGGCCACTGAGGACGGCAGGCATACCACCGTGACGGAACTGATAGACACAGCCCTCAGAAGGGATCTGTTCCCAGTTGGGCGGCTGGATATTGATACGGAGGGGCTTCTCCTTATTACCAATGACGGAGAGCTGGCCCACAGCCTCCTCTCGCCGAGAAACCATGTAGACAAGGTTTACAGAGTCAGGTTTCAGGGACGTATGCCTTCTGACGGGGAACAGAGGTTTAAAGAGGGGATTGTTCTGGACGACGGAACAAAAACGCTTCCGGCCAGGCTGAAGGCGCTTGGCGGCTCTGAAGCGGAAGTCACCGTCCAGGAGGGGAAATTCCACCAGGTGAAACGGATGTTTCAGGCGCTGGGCTGCCAGGTGGTCTATCTTAAGCGGCTGTCTGTGGGGCCGCTGGAATTGGATGAGAACCTGGAAACAGGACAGTACCGGCCTTTAAGCGAAGCGGAAATCGCTGCGTTGAAGAACTGTAAAAGCGCGTCTATAGAAAATGAGGGAATTGGATAGAATGAGATTAAATCATAAAAAAGCGGTAATATTTGATTTGGACGGCACTTTGGTAGATTCCATGTGGATGTGGAAATCCATTGATGTGGAGTACCTGGCCCGGTTCGGCTGGAGTGTCCGGAAGATTTGCAGAAGGAGATAGAGGGGATGAGCTTCTCGGAGACTGCGTCTTATTTTAAAGAGCGGTTTAAGCTGGAGGTTTCCCTGGATGAGATCAAGGACGCCTGGATTCAGATGTCTCTTGAGAAGTATCAGAAGGAAGTACCCTTAAAGCCTGGGGCAAGAGCATTTTTGGATTATATCAAGGAACACGGTATGGCGGCCGGCATTGCCACCAGCAACGGCAAGGCTATGGTGGATGCGGTGCTGGACGCTTTGGACATACGGCGGTATTTTCAGGTGGTGGCGACAGCCTGTGAGGTGGCGGCCGGGAAGCCTGCCCCTGATATCTATCTGAATGTGGCGGGCCGTTTGAAGGTGGCTCCGGAGGATTGTGTGGTATTTGAGGACATCCCCGCAGGAATCCAGGCCGGAAAGCGCGCAGGAATGACGGTGTTTGCTGTGGAGGACGAATTCTCCCTGGATATGAAGGAGGAGAAGGAGCAGCTGGCAGACTACTATATAAGAGATTATTTTGAATTATTAAATGGAGCGGCAGGATGAAAAATGATTATTTACCCATAAACCGGAATGATATGAGCATCCGGGGGTGGAAGCAATGTGATTTTGTCTATGTATCCGGGGACGCCTACGTGGACCATCCATCCTTTGGTACGGCCATCATCTCACGAATGCTGGAGGCTCACGGCTATAAGGTTGGAATTATAGCCCAGCCTGACTGGAAGGACCCAAAGAGTATTCAGATCCTCGGACGTCCAAGGCTGGGATTCCTGGTTTCTGCCGGAAATATGGATTCCATGGTGAACCATTATTCCGTTTCCAAAAAGCGCAGGAAGGAAGATTCCTACACGCCGGGAGGGGTTATGGGGAAACGGCCCGATTACGCGGTGACGGTTTACTGCAACCTGATCCGCTCCGTTTACAAGGATGTGCCTGTGATTGCCGGTGGGATAGAAGCCAGCCTCCGGCGTCTGGCTCATTATGATTACTGGTCAGATAAGATGAAACGGTCTCTTCTTCTGGACTCCCAGGCGGATTTGATTTCCTACGGTATGGGGGAGCGGTCCATTGTGGAGATAGCCGACGCCTGGACAGCGGCATTGATGTAAAGGACATCACATTTATAGACGGGACGGTTTACAGGACGAAAAGCCTGGAAGCAGTGTATGATTATAAGCTGCTGCCTGATTTTGAAGAGCTGAAGGCAGATAAGAAGAACTATGCAAAAAGCTTTTATATTCAGTACAGCAATACGGATCCCTTTTCCGGAAACGCTGGTGGAGCCTTATGGAGAGAATCTGTACGTGGTGCAGAATCCGCCCTCAAAGCCTCTGAGCCAGGAGGAGATGGATGGGGTTTACGGCCTTCCTTATATGAGAAATTACCATCCTTCCTATGAGGAGTCCAAAGGAGTGCCCGCCATACGGGAGATTAAATTCAGCCTCATCAGCAACCGGGGATGCTTCGGGGCCTGCAGCTTCTGCGCCCTCACGTTCCATCAGGGAAGGATAATCCAGGCCAGGAGCCACGGGTCCCTGCTGGAGGAAGCCCGCCTTCTCACAGAGGAACCGGATTTTAAAGGGTATATCCATGACGTGGGAGGGCCCACGGCAGATTTCCGCTTCCCGGCCTGCGAAAAGCAGCTGACAAAGGGGGCCTGCCCCAATAAGCAATGTCTTTTCCCGGAGCCCTGTAAAAATCTGAAGGCGGATCATTCTGATTATATCGCTCTGTTGAGGAAGCTGAGGGCGGTTCCGAAGGTTAAAAAGGTATTTATCCGTTCGGGCATCCGCTTTGACTATGTGCTGGCCGACTCCGGCAGAACCTTTCTCAGGGAGTTGTGCCAGTATCATGTCAGCGGCCAGCTGAAGGTAGCGCCTGAGCATGTGGCGGACAAAGTGCTGAACCGGATGGGAAAGCCCAAAAACAGCGTATACCGCCAGTTTGTGCGGGAGTATAAGGAGATGAACGGCAGGCTGGGCAAGGAACAGTATCTGGTGCCTTATCTCATGTCCTCCCACCCCGGTTCCTCCATGAAAGAGGCGGTGGAGCTGGCTGAATATCTCCGGGATCTGGGGTATATGCCGGAACAGGTTCAGGACTTTTATCCCACGCCCTCCACTATATCCACATGTATGTATTATACAGGATATGACTGCCGGACGATGGAACAGGTTTATGTGCCTGTGAATCCTCATGAAAAAGCCATGCAGAGAGCTTTGATCCAGTACCGGAATCCAAAGAATTATGAATTGGTGGCGGAAGCTTTGAAGATTGCCGGGCGGACAGACTTAATCGGCTATGATAAGAAATGCCTGATCCGGCCCAGAGGGAAGGCGCAGGGAGCTTCAGAGCGAAAGTCAGGGCGAAAGGGGACGCAGGAAAACGATACGAAACATTCACAAAAAGAAGGGGTGAATCATATGAAAATAGCCGTGGTGACAGGAGCATCCTCAGGTATGGGCAGGGAAATGATTGTCCAGCTGTGGGAGCATTTCAATGGTTTTGATGAGATGTGGATAATAGCAAGGAGAAAAGAACGTTTAGATGAACTGGAGAAAATGGTGGGGGTGACTCTGCGCAAATTACCTCTGGACCTCACCAAGGACAGGGATCGCAGGATTCTGGAGCGGACCCTGGAGATGGAAAAGCCGGAAGTGAAATTTTTGGTAAATTCTGCGGGCTTTGGAAAGATAGGAAGGGTGGACGCCTTAAACCTGTGTGATGAGACGGACATGGTAAGGCTGAACTGCGAAGCGCTCTGCGCTGTGACCCGGATGGTTCTTCCCTATATGAGCCGTAACGGCCGTGTGATTCAGTTTGCCTCATCTGCAGCGTTCCTTCCACAGCCCGGGTTTGCTATCTATGCGGCCACCAAAGCCTTTGTGTTAAGCTACAGCCGGGCCCTGAACCAGGAATTAAAGTCCAGAAATATTTATGTAACTGCAGTTTGCCCGGGACCTGTAAAAACGGAATTCTTTGATATTGCGGAAACTACAGGGGAGATACCCCTTTATAAGCAGCTGGTAATGGCCAATCCCAAAAGGGTGGTTGCAAAGGCTATCCGGGACAGTGTTGCGGGAAGGGATATTTCCGTTTACGGCCTGACGATGAAAGCCTTCCGTCTGCTGTGCAAGGCGCTGCCACACAGGTGGCTGCTGGCAGTGATGGAGAAATGCGGCTAAAGCCCGGCAGGGTTTTAGAGAGCGCTGCACGCTCTCTTGTCCGGCTGCACATACTTATGATCGGAAGGAGAATCCCATATGCAGACATTGACCGTAACCCCCAATGAAGCCGGACAGCGTCTGGACAAGCTTCTCGGAAAGTATCTGAACCATGCGGGCAAAGGCTTTCTTTACAAGATGATGCGGAAAAAGAATATTACACTGAACGGAAAGAAATGCGACGGTTCCGAACGCCTTTTGGAGGGGGACGCCATACAGCTTTACTTTTCCGATGAAACAATCGAAACATTTTCAGGCCCTGTGGCCGGGATGCCAGGGGACGCTGCAGAGAGGCAGGAGAAAGGCAGGCCTGTGTTTGGCGGCTCTGCTTACAGCGGCAGGAAAAAGCTGGACATTATCTACGAGGATGGCCACATACTGGTGGTAAATAAGCCTTCCGGCATGCTCTCCCAGAAAGCCAGGGACGGAGATATATCGCTGAATGAATATATTCTCAACTACCTTATAGACTCAGGAGGACTGCCAATCAGCCAGCTTCGTACATTCAAGCCCTCCGTCTGCAACCGCCTGGACAGGAATACCAGCGGCCTGGTGGTTGCAGGGAAATCCCTGGTAGGCTCCAGATAATGAACGAAGTGTTCAGGGACAGAAGCATTCACAAATATTACCAGTGCATGGTAGCAGGACGGATAGAGGAGAAACGGCTTATAGCAGGCTTTCTGAGAAAGGATGAGGCGGCCAACACAGTGACCGTCCATCCTTTGGAGGTGGAAGGAAGCGCGCCCATTATGACGGAATATTTTCCCCTGGCAGGGAACGGTACATACACCCTGCTTCAGGTAACGCTGCTCACAGGCCGAAGCCACCAGATCCGGGCTCATCTGGCATCCATCGGACACCCGGTTCTGGGGGATTACAAATATGGGGACAGAAGGCTGAATGAAACCATGAAGGCGAGATACGGCCTCCGCTCCCAACTTCTTCATTCCTGGAGGCTGGTGATGCCGGATACTCTTACAGCGCCTCTGGACCATCTGAGAGGGAAGGAGTTCACCGCCCGGCTGCCGGGTATGTTTGAGAAGGTGCTGCAGGGAGAAGGGATCGACGGATCCTGCTTCCCCCAAACCGTCTCCGTGGATTCTTGACAGGAGTCCGTCTTTGGGTTATGCTATTACAAGTGAAAAACAGTGTCCGGTAGCTGATAAACCGGACTTGAGGAAACGAGAGGGAAATAATCAGATGGGAAAAATTATACTGACCGGTGACCGTCCCACAGGGCGGCTCCATGTGGGACATTATGCAGGCTCTTTAAAGCGCAGAGTGGAGCTTCAGAATTCAGGAGAATACGACGAGATCTATATTATGATAGCGGACGCCCAGGCGCTGACGGATAATGCGGACAACCCTGAGAAAGTGCGCCAGAACATTATCGAGGTGGCTCTTGACTATCTGGCCTGTGGACTGGAGCCGGAAAAATCGGTGCTGTTTATCCAGTCCCAGATTCCGGAGCTGTGTGAGATGACGTTCTATTATATGGATTTGGTGACAGTCTCCAGGCTCCAGCGCAATCCTACGGTGAAAGCGAGATTCAGATGAGAAATTTTGAGGCCAGCATACCTGTGGGCTTCTTCACCTACCCGATCAGCCAGGCAGCGGATATCACCGCGTTTATGGCTACCACTGTTCCCGTAGGAGAGGATCAGGCGCCTATGATTGAGCAGACAAGGGAGATCGTCCACAAGTTCAACTCCGTATACGGGGAGACATTGGTGGAACCGGATATTCTTCTGCCTGATAATAAAGCCTGTCTGCGGCTGCCGGGTATTGACGGGAAGGCCAAGATGAGCAAATCTCTGGGTAACTGTATCTATCTCTCTGATTCTGAGGAAGATATCAGAAAGAAGATCATGTCCATGTTTACGGACCCAACCACCTCCGTGTGGAAGATCCCGGACGCGTGGAAGGCAATCCTGTGTTTATCTATCTGGATGCATTCTGCAGGAGGAGCATTTTGAAACATATCTTCCGGACTATAAGAATCTGGACGAGCTGAAGGCTCACTACAGCAGAGGCGGTCTGGGAGACGTAAAGGTGAAAAAATTCCTCAACCATGTAATTCAGGATGAGCTGCGCCCGATCCGAGAGCGCAGAAAGGAAATTGCAAAGGACATTCCCGCAGTCTATAAGATTCTGGAGGAGGGAAGCAGAAAAGCCCAGGCCAAAGCTGCCCGGACCCTTGCTGAGATGAAGCGGGCTATGAAGATTAACTATTTTGAAGATACGGAATTGATCGCAGAACAGGCTGAGAGGTTCAGGGCAGAGTAGAAGTTGATGATTTCCTGGATAAGTAAATCCGGTTTGCTGGGAGGCAGGCCGGATTTTTGTCATTACAGAAAATCGGGTCCTGCCCAGGCTCTTTTGGGCAGGAATGAAGCCATAGAAAACGGATGAAAGCCATGGGAATGATAGGGGGATACAGATGACTGAGGTGACGAGGGAACAAATAAGGCAGTTTCGCATTCATTCCCATCATCTGGACAGATGGTATGGGATAGAGGAGGCGGTATCTGCAGCGGGAGCCTGCGGCTTTCAGAATTCACCTCCCGGCGCGTGGGAAACTTCGCTCTGCAACCGGATTTCGGATGTTACGCACAAGGAGGCGGAGGCTCTTCTTGAAAGGGAAAAAGCGCTGCTTCAGGCCTGGAGCTTTCGCGGGGCGCCTGTGGTATTTCCGAAGGATGAGAGCAACGTTTTTCTCAGCGCCCTTGTTCCCGAGGGAGAAGAACCATGGATTTATACAAGAGGAATTGATCTGGCGCTGGATTTTCTGCAGATGCCTTTTGAGGAACTGCTCTTTTTGCTGGGACAGGTCATAGGAAAGCTGGACGGCAAGGTTGTGAAAAGCAAAGCAGCCCTGGACCAGCTTCTGGCGCAGTGGATGCTGCCTCTCATTCCTGAAGATAAAAGGAACCTGTGGACCAGCCCTTCCATGTATGGGAGCTCCGGCAGCCAGACGGTAGGAGGCGCGGCGGTTTCCTTTCTGCTGCGTCCATGTGCATTTATGGGCCTGGTAGTTTTTGGAAAAAGAGAGGGAATCAGCCCAACATTTACGTCCTATAAGGGCTGGGCCGGGGAATTCCCTGAGGGTAAAGAATACTGCCGGAGGAAGCTTGCGCACAAATACCTGCACTGCTTCGGACCGGGAACCGTAAGAGAATTTGGAGCCTGGCTGGGGTGTTCTCCCGCTCAGGCCGGCCGGATATGGCAGCAGGCGGCGAATGAACTGGAGCCTGTGGCTGTGGGGGGAAAAGAGCGTTATATATTGCGGGAAGACAGGGAGCTGCTTCTGTCCCCTGTCCATCCTGAGCGGAGCCTTCACCTGCTGGGGGGACACGACCCATACCTGGGCCTTCAGGACAGAGAGCTTATTCTGGAGGAGAAAAATCTGCAGCGGCAAATCTGGCAGACCGTGTCCAATCCCGGCGCTGTGCTGTGGCAGGGAGTCATAGCCGGTATGTGGAAATCCAGAAAAAAGGGGAAGGAATTAGCCGTGGAAGTTACCCTGTGGAATGAACAGGATATCCCTAAAAGGGAAATTCAGGAGCAGGCTGAAAAAATTGCGTTTTTTCATCAGCTTAAACCGGGCGGCATCATTTTCAAATAATTTTTTCAAATACCTCTTGACCCTGACCCAAGGTAAGAGATTATACTGTTCTCAGATCCGGATCAGGCACATAAAACACAGATGGAGGAAGGAACATGCTGACAATAGGACAAATGTCAAAGGTATGCGGAGTGAGTGTAAAGACTCTTCATCACTACGACAAAATTGGTCTCTTTAAACCCCAGAAAACAGACAGCGCCACAGGCTACCGGTATTATGAGGACGCTCAGATCGGTGTGGTTCTGCTCATAGGGAGACTGAAACGGTATGGATTTTCCCTGTCTGAAATTCAGGAGCTTCTCAAACTAAAGGACAGCCGGAAGCTTCTGGGCAGCTTCACAAGCAGAGATTCCGCCTGGAGCGGCAGATGGAGCATATAGCTATAACCATCAGGGAGATGGGATACCATCTGGAGGAATTTGAAAGGACAGGTGATATTATGAGTTATCAGAATAATTACGAAGTGGTGCTGAAGGAGGGGGAGGAGCAGATCCTTCTCACAGCCAGGGCCAAAATGTCGGTGGAGGAATTCGGGACTTATTATGGAAAAATATATGAGCGGATTGCCAGGGAGCATCTGGCGGTAAACGGCGTAACCATGGCCATTTACCACGACCAGGAGTTCGATCCTGCCTACAGCGATATCGAGCTGGCAGTGGGGATCACAGACAGGGAGAGGGCGGACCTTGTCATGCCCGGACGCCTCTGTGCATCCACCGTCCATAAGGGGCCTTACTCAGGTCTTCCGGACGCTTATGGCGCTGTGGTGGCGTGGATAAATGCAGGCGGTTACAAGATGGATGGCATGCCCTATGAGATTTATGTAAAAACACAGTTTGACAAGCTTCCGCCTGAGGAGTGGGTTACGGAGATATATTTTCCGGTTAAAAAGTAAACCCTGCGCCCCGCCCTTTACGGCGGGGCGTCTTGCGCTCTCGGCAGACGCCGGACATTCCTGCAGGCCCGTTCCTTGGCCTGACCATCCCTTCCCGCCCCTTGGCCTGACCTCATCCCGCCCCCGTCCTTTGGCCTGACCCATCCTGCAGGCCCCTGTAATCATCTTGTAATTTGATTATTTAAAGTGCAGCATGGTTTATGAAGCAGCACGAAAGGAGAATGCTCCCTTGGGAAGCTGCTTGTAAAAAACAGATGTTCTGGTATACTGAAAAATGTTGGAATTACGTCTAAAAACAGCAGATGAATCTTGCGGGCAAGGCGTTTGCAGAAAGGAACTAAGACTATATGGGAACCTGGAATACAAGAGGACTTAGGGGATCCACCCTGGAGGATTTAATAAACCATACAAATGACAGCTACCGTGAGAAAAAGCTGGCGCTGATTCAAAAGATTCCCACCCCAATCACCCCTATCGAGATCGACAAGCTCAGCCGCCATATCACACTGGCCTATTTTGACCAGAAAAGTACAGTTGACTACATCGGAACAGTACAGGGAATACCTGTGTGCTTTGACGCCAAGGAATGCGCAGTGAAGACTTTTCCGCTCCAGAATATCCACCCTCATCAGATTCAGTTTATGGGGGAATTTGAGGAACAGGGAGGCATTTCCTTCATTATACTGTACTTTACGGGGATGGATGAGATTTATTATCTGCCCTTTGATCAGATCGCCTGTTTCTGGAAACGGATGGAGGAAGGCGGAAGGAAAAGCTTCACCTACGACGAGGTGGACAAGAGTTGGAGAATCCGCAGTCACAGGGACATGCTGGTCCATTATCTGGAGGCCATACAGAAAGACCTGGACAGGAGGGGCTGAGCTTTGCACCCGGCAATCCATGCTATATCAGCTTCTCGTAACCAATTTTTTCACTGTTAGCAAAATAAACGGTACCACAGTACTCAAAACCATTCTTTTTCAGAAGATGTTTCATGATTTCATTGCTCCGGTCCGTATCAATTTTGATACTGTGTATCCCTCTGGACAGGCACAGCTCCTGGGCAAACCGGAAGAACTCTGATGCGAATCCTCTGCCCTTACACGTATTGTCCACAGCCAGACGATGTATAACGCCGTAGGCTGAACGCTTTTCCAGGCTCCGCGGATGGAGTCATAGCTGGGTTCTCCGCCGAAGGAAATGCAGGCGTAGGCCATGACTGCGTTTTCCGTAACCAGAACATAACCGTTTCCCTCATTTATATCCTTTGCGACATCCTCTCTGCCAGGATATTCCTGCTGCCATTGGTTCACTCCCAGGCTTTTTAAGCAGGCTCTGGCCTCCTTTATAATTTCCCAGCATTTGTCTGTTTCCTGCTGTTTTGCGATTCTGAATTCCACCTTTATCCCTCCTGCGTCTGCCGTTTAAATATCGTTGACCTGACATATAAATAAAAGTATACTATAATCAAAATCAGTTGACAATCCATAGTTTGTCACTTATAATAAAACGAGCACGTTAACGAATTAGCACTTTACCATGAAAAAGCAAAAAGCATAAGGCGGTACTGAATATGTCGGGAAATAATTATTTGATTCACACTCCTGAGGGAGTGAGGGACAGCTATAACGGGGAATGCAGAAAAAACTGGCAGTACAGGATAAGATTTTAAATACCTTATATCTTTACGGCTATGAGCACATACAGACTCCCAGCTTCGAGTATTTTGACATCTTTAACAAGGACAGGGGAAGTGTCTCCGACCGGGAGATGTTTAAATTTTTTGACCGGGATAACAGCACGCTGGTGCTGCGTCCTGATATGACTCCCGCGGTGGCCAGATGTGTGGCAAAATATTTTGCAGATGATACCATGCCCCTCAGGCTCTGCTACCTGGAGAGGACCTTCAAGAACAACAGCAGCTATCAGGGCAGGCTGAAGGAACGGGGCGGAGACGGGGGCGGAGCTCATCGGTGACGACTCGGCGGATGCAGATGCAGAGATGATCGCAATGGTCATTGACAGCCTGAAGGTTGCCGGACTTAAGGAATTCCAGGTGGAGCTTGGGCAGGTGGCATTTTACAGAAGCCTTCTTGCAGAAGCGGGCCTGGATGAGAATGTGGAGGAGGAGCTGAATCAACTCATTGAGAATAAAAATCACTTTGGGGTGGAGGAGCTTCTTAAGAACCAGCCATGGATGAGGGACTGAAGAAAGTGTTCTTAAAGCTTCCCGAGTTCTTCGGCTCGCCGGATCGGATTGCAGAGGCAGGAAAGCTGACGGATAATCCCCAGGCTCAGGCTGCCATAAGGCGTCTGGAGCAGGTGCACAGCATACTGGAGAGCTATGGCCTGGCAGATTATGTGTCCTACGATCTGGCATGCTCAGCAAGTATAAGTATTACACAGGCATTATATTTAAGGCATATACATACGGAACGGGCGATTATATTGTGACGGGGGGACGGTATGACAAGCTGCTGGTGCAGTTCGGAAAAGACACGCCTGCAGTGGGTTTTGTAATCGTGGTGGATCAGCTTATGGCAGCCCTTTCCAGGCAGCGGATTGACACTCCGGTTACTCTCGTGAACACAGTGATTCTCTATGAAGCGTCTGCAAGGGACAACGCAATCCGTCTCAGCAGATATTTCAGGGACAAGGGCATGGCGGTTCAGTCCATGAAACGGCGGGATGAGGTTTCCATGGAAGCTTACCGGGATATGACGGTGAAGCGGAATATGAGAAATCTGCTGTACCTAAAGGGCGACGGCTCTGTTGTTACAGCATTGGATATGGTAAACGGCAGTGCCGATGAGATACCCATCTCTGCCTATGTGTAGGCGCTCATAACGAGCCGCTGCACATAAGCGGCCAAAATACGCCCGCCAAGTGCCAGCGGCATGTATCGCACGTAAGGGACCAGGATACGGTCCCAAAGTGCTCATAACGAGCCGCTGCACGTAAGGGGCCAAAATACGCCCGCCAAGTGCCAGCGGCATGTATCGCACGTAAGGGACCAGAGTACGGTCTTAAACCAAGTGCTCATAACTAGGAGGCAGGAGAGATGAGATATTTGACGGTTGCCCTGGCCAAGGGCAGACTAGCTAAGAAAGCAATGGAAATGTTTGAGGCTATGGGCATTTTCTGTGAGGAGATGAAGGATGAGGATTCCAGAAAGCTGATATTTGTAAACCAGGAGCTGGGGGTGCGCTTTTTTCTGGCCAAGGCCTCAGACGTGCCCACTTATGTGGAGTACGGCGCAGCAGATATTGGGATTGTAGGAAAGGATACCATACTGGAGGAAGGCCGGAAACTCTATGAGGTGATGGATCTGGGAATTGGGAAATGCAGAATGTGCGTCTGCGGCCCCGAATCGGCCAGAGAGCGGTTAAAACACCATGAACTGATCCGCGTGGCAACCAAGTACCCCAATATTGCAAAGGACTACTTTTACAACAGGAAGTACCAGACTGTGGAGATTATAAAGCTTAACGGCTCTATAGAGCTGGCCCCCATTGTAGGACTTTCAGAAGTGATCGTAGATATTGTGGAGACCGGCTCCACCCTCCGTGAGAACGGGCTTGCGGTGCTGGAGGAGGTTTGCAGCCTGTCTGCCAGAATGGTGGTCAACCAGGTCAGCATGAAGACTGAGAATGAGCGGATTACCGGAATTATCAAGGGCTTTCAAGGGCTTTTAAAAGAGAAGAACTGACTTTAAGGAACGGAGAATAACAATATGAGAATTGTGGAGCTGGACGAAACGTCCATGAAAAATATCCTCGGGGATATGCTGAAACGCGATCCCAACAACTACAGCGAATACTCAGAGACAGTCCAGGCTATTGTGAAGATGTAAAGAACCGGGGAGATGACGCCGTCTTTGAATATACCAGAAGGTTTGATAAGGCTGAGCTGGATGCCTCCTGTATACGGGTGACAGAGTCTGAGATTGAGGCAGCGATGAAGGAGGTAGAACCGGGGCTTCTGGATGTGATGAAAAAGTCCATGGAGAATATCCGCAGATACCATGAGAAGCAAAAGCGCAACAGCTGGTTCGATTCCCAGCCCGACGGAACTATCCTGGGCCAGAAGGTAACGGCCCTGGAAAGCGTGGGTGTGTATGTGCCCGGTGGAAAGGCTGCCTACCCCTCCTCTGTGCTGATGAATATTATTCCTGCCGAAGTGGCGGGAGTGAGCCGGATTGCAATGGTAACTCCTCCCGGAAGGGACGGCAGGGTCAATCCTGTGACGCTCACTGCCGCATACCTGGCAGGGGCGACGGAGGTTTACAAGGTGGGGGGCGCCCAGGCGGTGGCTGCCCTGGCCTTTGGCACAGAGTCTGTGCCAGAGTGAATAAAATTGTAGGACCGGGTAATATTTTCGTGGCTTTGGCCAAGAAAGCAGTATACGGCCATGTGAGCATCGACAGCATAGCAGGACCCAGCGAAATTCTGGTGATTGCAGACGAGACTGCCAACCCAAGGTATGTGGCAGCCGATCTTTTAAGCCAGGCTGAGCATGATGAACTGGCTTCCGCAATTCTGGTGACCACCAGCAGGGATCTGGCAAAGGAGGTTTCCGCAGAGGTAAAGGGCTTTTTAGACGTCCTTCCCAGAAGTGAAATTATGCGTAAGTCACTGGATAATTACGGCTACATTCTGTTGGCGGATACCATGGAAAAGGCGGTGGAGACTGCCAACAGCATTGCCCCGGAGCATTTGGAAATTATAACAAAAAATCCCTTCGAGGTAATGACAAAGATACAGAATGCAGGGGCTGTTTTTATCGGTGAGTACAGTTGTGAGCCTTTGGGAGATTATTTTGCCGGACCAAACCACATCCTTCCCACCAACGGCACCGCCAAGTTCTTCTCTCCTCTGGGTGTGGACGATTTTATCAAGAAGTCCAGCATTATCTACTATTCCAGGGAGCTTTGGAGAAGGCCCATAAAGATATCGAACGATTTGCAGAGTCGGAGTGCCTGACGGCTCATGCAAATTCCATTAAAGTACGTTTTGAGTAAGCGCGGGGCCGCCCGCCGAAGCGGCAATGAAGGCCCTTTTGGCGCCGGTGGCATGCACCCGGCGGATGCACAGCGGCCGGAGGCGGCCGCCAGGCGCTTGCAGCGAGGAGGAAAAATGAACCGAACAGCGGCAGTCACCCGCAATACCAATGAGACAAAAATCAACCTGACATTGAATCTGGACGGAAGCGGAAAGGCCGAGGTCCATACCGGCATAGGCTTTTTGACCATATGCTGACCAGCTTTGCGCGCCATGGCTTCTTTGACCTGTCCGTCACTGTGGATGGGGATCTGGAGGTGGATACGCATCACACCATAGAGGACACCGGCATTGTGCTGGGTCAGGCCATCCGGCAGGCAGTGGGAGATAAGAAGGGGATTACACGGTACGGCTCCCTGATCCTTCCCATGGATGAGGCCCTTGTGATCTGCGCTCTGGATTTGTGCGGCCGTCCTTACTTTGTGTATGATTTGAGCCTGGACCGGGAGAAGGTGGGGGATTTGGAGACTGAGATGATCCATGAGTTTTTCTACGCCGTCTCCTATGGGGCGGAGATGAATCTTCACCTAAAACAGCTTTCCGGCAGGAATAACCATCATATTATTGAAGCGGCGTTTAAAGCATTTGCAAAGGCGCTTGACATGGCTGTTGCCGGTGAGCCGCGCTTGACCGGCGTGCTGTCTACGAAAGGGAGCCTGTAAATACGACAGGAGCCACTGAGATATCCGGTTCCCCTGGATTCCGGCTGTCCCCAGGGGGACGGCAAAATGAATCTACAATATCTGCCGGAGCATTGGACTGTGCCGGGCGCTTATCGGCTGGAGGCGGTTCCATATGACGCCATAAAACGGGGGAGCGCAGCGGCGGCTGTGCGGTGGCCCTTAGGAGGAGCGGACATCGCATTGGGGCAGGGGGAAGAAAAAGCAGGGCTTTTACAGCGGAGCTCATCAGGGATATCGGGATCTGAATTGATATAATAAAAGAATGTACGCAGGGCATCTCTCCTGCATCTGCCTTTGGGCTGATTTTCCGCCGGCCGCACACAAATTTAAGCAACGTACGCGCCCCGTGCGCCTCATAAATTTGTGCACAGCTGACAAAAAATCATCTCGCAAAATCAGGCGCAAAGAGATTTCCGGCGTACATAAGAGGCAAAAGGAGAAAACCATGCAATTATATCCGGCAATTGATTTGAAGAACGGACAGTGCGTCCGCTTGAGGCAGGGAGAATTTAACAATATAACCGTGTATTCAGAAACACCGGACAAGGTGGCGGCTTACTGGGAGGAACAGGGAGCTACTTTTCTGCACCTTGTAGATCTGGACGGTGCGCTGGCAGGCCATTCTGTCAATGAGGGCGTAATCCGAAAAATTGCACAGACTGTGTCCATTCCCATTGAGATTGGCGGAGGAATCAGGACGGAGGAGTCTATCGCCAATATGCTGGATCTTGGCGTGAAGCGGGTGATTATCGGCACAAAGGCTGTGGAACGGCCGGAGTTCCTGATGGAAATGGCAGGGAAGTTCGGGGCGGACGCTATTGTTGCCGGGGTAGATGCGAAGAATGGAATGGTGGCGGTGGAGGGCTGGGAAAAAGTCAGCGCCCTCAGGGCATCTGAACTCTGCCTTACAATGAAGCAATTGGGCGTCAAGCACATTGTATATACAGATATATCCAGGGACGGCATGCTGACCGGACCCAATGTGGAGGCTACCAGAAAGCTGACTGAGGAAACAGGGCTGGATGTGATTGCATCCGGCGGCGTATCTTCCATGGAGGATCTGGAAGCTCTTTATAATGCCGGTATTTCAGGCGCAATAATCGGAAAGGCTCTCTATGAGAACCGGATTAATCTGAGAAAAGCGGTCGAGCAGTTTGAGAGAGTAGGATCAGATAAATAAAATTGTAAAGCGGAGAACAGGGAGAAATTCAGATGAGTGACTATAAAAAGCTGATAGCAGGATTTGGATACAGAGAGGGGAAGGCATACTCCCTGGACGGTGAGACGGTTTACAGGGCGTCTCTCACGGAACTGGCGAGAACCGCCTGTGACAACGGGGCCGATGAAGTGCTGATTTTTGACCGTTCCTCAACGGACGAGGATCATGAGGCGGTTATCGGCGCTGTAAAGGAGACTGCCAGGGCTGTGGACGCTCCCATCCTTACAGGAGGACGGGTGAAACGGCTGGAGGATGTAAAAAATATCTCTACGCGGGAGCCAGCGCAGTGTTCCTGGAGGCAGATGTACAGGAGCAGGTGGATATGATGAAGGAGGCTTCGGACCGGTTTGGCAGTGAGAAAATCTATGGCTGGCTGCCGGAGGATTCTTACCTTCAGAGGGAAGGGGAGTACCAGGTGCTGGGCGTGTCCGCTCTCATCATAAATGGGGGCGGAAGGGCTTATCCTTACGGAGAGACGGAAGGTCAGGCAGAAAATGCAGGTCTGCCCTGCTTCGCCGCCCTTCCCTCCTTCAAAGACATGGGCGGGGTATCTGAATCTCTGCCGCCTGTTTTGGGCTGCTCCAGGGTTCAGGGGGCTGTGCTGACGCTGGAAGAAACTGCCATGAATACCTTCATGGAGATAAAGCAGATGCTAAAGAGGGAGGGAATTGCCACAGATACCTTTGAGAGCTCTGTGGAGTGGAAAGATTTCAAGCTCAACAGTGAGGGTCTTATCCCTGTGATTGTTCAGGACTATAAGAGCCGGGAAGTGCTGATGATGGCATACATGAACGAGGAGGCCTTTAATGCCACTCTCAACAGGGCCGGATGACGTATTTCAGCAGAAGCAGGGGGAAACTCTGGCTGAAGGGAGAAACCAGCGGACATTTTCAGTATGTAAAGTCTTTAAAGCTGGACTGTGACAATGACACTATGCTGGCTGCTGTAAAGCAGGTGGGGGCAGCCTGCCACACAGGGAACAGAAATTGCTTTTTCCAGACGCTGGCCAGCAAGGAATATAAGGAAACCAATCCCTTAAAGGTTATTTGAGGACGTATTTGAGGTGATACTGGACAGAAAGGAGCATCCTAAGGAGGGCTCTTATACCAATTATCTGTTTGATAAAGGGATTGACAAGATACTCAAAAAGCTGGGGGAGGAAGCCACCGAGATTGTGATTGCGGCCAAGAATCCCGACCCGGAAGAGATCAAGTATGAAATATCCGATTTTCTGTATCATATGATGGTGCTGATGGCAGACAAAGGAATTACCTGGAGGAGATAACGGAAGAGCTGGCAAACAGGTAAGCATAAGGCTGCAGGGGACTTAAGAAGGCCCTTCAGTGTTTAATGTACGCCGGGAATCCTCCTTCACCTGCCCTTGGAGCTGATTTTCCGCCGGCCGCACATAAATTTAAGCAACATACGCGCCGCGTAGGCCTCATAAATTTGTGCACAGCCGACAAAAAATCAGCCCGCAAAATCAGGTACAAAGAGATTCCCGGCGTACATTTTTTATAACGAGGAGGTTTACAAGATATGTCTGAGGTAACAAGACGTTTTTTGGAGTATGTGGGCTATGATACCCAGTCCCGGGAGGGGCAGGAGAAAATTCCGAGTACAGGCAGACAGCTGGTTCTTGCGAAAAAGCTGGCGGAGGAACTGGAAGGCATGGGGGCTGAGAATGTAAGAATTACCGGGCAGGGATATGTATACGCCTCCATCCCTGCAAACACAGACAGGAAGGCGCCTGTACTGGGCTTTGTGGCCCATATGGATACGGTGCCGTCTTTCTCCGGCACAGATATAAAACCCAGGCTCATCGGGGAATACGACGGGGAAGATATCTGTTTAAATGAGGGGCTGAATATATGGATGAAGACGGAGGACTTTCCGGAACTGAAGAATTCCAAAGGCCAGACGCTGATTGTCACAGACGGAACCACCCTTCTCGGAGCAGATGATAAGGCGGGAATTGCGGAGATTATCACGATGGCGCAGTGGTTCTTGACCCATCCGGAGGTGGAGCATGGTAAAATCTGCATCGGCTTCACGCCGGACGAGGAGATCGGGCGGGGAGCCGACGGCTTTGACGTGGAGGCATTCGGGGCGGACGTGGCTTACACTGTAGACGGAGGCGTCCTTGGAGAGCTTATGTATGAGAATTTTAACGGGGCTTCAGGAAAGGTCACAATTCACGGCCGCAACATTCATCCAGGCAACGGCAAGGGGCAGATGAAAAATGCGCTGCTTATGGGTATGGAGTTCCAGGCTCTGCTGCCTGCATTTGAAAATCCCATGTATACGGAGGGCTATGAGGGCTTCTTTCATCTGGATGCCATGTCCGGCTGCGTGGAGGAAGCAAAGATGGATTATATCATCCGCGACCATGACAGGGACAAATTTGAACAGAAAAAACGGATATTTGCCCGGGCCGCTGAATTTATGAACCAGAAGTATGGAGAAGGAACGGTGGATGCCTGTGTAAAGGATACCTATTATAACATGAAGGAAAAAATTGAGCCCCACATGTATCTGATCCAAAAAGCCCGGGCTTCTATGGAAAAGCTTGGTATAGAGCCTCTGATAATTCCCATCCGGGGCGGTACGGACGGGGCAAGGCTGTCCTATATGGGCCTTCCTTGTCCCAACATCTGCACAGGGGGGCATAATTTCCATGGAAAATACGAGTATATTACAGTGGAAGCCATGGAGAAAGTGACGGAGCTTCTTATTGAGATTACAAAATCCTTTGTATCATAAAATCCGGAGAGCCCGGCAGTGTTGCACATTGCCGGGCTTAAAATCCGCCTGTTACAGGGCTGCTATGAAAACTGCTGGAAAAGTTGGAAGTTTTTGTTCCGGATCTTATTGACTTATTCTTAACAAAGTGAGATAATAGATTCAAATTTCGATTTGTTAAGGAAACGCTAAAAGGTATGTTTTTATATCAAATAATTTATTTTTTATTTGATTATATTATACACAATAAAAGAAAAGAGAGGTTGAATGAAAATGGCAAAAATTGATTTGACTCAGTATGGTATCAGCGGTACAACAGAGATTGTTTACAATCCTTCTTACGATGTGATGTTTGAAGAAGAGACAAAGCCGGAACTGGAAGGGTTCGAGAGAGGACAGGTAAGCGAACTGGGTGCGGTTAATGTAATGACCGGTATTTATACAGGACGTTCACCTAAAGACAAATTTATCGTCATGGATGAGAATTCAAAGGATACCGTATGGTGGACCTCTGATGAGTATAAGAATGATAACCATCCTGCCAGCCAGGAGGCTTGGGATACAGTTAAGAAAATCGCGCTGGAGGAGCTTTCCAACAAGAGGCTTTTTGTTGTAGATGCATTCTGCGGAGCGAATAAGGACACCCGCATGGCTATCCGTTTTATTGTTGAGGTGGCATGGCAGGCTCATTTTGTTACCAACATGTTTATCAAGCCTACGGATGAGGAGTTGGAGAACTTTGTTCCGGATTTCGTTGTTTACAACGCTTCCAAGGCGAAAGTGGAAAACTACAAGGAGCTGGGCCTGAACTCAGAGACAGCAGCTATGTTCAACATTACAAGCCGCGAGCAGGTTATCGTAAATACATGGTACGGCGGAGAGATGAAGAAAGGTATGTTCTCAATGATGAACTACTATCTGCCGCTGAAGGGTATTGCTTCCATGCACTGTTCGGCCAACACGGATATGAACGGTGAGAATACCGCTATTTTCTTCGGACTTTCCGGTACAGGAAAGACCACGCTGTCCACAGATCCCAAGCGTCTTCTTGTCGGAGACGACGAGCATGGCTGGGATGACAACGGCGTATTCAACTTTGAAGGCGGATGCTATGCCAAGGTTATCAACCTCGATAAGGAATCTGAGCCTGATATCTACAATGCGATCAAGCGGGACGCTCTGCTGGAGAATGTTACTCTTGACGCCGACGGCAAGATTGATTTCGATGACAAGAGCGTGACGGAAAATACACGTGTGTCGTATCCGATTAGCCATATTAAGAATATTGTGCGTCCTGTTTCAACGGCTCCCGCAGCGAAGGATGTAATCTTCCTTTCAGCAGACGCTTTTGGTGTTCTTCCTCCTGTATCCATCCTGACTCCTGAGCAGACGCAGTATTATTTCCTTTCTGGATTTACGGCTAAGCTGGCAGGTACGGAGCGCGGAATCACAGAGCCTACGCCTACGTTTTCCGCTTGCTTCGGACAGGCGTTCCTGGAACTGCATCCGACCAAGTATGCAGAAGAGCTTGTTAAGAGGATGCAGAAAAACGGCGCCAAGGCATATCTTGTTAACACCGGCTGGAACGGTACAGGAAAGCGTATCTCCATCCGTGACACCCGCGGCATCATCGATGCAATTCTCGACGGTTCCATCGGAACGGCGCCAACCAAGATGCTGCCATTCTTTAACTTTGAGATTCCCACTGAGCTTCCCGGAGTAGATCCGAAGATTCTGGATCCACGGGATACTTATGCAGATGCAGCTGAGTGGGAGACAAAGGCTAAAGATCTGGCACAGCGTTTTGTAAAGAACTTCAGCAAGTATGAGGGCAATGAGGCCGGCAAGGCTTTGGTTTCTGCAGGTCCTCAGTTATAAAATAAAATCAGATAATCACCTGTCCCCCGGCAAAATCGCCGGGGGATTTTTGCCGCCGGTCTGAGGCGCAGATAACTTTAGCGACCGGCCCAGAAAGCCTGAGGTCCAGAGAACGCCTCTTTGGGCCGCCCAGGCTGAGCATTCCGGGAAAATCCGGCTCTGTTGGCCGTATACATTGAAAGCTTCCGTCCTGCGGGGACAAAAATGCCCCCGCACATCACACATATTGTGTGCTTCTGTGCGGAGGCAAAACGCCGCCGATCGGAATTAATAAATCTTCGCTTCCTCCTCGCCCTTTAAAACGCGGAGGCCGCCCTGGGCCAGTGCAAGGAGTTCATCCTCCCCGGGAATTACAGTTATGCCGCTGATATAGCTCACGTAATCCGCGATAGCGTCTGTAACAGGTTTTCCATAGGCGATACCGCCGGTAAGAATAATCTGGTCAACCTTTCCGTGAAGAACGGCAGCCATAGCGCCGATTTCCTTGGCTATCTGATAGCAGAAGGCGTCAAGGACAGCCTTTGCTTTCGGGTCATTTCCGCTGATTGCGGAGGCTTCAATCGCTCTCATATCATTGGTTCCCATGTAAGCGTTCATACCGCCTCCGCCTACAATTTTTTGTAAACTTCTTTCTCGGTGTACTGTCCGCTGAAACAGAGCTTGATCAGGGCTCCCACCGGCACGCTGCCTGCGCGTTCCGGTGAAAAGGGGCCGTCCCCGTCCAGGGTGTTGTTCACATCAATCACCCGTCCGTCTGCATGGGCGCCTACGGATACGCCGCCGCCCATGTGGGCCACGATGAGACGAAGGCTTTCATAGGGAACGTTCTTTTCTTTCGCATACCGTTTCGCAACCGCTTTTTGATTCAGCGCATGGAAAATACTGATTCTGGGAAGCTCCGGGACGCCGGAATATCTTGCCAGGTCATCCAGCTCGTCCACAACCACCGGGTCTACAATGTAGGAAGGAATGCCCACGGAATCGCCGATCTCTTTTGCCAAAATGCCGCCCAGGTTTGATGCGTGCTGGCCCTGCTTACCCAGGTAGAGATCCTTGAGCAAATCCTCCGTTACTGAATAGGTTCCGCTGGGAATTGGCTTTAACAGACCTCCCCTGCCCACGACAACACTTAAATCATGCACATCAAAGCGGTTCTCGGCAAGGACGTCCAAAATCACGTTCTTGCGGAAATCCTTCTGATCTGCAATAGAAGCATATTGGGAAATTTCCTCTGTAGAATGGCGCAGGGTTTTTTCAAATAATTGAGTCTCGTCCTCATACACGCCGATTTTAGTGGAAGTGGAACCGGGATTGATAACCAGAATTTTGTAACTCATAATAAATTCCCTCCTGTTTAATGGCATATTGCCTCTTTAATCTGTTATGGAATCTGCGATAACCACTGCCAGGGCAATGGAGTTAATCTTAGTCTCAAAATCATCGGACCGTGAAGTCAGAATAACCGGTGCGCTGGTTCCAACCAGCAGATTGCCGTTTTTAACCTTGGCGGTGCGTACCAGAATTTTATATGTAATGTTGCCTGCGTCTATATTAGGGAATAAAAGCACGTCCGCATGGCCTGCAACAGGATTTGTAACGCCTTTATGAACAGCGGCTGTCTCGTCAATGGCCAAATCCATGGACAGTGGACCATACAGTTCGCAGCCTTTAATCTCGCCCCGCCGGCACATCTCAGTAAGGGTCTGGGCGTCTACCGTTGGAAGCATTTTAGGATTGACTGTTTCCACTGCGCAGACAGGAGCAACTTTTGGAGTTTCAATGCCGCAGGCTTTCGCAACCTCCACTGCGTTGTTGATGATCTTTACCTTCTCTTCCAGGGTTGGATAGGTGTTGAAAGCAACGTCCGTAAGGAACAGGAGACGGTCGATTCCCTCTATCTCAAATACACAGACATGGGACATCATCTTCTGGGTTCTTAGGCCCACCTCCTTGTTGAGAACGCTTTTTAAAAACATTTTCGTTTCAAGCATACCCTTTAACAAAGCGTCAGCCTGCTTGTTATGAACCAGCTCAACTGCTTTTAATGCGGCGGTGGGAACATCCGGCTCATTGATAAGCTCAAAATCATCCAGATTCATGTTGATTTCAGCAGCGATCTTCCGGATTTTTCCTCATCGCCAACCAGAATCGAATCTGCGATTCCGCGTTCCTTCACAACCTTGACAGCTTCCAGCACAGGAAGATCCTGAGCTACTGCCACAGCCAGCTTTTTACCCCCGCAGGCAGTGGCTCTTGATACCAAATCATCAAAACTTTTGCTCATTTTACTCACATTCCTTTTCTTATAAAATTATTATGTAACTTATAATAATTGTAACTGTTCAGGACGGCGTATCTTATTGTACATCAAATGGCCGGACAAAAAGCATCGGATGTCCATTTTTACCGCCGTCCTGAACTGTTACTAATAATTAATAATTTAACAGCTCCAGTTTACCACTGAACCAAAGGAAGGTCAATATTAAAGTACTGTGAAGGACTATGAAATTCCGTCTAATATGTATAAATAAGAAAAACCATAACTTTTTAATATATAAAAATTTCACAATTTTTAATTGATAAATATTTGACAAAACTGACATTTAGCGGTATAGTAAGGGAGGGTTCCAAATGAGAGGCGTGATTACAGACTGGAGAATTCGGTACATACAAGATACAGAGGGAACCAAGGAGGAAACGGAAGATGGTAAAGGCTGTCTATCCCGGAAGCTTTGATCCGGTTACTCTGGGTCATTTGGATATTATTCAAAGGTCTGCCAGGGTGGTGGATCAACTGATTATCGGAATTGCAGTCAACTCAGCCAAGAGGCCGCTGTTTACACTGGAAGAGCGGGCGGAGCTTTTGAAAAAGGCGACCAGTGATTATTCAAATATTACGGTTAAGATTTTTGAAGGGATGACGGTTGAGTTTGCAAGAGAAACGACGCCCATTTAATCATCCGCGGATTGCGGGCTGTTACGGATTTTGAAACGGAGATGCAGATTGCCCAAACTAATCACAGCATTGACCCTGAGCTGGACACCATGTTTTTTACCACCAGCCTGCAGTATGCTTTTTTAAGCTCCACCATTGTCAAGGAGGTGGCGTCCTACGGGACGGATATCAGCAAATATGTGCCTCCTGTTGTTGTGGAGGCGTTTAAACAGAAGCTGGAGGGCAAAACCCGTCCCTTCAGACAGGACAAGATTTGCGATGGGGACAGCAGCAGTATATACACAGGCAGTTCAACAATTTTATAAAAATTAAAAATAATTATTTATATTCAAGGAGGAACGTAATATGGCTAAGAAAGTAGTTTTGGCAGGAGCCTGCCGTACAGCAATCGGAAGCATGGGAGGAGCTTTAAGCACAACTCCGGCGCCGGAACTGGGAGCAATCGTTATTAAAGATGCTCTGAAAAGAGCCGGAGTTAAACCGGAGATGGTTGACCATGTTTATATGGGTTGCGTTATCCAGGCGGGTCTGGGCCAGAATGTTGCCCGCCAGTCATCCCTGAAGGCAGGAATTCCGGTGGAAACGCCTGCTGTTACCGTTAACGTGGTTTGCGGCTCCGGTCTGAACTGTGTAAACATGGCTGCTCAGATGATTATGTGCGGTGATGCGGATATCGTGGTTGCAGGCGGTATGGAGAATATGTCCATGGCTCCTTATGCCCTTAAGAATGCACGCTACGGCTACAGAATGGGTAACGCTCCTATGGTGGATACCATGGTTAATGACGCCCTTTGGGATGCATTCAATGATTACCACATGGGTATGACAGCAGAAAACGTTGCAGAGAAGTGGGGTCTGACCAGAGAGCAGCTTGACGAGTTTGCTGCATCCAGCCAGCAGAAGGCCTGCGCTGCAGCAGAAGCCGGCAAATTCAAGGATGAGATTGTACCGGTGGAAATCAAGAAGAAAAAAGAGACGGTTGTTTTTGATACAGATGAAGGCCCCCGTCCGGGCACGACGGCGGAGGGGATTGCAAAACTTCGTCCCGCCTTCAAAAAGGACGGCGGAGTTGTAACGGCTGCCAACGCTTCCAGCATCAATGACGGCGCTGCCGCAATTGTTGTTATGAGCGAGGAGAAGGCAAAAGAACTGGGCATTAAGCCTATGGCTACCTGGGTAGCAGGCGCTTTGGGCGGCGTGGATCCGGCAATTATGGGCGTCGGACCTGTTGCAGCTACCAGAAAGGTTATGGCTAAGACCGGACTGACCATCAATGATTTTGACCTTATTGAGGCTAACGAGGCCTTTGCCGCACAGTCACTGGCTGTAGCCCACGATTTGGAATTTGATATGAACAAGGTAAACGTTAACGGAGGAGCCATTGCGCTGGGACATCCTGTTGGAGCTTCAGGCTGCCGTATCCTTGTAACGCTGCTCCATGAGATGGAGAAGCGTGACGCCAAGAAGGGCCTTGCAACCCTTTGCATCGGCGGCGGTATGGGATGCGCCACGATTGTTGAGCGCGACTGACGATTATAACTCCTCATTTTGGGAGAAGAGCCTCTGCCTTCTCCCGTAAATGCGTGGAAGAAAAAGAAGGGAGTATCTGAGAGATGGATTTTATTACATACGAAGTTGAAGGAATGGTAGGAATTATCACAATTAACCGTCCAAAAGCTTTAAATGCGCTTAACAGCCTGGTTCTGGACGAACTGGACGCTGCCCTGGATGCGGTTGACCTGGAGGCGGTGAGAGCGCTTATTCTCACAGGCGCAGGCGAGAAGTCCTTTGTTGCAGGGGCGGATATCGCTGAGATGAGCACCCTCACAAAGGCTGAGGGCGAGACGTCGGAAAGAAGGGCAACGATGTATTCCGCAAGCTGGAGACATTTCCTATCCCTGTTATCGCAGCAGTTAACGGCTTTGCGCTGGGCGGCGGCTGTGAACTGTCCATGAGCTGTGACATCCGTATCTGCTCCGAGGGAGCGGTGTTCGGACAGCCTGAGGTGGGCCTGGGCATTACCCCGGGATTTGGCGGAACCCAGAGACTTGCCAGAATTGTGGGAATCGGCATGGCAAAACAGATGATCTATACCGCAAGGAATATCAAGGCGGATGAAGCTTACAGAATCGGCCTTGTAAACGCAGTTTATCCTCAGGAAGAGCTTCTGGACGCAGCTAAGAAAATGGCTGCAGGAATCGCTAAAAATGCTCCCATTGCTGTGCGCAACTGCAAGAGGGCCATCAACGACGGAATTTCCCTGAACATGGACGAGGCCATTGTGGTGGAAGAGAAATTATTTGGGGATTGCTTTGAGACCCACGATCAGAAGGAAGGCATGAGCGCATTTCTGGAGAAGAGAAAAGAGAAGAATTTCACAAATCGGTAATGTTTGATAAGAAACGAAGGGAGGGGAAACCCTGCTTCGTGATTATAGAGATTTTAAGGAGGATTAGACAATGAAAGTTGGCGTTATAGGCGCTGGAACAATGGGTTCCGGAATCGCACAGGCATTCGCACAGACAGAAGGATATGAAGTATGCTTATGCGATATCAATGAAGAGTTTGCTGCAAACGGCAAAAAAGAAAATTGCCAAGGGATTCGAGAAGAGAATTGCCAAAGGCAAGATGACTCAGGAGGCTGCTGACGCAGTTCTTTCCAAGATTACCACAGGCGTAAAGACGATCTGCTCAGACTGTGATCTGGTAATTGAGGCGGCTCTTGAGATTATGGACGTGAAAAAGCAGACCTTCAAGGAGCTTACGGAAATCTGCAAGAAGGATTGTATTTTTGCAACCAACACATCTTCTTTATCCATCACTGAGATTGGCGCAGGACTGGATCGTCCGGTTATCGGCATGCATTTCTTTAATCCCGCTCCCGTTATGAAGCTGGTGGAGGTGATTGCAGGTTTGAACACTCCTGCAGAGCTGGTAGAGCAGATTAAGGGCATCTCCGAGGCCATTGGCAAGACTCCTGTACAGGTTGAGGAAGCGGCAGGTTTTGTTGTGAACAGAATTCTGATTCCGATGATCAATGAGGCTGTGGGCATCTATGCAGACGGAGTGGCCACTGTGGAAGGAATCGATTCCGCTATGAAACTGGGTGCAAACCATCCCATGGGCCCCCTTGCTCTGGGCGATTTAGTGGGCCTTGATATTGTGCTGGCAATTATGGAGGTTCTCCAGGCCGAGACAGGCGATCCCAAGTACCGTCCTCATCCATTGTTAAGAAAGATGGTTCGCGGCGGAAAACTGGGAATAAAGACCGGCAAGGGATTCTACGACTATTCAAATAAGAGAGATGTGATTGCACCGGACGCGCTCTGATACGGATTCCCGTGTACTGTGTGGACGGAGCAGCGGCTGCCCCGGAGATTCCGGGGCAGTTTACGCGATTAAATAGATAATGGAGGAGCAAAACATGGATTTTAGTTTATCAAAAAAGCATCTTCTTGCGCAGACGCTGTATAGAAGCTTTGCTGAAAATGAAGTGAAACCGCTTGCCCAGGAAGTGGATGAGACAGAAAAGTTTCCAAGAGAGACAGTTGAGAAAATGGCCAGATTCGGATTCTTAGGTATTCCGGTTCCCAAGGAGTACGGCGGACAGGGATGCGATCCCCTGGCTTACGTGCTGTGTGTGGAGGAGCTGGCTAAGGTATGCGCCACCACCTCAGTTATCGTATCAGCTCACACCTCCCTGTGTATCGATCCTATTCTTACATATGGTACAGAGGAGCAGAAGCAGAAATACGTTCCGGATCTGGCTTCGGGAAGAAAGCTGGGAGCTTTCGGCCTTACAGAGCCCGGCGCAGGTACGGACGCTCAGGGACAGCAGACAAAGGCTGTTCTGGACGGAGACGAGTGGGTATTGAACGGCTCCAAGTGCTTCATCACCAACGGTAAGGAAGCAGATGTATATATCATTATAGCAGTTACAGGCGTTTTAGAGAAACGCGGCAGAAAGGTGAAGGAGATTTCTTCCTTTATCGTAGAAAAGGATACGCCCGGATTCAGCTTCGGCACAAAGGAGAAGAAGATGGGTATCCGCGGTTCCTCCACTTATGAATTGATTTTCACAGACTGCCGTATTCCAAAGGAGAACATCTTGGGCCAGAAGGGCAAGGGCTTTAATATTGCCATGCACACCCTGGACGGCGGACGTATCGGAATTGCCGCTCAGGCATTGGGCATTGCAGAAGGCGCACTTGACGCAACTGTAAAGTACGTTAAGGAGAGAAAGCAGTTCGGACGCACCATCGGACAGTTCCAGAATACGCAGTTCCAGCTGGCTGATATGGCTGCCAGGATTGAAGCTGCAAAACTCCTTGTGTACAAAGCAGCCATGGCTAAAGCAACCCAGAAATCCTACAGTGTGGAAGCGGCCACAGCCAAGCTGTACGCTGCGGAAGTCGCCATGTATGTGACGACAAAGGCTGTTCAGCTCCACGGCGGATATGGCTATATCAGAGAGTACGATGTGGAACGTATGATGCGGGATGCGAAAATAACAGAAATCTACGAGGTACATCGGAAGTACAGCGTATGGTTATTTCTGGAAATCTTTTGAAATAAGGAGGACTTGACGTGAAGATAGTCGTTTGTGTAAAACAGGTACCGGATACAAAAGGCGGAGTGAAATTCAATCCGGACGGTACATTAGATAGAGGCGCAATGCTGGCAATTATGAATCCGGACGACAAAGCCGGACTGGAGGCTGCGCTGCGGTTAAAGGATGAATACGGCGCTGAGGTTACTGTCATCACCATGGGTCTCCCGAAGGCGGACGAGGTGCTCCATGAAGCGCTTGCAATGGGCGCGGATAAAGGGATCCTTCTGACCGACAGGGTTCTGGGCGGCTCCGATACATGGGCTACCTCCACGGCGCTGGCGGGAGCTATCAGAAACCTTGAATATGATTTGATTATTTCAGGACGTCAGGCCATTGACGGAGATACGGCTCAGGTAGGACCACAGATTTCAGAGCATTTGAATATACCTGTTATTTCTTATGCGCAGGATATCAAAATTGAGGGAAATACAGTTGTGGTTGAGCGTCAGTTTGAGGACAGATACCATGTTTTAAAAGCTCAGATGCCCTGCCTTATCACTGCTCTTTCAGAATTGAACGAACCCCGCTACATGACTCCAGGCGGAATTTTCGACGCTTACGATGCGGAGATCACTGTTTGGGGCAGAGCCGATTTAAAAGATGTGGATGACGGCGATCTGGGCCTGAAGGGTTCTCCCACGCAGATTGCCAAGCGTCTGACAAGGTGAGAAAGGCGCCGGAGAGGTGGTAAATTTAGACCCACAGGAGTCTGTAAGCTATATCATGGACAAATTAACTGAGAAACATATCATTTAATATTAAAGGAAAAGTGGTGAACAGAATGGGTTTAGAAGAATATAAGGGCGTATATATCTTTGCGCAGCAGGTGGACAATAAATTAAGCAATATTGCATTTGAGTTGCTTGGAAAGGCCAGAGATCTGGCGAAAGATTTAGATACAGACGTTTCAGCAGTTCTTATCGGTTCAGGAGTTAAAGGGCTGGCGGATGAACTGGCGGCATATGGAGCAGACAAGGTTATCGTCGTGGACGACCCTGAGCTGAAGGAATACAGAACTGAGCCTTATGCCCATGCGCTGTCCTCTGTTATTAACAAATACAAACCGGAAATTGTGCTGGTGGGTGCAACTGCTATCGGAAGGGATTTAGGTCCCCGGGTGTCCGCAAGAGTTGCAACAGGACTGACTGCAGACTGTACCAAACTGGATATCGGCGATTTCCCGCTGAATCCGGTGGCAGGCAGAGAGCAGAAGCACAATCAGCTCCTGATGACGCGTCCTGCTTTTGGCGGGAACACCATTGCCACCATTGCCTGCCCCAACCATCGTCCTCAGATGGCCACTGTGCGTCCGGGCGTTATGCAGGCCATTGACCGCATAGACGGCGCCAAGGCAGTCGTTGAGGAATACAATCCCGGATTTGCTCCCAACGGCAACTATGTGGAGATTGTTGATATTGTAAAGGCGGTAAATGACGTCGTTGATATTATGGATGCCAAGATTCTGGTTTCCGGCGGCCGCGGTATGGGAAGCCCTGAAAACTTTAAGATCCTGGAAGAACTGGCTGCAGCAATCGGCGGAGAGGTGAGCTGCTCACGTGCAGTTGTAGATGCAGGCTGGAAGCCCAAGGATTTACAGGTAGGACAGACAGGAAAGACAGTCCGCCCCAACGTATATTTTGCAGTTGGTATCTCAGGAGCCATTCAGCATGTGGCAGGTATGGAGGAAGCAGATCTTATCATTGCCATTAACAAAGATGAAACAGCGCCTATTTTTGAAGTGGCGGATTACGGCATCGTAGGTGATTTGAACAAGATTGTGCCGGATCTGACAAAGCAGATTCTGGCGGTAAAAGCAGCGAAGGCGTAAAGATGCATAAGGGTTAGGATAATCAGGGAGCGTTGCAGACAGGTATAAGAGCATTTGTGCTTTTATACTGTCTGCGGCGCTCTTTTTTGGCCCTTTTTATAATATCAGTAAAAAGCGTTTTCCTATGAAAAGCATGAAAAGTATGAAACAAGATTGAATACGGCAGCCATTCATGATATATTGAATCATATAAATTGGCCGGATGGCAGAAAACAGCAGATACGCTTGCTTTGGCAGTGGAAACTGTGGGAGAGAGATTATGACTTATGAACAATACAACTCGCTGATTATAGACGAGGATAATTTGATTTATTATATTTCCGATCTGTATACCTACGATTTATATCATCTTACAAAGGCTGGCATGGAACGATGCGGTTTGAAATCGCCGGAAGAATATATGGGACGGAAATGTTATGAGCTGCTTCATGGGCTGGACTCCCCCTGCCCCTTTTGTACAAATAAAGCGTTGCAAAAAGGAAAGAAATACTGCTGGGAGCGCTATAATCATAAGCTAAACCGGTGGGTGGAGATGGAAGACGCAATTGTCATCATAGACGGCAGACCCTGCCGTTTGGAGCGGGTACGGGATATAACAGAACAAAAGCAGCTGTCTGAGCGTCTGACCATGGAGAAAATATTGGTTGACTGCGTCAGGATTCTGGCGACAGAACGGAACCTGGATCATGCTGTGGACAAGTTTCTGATGTATATAGGGCAGTATTATCACGCAAAGAGGTCCTATATTTTTGAAATAGATTATGATAACGGGACCATAAGGAACACATATGAGTGGTGTGCCGGAGGAGTTAAGTCGGAGATCGGACATTTGCAGTCTGTTCCTTTGGAATATGTGTCTTTCTGGCTTAAGAAGTTTGAGGAGACAGGTGAATTTTACCTGACTTCCCTGCAGGAGCAGTATCCGCCGGATTCACCGGAGTACAGCATTCTCAAATCCCAGGGGATAGAGAGCCTGATGACTGCCCCTCTGGTAAGAGGGGAACGGATCGTGGGTTTCCTGGGGGTGGATGATCCCTCCGGGGAACAGAGCGATCTTACGTTACTGCGCACATCTGCACATTTTGTAATTGAAGAGCTGGAAAAGAGGCGCCTCATCCAGGAGCTCCATTACGCCTCCTTCACGGATATGCTCACAGGCTAAATAACCGCAACCAATATATGAAGGTATTGAATGCGTATAAAGAAAACCCGCCCGATTCCCTGGGAGTTTCCTTTATTGATATTAACGGGATGAAGAAGCTCAACGACTCATATGGTCATGAATATGGGGACTGGGTGATAGAAACGGTTGCCGGAATTCTCAAAGGGCAGTGGGAGGCAGACGCCTACCGTATTGGCGGGGACGAGTTTGTTATACTGCGGGAAAATATAGGCGAGCAGGCGTTCCTGCAGGAGGCCGCGGCTCTCAGGGAAGCTTTTGAAGCGGACAGCGTATGTGAAGTCTCCCTTGGATATTCCTGGGGGAAGGGGAGCTGGATGTAAATACACTGATTGTGGAGGCGGACGAAAAGATGTATGCTGAGAAGCAATCCTACTATAAGGAGGCCCTCAGTCATGGACGGACGGTCAGAACCGGTATCGCAGAGGATGTGCTGAGACAGATTAAAGAAGGAAGGTTCATTGTCTATTTTCAGCCTCAGGTGGATATTAGGACACAGGAGCTTGTAGGCGCAGAAGCCCTTATCAGAAAAATCGGCCCTGGGGGAAGCATAATCATGCCTCAGAACTTCATTCCTTATTATGAGATTGAAGGGATCGTGCGGCATGTAGACCTTTACGTTTTAGAGACAGCCTGCGCTGCCATCAGCCAGTGGCGGAAAGAGCAGATTCCCATGCATGTTTCAGTGAACTTTTCCAGGGTTACTCTGATGGAACGCAATATTGTCAATCACATTTTGGATATATGCAACCGATATGACGTCTTGCCGTCCTGGATCACCATAGAGGTCACTGAGAGCGCCGGTAAGATGAAACAGGAGGAATTGCTGGCGCTGGTCAACCGCCTTACAAAAGCGGGCTTTGTTATTTCGCTTGACGATTTCGGCACCAAATATTCTAACCTGTCCATTTTGACTGCAATGAATTTTAATGAAGTCAAGCTGGACAAGTCTCTGGTGGACGGCCTTGCGGACAACCATAACAGCAAGGTGATTCTGAAAAACGCCATACAGATGTGTAATGATTTGGAAAGCACACATGCCTGGCAGAAGGAATTGAAACGAAAGAACAGCTGCATCTGTTGTCCGAATACGCATGTAAATACGGCCAGGGATATCTGTTTTCAAAACCGCTGAGTTTTGAAGAATTCACCGGATTTTTGAAAGAGAGGCGGGACGGGGCCGGAGGAAAAGGAGAGTAAAACCGCTTTTACGCTTTTTGGACTGATATCCGGGAATGGGGGTTTTGGATGGAATGCATCAATCCAGAAGCTTTCGTATTAATTCCTTTATCCTTGATTTAATATTTGTCCTGTGGATGCCTGTGTAGCCTTGTTTCTCTGCAAGCCGAAGCAGATATTCGCGGTACAGCGCCACAATCTCTGGCTGAGAGATTTCAAAAACTGTAAAAGGCTCAGAAGTGTGCACCAGCAGCGCTCTGTGTTTTTCCTTCACCATGAGAGAACTCTCGTTCTCAGCAGGTCCCTCCAGCGGGACAAAATGATAGTTCTCATGAGTCTCCAGAATATGGAGAATTTTCTTCAGATGCATGGCGTAAGTTTCCGGCGTGTAGTAAAGTACTTCTACTGAGCCTAAGGAGCTTATTATAGGTACGGCGCCTGCCCGGACTTGTTCCACACTGGCCAGATGGACAATGTCAATCATATTGTACTTGTCCTGCTCCAGCTCCAGCTTCTGCATCTCCTGGTAATAAAGCCGGCCTAACCGTTTCATTTCAATGTCCTCCCTCTTCTCTATAGAATTGGCAATCAGCTCAAGCGGAGCAGTCACCGCAGATAAGGAAAGTACTTTCTGTATGCGGAAACCATGGGGGGAGAGAAACTTCATAAAGCATTGGAGCAGTTGCTGTGGTTCTCTATAGGTGTTCAGCATGGGGCGGCACATAGACAGATAGTCATGGAATTCCGCTTCAATGGCCTGAAGCAATCGGGGATCTGTGGTCAGCATGGTCGCATAGCTCTGGGTTTTCCCTGCCATGGAGTGGGATGCAATTGCAATTTGTCCGGGCAGCGAAATAATAGTATGCCTGTGGAGGCGATCCCGGATATGGGGGTAAAAGTAGGCGCTTACCCTGCCGGTCATATAGAGAGGTATCCAGCGGGTCAGGGATTCCAGTATCTGGTCCCCAGAATAGATGGACGGTATGATATGGATAATCCGCATTCCCCGCTGCAGGCAGGTTAACAGCCCGGATTGCATGCCGGAGATAAAGTCATAGTCCTCCATAAGCCAGTCGTCTGTCTCGTCGGCCATGATACAGAGCGTATCTTGCTTAAGACCCAGCATGTGCTGATATGCGGTCCGCACAGCCGCGCGTTTCCCCTCGTTACCGTAATAGATAAAGTTCCCCTTAAGGCTGATTATGTGGGGCTCCAGGGCGGAGTCCGGCGCAGCCTTTTTTATATTTAACGATTCAAAGGTCCCCATGAAGCGTTCAACGCCGTTTGTATCTCCGCAAAGCCAGTAAAAAAGGAATTCCGATAGCTGCTCCTGCCTGACTGTAATAATCCGCTTCACGCCTGCTACCTCGGACAGAGCCTGCCTCTGGTATTCCGTGATGCACCGTTCTGCAAAGAATTCTGCCATGTTTCTCAGCTGCTCAGGTTTACGCGGCGTCCCTCTTTTTCCATTGCGGAGACGGCTTATGATGGAGGGATCTGCCTTGATTGCCCGGGCCAATTCTTTGTTTGACGTTTGCGTCAGATTCATGACAAAGATTAACTTTTCATAGAACTGCATTGTTCTACCCCCTTTTTGTTCCAGTATACCATGCAGCAAAATACTTGACAATGAATTGTCATTTAAAATGACGTAAAGATACTGTTATATTTTGCGTTTACACTTGAATTCTAAGGATGATTCAAGTAAAATATAGGTGCTGAAAAGGACGTTCTGCTTTTAGTGTCATTAAAATTGATAAAAATGTCTCCCTCCTGCGAAAAACTGTCTCCATAAAAATGGGCGGATAACCACGCTTTGGAGCGCAGAAACATGCTTAAATAAAATGATACAGCAGCCGGCGAAACCTTGTATGCTGCAAAAGCCGGCGGCAATACGAGAGCCGGACATGGAAAGGATAAAACCAATGGAAAGAGCAATGACTGCCTGGGAGACTCTGCAGGCGTTCTGCAGGGCCTGGTTTGAACGGCGCTGTGCGGAAGAAACGTACCTTTTTCTGGCCGATGAATTCTGCTTTGTGGGAACAGGAGAGAATGAGTTTGCACACAGCCCCCAGGAGATGAAAGAATATTTGGCGAAGGATATTCAGGAGATACCGGAGCCTTTTTCCGTTGAATTAACGCTCTTTCAGGAGCAGGAGATCGACCGGAGGACGCGCAATTTATCTGTAGGGATGAACCTTAAAAATTCACAGTACCGCTGGAGGCTGAGAGGCTTTTTTACTCTAACCGGCTGCGAGGGTAACTGGCGTTTTCGTACCCTGTGGTTTTCGGAACCGGGAATCAGCCAGCAGGGCGAGGAACACTATCCTCATACGCTGGTTGTGGAGAAGCTGGCCAGGCAGCGCCAGGAGCTTCTTGGAGACGCCTGCCGGGCGGTATGATGGGCGGATATATAGAGGAGGGATTTCCCTTCTACTTTATAAATAAACGGATGCTGGAGCACCTTGACTATGCCGGAGAGGAAGAATTCGTGGCCGATATCGGGGGCATGGTCTCTAATTGCATGCACCCCGACGACCGGGCTATGGTGGACGCGGCGGTTGCCGGCCAAATATCGGAGTGCGGCGAGTATACGGTTGAGTACCGCATAAAGAAGCGGGACGGATCTTATATCTGGGTTCATGATCTCGGGCGTGAGGTTACTGCGGAAAACGGAAAGCCTGCCATCATATCGGTATGCATCGATATCACGGCCCAGAAAAAGGCCCAGGCTGAAATTATGCATCTCTATAACAACGTTCCCGGCGCAGTGTTCCGCGTCAGATGTGATGACAATTTTTCCGTTGCAGATGCCAATGATGGTCTGTATGAGTTTTTGGGCTATACGCGGGATGAGTTTCTTGCACTGGGAAACCAGATGGCTGCTGTGGTTTATCCGGGTGACCTGGACGCTGTGCGTGAAAAATTGATGGCGGATCAGGGCCGAGGGGACACCATCCGGGATGAACACCGGATAATCTGCAAGGACGGTAGCATTAAATGGATATCTCTGAAGGCCCAATTAATGCCAGGAGACGACGGAAAGCCATATTTCTACGGAGTTTTTGTAGATATTACTGATGAGAAGCTGGCCCGAAGCCGGGTCAGGAAATTATACGAAAAGGAACTGGCTTATTTCGCTCAGGCGGCTTCGGCGGAGGGGAGTATTCAGGGACGCGTCAACGTTACCCAGAATAAGGTGGAAAGCTACCATTCCACGGCAGCTGCAGCTATCGCACAAAAGGGGGACTCCTATGATCAGGCTATCAGGAATCTGGCGGATTCCGCCTCAGATGCCGGCTATGGCGGCCGCCTCCGCGCCGCCCTGGAGAGAGAAGATGTGCTGAAAAGCTTTGCCGCCGGGAAAACAAATCTTCAGTTCGAGTTTCTTCGGAAACGGAAGGATGGCCGCTCTTTCTGGGGAAGAACGAATTTCAGGTTCTACAAGAATCCGGAAAACGGCGACGTCATAGCGTTTTTTTATACCATTGATGTCACAGAGCAGAAAATTCAGGAGCAGCTCCTGAGCAAAGTCACCGAACTGGATTATGAGATTATATCCGATATTGACATCCGCAATGATACATATCATGTAGTTTCGTTCCATCCAGGCACTGAGGGGATGATGCCGGAAAAAGGAAGGTTTTGGGCAGAGGCCAGAGAAATCGCGGCAACCTCTATGGAGGAGGGCGAGGGGCGGGAGTATCTTGCCAAATTGGATGTTGCTTATATGCAGCATGAGTTAGATGAACACGGCAGTTACAACTTCATGGCAAAAACCAGGGATGAATATGGAGTACCACGTGTTAAGCGGTTTCAGGTCTTTTATATCAGCCGGGAACTGGGGCGCGTGTGCATTGCACGCACCGATGTAACAGATATCATCCGGCAGGAACATCAGCAAAGGGAGGCCCTGACAGCCGCGCTGGCGGCTGCAGAGCAGGCTAACGCTGCCAAGACAGATTTCCTCTCCCGTATGAGTCATGAAATTCGCACGCCTATGAATGCCATCATTGGCATGAGCACCATTGCCGCCCAGGCTGTGGGCAATGATGAGCAGGTGGCCGAGTGTATTTCAAAGATTGGAATTTCATCCCGGTTCCTGCTGTCTCTTATTAATGATATTCTGGACATGAGCCGGATAGAAAGCGGAAAAATACTTCTAAAGAACGAAAAAATACCTATGGAGGATTTCCTGAACGGTCTCAATACCATATGCTACAGTCAGGCGGCGGCAAAGAGCGTGGATTTTGAATGTATCGCAGACCCCATGCTGGACGATTTTTATATTGGGGATGCCATGAAACTGCAGCAGGTCCTGCTCAACATTTTATCCAACGCCGTCAAATTCACCGGAGAGGGCGGTAAGGTTTCTTTCTCAGTGGGACTCCACAGGAAAATAAAGAATTGCGCTGAACTGCGTTTTGTCATCAATGACAACGGCATCGGTATCAGCGAGTCATTCCTCCAACATATGTTTGAGCCCTTTTCCCAGGAATCCATGGGTACAACGGCTTTATATGGAGGTACAGGGCTGGGACTGTCCATATCAAAAAGTATAGTTGATATGATGGGCGGAAAAATCACTGTGCGTTCCATTAAAGGAATCGGATCGGAATTCACTGTGGATATTCAGCTCGGCATCACAGACGAGGAATTGCTCCGCCGCAGCAGGAAAAAAGCAATCCCCAATTTTTCTACGCTCAAAACGCTGGTGGTAGATGATGACGTATGTGTATGCGAAAGCGCTGTAGTCACGCTGAAGGAGATGGGGATTACCGCCGAATGGACGGACAGCGGCCGCAAAGCGATTGAACGGATACAGGAATTGTGGGAGGCCGGTAAATATTTTGATATGATTCTTATTGACTGGAAGATGCCTGATATGGATGGAATTGAGACTGCCCGGCGCATCAGGGCCATCATAGGTCCGGAGGTCACCATTATCATCATGACCGCATATGACTGGGCCGCTATCGAGCACGAAGCTAAATTAGCAGGCGTCAATCTTTTGATGAGCAAGCCCATGTTCAAGTCGTCCCTGATTTCCGCCTTCTCTAAGGCATTGGGAGAAAAGGAAGAGATCAAAGAGGAGGATACTCCTGTCATATTTGACTTTAACGGCCGCCGTATCCTTTTGGCAGAAGACAACGCCATCAATACCGAAGTGGCATTGGCGGTGCTTGAAAGCAAGGGATTTACCGTGGACACTGCGGAAAACGGCCTCCGGGCCATCGAGATGTTCGGTAAGTCCAAAAAGGATTTTATGACGCTATTCTTATGGATATCCGGATGCCGCAGATGGACGGGCTGACGGCAGCGATAACATCCGGCATATGACAAACGGCGATGCCAGGACCATCCCTATTATCGCTATGACGGCCAATGCCTTTGACGACGACATTGAAAAGAGTAAGGCTGCGGGGATGAATGCCCATCTGTCCAAGCCGATTGAGCCGGAACGGCTGTTCCAGGTCCTTTACGATTTTATCGTGGGACAGGAGGAATAAGAGATGGCCGATTTAAAAATAGAGCTTGGATTTGCTGGAAATACTGGGAAGGGGAAATCAGAATGATATTGGACAATCGATTAAAAGCAGTTCTCGACAGTATTCCCAGCGGTATGTGTATCTACCGTGTGGAAAAGGGGAAGTTTTATCCGCTGTATCATAATCCGGCTTTTTTAAAGTGCTGGGCTATAACAATAAGCATATTGCCCAGGTTAAGGAGGAGGTATCTTTTCTTGGGGTTCATGAAGATGACCGCGCGGCGCTTCAGGCCGCTCTGGCCGGCCTGTTGAAGGGGGAGATACGCTGCGGCACACCAGCAGGCTTTTTCATGATGAACTTGGGGAATACCGGTGGATATGCATGGAAGGCTCCAGAAGGATCCTGTCCGATGGAAGCGAGATTTTATACACGGTCTACAGTGATGTGACGGAGCAGCGGCGGATGGAGCAATACTTTCAGAATACGCTGAAAAACCTCCCCGGCGGCGTGGCGGTGGTCCGTTATGAAAAGATGGGAGCATTGTCCCTGAGTATATATCGGAAGGCCTTGCAGCTACTACGGGGATGCCCTTGGAAGATGCCTGGAAACTGTATAAGGAGGACGCATTAACAGGCGTCCACCCAGATGATTTGGAGGGCGTCCGCCGGCAGCTGGACGCATATCTGGTCAGCGGAAAAAGCCACTGTGAAATTGAGTATCGGCTTCTGAAGGGCTCCGGGGACTACGTGTGGGTCAAGAATACCTTGTCTCTCATTGAGCATGAAGGGGGAGAGCGGAAAATTTACTCCATTTACAACGATATGACAAAGGAGAGGGAGGAGCGCGCCCGTGTCCGGAAGCAATATAATGATCTGCTTTTACAGCATCATAAGAGGAACGATCCAAACGTCCTGATTACAGGCCACTGCAACATTACCCAAGACCGTATCATGCAGATTAGCGATCAGAGTGGCGCGGGATTGGTGGAAAGGTTTGGCTATGTGCGTGAGGCGTTTTTTACCGGTTTGTCCACTTTTATCGTGGATGATGATGAGCGGAGGATATTTCTGGACGCATATCTGCGCCGGCCGGCCCTGGAGGCGTTTGAACGGGGCGAAACCAAGCAGATAAATGACTTTTTTGTCCAGCTCCCCAATGAGGAAAACGGCAGGTATATAAAATTTGAAATGAACATGGTATCTACGCCGGACAGCGGCGATATCACCGGCATTCTGACCGCCATGGATATTACCGAACAGGTGGTTGCTGACCGGATTCTCCATCAACGCTCTGTTTCCGGCTATGATTTTGTGGTGGATGTGGATCTGAGACGGGACACATATACAATCTTGTCCCAGGACGAAAATGCCCATTGCGTACCGCCGCGCCATGGAATCCATTCACTCTGGGTGACACAGATGCTGGAGTCCTGTGTGGTGCCCAGGGATCGGGAACAGTACCGGGACAGCCTGAACCCACAGCGCATGCTGGAGCGGCTGAAGATGGGACGATCCTACACGTTCGCTTTTTCCATGCTGGGAGATGCCGGAGCCGTCAGGACTAAAAATGTAACGGTTTCCCTTATCGACCTGCGTTTGGAAAGGGTCTGTCTTTCAAGGACTGATATCACGAATTCCATCCGGGAACAGCAGCGGCTGCTTCGGGTAATTGCCTACAACTGTGAACTGGCCGGTTTCATCGACACCGCCACCGGAGGCTTTGTTATGTATACCAGGCAGATGGTTCTGGAAAATCTTCCGCCCTATACGGCACAGAAGTATAACGCCGTGTTGGACAGCCTGACCAACTGCTACAGGACAGAGGCCGGCCAACAGGCAGTGAAGCAGAAGTTTCGCCTGGAAACCCTGCTCCGGCAGCTGAAGGAAAAACCGGGCGGCTATGATTTTGTCCTTCCCTATGAGTATAATAACAGTCTGCGCTATAAACAGATCAACGTATTGTGGGGCGATCAAAACCACAATACGGTCTGTCTCATGCGGGTGGATGTGACGGATATGCTTGCTACGGAGCGGGCAGCCAAGGCAGAGCTGGAACGGGCTCTTAAGCTGTCCAGAGAGGCCAGCCGCGCTAAAAGTGATTTTCTCTCGGCAATGAGCCATGATATCCGTACCCCTATGAATGCAATTATTGGGATGACCACACTGGCAAAGGCTAATATCAAAGATTCCGGCCGATCCGGGACTGTCTGCAAAAAATAACCGTCTCCTCCAATCATCTGCTGAGTTTGATCAATGATGTTTTGGATATGAACCGGATCGAGCGTGCGCAGATTACGTTGAACAGGGAGCAGATCCACCTTCCCAAACTGGTCAGGCAGGTGGGGGAAATTATAGCTCCTCAGGCGGAACAGGCGGGGCTGTTATATGATATACAGCTTGGAGAGATACGAAACCCTTATTTTTACGGAGATATTCTGCGTATCAACCAAATGTTGATTAATATTTTAGGCAATGCGGTCAAATTCACACCCCAAGGAGGTATGGTTCGTTTCATGGTAGAAGAACTTCCCGGGGAGGCTGAAGCTCAAATCGCTCTTTACCGCTTTACTATCAGCGACACCGGAATCGGAATCGCTGAAGAGACGATTACACACCTCTTTGAGCCTTTTGTACGTGACCGCGCGGTATCCCGCATGGAGGGCTCTGGACTTGGACTGAGTATTGTCAAGGGGCTGGTAGAATTGATGGAGGGCTGCATATCTGTACAGAGTGAACCGGAAAAGGGAACTACTTTCCTGGTAGAACTAAAGGGGGAGGTAGTGCCGGCCTGCTGCCTGCTGCCGGAAAGGGAACCGCAGCCGGCAGATAAAATAGACGCAAGCCTCTTTGCAGGACGCCGCTTTCTGGTGGCGGAGGACAATGAGATCAATGCGGAAATTATCTGCGAGATCCTGCGAATGTACGGGGCGGAGATGGAGGTCAGAGGGAACGGGGTTTTGGCTGTGGAAACCTTTTGCAGCGCGGCGCCTGGGACTTACGACGCCATTTTGATGGATATTCAGATGCCGGAGATGGACGGCTATGAGGCCTCCCGCGCCATTCGGGCGGACAACAGGCCCGATGCCAAAACAATTCCCATTATCGCCATGACTGCCAATGCTTTCGAGGAGGATGTGGAGGCGGCCCTGGAAGCCGGGATGAACGCTCATTTGGCCAAGCCCATTGAGACAGAGCGTCTGTTTTTGACGCTCCGCAAATTTATTAAGGGAAGGTAGGAAGGAGGTCCCTTGGATTCTTCCTTCATATAATAAGTTTATAGCCAGTTCAGGCCGGCTGTAGACTTA
>BBZN01000002.1 GCA_001304855.1 Clostridia bacterium UC5.1-1D2
AAAGTAACTAAAGCCGTAAGCGTCTGAGAGCTTGCCTGAAAATTCATTCCTGCCGTCTGCACGCTCCGCTTCCCGGCCTGTCTGCCTCCGGTTCAGAGAGCGCAGCCCATTGCGTTACCTCCATGGGGACGAATCTCCCACAAAATGTGAGGCACAGCAGACGGAATGGAACGATGCAGGCGATCCAATTAAAAAAGATAAGTTACCCTTAAAATGGGGCTGTGCAAATCGTTTGCGATTCTGCAGCAGCCCCATTCTAAATGATTCTTCAGGCCATAGGGCCCATAGCTCAACTATAGATCCAGCTTCAAATCCCCAGGTTTAATCCACCCAATCTTTCTCAAAATTTCCCCGAATATAAATGTCAGCGCTGCGGGAAGCACAAAGCATACAAGAAGAATTCCAAGCCACATGGAGGAACCGCCTCCCATAGCCGTAAACACTCCGATAGGGCCTACCAGGCCGCATGTCCCCATGCCTGAGGCCGTATGTATATTTTCCATCTTAAATATGACCGTAGCGACAGGGCCGGTTATCATAGATGCCAGGGTCGGCGGTATCCAGACGCGTGGATTCAGGACGATGTTGCCCATCTGAAGCATGCTGGTTCCCAGTCCCTGGCTAAAAGACCGCCGATTTTATTCTCACGGTAGCTCATAACCGCAAACCCGATCATCTGTGCGCAGCATCCCGCCGTGGCAGCTCCTCCTGCCAGTCCGTCCAGCGTCAGTGCAATGCAGATGCTGCGCTGCTGATTGGAAGAGTGAGCGCAATGCCGATGAGGCGGATACCAGAATACCCATGAGGAAGGGCTGCATTTCCGTGGCAGTTTTCACCACATTTCCAAACCAGGTCATAAACTGCCCCACACCCGGGCCTACGAACTGGGCTGTCAGAACGCCTGAGATGATGGTTACGCCAGGAGTTACGATAATATCCAGCCTTGTTTCCTTGGACACGATTTTGCCCAGCTCTGAGGCTATGACGGCAGCTACCAGAGCGCCCACAGGACCTCCAAGGGTATTACCTGCGATTCCCACGGTAGCAGCCGAGAACAGCACCAGCTGCGGCGCTTTCAGCGCGTGGGCGATAGCGATACCCAGGGCGGCTCCGGTAGCGCTTTTCGCATAGTCTGCGATCACATTAAAAAGCTCTATGCCTGTCTGTTGTCCCAGAGTTGCGAAGATTGTGCCGATGAGCAGGGATGCGAACAGGCCGAATGCCATGGCGCCCAGGCGTCGATAAGATAGTCTGTACGGTGATATTTACATTTTTACGTTTCAGAAACTCGTTTACTGTGCTTGCCATACTCTTTATCTCCCTCTTTATGCAGGCCTTGGATAAACCTGGCATTTAGTTAGGAATTTTATCACAGATTTATAAAAATGCAAGGGTTTTTAATAAAAATGCGCAATATTGTGAAAAAAATAACAAAAATCACATCCTCATCCGTCCGTCAGAATCGGCTCAGACATGGGTACGGCTTTTAGTCCGTTGGGTATACAACCTTATTGACTATGATAAAATAATGGCATACGATAAAAGCACGAAAAAACATGTGTCTTTTCGTGCGGAAATGGGCGATATCTGTGTTGGCAGTCTAGATTGTTATTCTGTCAGAGCCAAAGTGCCTTTAAAGACTCGCAATACACAAAAAAAGCAATCACATGTCTGGTGGTTGCTTTTTGCGCCTAAAAGTTCAGAGAAGGCCGTTGGTGAATCTGGAGTGTAGCTGAAGCGGAATGCACTGAGCCGTCCGGCCCTTCGACAACCATAAAAACAGAGGGCCGCTATGTAAGAATGTTGTAATCAATCATTTCCAAAAGCGTCTTGCGGCACAGTTCAAAATTCTTCTGCTCGATTCCGTTGTAGATTTTCCAATGATTTTCCACACTGCTGATTTTTTCTCCGGGCTCCAGGTTAATAACGCGCTTGTGCCCGATGGTTGCCATATATTCCCGTATGGCCTCTTTTGCGGTGGAAAAGGCATAGATCAAAAGTTCATTATGGGACATCTTACTGATCTGAGTATGGAAATCTATATCGCTGTCGTTGAATTTCTGAAACAGGATGTCCCGGTTCCTGCTTCCTCTTGCAGTATTTACGTAGGCTGTAATGTTTTTTTCAAATATGGTCATGTAATATTTTAATTGCTGGAGCTCTTCCTCCGTTGCACGAAGAATTGCAAGCCTGGCGCATTCCACTTCGATTAGGGTGCGGAATTCAGCCACATCATCCAGCAAATCAGGGGTCATATAAAATTCTGATATATTCTGCATATGCTTGTCGAAATCAAAGGAGCATACGTAAGTGCCGTCGCCCATGCGGGTGTCGAGAACCCCCAGGGTATTCAGCTTCTGCAGCGCCATGCGGACGGTAAAGCGGTTAACACCGAAGGTTTCTGCCAGTTCACCTTCCGAGGGTATTTTTTGTTTACTTCCCAGGTTCCCTGGGTGATGAGCGCTTTCATTTCTTTACATACAAGATCAGGTGCGGACATTTTCCTGATTCTCAAATCTTTCGTTTTTGCAGACATGCCGTTTACCTCCAGTTTCCTATAAAATGATACCTTGAAAGGGTAATTGTGTCAAGTTTATTTCTTTATGATAAGAGGATTTGAGGGGGATTTTGGCGAAGGCGACGGGAGAATAACGGAATTACAGAACCGGAAACAGAATATTGTGAGTTATGTACAAATGGAAGGGATAAAATTGAAATGATTTGTGGAAAGTGGTAAAAACACATTGACAAATTCATTTCTTAATGCTATGATTCAAATAGTTCCATCTAGTGAACAAGTGAAACAGTGAGAAGTACAAAGAGTAGTTCAGATAACAAGAGGCATATTTTCAGTGAGAGCAGGTATCGTCTGTTCCCGGGAAAGGAGAAGTCCATGGCAAATCTGTTGGAGATACTCATGCTGCTTTGCTTTGGAGCCTCTTGGCCTATTAATTTCAGAAAGGCGCTGATAGCGGGGACGACCAAAGGAACCAGCCTGGCCTTTCTCTTACTGGTAGAGATCGGATATCTCTGCGGTATGGCGGCAAAGATCCTGAGCGATAATATAAATTATGTTCTCATCTTTTACGGAATGAATCTGGCAGTAGTTGCAGCCAATATCGGCATCTATTTTGTCAACAGGAAAAAGGAAAACAGAACACAAAATATTACACAATAAAATAAGGAGGTTATTATGGCGAAACTGGTTAAAAAATTCGTGGAGGATGTGGAAAAAAACAAATTTCATATTCTGGCTGCTCAGGTCCGCAAGGATGGAGAGATTGTTGATGAATGGACAAGGTTTGCAGCAAAGCCCAGATTTGAGACATATTCCGTTTCTAAGACCTTTGTGGGCGTGGGCGCAGGAATCGCCATGGAAGAGGGCCTGATTACGCTGGATGAGCGGGTCAGCGACAGCTTTCCGGAGGCCAGCTATGATATTACAGATGAGAACGCCCTAAGCATTACGGTCCGTGATCTGCTGACCATGACCTCTGGACTGAGCGAGACAATGCTCTGGCGCGACGGTTATGAGCGCAAGCATGAACGGGATTGGATAAGGTACTTTTATAAGGCAGGCAAATTTGTGAACAAGCCGGGCGCCTCCTTTCTGTATAACAATGTCAACCCCTATATTCTGGGATGCCTTATTGAGAAAAAGTGCGGACAGAATCTGAGGGAATATCTGAGATACCGTCTCTTTGAGCCTGTGGGCATCAACAACGTGGAGTGGACCAGCTGCCCCATGGGCCATACGATTGCCGCCAACGCCCTGCAGATTAATGTGGATGAACTGGGACAATTCGCAGATGCTTGCAAACGGCGGCGAATATAAAGGAAAGCGCATCGTGTCTGAGGCCTATATAAAGGCTATGACCACCTCATATTCCGTAACCGGTGAATTTATCCCCAGCGATCCGCCTGTGGCAGCGGGATATGGGTATCAGACCTGGATCGACGGTTTGAACCATGCAGCGTTCATGTGGGGGATATTTGGCCAGTACTGCGTGGTTCTTCCTGAAAAAATGCCGTGGTTACCGTTTTATCTCTGGAGCCGTCGGACGGCGGGTCCAACGGCCAGTATGACACGTCTCCCCTGAGGAAGCTGATTTGGGACGATCTTGTAACGCAGATCTGACGGCGTCACCATTAACAGGATTTTAAATTTACGAATTTAAAATATAAAATAATAAGGAGGTAGTAACATTATGAGTACCAAAAAGGACATTAAAATCTGTATCAACCCACATTTTGATGCCGTGTCCCTCTGGATTGGATCATGGGGCGGAGAGGATTCCCCCTGCGACATCTCCCGAGGCGTGTTCGGTGCTAAGCGCGGTGTTCCACGTTTGTTAGACCTGTTTAAACGGTACAATATACCCGTAACATGGGGTGTTACCGGACATTCCATGGAAAGCTTCCCAAAGGCTGCAGATATGATTTGCGACGCAGTTAACAATGCAGGTCATGAGATTGGCATTCACGGTTACGTGCACGAGAATCCTCTTGCTATGACCCGTGAGCAGGAAGCGGATGTTCTGGACCGCACCATCAGCGCCATTGAGAAGATCTCCGGCAAAAACCCGAGGGTTATATGGCTCCCTGGTGGGAACTGAGCAAAAGCACAGTTGAGTTACTGTTCGAGCGCGGAATTACATACGACAGCAGTTTGATGGAAGATGATTACTGGCCATATTACGTGCGTGTAGGCGACAGCTGGACCAAGATCAACTACAACGGGCCGGCCGCAGACTGGATGAAACCATGGCAGCCGGGCAAATCTGTGGATCTGGTTGAAATTCCCGCTAACTGGCACTTGGATGACGCGCCGCCTCTGCTGTTTGTAAAGGCATCCGCCAACAGCCATGGCTGGATTACAGGACGTCAGCTGGGTGAGATTTGGCAGGATCAGTTTGACTGGGTGTACCGCAACTATGATTACGCGGTAATTCCCATTACCATCCATCCCGACGCTTCCGGCAAGCCTCACGGACTGTTAATGCTTGAGCGTCTGTTCGATCATATGCTGGCCCATGACGGCGTAAGCTTCTGCACGATGGCGGATGCAGCTGCAGATTTCCGCAAACGTGTACCTTTTGGGACAAATGATGATTTAGGCGTTGCTAACGGACTTCATGTTTAAAGCCTATAAACGACCCGCGCCTCCGGGTGCGGCTCTTGTAAGAAACAACAGGCGCTAAACAGAATGCCCTTCCGGCAGGGGAGAATCTTCTTTGCCGGGAAGGGCATTAAAATTAAGGAGGCAAATTATGTGTGCAGCTTGCGGTGTACTAAACGGAGGCGCTGACTGGCTGGAGCGGGCCGGAAACCCTGACGGCATAGGCGCAGATGAGAATGCGACGCGCAGAGCGGAGCGTCAGAACCTGATCAACATGGTTAACGTGCTGCTGGCTCCAAGCAGGCCAAATTATGCGATTTTAATACAAAGCTTATTATTAAAGGTCCTACGGGGCAGACGAAGATCGTGGATGACCTGGCGCACGTGTGGGTGACGGCGGATGCCATCGGCCTGCGCCCGGTGGATCCTCTTGATGAGGAATATTTGTCCGCTATCGGACTGGGGAGGGAGTGAACAGAATGGACAAACGGATTCCCGTTACAGTTCTCACGGGCTTCCTGGGCAGCGGTAAAACCACGCTTTTGCAGAGGCTGCTGAACTGCGAAGAAGGCGCCGGGGTCGCTGTCATGATCAACGAGCTGGGAGAGGTGGCTCTGGATCATCTTTTTGTACAAAAGCTGACGGAGAGCACCATTGTTTTAAAAACGGATGTATATGCTGCACTATGCGGGAGGATTTGCAGACAGGGCTCAGGGAGCTCATTGACGGCCGTTCAAGGGGGATTGTGGCGCCCTTTGACCGGGTTGTTGTGGAAACCACGGGGCTGGCGGATCCCACGCCTATCGCGCAGACCCTGGACGGCGATATCATGCTGCGCCGCCAGGTACGCCTGGCCAATATTATCACCACAATCGACGCTGTCTTTGGCGCGGAACAGCTTGATACGCACGAAGAAAGCCTGCGTCAGGCGGCCATTGCAGACCGCCTTGTGCTGACAAAGACAGATATCGCCACGCCTGAGCAGACGGCCCTGGCCAGAGAAAAAATACATAAAGTCAATCCCATGGCGATTGTGCTGGATTCCAACAGTTCAGAATCCCTGTGGCCTATGCTCTTTGACATCGATCCCTTTAACCCTGAAACCAAAAGTGCGGAGGTACAGGCGTGGCTGAACCGCCTGCCTGAGATCGCAGCGGCTGATTTGGAACATGGGGAGCATCACCACCATCACCACGGCGGGGAAGATAAGCATATACACCATTATCACGAGGCTTTCACCATGATGAGAACGAGATACAGACCTTTTCAATCCGCACTGAGAAACCCTTGAACTGGACGGCATTTGCAATATGGCTGTCAGCCCTTGTTCACAGGTATGGAACAAAGATTCTGCGGATCAAGGGGCTTTTAAATGTTCCGGGAGCTTTGGGGCCCGTAGTTCTAAACACGGTCCAGAGCCATATTACGCCGCCTATGCACCTGGATGAATGGCCTGACGAGGATCGTTCATCCCGTATCGTATTCATTGTCCAGGGGATTTCGCCTAAGATGGTGCAGACCTCCCTGGAGCATTTTCTAACGATTCTGGAAAAGTAAGACAGAACTTACGGATTCACAAAACTAAAAAACAGTAGGAGGTAACTTATGAAGATAAAGAAGCATACGCCCATCGCCCTGTTTGTGGGCTTTCAGGCATGTGTGATCCAGATAATTGACCAATGTATTCATGGTGCGTTGCCCCCTGCCGGAAATACCGGATTCGCGTGGATTTCATTTCTGGCTTGGGCCACTTATTTTATGGCAGGTTGTACGATTAAGGATGGTATCCGCGCATTTTTCGGCTTTGTTATCGGCATCATAGCGTCCATCGCTATTATGCTGATGGGGGGAAGCTTTGGGGCGCTGGGATTCTTCGCCACACCAGCAGCGATTCTGATTATCGCATGGCTGCTGTTTTACCTGGAGATTGCGCCGCCTCTGTTCAGCATGGTCCCGGCGGTCTACATTGCGGCCGGCGCTTACTTCGGCTGTATGTCCTACGTTCCGGGCGCCGCATTTTCAACGATGTTCTTCACGGAAATGATCTACCTCACCCTTGGGCTGTTCTTCGGGTGGATGACCATTGCATTCAGGACCTGGTTTGAGGCAGGGCGCAGCAAAAGGGAAACAGGGTGAAAGGCCGGACAAGGGGAAGCTTAAGAAGGAGGAGACAGAATGAATTTTCCGTATATAGAGATTGAAGGCGCTCCGTACGAAATCGGTTTTCAGGAAGGCGAAAACTTTAAGGCACAGATTGCCGGAAGCATCCGGTGCTACAGAGAAATGTTCATGGACTATTCCGGCCTCAGCTGGGACAGGGCAAAAGAATTATCAAAACAATTCATACCGGTTATTGCTGAGTATAACCCGGATTATCTGGAGGAAATGAAAGGGCTCGCCAGCGGCTCCGGCTTCGATTTTGAGGACATTCTGGCGCTGAATTGCAGAAGCGAGCTTGTATTTGTGGGAAAAGAGTTCGATAAAATGGAGGGCGGCTGCACCTCCATCGGAGTGAGCAATGACGCGGGGGAAGCCGGAAATGCGTTTTTGGCCCACAACTGGGATTGGAAGACGAGCCAGCGTTCCTCCATGGTGATGATGAAAATCCGACAGAAAAACGGAAAGCCCACTATCTTTATGGTCACCGAGGCCGGCATTATCGGCAAGACCGGGTTCAACAGCGCAGGCGTTGCCCTCTATCTCAACGCCCTGTCAACCAATCAGGCCCCGGGCGGACTTCCCCTTCACATGGCCATGCGCGGGATTCTGGACTGTGAAACACTGGCTGAAGCGGTTAAAGCTGCCACAATGATGCCTCTGGGCTGCTGTGCCAACTTTATGCTGGGCCATAAGAACGGAGAGTGCATTGATCTGGAGATTGAAAATGAGGACTTTGACGTGCTGTATCCACGGGAGGGAATCATTGTCCATACAAACCATTTCCTGAGTCCGCGCCTTCCCCTTGCACCGCGCAGGGACACCACCAAATACAAGCTGACGGACAGCTTCATACGGCTGGGACGGGCGGATAAGCTGATGCGGGCGAAGAAAAAAGGCATAACGGCGGAGGACATCATTCAGGTGCTGTCGGATCATGTGGAATATCCCAGCAGCATCTGCCGTCACGACGATCCGAAGCTGGAACCGGGCCTGCGCATGGGCACCGTGTTCTCTATGGTCGTGAACCTGACTACAGGGGATATCCTGTTCTGCAAAGGAAATCCCTGCCAGCAGCAGTACCAGCGGTATCATATATGATTCGATTCTTCCACAGGCTGGAGCTGACTTGGAGGCGAATAACCCAGTAGAACCTGGGAGAAAGGAAAAATCCAATCACCTTCTAAATACGATTGGATTATACGTGAAAAATGAAGTTGGAATTTGGATATGGGGAAGGGGTTCAGGAAGTGGATATACCTGACAGGAACCTGCTGGCTGTACTGGAGTCCAACCCCATGAACCATGAAAGAAAGGGGGCGGAGGCGGTTTCCTATGGGTTGGAAAATCCCATAGCTCGCCGAAACTCCGGAATTTAGTCAGGGCCGGCCAGAAGATTGCCATTGTGACAAGCGACATTTCCCGGCCGCTGCCCTCCTCCCAGATACTGCCGCCTGTGCTGGAGGAGTTATACATAGCCGGGGTTCCCAGGGAAAATATAACGGTTGTGTTTGCTTTGGGATCCCACAGAAGGCACAGTGAAGAAGAAAAAATACGCCTTGTTGGAGAGCAGTGCTACAGCCAGGTAAGGTGTATCGATTCGGATTCGGAAGATTATGTTCACATGGGAGTGACAAAGAGGGGAACGCCTGTAGATATAACCAGGTCAGTTGCAGAAGCGGACTTCAGAATCTGCCTTGGCAATATTGAATTTCACTATTTCGCAGGTTATTCAGGAGGCGCAAAAGCGCTGATGCCCGGCGTGTCTACGCCGGAGGCCATCCAGATAAACCACAGGATGTTTACGGAGGAGAAGGCTGCGCAGGAAGGCTAAAGGACAATCCCATCCGGATGGATATAGAGGAGGCAGGAGACATAGCCGGCATTGATTTTATCGTAAATGCCGTTCTGGATGAACACAAACAGATCGTTTACTGCGTGGCGGGAGATGTGACAAAGGCTCACCGGGAGGGCTGTAAATATCTGGATAAAATGTACAGAAAGAGTATCCCACGGCGGGCGGATATCGTCATCGTTTCCCAGGGAGGCGCCCCCAAAGACGCAAATCTTTACCAGACCCAGAAGGCGCTGGACAATGCAAAGCATGGGGTGAAAAAGGGCGGCACGATTATTCTCATAGGCGCATGCAAAGAAGGGTTGGGGAGCGCTAAATTTGAACAGTGGCTGACCTGTGCGCCCACTGCCCATTCCCTGGTGGAGCGGATTGAAAGAGAGTTTGAACTGGGCGGACACAAGGCTGCCGCCATAGGACTGGTTTTGGAATATGCACAGATCGATTTGGTTTCCCAGATGGAGGATTCCTTTGTGCGGAGTATTTTTTTGAATCCTCAGCCCTCTGCCCAGAGGGCTTTTGACCAGGCTATGGAACGATATGGAAGGGACGCAGCCGTGATTGCCATGCCCTTTGGCGGAGCCACGCTGCCGATGGAAGCGCCCGGACCTCTTATATAGATAATAAAAGTACAGGATAATGGAGGAGACATCATGGATTACGCAAAGGAATCATTGAAATTGCATTATGAATTAAAAGGAAAGATTGAAATGACGGCCAGGGCGGCAGTGGACACCAGGGAGGCCCTTTCCCTGCTTATACGCCGGGAGTAGCCCAGCCCTGTCTGGAAATTAAAGACGATATTAACAAGAGCTTTGAGCTTACGCGCCGTTGGAATACGGTGGCAGTCGTGACCGACGGAACGGCAGTTCTGGGCCTGGGAGATATCGGTCCCGAGGCAGGTATGCCGGTTATGGAGGGCAAGTGCGTGCTTTTTAAAGCCTTCGGCGGCGTGGACGCCATCCCCCTCTGTATCAGAAGCAAGGATGTGGACGAGATTGTCAACACGGTTGCATTGCTGGCCGGAAGCTTCGGCGGCGTCAATCTGGAGGATATCAGCGCCCCCAGGTGCTTTGAGATTGAGAAAAAGCTGAAGGAACGCTGTGATATCCCAATTTTCCATGATGATCAGCATGGCACTGCCGTAATTACTGGCGGGTCTAATCAACGCTCTGAAGCTTGTGGGAAAGAGAGCGGAGGATGTGAAGGTGGTAACCAGCGGAGCGGGCGCGGCGGGCATTGCCATCATCCGGCTTCTTATCAGCATGGGCGTGAAAAATGTCATCATGACTGACAGGAAAGGCGCGATTTACAAGGCAGGGACGGCCTTAATCCCATTAAGGAGGAGATGGCGGAAATTACAAACCTGGGCTGCGAGAAGGGGACTTTGGAGGAGGTAATTAAGGGGGCCGACGTGTTCATAGGCGTATCCGCCCCGGGCGCTGTCACGCAGGAGATGGTGCGATCCATGGCCAAGGACCTGTGTATTTGCCTGCGCCAATCCTACTCCTGAGATCTTCCCCCATGAGGCAAAAGCAGGCGGCGCGGCGGTAGTCGCCACAGGCCGAAGCGATTTCCCCAACCAGATTAACAATGTGCTGGCCTTCCCGGGAATTTTCCGTGGGGCGCTGGATGTGAGGGCGTCCGATATAAATGACCACATGAAGGTGGCTGCGGCCTGCGCGCTGGCGGAGCTGGTAAGCGGCCAGGAGCTGAATGCAGATTATATTCTCCCTGCGGCTTTTGACGGGCGTGTGAAAGATGCGGTGGCGAAGGCGGTGAAAGATGCGGCTGTTAAGAGCAAAGTGGCCAGGATATAGAGGGCGCAGTAAAGAGCCTTCTGGGTTCATTCCTCTTTCCCCGCAGGATTCGTCAAATGATAAGCTATAAATGTGTACACAATTGGGCCATGGTCCGGCAGATTTACTGCAAGCCGGATGATGGCCCTTCTTTTGGCCCTTGCAGCTGTATCATGGGGGATTGACTGTGCAGCTGACAAAAAATCATCTCGCAAAATCAGGCACAAAGAGATTCCCGGCATACATTGACAGGCAGGGGGAAGGCAGGGCCAATGGGGGTGTGCCGTCGGGTTTATACATACGCGGCAGTCACCCCCAAAAAAGTTCAGCGGTGAAATATAAGCCGGACATAATTGTGAAATTATTAACATATTGCAAATTCATATAGTGTGGGATATAATGGTACGAACAGGATACATTAGTGGTAATTATATTTAACACGTAAGCGTCGGAAAGACGGCGGCTGGGTGTTCATAACGAGGTGAATGCAATCAACATTGAATTTCAGTTATTATACGGACTACAGGAGCTCCACACGCCTTTTGTAGACAGCCTGATGGTTTTTATTACCCGTCTGGCAGACAAGGGCTGGCTGTGGCTTCTGCTAGGGGTTCTGCTTTTTGCCCTGCCCAAAACAAGGATGGTGGGCGGGTGTATGCTCTTGTCCATGGGGATAGGTGCGATTATAGGGAATGTTATGCTGAAGAATATAGCGGCCCGCCCGCGGCCCTGCTGGATTGACCCTTCAGTCCCGCTTCTGATTCGGAACCCGGAGGATTTTTCCTTCCCTTCCGGACATTCCCTTGCAAGTTTTGCAGGCGGGGTGAGTATCTTTTTATTTGATAAAAAGTGGGGGCTGCCTGCGGTAATGCTGGCTATGCTTATTGCATTTTCCAGGATGTATCTCTTTGTCCATTTTCCTACGGATGTGCTGGCCGGAGCGGTTATAGGGACCTTGACCGCATGTCTGGTGGCCGGCAAGGCAAAAGGGGGACTGGCAGGGAAGGGGGGCAGCCCCCAAAGAGCAGCGGCAGAGAAGCGACAGCAGAGGGAGGGTGACATAAATGGTTGAACGGACGCCGGGAATTTTTGAGGTGATACTTCACAGTAATAAAAGCAGCATTAGCGAGATAAAGATTTTTCTTGTCCCCGGCAAAGAGGGGGAACGCAGCCTTATGGTTGATGCGGGATTCCGCAGCAGGCAGTGTCTGGCTGTGATGGAGAAGGTACTTGAAGCCTTTGGGATAGCCTATGACAAGCTGGATATTTTCCTGACCCATAAGCATCATGACCACTGCGGCCTGGCCAGCGAGTATGCAGCCAGAGGGGCCAGGCTTTTTATGAATCCCCAGGAGGACAGGCACTGCTATGACTGTATGTACTATAACCACAGCCACGGTTCTACGGAGGACCAGCCGGAGGTGCTGAGAGGAATGGGGATCACGCCGGAGGGAACGCCGGAGATATGGGAAATGTTCATGGAGGTAAACCGCCGGGCTTCAACCAATAAGGCCTGGGAATTTGAGATTCCGGGCTTCAGGTATACGCCGGTGAAAGCCGGGCAGAAGCTGGCTTACGGCTCCTATGAGTTTGAAACAGTGCCTTTAAAGGGACATACCTTCGGGCAGATGGGGCTTTATGACAGGGAGCGGAAGATTATTTTCTGTGCGGATCAGGTCATTGACGGCATTGTGCCCATCGTGGGAAGCACTTATCCCGACGAACATCTGCTGAAAGGGTATTTTGCCTCTCTGGAGCAGTTCAAGCATAAGTATCAGGACTGCCTGGTGCTTCCTGCACACAGGGAACCCATAAAGGAGGTAAAGCGTGTGGTGGACCGGATTGTTTTTTCCTATCTGGATAAGACGGATATGATTAAGAGAATTCTGGATCACGCCCACCGCCAGATGACCACCAAGGAGGTGGCCTGCCTGGCTTACGGCATGAAGCCGGTGCCAGGGGATCAGGCGGAGTTCATTAAACTTAAAATGGTAATCAGCAAGACCTTTTCCTGCCTGGAATATCTTTATGATGAGGATCTGGCCATCAGAGGGAAACTGGATGGCACCTATTTGTGGGAGTCTCCGGTTTCCTAAAGGGGGCGAAGGGCTACTTTTTAGGGCGGTCTGGGGACTGCCCCAAAAAAACACTTGCATATTTACAAAAAGCGTGTATAGTATATAGATGTTACAAATAAAAACATAGAAGCAGAGTAGGCATATGTGCGTTAAGTGCCGGTTGAACAGGGAGTTGTCAGCCGGACGAAAGGGGAAGCGGTACCGGAAGGTATGGCGGCCCCTGCGGTACATAAGCCGCATCCCGCTGCAACAGAGATAGAATAAAGCGGCCTGTCTGCGTGTAAAGCACGTAATGAGTGTGTTTGTCATGCTCCGGGCCGCTTTTTGTGGCATGAATTCCTGTGAAGAGCCGTTGAAGAGGCGCTTTTGAGGGGATCGCCATGGAATTATCTCCGTTTGTAGTTTGAGAGGTCTGCAAAGGAGGTAATTTTTTATGAAGAAATTAGCAACTTTGTTCACCTGTTCCTGTCAGGAGCTGAAACAGGTGAGGACAATCACCGTCTGCGCCATGCTGGCGGCCGTAGGGGTGGCCCTGGGGTCTGTAAGCATACAGATGGAGAACATGAGGATTGGCTTTGCAGGGATCCCGGCCATGCTGTCCGGTTATCTCTTCGGCCTGTGGTTGGCAGTGTTTTTGCCGGCGTGCTGGATATTATCAAGTATCTTGTAAAGCCTGTGGGTGCCTTTTTTCCGGGCTTAACGCTGGTAATGACGCTGAAGGGCTGTATCTACGGCTGCTTTTTTTACCGCAGGCCCCTAAGCCTTCCCAGAGTGCTGGCGGCCCAGTTTGTCATCGGCTGGTGTGCAATGTGATTTTGAACACCCTGTGCCTGTCCTTTCTTTACGGGGATGCATTTATGGCCCTGCTGCCGCCCCGGGTAATCCAGAACCTGATACTGTGGCCTGTGGATTCCCTGATATTCTTTAATGTGGCCAGGATCCTGGAGATGGCAGGGGTGTTCCGGGCGCTGGGCGGAAGCAGAGCCGCCGCCTGAATGGAGTTTTGGCCCCGACGCCGCGCATAATGACAACGAAACAGTAACATAGAATGTCCCGAAAGGGCCGCATAGCGGTTCTTTCGGGACATTTTCAGTTTTCTCCCGATTTCTGCGGCAGCTCTGCCGAAACAGTCCCGCGCAAATTTGATGTAAGGAAATACTTGACACAACGAACGCAAAGCCATTCTTCCTTTATGTCCCATGTGTTGGTACAATAAGTACAAGAAAGGAAGAAAAAATATAAAAAACTTGTAAATATTTCACTATGCCTGCTGTTAAGTTTTTGTGAATATGTCCAAAAAAACAGGCTGTCTGAAAAAGACTGTGAACACATAAGCGAACGGTATGATGGGGTATGGCTTTGACAATACGGCCGGTTGTGACGGCTCTGCCTTAACATAGAAAAGGATAAAAACAAGAAAAATCATAAAAAAGAAGATCAAGGAGGAAAATATATGCAGAAATCTGGTAAAATTCGTCTCCCCAAAGGTAAAAAGGTAGCAGTGAGCCTTGGAATGGACTTTGACGCTCAGGCGATTTGGGATGGTTCTTTTAATCTCCTCTCTCCTGCTTATATGAGCCGCGGCGAGTTCGGCGCAGAAGTTGCAGCCCCCCGCATTCTGGATTTGCTGGATAAGTATAACCTGAAAATTACCTGGTTTGTGCCCGGTCATACTGCAGACACGTTCCCTGATATCTGCAAGGAGATCTTGAGGCGCGGACATGAAATCGGACACCATGGCTATGTTCATGAGAATCCCACCCTGCAGCCATATGAGCAGGAGCGCAAGGTTATGGAGATGGGGCTTGAGTCGTTGGATAAGATCGGCGCTCCGAAGCCCTCTGTATACCGCTCTCCCTATTGGGATTTCTCTCCCAACACAATCAAAATCCTGGAGGATTACGGCTTTAAATACGACAGCAGCCTTATGGGCAACGACCTGTTCCCCTACTATCCACGTTCTGTAGAATGCCATTCGGATCGCGCAAATGTATTTGGCGAGCCGTCCCGCATTCTGGAATTGCCGGTTTCCTGGTTCCTGGACGATTGGCCACAGACTGAATATCTCACAGGCGGACAGGAAGGCCAGCGCCCGGCGCAGGATATTTACGACAGGTGGCTTCCATCTTCGATTACGCCTGTACGCTGGACGGAGCGTGCTATATGCTGACCTGCCATCCCCAGACTACCGGACGCGCCCATATGATTCAGATGTATGAGCAGCTGATCCAGTATATGGCTGAACGCGGCGCATGGTTTGCCACTGCAACCGAAGTGGGCGACGCATTCGTGCCCAATCCTTAACAGCGGGCGTTCTCCCTCTACCGTCACGGCCCCTCAAACAGAGGGGGTTCTTTCAATCAGCGCACTGTGTCACAGAGAACGTATCAATTATAAGAACAGGAGAGTGAACTATGTTACAAAAACATTTATTTCCGACGGTCATTGCATCCGGTACTCCCTATGAGATTGGATATATTCATGGCAGCCAGGCAAAAGAGCAGGTAAAAATAAGCGTTGAGACTTATAAGGCCATGTTTTGGGATTACTCCGGCATCAGCTGGGAAAGTGCATGCAAATACTCCAAAACCTTTATCCCCGTTATTAACGAGTATGATCCGGATTATATGGAGGAAATCAGGGGAATAGCGGAAGGCTCAGGCTACCAGGTGGATGAAATACTGGCCCTGAATGTCCGCAGCGAGATCGTGCTTCAGGGCGGTCAGGTGGACAGCAGCGTTACCGACGGCTGTACGACCTTTGTGTTTACGCCGGATATTACGGAAAACCGCCATCTGCTTCTGGGGCAAAACTGGGACTGGAAACGAAGCATTCAGTCCGGCTGCATCATTCTGCACATCAAACAGAAGAACAAACCCGATATCACCATGGTTACAGAGGCGGGCATCATCGGAAAGATTGGATATAACAGTGCAGGCGTGGGAATTACGCTGAACGCCCTCGGCTCTGATATGAAGGTGGAAGGAAAGACAATCCCTCTCCATATCGCCATGCGCGGTATGCTGGACAGCCAGAGCCTGTCCGATGTTATACGTTCCGCAACAAGGATTCCTCTGGCCTGCTGCGCACATTTTATGATTGGCAGCGCCAACGGCGAAGGCGTAAGCCTGGAGGTAGGGCCTGGAGATTTTGACGCCTTTTATGCGGAGGAAGGATTTCTGGCCCATACGAATCACTTCATCACCCCCGCCTGGATCACGTAAAGGATACCACCCGGGTGTCGCTGCCTGACAGCTTTCTCCGTCTTGGGCGCATCCGCACTCTGGTACGGAATCTTGGCCGCAAGGTTGGCGTGGCGGACATCAAGGAGATGATGAAGGATCACGCCAGTTATCCCGACAGCATCTGCCGCCATGAGGACATACTGGAGCCTGAAAGCAAACGGATGTGTACGGTTTTCAGCATGATTATGGATCTGGAGCGCGAAGAAATGTACCTGGCGCCGGGAGGTCCCTGCTGCTGCGAGTACCATCTGATCAAATTCTAAGGGGGATGCAGCAGAGAACCGGATAGGGGCTCTGCTGCAAATATAATGAGACAGGGGGATAGGGTGTTATGAGCACAATCATGATCGTTTTTTTAATAGCCGTTCTGGGCTATCTGTTAGGCAGCGTTACAGTAAAAGGACTGTCCCTGGGAACGTCCGGTGTTTTAATTGTTGCGCTTCTGTTCGGACACTTTAACATGGAGGTGCCGTCTGTTCTGAGGGATATAGGACTGGCCGGCTTTGTCACCGCCGTAGGCTTTATCGCAGGTCCGGGGTTTTTTAAAAATTTTAAGAAAAAGGCCATTGCATACGTCCTGCTGGGGATTATCATCATACTTATAGGAGCGGGCGTCTGCATCGCCGTCATAAAGGTGGCGGGTATTCCCACTCCCCTGGCCGTGGGCATGATGTCCGGCGCCCTTACCAGCACGCCCGGTCTGGCCGCCGCCATAGAAGCCACAGGCAACGATATGGCCTCTGTAGGCTACGGAATCGCTTACCCCTTCGGAGTGATTGGAGTTGTTCTGTTCGTCCAGATGGTGCCGAAGCTGCTGAAGCTTGATATGGAGAAAGAGCGGGAGCGCATGAGCGGCGCCGGAGAATCCGGTGAGGAACATACTGCAGGGACAAAGACCAGATCCTTCCTGGAGCTGGATGAATTCGGACTCTGCGCTTTTTCCGCGGCAGCGGTATTAGGCATTCTTATCGGCAAGATCAGCATCCCCCTTCCCGGCGGCGCTCATTTTGCCCTTGGAACATCCGGCGGCCCTCTGCTGGCCGGATTGCTGATGGGGCATATGGCTCATTTAGGCCCGGTGTCCATCTCGGTGCCGAAGCCCACGCTGGAGGTAGTGCGCGAGATCGGCCTGGCCCTCTTTCTCATGGGCGCGGGAACCAATGCGGGAAAGGCTTTGTGGCGGTTCTGCTGGAATACGGCGCGGCCCTGTTCTTTTTAGGCGCGCTGATGACCATTCTGCCTATGGTAGCGGGTTATATCTGTGCAAGAAAGGTGTTCTCCATTGAAACACTCAATTCTCTGGGCTCTATTTGCGGAGGGATGACCAGCACGCCTGCTCTTGGCACGCTCATGGCCGTGACAAAAATTGAAGCGGTAGCCGTTGCTTATGCCGCAACCTATCCGGTAGCGTTGATAATGGTGGTTCTGTGCTGCGAGTTTATTCCCATTATTTTCAAATAGTCCCTGTTTCCCCTTCCCAATTTATAGCTGAATCCGGATCCGGCGCAGTTATAAACGGTTCGGGAGATTCCAAGCATACATATAAGGAACGGGGAGGAAAAAATGAGCTTATTTCATCAATTGGAGGCCATATTCCAGGTTGCAATTCAATACGGCATATTGATGCTGGAATGCACAGGGGCATGCGTGCTGTTGACTACGTCGGTCAGAAGCATCCTGCGGTATATAAAGAAGGATTTTCATGTACAGCTGTTCCTGGCCCAGGGGATAGCCCTGTCTCTGGAATTCAAGCTGGGGGGTGAAGTGCTGCGCACAGTCATTGTCCGTCAGCAGAGTGAACTGTTTATTTTGGGAGCTGTTATTCTTTTGAGAGGCGCGCTTACATTTTTGATTCACTGGGAGATAAAAAATGAAGAGGAGAGAATTAAGGCCTGAACGCCTGAACGGGACGAAAGCATGCAGTGCTCTTACTGCGGATACTGCGCTCCGTGTCCCAGGGGAATTGACATTGCAGCCGTTATCAGGCTGCTGGAACAGATGGAAAGCCAGAGCCGGAACCAGCGCGCGCTGCTGGAGGAATACAAGGCTCTTCCACGGCCGGCCGGGCGCTGTGTTGCCTGCCGGCAATGTGAAAGCCGGTGCCAAAGCTGCGTCGCGGTTGTGAAGAAGATGCGGAGGGCGCAAAAGGTCTTTGGCTGCTGATGGCATTCAGGGTTAAGTTATTTATTTAACTAAAGAAAAATTTAACAGGCGCGGTTTTTAAAAACATCCTGCGGGAATCCATAAAGGGTTCTTACGGGATGCTTTTTAATTGTAAAAATTTGCCAAAACATAAGCCAAAACCGGTGGTTCCCGTTAATTTTCCGTCAGGCTGTTTGCGAAAAAGAACACCCTTACGGTTGCGGCAGGCCATGAACCATGCTATGATTGGGCTGCAAAAATGAGGATACAGGAAAAAGGAAAGGAATTTAAAGGAGGAATACTGACATGGCTGTTCACGTAATCGATGAAGCAAACCGCTGCCTTCAGTGCAAGAAACCGATGTGCATGGAGGGGTGCCCCATTCACACCCCCATACCGGCTGTCATCAGGGCCCTGAAGGAGGGGAAGCTGGAGGATGCAGGACAGATGCTGTTTGAAAATAACCCTATGTCTCTGGTGTGCTCCCTGGTATGCAACCATGAGAGACAATGCGAGGGTCACTGTGTGCTGGGCCGGAAGGGACAACCCGTCCATGTGAGCAGCATAGAAAACTACATATCGGACACCTGCCTGGAGCGGGTGAAATCAAAGTGCGCCCCGGAAAACGGAAAAAAGGTGGCGGTTATCGGCGCAGGACCGGCAGGCATTACAATCGCCATCATGCTCGCCAGGAGAGGCTACGGCGTTACTATCTTTGACGCCAGGGATAAGATTGGGGGAGTGCTTCAGTACGGGATACCGGAGTTCAGGCTTCCAAAGGCAATTTTGGACCGGTATAAGAAAAAGCTTCTGTCCATGGGAATCAAGATACGGCCTAACACCACGGTGGGCGGAGCTTTGGAGATTAAGGATTTATTCAGGGACGGGTATAAGAGCATTTTTATCGGAACAGGCGTTTGGAGGCCTAAGACGCTGGGGGTAAAGGGGGAATCCCTGGGAACGGTGCACTTTGCCATTGACTATCTGGCAAACCCGGATGCCTATGAACTGGGGGACAGAGTGGCAGTCATCGGTGTGGGAAATTCCGCCATGGATGTGGCCAGAACGGCGATCAGGAAAGGCTCTCACAGCGTTACCCTCTACGCCAGAGGCAGCCACTCCGACGCCAGCCTTCATGAAACCCAGTATGCGATGCTGGACGGGGCAAGGTTTGAGTTTAACAAGAGCATTGTGGAGATTAACGACCAGGGGCCGGTATTCAGGAATACGCTCTGCGACCAGGATGGAAATGTGACGGGATATTCCCGGGAGACGGAACAGGTTTACGCCGATTCAGTTATCATCTCCATCAGTCAGGGGCCAAAAAGCAAGCTGGTGAACACCACGGAGGGGCTTAGGGCCACAAAAAACGGCCTGCTGGAAACCTCTGAGAAGGGAGAAACCACAGTAGAGGGGATTTTTGCGTCAGGGGATGTGGTGCTGGGAGCCAGGACCGTGGTGGAGGCCGTGGCATACTCCAAAACGGTGGTGGAAGCGATGGACAAGTATATGAGAAGCAAGGAATGAAAATTTCCCGGATGAAGAGAAAAACAGCGTGCAAAGGCCCATATCGCGGAAGGGAAAAAGGGATATGGGCTCACGGAGTAAATATAATCAGGATTGGCGGTTATGGTGGGGACGGGGGTGGGGGGTCATAAATTTATACATCTCCTCGGCCATGCGGATAAACTGCTTTACAGCGTGTTTGGATTCCGCTTTGTATCCCAAACCTATATCGATAGGAAAATCCATGCTTATATCCATGGGGAGGGTGACAAGGGAGGGAAAGCTTCTCCAGTACATGGAATAATATATGAGAATCAGGCCTTCCAGCTCACATTTCAGGGGAAGAGAGCTGCTGTAGTTATGGATATCGATAATCTCCGCATCTGGAGCAGCGGCAGTTATGTAATCACGCAGCATATCGTCCGCCCTGGTGGTGCCTTTGGCGTACATCATGATTTTTTGACCGCGGAGGTCCCGGATGGAAATCTTTGTTTTCCTGGACAGCGGGTGTTTGAGAGACATTCCGCAGCAATGCCTGTCCTCCATCAGTTTTACAAAACTGTAGCCCGGCTCTTCAAAGAGATATCCGCACATATATTCTGTGGTGATATCAAAGTTATTGTTGACAAAGTTTTTAAAATAGCGCTCCAGCGGGTATTCAATAAACTGGAGGGTGATATTTGGATGGATCTCCGAAAACTTGTGGCAAATCTGCGGCAGGAGCACCGCTGCAAAATTGGGCAGCGTGCCTATGCGTATGGTGTCTCTGGATTTTATCTCCAAATCCATACAGCGCGCTACAATTTTGTTGGATGTATGGATGATTTTTTTGCTTCCTGGTAAAAATACTTTCCTGCGGGGGTCAAAGAAACTCCCTTATTATGGCGGTCAAACAGCTGAAAGCCCAAATCCTTTTCCAAAAGATTGATCTGCTGTATCAATGCCGTCCTGGATACAAAGAGCTTTTCTGCTGCCGAGGAGAAGCTCCCTGATTCCGCAATTATAATAAAAGAGTCCAGATGCCTGTTATACATGAATGGTACCTCCTTTCAGAAGAAGTGGTGTAAGGTTTTCCTTTACGCGGATGTAACATATTTGTGCACCTTCCAAGAGGGGGTGCAAGGGGGTATTCAAATATAAGGTACTGTAAAAAATGACAATGCTAAATCTTAAAACCAAAAATAAAGCGTACAAAATAGACAAAAAATAAAGATAAATACTTGCATAAAATTAAAAAATGCTGAACAAAAACGGTCTTTACACTTTCTTAATTATCATATTTTACTCTTAAAGTCAATAAAAACAGCAGCGGGCGTCCGGGACCGGCGGCGCAGCTCCGGAGTTTTGAAATAAAAAGAGAGACAGAAAATGGGAGCGCTGTTTTTGACATACCATCATCACTTTGTGATATGTCAGAAACAGCGCTCCCATTTTAATCTTCCGGAGACGGGCGCATCGGCTTACTCTTTAACCCATCTTCCCCTTTAACTTCCGGAAGGAGAGAATAAACAGAATTACGGTGGTACACACTGCCACGGTGTCTGCAATGGCTCCGCCACAAATACGGCGAACACCTTGTTCTCAAAGAAACCAGGCAAAATATAAATAAGCGGTATCAGCAAAATAACCTTTCTCAGCAAAGCCAGAAACAGGGACGTTTTGCTGTCCCCCAGGGCGATGAAGGTCTGCTGGCAGGCCAGCTGGGCGCCGAACAGAAGAACGGCCGCCATGTAAATATGGATGGACCAGGTACTGAAGGTTATAAGCGAGGCGTCTTTTGTAAAGATGTTGATGAATACCATAGGCGCGAACATACAGATAAGCCACATGAGTGTGGAATATGCCATGCACACCAGTAGCAGCAGTTTAAATGCCCTGCTCACACGGTCCAGCTTGTTTGCGCCGTAGTTGAAGCTGATAATGGGCTGGGCGCCCTGGGTCAGCCCCTGGAGGGGAAGGAGTGAAAACTGCATCACGCTTCCCATAATAGTCATAGCGCCTACGGCCACATCCCCGCCGTATTTTAAAAGGGAAGTATTAAAACAGATATTAAGTATACTTTCCGTAAACTGCATCACAAAGGGAGCTGCCCCAAGAGCGATGGCCGGAAAGAGAATCTCCCTCTTAGGCCGCATATAACGGACGCGGATTTTCAGATAACTCCTGCCGGAAATCAGAAACAGCACCACCCAGGCGGCGGAGATTCCCTGGGAGATAATTGTGGCCAGGGCCGCGCCCCGCACACCCAAATGGAAACCGAACATCAGGATCGGATCCAGAATGATGTTGCATACAGCGCCGATTAAGACCGTGATCATTCCGGTCTTTGCATATCCCTGGGCGTTGATAAAGGCATTCAGTCCCAGAGCCAGCTGTACAAAAATAGTTCCCAGAGCATAAATCTGCATGTAAGCCCATCCATACCCGATGGTATTGCTGCTGGCGCCGAACATAAGAAGAATCCGGCGGCCGAATGTGAGGAAAAATACAGTCAGGACAACCGCCACCCCAATGAGGGCAGTGGTGCAGTTGCCCAGAATATTTTCAGCCTCCTCCTTTCTGCCCTTGCCCAGCATGATGGAAGCCCTGGGCGCTCCTCCCATGCTCACAAGAGCAGCGAAAGCGGAGATTGCCATGATTACGGGAAATGTCACGCCTACGCCTGTGAGGGCATTGGCTCCCACATTGGGCAGATGACCGATGTACATGCGGTCCACCATATTGTACAAGACGTTTATAATCTGTGCCGTGATAGCCGGAATTGCCAGTTCAAAGAGCAGCTTTCCCACACTGCCGGAGCCAAGATCGATCTCCTTTGCTTCTTTTATAGTTGCCATAAATTACTCAATCCCTTCCGTTGATAATAATAGTAAATAATTATTAACTATAGATCCAAAAGAAGGGAAAGTCAATAAACAGATGCCAATTCCATCTGGTCAATCCCTTAAGGAAGGGGCTTTTTCTTGTGAAACAGCAGAAGCAGTCCCATATAGCACATGCTTATAAGCGTAATATGTATGGCAGTCTCAATAAACACAGGCAGATGTCCAAAGCAGTCCAGGGCCTGCGAGAAGGCCAGGTAAATGCCGATGGATACCAGAAGCAGAAGGGTGGGTTTCACAATCATATTGGCGCTGTCCCAGCGGAAGGGGACCAGACGCTTTACGGCCAGGAAGCTCATGAGGCAAGGGTCAGTTCGCTGACCAGCATGCCGTAGAGATATCCCAGTATGCCGAATCTGGGAATGGCGAAGAGCACGAAGGCCAGCCGTATAACCATGGCCCACACATTCTGGACAAAGGTGACGGAAGTTTTTCCCAGACCGTTTAAAATACTTCCCATTGTAGTTGCCAGATACATAAAGGGACAGAGCCAGGACAGAATAGTGATAAAGCGGCCTGCATTCTGGTCGTGGAACACGCTGACGCCCAATTGGCTTCCGAACATGGTGAAGATACCGATGCACAGGATTCCCATGTAGCAGCTGTAACGCAGGGACATGGAGATAATGGAGGAAATCCGGCCCTCATTGCCGTCTGCCTGGGCTTGCGCCACCGTGGGCAGCAAAAGCACAGCCATGGAGTTGGTGATGGCGGAGGGAAAGAGGATAAAAGGCAGGGCCATGCTGGTTAGAACGCCGTAGATGGACAGAGCCTCAGAATTGGAAAGGCCGGAGCCCATCAATTTGTTAGGGATCCAGATTGCCTCTGCGCTTCCCAGGACATTGAGAATCAGCCGGTTGCCCATAAGAGGAAGGGCCAGAGCCATCAGGGGAACTGCAGCGGCGCGGAAGGAAAGCCCGGCCTGGGCCGACCTGGACTGCGCGCTTTCAGGCGGGAAAAATCCCAGGGAAACCATGGTGAACAGAGCGGAGGCCATTTCCCCGATTAAATGCCCGTACACGGCCAGGCTGACCGTGATCTCCCTCCCTGAACCCAGCCATACATTGGCCATGAGGAACACGGCTCCCATGCGGATAACCTGCTCCGCAACCTGGGAGAAGGCCGGGACTCTGGCCTTCTGCATGCCGTAATAATAACCGTTGATGCAGGCGTGGAGGGCTGCAAAGGGTACGGACACGGCTATCACAGGGAGATAGGGAGCGCATCTTGCTCCAGCAGAAGCTTTTCAGCCAGGAAGCCGGCATTTCCATAGATACCCCAGGCCATAATTAAGGACAGGCCCATGGCTATCATCAGTCCTGTCTTGAACACGGCCTTTCCCTTTGACTGGTTGGCGGCCACATACTGGGACAGGGCGGTCTGTATGGAACCGGCGCATACCGCAAAGCAGATGGAAAAGATGGGATGGACCATATTGTAAATCCCCAGGCCTTCGGCGCCGATGGTCCTGGACATGAAAATACGGTAAAAAAATCCCAGGATCCTGCATACAAAACCAGTGGAGGTGAGAAGCAGGGTGCCGGTGATAAACGCCATCTTCCGCGGGGAAATCTTCTTGGAAACAAGACCGGGTGCAGCAAAAGAACTCTTCATGAAAGCTCCAAAGGATGAGAATTATTGAAAGTATATGTGGAGGAAGGAGAGAATATGCCGCTGCCGCCAGTCAGGAGCGGGAAAGGGGGATGACACATATAATGGAAGTATCTTACAAAATAAAGGTATTCCTATTGAAATCATAGGAATACTATGATATAGTAGGTAGCGTAGATGAAGCTTTTAACTTTAGGACTACAGAAAGGCGGATTTTTAATTATGAAACAGGTAATATATCTGGATAACGCGGCCACAACAAAGACCAGGCCGGAAGTGGTGGAGGCAATGCTGCCCTATTTTACGGAGCATTATGGAAACCCCTCCTCCATTTATGATTTTTCCACAGAGAGCAAGAAGGCGGTTAACCATGCAAGAGAGACCATTGCCAAGTCCCTGGGGGCCCAGAGCAATGAGATATATTTTACGGCGGGAGGCAGCGAGGCCGATAACTGGGCGCTCATTGCCGCGGCTGAGGCCTATGAGGGAAAAGGCAGGCACATTATAACAAGCAAGATCGAGCACCATGCCGTCCTCCACACCTGCCAGTACCTGGAGAAACGGGGCTTTGAGGTGACGTATCTGGATGTAGATGAGTGGGGCGTGGTAAAGCTGGATGAACTTAAGAAAGCGATACGCCCGGATACCATCCTTATCTCGGTTATGTTTGCAAACAACGAAATCGGAACCATTGAACCGATAAAGGAAATCGGAGCCATTGCAAAAGAACAGGGTATTTTATTTCACACAGATGCAGTACAGGCTTATGCCCATATACCCATCAATGTGGACGAATACAACATCGACATGTTAAGTTCCAGCGGGCATAAGCTGAACGGGCCCAAGGGAATCGGCTTTCTCTATATCCGCAAGGGTGTGAAAATCCGTTCCTTTATCCACGGAGGCGCACAGGAGCGCAAGCGCCGCGCAGGTACGGAAAATGTTCCGGGCATCGTAGGTTACGGCAAGGCCGTGGAGCTGGCAATGGCCGATATGGAGGAGCGCGCCGCTAAAGAGAGGGAGCTGCGGGATTATCTGATGAAGCGTGTCATGGAAGAGGTGCCCTTTACCAGAATCAACGGTTCTCAGTCCAGCCGCCTTCCGAATAACGTAAACTTTGCATTCCAGTTCATCGAGGGTGAATCCCTGCTCATTAAGCTGGATATGGCGGGCATCTGCGGTTCCAGCGGTTCCGCCTGTACCTCGGGCTCTCTGGATCCCTCCCATGTGCTGCTGGCCATCGGCCTGCCCCATGAGATTGCCCATGGTTCCCTCCGCCTGACCCTCAGCGAGGAAAATACCAGGGAAGAGATGGACTACGTGGCGGAGCAGATTAAGGAAGTTGTGGCCTATCTGCGGGGGGATGTCTCCGCTCTATGAGGATTATATAAGGAAAAATGCCAAGAAGAAAGTTGGATGAAGAATATAAGGGAATTTCGCAGGAGGAAATCAGATGTACACAGAAAAAGTAATGGACCATTTTGAGCACCCAAGAAATGTGGGTGAATTAGAGAACCCCAGCGGCATGGGAACCGTAGGCAACCCTAAATGCGGCGATATCATGCGGATCTACCTGGATATTGACGAGAACCAGGTGATCCGGGACGTAAAGTTTAAAACCTTTGGCTGCGGCGCCGCCGTGGCCACCAGCAGCATGGCTACGGAGCTGGTAAAGGGAAAGACGGTTCAGGAGGCTATGGCAGTGACCAATAAGGCTGTGATGGAAGCCCTTGACGGTTTACCGCCTGTCAAGGTACACTGTTCTCTGCTGGCGGAGGAGGCCATTCATGCGGCTCTCTGGGATTATGCACAGAAGAACGGGATTACCATAGAGGGGCTGGAGCCGCCCAAGGATAATATTGAGGAAGAGGAAGACGAGGAGGACTATTGAGAAAGCGAGTGGTTGTAGGCATGTCCGGAGGAGTGGACTCCTCTGTGGCTGCCTGGCTTTTAAAAGAGCAGGGTTACGACGTCATAGGCGTGACTATGCAGATATGGCAGGATGAGGATCCTGAGGTCCAGGAGGCGGAGGGAGGGTGCTGCGGCTTAAGCGCTGTGGACGACGCCCGCCGGGTTGCCATGGATCTGGGGATTCCTTATTATGTGATGAATTTTAAAGAGGAATTTAAGGAACATGTGATGGACTACTTTGCAGAGGAGTATACTCTGGGCCGCACTCCCAATCCCTGTATTGCCTGCAACCGGTTTGTGAAATGGGAGTCTCTGCTGCAAAAAAGCCTGGGACTGGGGGCGGACTATATAGCCACAGGCCACTACGCAGATTGTGCAGCTGCCCAACGGGCGGTATACATTGAAAACCTCGGTGACCGTTGCAAAGGATCAGACCTACGCCCTTTACAATCTCACCCAGTACCAGCTTGCGCACACTCTTATGCCTGTAGGCAGCTACCATAAGGAGGAGATCCGGGACATTGCCGGGAAAATCGGACTTCAGGTGGCAGGAAAACCGGACAGCCAGGAGATTTGTTTTATACCTGACCACGATTACGCAGGTTTATAGAGGAGTACAGGGGGGAGCGGCTGCCTGAGGGGAATTTTGTGGATCTCAGGGGCAATATTTTAGGCAGGCATAAGGGGATCTCCCACTATACCATCGGACAGCGGAAGGGACTGAACCTCTCTCTGGGCCGCCCTGTATTTGTGGTGGAGATCCGTCCTGAAACCAATGAAGTTGTCATAGGAGATTCCCAAGACGTATTTACAAATGTCCTCCGTTGCAGTAAACTGAACTGGATGGCAATTGACGGCCTCCGGGGAAAGCCTATGGAGGTAATCGCAAAAATACGATACAGCCACAAGGGCGCGCCCTGCACCATCCGCCAGATAGGAGAAGATTTGGCAGAGTGTACGTTCCACGAGCCGGTTCGTGCGGCTACGCCGGGACAGGCGGTGGTGTTTTACGACGGCCCCTACGTGGCAGGCGGAGGAACGATTCTATGAGAAAGAAACCCGGTAATAAAAAATTAGGCAGCGTGATGGCCACGGCTGCCTTAAGCTGCGCCCTGGCGGTTACAGGCTGCAGCCAATATGCATCCAGCGGGGAGCTGAGATCCCGGGAGCAGTCCCGGCGGTCTGAGAGCCAGGCTTCGGAGACAGGACCCGGACAGAGCATCCTGAGCGACGGCCAGGAGGATGAAGACGTCTTTGAGGGAGCGGAAACCAGCAGACTGGAGACAGAGCGGACAACTGCTCCAATGCCGGAATTTGAGGCGGTGCAGGATGAGGTTTACGTAAAGTCTGAGGGAGGAGGCAGCGTCCGCATCCGGTCCTCCTGCGATACGGGAGATAATTCCAACATCCTTACCCTTGCCGGCCCCGGCGCCAGGCTTTCGCGCACCGGCAAAAACGATAAGTGGACCAGGGTGGAGATCAACGGCGCACCCGGTTACATTTCAACGGAATACATAACAACGGAGGCCCCTGAGACGAAAGCGGTTTCCGGGAACACCTACGCAGGCAGCGGGACCGTTACCCTGGATCCTTCCTGGAAGTATGCGGAGTTTTCAAAGATTAACACAGGCGCAGCCGTCATGTACCGGTCGGAGGCGGCTGATAAGAAAAATATAACCGTCTGCGTCAATGCAGGACACGGCACATCAGGAGGCGGTTCCGTAAAGACGCTCTGCCACCCCGACGGTACACCCAAGGTGACTGGAGGAACCACCAGCGCAGGGGCTACCACGGCGGTGGCGGTGTCCAGCGGGATGACTTTCCTGGACGGGACCCCGGAGAGCAAGGTGACTCTGGCCATGGCAAAGACCTTTAAGGACAAGCTTCTTGCAGCCGGTTACGATGTATTGATGATTCGCGAGAGCGACGATGTGCAGCTGGACAATGTGGCGAGAACGGTGATTGCCAACAACGCCAGCGACTGCCATATTGCCCTTCACTGGGATTCCACAGAATCCGATAAGGGCGCGTTTTACATGAGTGTTCCCAATGTGGAGTCCTACCGCAATATGGAACCGGTTAAAAGCAACTGGCAGAGGCATAATGCTCTGGGAGAGAGTCTTGTGTCAGGACTCAAGGGGGCGGATGTGAAGATATTTTCCGGCGGGTCCATGGAAATGGATTTGACGCAGACCTCCTACTCCACAGTGCCCTCCATAGACATTGAGCTGGGCGACAAGGCCTCCGATTATTCGCAGGCAGCTCTGGACAGACTGGCGGAGGGGCTGGTGGCCGGTGTGAACCAGTATTTTGGAAGATAACAAACGTTTCTGTGGGCCCCAGGGCTGGTTGCTGAAAACAGAGCGGGGGGAGCCAAATAGATTAACATTTTCTTACAGTCCTTTCTTTTTTGTAGACAAATAGAGAAATCTGCTCTAGAATAGAGAAAGCAGATGAGTGTTTGCCTTTAATTAAGGAGGGACTTTTTATGAGATTTATGAAGCGAGTGATGGCAGTGGTACTGACGGCCGCCCTGTTAAGCCCAATGACCGCATATGCGGACCAGTCGGCCGATGCCCTGGAGCTGTACAGAAAGGTATATGAGAAAAGCCAGGCTGCCACAGACATGAATGCATTCTATGATTTCAACGTTAAGATGTCGGTCCCCGCTGACAGCGGACAGGGCACAGAGAATCTGGAGATGCGTATGGAGATGAACGCCAAGTTCAGCAACGTCACAGACCCGGCTAATATGCGCTATATGACTTACACCAGAATGACAGTGCCGGAGCTGGGGGAGATAACCTACTCCATGTATTTCTTCAACAATTACTGTTACATGGATATGCTGGGACAGAAGGTAAGGTATCCCATGGATCTGACCAAGATTATGGAGCAGGCGATGGCGGCTTCCGGAACCTTTGAGCTCAGTGAATCCTTGCTTAAGGATTTGAATATGTGGAGCGAGGGAGAGAATCAGGTTCTGGGTTACACCATTGATGATTCCAGGATGAACGAGTATCTTCATACGGTATTGGCAGCTTCCGGCATGAATGAGATGCTGGAGGGAATGGACTTGAAGCTCCGCAATATCAGCGGCGAGTATGTGGTGAACCCCAACAATGACATTATTAAGATGCGTCTGAAAATGACTATGGATATGACCATGGAAGGCCAGACCATCACCATCACCATGGACGGCGACATCGGAATTGCAGACCCCGGACAGCCGGTGGACGTACCCCTTCCGAATCCGGCAGAGTACACTGAGATTTCCGCTCCTGCCGCATAAGTTAAAAAAATTAATGCCAACTACTACACAAAACACTTTTTTTAGTGTATAATGCAGTAGTTGGCATTTTTGTCCGCCATTGCGGATACAGGATTGTCGGGAGGAGTACCCAAGTGGCTGAAGGGTCTGGCTTCGAACACCAGTAGGTCGGTAGCGCCGGCGCGAGGGTTCAAATCCCTCCTCCTCCGTTTTCTGAAACGCTGTCAGGAAAGGACAGGGCTCGTGAGAGCCCTGTTTTTTTGTGTTTTTCCCCATTTTGATGCAATTTTGATGCATGGCCTGTGTAGGATAGGAAGTGGAAATAATTTGGCGGCAAAGGCCGCATCAAAAGAGAACAGGTATGGTAGAAGGTACAATGGTATTTAGCAGCTTTGAATTTATGTTTCGGTTTCTTCCGGCATTTTTAGCCGTCTATTTTATTGCTCCGGACAGTTGGAAAAACGTATGTTTATTTGCAGGAAGTCTTGTCTTTTATTTTTACGGGGTGAAGGATACGCCTCTGTTTTTAGGGCTTCTTGGGAGCTCTGTTCTGGTCAATTTCAGAATCGGCGCTCTCATTGGACGGCGCAGAAAGAGCCCTGTGAGAAAACGGTGGCTTATATGCGGAGTCATTTATAACCTGTTCTGGCTGGGGCTGTTTAAATATGCGGGATTTTTAGCCTGGAACCTGAACCTGCTTCTGGAGAAGGCGGGCATAGCCGGGGCTGTGCCTGTGTATGAGAGTGTCCTGCCTGTTGGAATCAGTTTTTACACGTTTCAGTCTGTCTCCTATCTTTTGGATGTGTACAGGAGGGAGACGGCCTATGAGAAATCGTTTGTAGGCTTTGGAATGTATATCAGCATGTTTCCGCAGCTGATTGCAGGGCCCATTGTTACTTATTCTTCCATATGCAGACAGATAGAAGGGAGGGAGCACAGCTTCAGCAAGGCGGAAAGGGGGCTGCGGGAGTTTACCATCGGACTGGGGTTAAAGGTGATTCTGGCCAACCGTCTGGGAGGGCTTTGGAACCAGGTGGGGGCGATCGGATATGAAAGTATTTCCACGCCTTTGGCATGGCTGGGGCTGGCTGCGTTCAGCCTCCAGATTTACTTTGATTTCTACGGGTATTCCCTGATGGCCAAGGGCCTGGGCCTGCTGATGGGCTTTGAACTCCCGGACAATTTCCGTCACCCCTACATGGCTGTGTCAATGACTGAATTCTGGCGGAGGTGGCATATAACCCTTGGGAGCTGGTTCCGGGAATATGTCTACATACCTTTAGGGGGCAACAGGGGAGGAAGCCTGAGGACTCTGAGGAACATGTTTATTGTGTGGTTTCTGACGGGATTCTGGCATGGCGCCAGCTGGAATTTCATTTTGTGGGGCTTGGTTTTGTTTGTGATTATAGGTGCGGAGAAACTGGGGTATATCCGTATTTTGGAGGAGCGCCCCATAGCGGGGCATATTTATATGCTGTTTATGATCCCTCTTACCTGGCTGTTGTTTGCAGTGACGGATTTCGGCCGCATAGGGATCTATCTGCAAAGGCTGTTTCCGTTTCTGGCAGCCCCCGGCCGGTATTCTTACTATGGAGGAGATTTTCTCAAATATGGGAAGCTCTACGGACTATCTTTGGCGGCAGGGCTTATATTTATGACGGATATTCCCAGAAAGCTATATGAAAAATACAGGGATACGCCGGCGACGGCCTTGCTGCTTCTGGGCGTTTTCTGGTTTTGCGTGTACTGCATGAAGATTGGGCTGGATGATCCCTTCCTGTATTTCAGGTTTTAGAGCGCCTCCTTCACCGGGGCCAAGTCTCCTGCAAAGGGTGACGCGCAGCCGTCAGAACGCAATGTTCAGACACGCTCCGGAGGGAGGATGAACACATTGAAAGGAATAAGGACATGAGACGATATTGGTACAGCATTTTCCTGACGTTAAGCATTGTGGGAATGGCGCTTTTGGATACATTTTCAAATCAGATTGGAGCAGTGGCGGCAAATCCCGGGACTGCTGCCGCCGCAATAACAGGAGAGGCCCCTGGAGGGCCGCCGGAAGGAGCCGCCGGATACTTGGGGAAAGCAGAACCGGAGCCTGCAGGGGCAAAAAAGAGGGGCCGGTTCCGGGAGAAGCCCCGGGAGTCATTGCCGGAGAAAGCGGGACAGAGGCAGGCCTTTCAGATGGAGAGACGGGGCAGACAATCCTCAATGAGGATTTTTCCGGAGCCTCTTTATCGGGGATTCCCGGACGGCAGGCTTGTCCGAGTATGGGGAATTAGGCCAGGCGGAAGCATTTGCAGATGCGGGGATGAGTGTGTATAATTTATTTAGCAAGCAGGTGACGCTGAGGAGGGGAGGGGATAAGACGCTGGAGCAGGTTCTTTCCCAGGACAGTTTCCAAATCATCTATCTGATGCTTGGAATTAACGAGCTGGGATATGAATATCCGGCGACCCTGACCAGATATGAGGCGGCAGTGGAACGGATAAAGGAATTGCAGCCCCAGGCGGTCCTGGTTCTGGAGGCCAACCTCCATGTGACCCAGGCCAGGTCCTCACAGCCGTCTGTTGTCACCAACGGGAATATCAACATGATAAATGAGGATATAAAAAGATTGCGGAGAGAAAAGGCTGCCGCTATCTGGATGTAAACCAGCTGTTCGATGATGAGAGCGGCAGTCTGTCATCGGAATATTCCACGGACGGCGTCCATATTCTGGGAAAATACTATGCCATGTGGGCGGAATGGATACGAAAGGGAGGAACATTGCCTGACCCTGCAGGCGCCGCAGAAGAGGAACGCTCAGGTTGAAAAGAGGCGGGAAATATGCAGCATAAAAAGGAAAGGAAGAAACAATGTGGATCATGAATATGATAAAAAAGAAAACCCCTGAGGGGACAAAACCGGAGCCCCTTTACCGGGCCATAAAGGCGGCTCTCCTGGAGGACGGCTCCCTGCCTGAGAATTTTTCACTTCCCAAAAAGAAGGAGGAGGGAAAACTTACCTTCGCCGACGGCGCATGGGACGGTATCGGCATGTACCATATGGGAGGCGGGGTTCAGGATGTGGAGCCTCTTTACAATGTGGTGCGCCGGATCTCCGCCGGAGACTTTGACAAAGCCGACAGGGACTTGGAGGATTATTTTAAAGAGGGCGCAAACCGGACTATGCTGCGTCTCATCGATCCTCTTCAGGAATGGGTGGTTGAAAGCGGGAGGAGATAGCTGCCGGAGCGTTGTTTAAGTATGCAAAAAAGACGATGGTGGGATCGGCCAATGCCGAGTGCATCAAGTTTGCCATGTCGCTTTTGGAGCTTCTGGATATAGACGGGAACCCGGAGATGAAGGAGATCGTCCGCACCCTGGCGGCCTCAGATGAATTTGCCCTGTATGGCGGATTTCTCATGAGAAAATGGACCCTGGGCAATGAGGAGATATTCAAAATGGCAAAAAAGGTTCAGGGCTGGGGAAGGATTCATGCAGTGGAACAGCTTCAGCCTGAAAGCCGGGAAATAAGGGAATGGCTTTTTTACCACGGATGCAGCAACAATATTACCAGCGCCTATTCTGCAAGGACCTGTGCTGAAAAAACGGATTTTCTTGGAATCCTTAAGGGTGAGGCGTTCTCCGGGAGGGATTTTTCGGCAGCCGGACGGCTTATGGACGGCCTGCTGGATGAAGGCCCGGTTTTGGGAATTTCCGCTATGCCCAATGGAAGAGAGATCCTGGCCGCCTATCTGGAGCGGGCTGAAACCATGGCCAAAACAGAGGAGGATTACGAAACTGCCTGCAGCATCAGGGACTATCTGGAGCGGGAAGAAGGGGAGATGAAGGATGGGCTTTTGGAGCAGTGCAGTTCTCTCCTTACCTCCCGGAAATGCACCGAATTTCTGCGGTCATCCATAGAACAGGGGAAAGGCTTCAGACTGGCCTGCCGGCTGGGAATCCAATGCAGTGAGCAGATATATGAGGCCATTGAGGGAGACTTTGATAAAAATTACAGCCTGGTGGATCTGCTTATGTCCGGGGAAACCTGGGCAGTGCGGCTGGCCGGGCTGTTTGAGGAGCGGCTTCCTCTGGAGGCCATGAAAACAGGCCCTGAGAAAAACATGGGTCTGGGAGAAGGGTATGAGGATTACCGGCGCCTTGTATATATGGTTCAATTTTTGAAAGAATATCCCGGAGTGGGAGAAAATCTGCTCCTCTGCGCGATGGATTCCCCTGTTATCAACTGCCGGAACATGGCTTTAAATGTGCTGGAGAGCTGGAAGGAAAAAGAGTGGGGTATGAGTCCCGCAATCGCGGCGGGAATCGAAAAACTCAGGCGGCGGGAGGTGGATGAGAAGGTGAAGGAACGTCTGGAGGCATGGAGGCAGCTATAGACGTAAGCAGCGCTCAGAACGGAAACCAACCCGATGCCCAAAGGCGGATGAATGGGGAGAGCGAAGCGCCGCCGCAATTACCTGGCCGGCGGGCAGGCCTATATAGAGCCTGCCTGCTTCTCTGATTATTCGGAAGTGTCCGGGAGCTTACTCCGGCGTGGTTTCCTTTATGACTGCGGGAGCGGGCGCCGGTTTACAGGCATTTGCTCCATCCGCAGCTTTTGCACAGGTTACAGCCGCCTTCAAATACCAGGGCTTCTCCGCACTCGGGACACAGAAGCTTCTGGTTGGGGCTGGGGACCGCTTTTGGCTTGGGGCGCCTTGGGCAGCCCTTCCTCCCTGCCTGTTTCCCTCTGGGCCAGCTCCTCCTGTACCTCGTTATACATATCCAGAAGTGCGTTGCCCACGGCCATTGGGCAGCAGGAGCCGCGGCTGGTGTCCTTTCTGGTGGCTCTGCGTACTGTGTAGGAGGGGCAGGAGCCTGTGGAATTCAGCTGGTCAATGATGGTGTAGATATCAATGCCCCCTCTTGCGCTGATGGATATCATTCTGGACAGCCCAATCATGAAGTTGTTGCAGCCGCCGGTGGAACCCTTGCTGAGATATGCTCCAGCAGCGCCCCTGTGTAGGGGTCAAAGAGAGCGATGCAGTGGAGACTTCCGCAGCCGGTTATAAGTTTGCGTTTTTGCCGATAACGTCGTCGTTCACCTGGATAATTTCGCCCCGGCCAAGGCCTTCTCCGGCCACAGCGCCCTTCTGCTTTTTTCCTCCTCGGGAGTCAGAATACCGATTCTCCTGCATCCGTCCCGGAAGATGGTGATCCCCTTGAGTCCCTTGTCGTAAGCATACATATAGAGGCATTCCGTCTCCTCCACTGTAAATTGGTTGGGGACGTTGACTGTGGAACTGATGGAAGCGTCGATGTGGTTCTGCCATACAGCCTGCATGTCAATACGCCGGCGGTAATCCAGCGTCATTGCCGTGACAAAATAATCCGGCAGCATGGAGTCGTCTGCCAGCTTATGCTCTCTCATATAGGTTTCCACAATTTTTGTATACACCTTATAGTAAACGTCCTTCCCGTGGAGGGATTCCGTCTTTCGCTCGTAATAGTTGGCAAACACAGGCTCGATCCCCCCGGAGATGCCCAGCATGGTGGACAGGGTCCCTGTGGGCGCGATGGTGAGGAGCTGGGAATTGTAAAGACCGTATTTTTTAACCAGTTCCCTGGTGGGAGCGGAGGTGTTGCTCTCCAGGAACGGGGAGGCCAGTATATTCTCAACGCTGCATTTCGGAAAGGCGCCCTTTTCTTTGGCCAAAGGGCGGAGGCGCAGACAGCCGTGTCCGCCAGGGCAAAGCCGATCTGATCGCAGAGCTCCAGGGAGTCCGGTTCGCCGTAGGTCAGCCCAAGTTTGAGGAGCATGTCCGCCAGGCCCATGATTCCCAGACCGATCTGACGCCAGTCTCTGACACTTTCCCTCTGTTCCTTCAGGGGGTGGAGGGGCATGCCTTCATCCAGCGCCTCGTTCAGTCCCCGGACGCATTCTTTGACGCATATCTTAAAGCTGTCGAAATCGAAGGCGGCCCGGCCTGTAAAGGGCTCTGTCACGAATTCGGCCAGGTTGATGCTTCCCAAAAGGCAGCTTCCGCCTGCAGGTAAAGGCTCTTCGGCGCAGGGATTCACCCCTGCATAAGAAAACTCCTCCGTATTACTCAAAAGGTTCCAGCTTTTTACCCTGTCCCAGAACAGAGCGCCCGGCTCTGCATAATCCCAGTTTGTCTCTGCAATATGGTGAAAGAGCTCTCTGGCGCTTACGTACTCCTGTATTTTTTCCCCTGTTGCTTCTCTTGTATAATGAAGGCGGAAATTCTCATTCTTTTTTACAGCCTCCATAAAATCACCTGAAATCCGAACCGAGATATTGGCCTTGGTTACTTTGGTCAGATCGGTTTTAATGTCAATGAAATGCTCCACATCCGGGTGGGAACAGTCGATGGAAATCATTAACGCGCCCCTCCGGCCGTTCTGTCCGATAAGTTCCGTCACAAGGGAGTATAGATCCATAAAAGATACCGCCCCTGTGGTTTCTCTGGCCGCATTGTTAATCTTGGCGCCTCTTGGACTTAAATCCGAGATATCAATGCCGCAGCCGCCTCCATAGCTGTAGGTGCGGGCCAGCTTCTTTGCACATTCAAAAATGCTCTCGATATCGTCCTGGGGAGGCTCTATGACATAACAGTTTGACAGGGTGATTTTCCGTCCTTCATACTCCAGGCCCCGGTTTGCCAGAATCCGCCCCCCGAACAGAAACTTCTTCTCCTTTACCAGACGGGCCATATTTTCATTGCCGCCTGTTATGCGGTTTACCCAGTGTTCAAAGGTTTCCTCATTATAGCAGTACTTGTTTTTCCAAATGTCAATCCCCAGCTGGTTTTCGCTTCCCAGCCATTCCTGCAGTTCCATATATTCTCCCCCTCAATTTATAAAACTACTATATATTGTGCCGAAATTAATCATATCACAATATATAGCAGCTTTCAATAGGGGGAAGATTAAAAAGGGTAAAAGGGCTTTATGACTCAGTCTGTTGGAATTCCGGAGACGGAGGAGGGGATGGTAAAGTCCACAGCGCCCATATATCCCGGGGCGACATCGTACTCATTGAATGCAATGACCAGTTCGCCCTTGTCATTAAAATAAAAGCTCTCCTCTCCGGTGAGGCCCTTAAAATCCGTATCGGGGGTATCGGAGTTATAAAAATACACGATACTGCCGTCGCCGGCCATCTCCCCGGCCATCTGTTCCTTTATATTGTCGCTGACGGCATTTAAAACCTCCTGGTTGTTTTTAAAAGTTCCGGGAGGGTCACGGCCCGGCCGGTGGCCTTGTCAATTGTAAAAATCTTTACATACTGGGCGCCGCTGGCCATAACCACGGTGGTATCGATCCGTATGGACAGGTATTTGCTGTTGTCCGTCACCACCTTGTAGGAAGATTCCATGGCATAGCGTCCCTCCCCATTGAGCCGGGACACCTCCTCCTCGTAGGAGGCAATGAGCTGGTCTGCGTACTCCTGAATGGATTTGTTGGCAGGTATCTCCCTTCCTGACCCGTTCTCCTGGGTCACCTGGGGCACTTTTATCTCGGCCTCTGTATTTTCCTTTTTATCCTCGTAAGTTCTGAAGGTTACTACTCTGGCGATGGAGCCTATAACGGGAATCTGCTCCATTGCATTGGCGATGGCGGGATTTATATTCGTAAGCGCTGTGATGGCCAGCACAGCGGCGGCCGCCGTTGCACCTGTATTTTTAAACATTTTCATAATTATCACACCTTTCCTCTCTTTTTGGCCCGGGCAATGCCTGCTGGATGCGGGATTCAGCCTGAGGGGGAACGGGTATACGTTCATATTCCTGTCTTAACATTTCGATCTGCTTATCATCCTTCTCGTTCATGGCTTTGGCTCCTCTCTAAAAATGTTCCAGCGCCTGGCTGTACTGCTCCGCTTCAAGGTTCAGCCGGAGCTTCTTTAATGCCCGGTACAGCCTGGCTTTTACCGTATTCAGGTTCTCGCCGACAATGTCGGTATATCCTCCAGCTTCAAGTCCTCAAAATAGCGCAGGAGTATCACCGTCCTGCTCTTGTCGTCCAGCCGGTCCAGCAGTTCTGTGAGACTGCCGTCGCTGTAGCTGTCCTCCACGGGGACCTCAGGAAACTGCTCCACAGGCGTTTCCTTCTTCTGCCTGCGCAGCATATCAATGCTTACGTTGATGACAATCCTGTAGATCCAGGTAGACAGGTATTCCGGGTCCTTTACCTTGCCGCAGTCCCTGATAGCCCGGTAGGCGCTCTCCTGAACTGCGTCCAGGGCGTCCTCCTCATTGTGGAGATAGCTGTACGCCAGTCTGTAATATTTTTCATAATGCTCCGTGAGAAGCTTTTCCGTCTCGGTTGTAAAATGGTTGAATCCCATTGGGCGCCTCCTTTCCGCTCTCTGTATGTTAGACGGAAAGCAGGATAATAAAGTTGCATATGTTACTATATTCTATCGGATATTTTATAAAATACAATAAAATACTTCTATCCTTGTGTTAAAAAGCATTTTCTTTTTATAATTAAAACAACAGACAGGCTGCCGAAACGGGCAGGATGAAAGGGGAGGTAGGAAGTTGCAACACATAAAAAGAGAAAAGTCCTGCTCTGAGATATGCCTGATTGCCCCCTCGGAGGAGCTGGGAACCAAGGCGAGAGCGATCATTCGTGAGAGGCGGGAAAATATTGACGTTTATATATCCAGCCTGGATGACGCCACAACTGTGGCAGCCGGGCTTATGGAGCGGGGGGCCAGGATTTTTATCAGCAGAAAGGGTACGAAAACTTTGCTGGAGGACACCCTCAATGCCACGGTGGTGGGAATTCCGACTATACTCTCCGATTACCTGGAGATTATGAAGAAGGTGCGTCTCATAGACAGCCCTGTAGCCTTTTTTTCCTACGACGAGCTGACCAATGATGTGAAAACCATGTGCGAGCTGCTGGATATCCATTGGAGGTGGTACCGATTTACCGGGAGTTTAAGTGCGGAGGAAAGCGTGAAGCGCGCCATTGAGGACGGCGCTGTCTGCGGGATCGGAGGCGTGGTGACTGAGATACCCGCTCTGAAACTGGGACTTCCCTATATGCCAATCGAAAGCTCCGCGGAGTCCGTTATCAGCTCCATCGAAACTGCAAAGCAGATTCTGGCCATACAGAAACAGGAAGAAGTCAAGCAGGAGTACCTGAAGATAAATCTGGAACGGTATCAGACGGTGACGGACTTTTCGCGGGATGGAATCCTGGTGTTGGACTGGGAGCTCAGCATCAGCGTAGCCAATCCGGCGGCGGAGCGGCTTTTGGAGCTAAAGGCGGAGAAGCTTCTGGGCCGGAAGGTTTCTGAGGTGATACCCGCCCCTAAGCTGGCCGGATTACTGAACACAGAGAAGAAACGGGTGGATGAGGTGGTGCGGTTTAACCACACCTATCTGACGGTGGATACCTTACCCATCACGGTGGACGGCAAACAAAAGGCGTAGTCATTATACTGAGGGACGTTAAATCTCTGCAGAAGAGCGAACAGAAGGTGAGGCTGGGCCTGCACAAAAAAGAACTGGTTGCAAAGTATTTTTTCGACAACATTATTGCGGGCTCCGACATAATGGAAAGAGTCATAAAAAGGGCGAAAAAATTTGCTTCCGTAGATGCCACGGTGCTGATTACCGGGGAGACGGGAACCGGAAAGGAGCTGTTTGCCCAGAGCATCCACAACGGCAGCGAAAGAAAAACAGGCCCCTTCGTGGCGATCAACTGCGCGTCCCTGGATAAAAGTCTCATGGAATCCGAACTCTTCGGCTACGAGGAGGGAACCTTCACCGGCGCCCTCAAAGGCGGCAAAGCCGGGTTGTTCGAGATGGCCCACGGGGGAACCATCTTTTTAGACGAGATAGGCGAGATTCCATTTAACGTACAGGCCCAGCTGCTGCGTATTCTCCAGGAGCGGGAGGTGCGCAGAATGGGAAGCAGCACCGTAATTCCTGTGGATGTGCGCGTCATAGTGGCCACCAACCGGAATCTGGGGGAGGAGGTAAAAAAGGGCGGCTTCCGTCAGGATCTGTATTACCGTCTGAATATTCTCAATCTGCATATACCGCCTTTGAGGGAGCGAGGGCAGGATATGCGCCTCATTGCGCTGTCCATGTTCTCAGGAAAGCTCTCTGAACTTGGCTATACTCTGCCGGAAAAGACCATCGGCCGGATCCTGGACTATATGGAAGGATATGCCTGGCCTGGGAATGTCCGGGAGCTTTCTAATTTTGTGGAGTGCATCAGCGTCCTGAGCCAGTCCTCCTATGAAGAGATGGCGGAATATATGGACGGAATTCTTGGACAGGCGCCGCCGAAAGCGGAAGCTCATGGTAAAGCTGTGGGGGAGATTTCTGCAGAAATACAGCCGGATGAGGCCTCCGAAAGCGATTCCGGCAATTTAAAGCACTGGGAAAAACAGCGCATAGAGACGGCTCTGAAGGAAAACGGGCTTTCTACCGGCAGGACGGCGGCCGCGCTGGGGATGAGCCGCTCCACCCTTTGGAGAAAGATGAGAGAATATGGCCTTCACAGTTGATGGGCCGCCCTGTGTATTGGGTCCACCCAGGGGACGGCGGCTTTGTGTATGGCCATATTTGGAGACAATAAACAGAAAAAGAAAACAAATTGTTTTTATATAAGAAAAAATAAAAACATTATAGAACATAATAAGAAAAAATAAAACAATACTGTTTTTTGGAGATAGTAAGCAAAGCAGATTCCACCTCCTGGGAATCTGCTTATTTTTTAAAAAACCAACGGTTTTTAAGGGGGTTTTTTCACTGAAAAACCAAATGCCGGGCAGCAGAATCTGTAAGTTGGCATTAAAGTTGCTTTATATAATGTCAAAGGGACTGCAGAGTCCCCAAACAGAAAGGAGAACGTACATGAGCGGTTTATTAGACGGTATAAAGGTGCTGGATTTATCCAGGGTTTTAGCCGGTCCCTACTGCGGGATGATGCTGGCAGATATGGGGGCAGATGTAATAAAAATCGAGCTTCCAAAGAAGGGGGATGATTCCAGGGGTAATTTCCCCATTGTCAATGGCGAGAGCGCCTATTTTATGAATCTGAACCGGAACAAAAGCGGTATCACATTGAATCTGAAATCTGAAAGGGGGAAAGAAATCTTCCGGGAGCTGGTAAAACAGAGCGACGTGGTCATTGAGAATTACCGCCCGGGGGTTATGGAGCGTCTGGGACTGGGATATGAGGATCTGAAAAAGATAAACCCGGGCATCATCTATGGCGCCGTATCCGGTTTCGGGCACTATGGGCCTTACAGCAGCAGGGCCGGGTATGACATTGTAGGCCAGGCTATGAGCGGCCTTATGAGCACCACCGGCTGGCCTGACGGAGGGCCTACCAGAACCGGCACAGCCATTGCCGACGTAATGGGCGGCATCAGCTGCTGCGTGGGTATTCTTGCAGCCCTTGTGAACAAGGCCAGAACGGGTGAGGGGGAGAAGGTGGACGTATCCCTGGTGGATTCCATGGTATCGTCACTGGAAATCATCAATATGATTTACCTCTGTACAGGCAATGTGCCTCAGAGAATCGGCAACCGCTACGAGGCCATCTATCCCTACGACAGCTTTAAGGCCGTTGACGGCGATGTGATTATAGCCTGCGGCAACGACAAGCTGTTCAAACTTCTGGTGGATGTTATGGAAAAACCGGAGCTTCTGGCAGATGAACGCTTTGCCAATAATAATGCCAGGGTTATCAACCACGGGGCTCTGAAACCCGTCATTGAGGAATGGCTGAAGGATAAGACCATCGACGAGGTTGTGGACACCCTTCTGGGCAAGGGAATTCCCGCAGCGCCCATCAACACCATTGACCGTGTGGTAAAGGATCCGCACATTGCAGGGGCCAGGGAGATGTTCGTGGAGGTTGAGCATCCCAGGGCGGGGAAACTTAAGATTACAGGCAACCAGATTAAACTTACCAATCACAAGATAACAATCCGCAAGGCGGCTCCGCTGCTGAGCCAGGATACCAGGCAGATTATGAAAGAGCGTCTTTCCATGACGGACGCCCAGGTAGACGAACTGATTCAGGAAGAAATTGTATAGCACAAGGGAAGGTAAAATGGGGGTAACAGATATATGAATCAAGATTTAATTGCAATTATTTCATTAGTGTTTTTGATCGGAACCATCGCTTTAGGTTTTTTAAAAAAGATGAACGTGGGGGTTCTTGCATTTGGCGGCGCGCTGATTCTGGGAAGGATTGCGGGGCTCAGCGACGGTAAAATTATCGGAGGTTTTAATTCCTCCCTGGTGGTCATGCTGGTTGGAGTTACACTGTTATTTGGAATCCTTCAGCTCAACGGAACGCTGGAGCTCATAGCGAAAAAGTGCATCGCTCTGGCGGGAAAACAGCTTTGGATCATTCCTCTGCTGATGTACGTAATCGGAGCCGGAATTGCAGCTATGGGACCGGGAACGATTCCGGCCTTCGCAATCGTCGCTCTTTTTGGAGTGCCTCTGGCGAAGGCTATGGATGCGGATCCCTTCCTTCTGACCACCATCGGTCAGCTGGGAGGCATTGGAGGCGGCATCGTACCCATCGCTCCCACGGGAATTATCGGCCTGAATCTGGCTGCCGAGGCCGGGATCCAGGGAAATGTGGCCGGCCTCTTGTATTTAATACCATGCTCTCCACGATCGTGGCTCCCTGGTGACATACATTGTCTTTAAAGGCTATAAGCTGAAAGGCGAAAACCCCATGAAGCTGCGGGATCTGCCTAAATTCACACCTCAGCAGAAGGTCAGCCTGGCAGGTATGCTGGTTATGATGATCGGCGTGGTGGTATTTGGAATCAACGTGGGACTTATATCATTTGTGGTGGCAATCATATTGATCATGATGAAGGTAGCAAGCGAGCGGGAATGTATCAAGGCCATTCCATGGGGGACAATCCTGCTGATCAGCGGCATGGGTACGCTGATGAATATTGTGATCACAGTAGGAGGAATTGACCTGATGGCGCGGACTTTGGCGTCCTTCATGTCCGCCAAAACAGCTGCTCCTATCCTTGCGCTGTCCTCAGGCATTATGTCCTGGTTCTCATCTACATCGGGGGTTGTTATGCCTACCATGATACCAACCATACCCACCATCACCTCCACTGTGGGCGGAGTTTCAGGCGCATTGCTGGTTTCCGCCGTAGTGTGCGGTTCCTCACCGGCAGGGGTAAGCCCCGTTTCCACCGGCGGAGCGCTGGTTATGGCGGCAATGTCCGAGGAGGAGCAGATGGTTTCCGTAAGAGGGACCAATAAGCTGTTTGGGCGTCTGTTCTTAGTGTCTATGTTCGAGGTGTTTATCGCAGTGGTATTTATCGCTTTGGGCGGCTTTAACATTTATCCATTTTATTAAACCAGGAGGAACAAAGGATGGGAATGACAATCAGTGAAAAGATACTTGCGAAAGCGGCCGGACTGGATAAAACGGCAGCCGGAGATATTGTCTGGGCCAAAGTGGACAGGGCCATGATGGACGATATACTGGGCCCCAGGGTGGAAATTGCGGATAAAATGGAGCTTTTGAAAGCCAAAGTCTGGGACCCGGACCGGGTGGTAATCGTGTCGGATCATTATACACCCCCGGCCAATGAGAAACAGGCGGAGATCGTAAAGTTTACAAGAGAGTGGGCCGGCAGCCATGGAATAAAAAATTATTATGAATTTGCAGGTCCCTGCCACCAGGTGATGGTGGAACACGGGCACGCCCTTCCGGGTGATTTGATAGTGGGAACCGATTCCCACACATGCACCTACGGAGCTTTGGGAGCATTTTCCACGGGCATCGGCTCCACAGAGATGCTTGGAGTGCTGGCTACAGGCGAGATTTGGTTAAAGGTGCCCCAGACGATCCGCGTGAAAGCGGAGGGAGGGCTTCAGGCAGGGGTGATGGCAAAGGACGTGATTCTCCAGGCCATCGGCAGTATAGGCCATAACGGAGCCACCTATAAAGCGATGGAGTTTGCAGGAACAACCTTTGAGCAGATGATTATGGATGAGCGGCTGTGCGTAGCCAATATGGCGGTGGAAGCAGGGGCTAAGAACGGAATCATTGCCTGCGACCACATTACAAGATCCTATCTGGCCTCCATAGGGGCCGGAACAGGGGTGGAATTTACCAGTGATGAGGACGCCGTATATTGCAGTACGGTGGAATTGGACGCCTCCCGCCTGGAACCTGTGTGCGCCTGTCCCCATGAGGTTGACAATGTGGAGCCGCTGAGGGAGAAAGAAAATGTAACCATAAATCAGGCGTATATCGGCTCCTGCACCGGGGGACGATACCATGACCTGAAGACGGCGGCCAACTGGCTGAAAGGAAAGAAGATAGCAAAGGGCGTGAGGCTGCTCATCTCTCCTGCATCCAGGGAGGTGTGGGAGCTGTGCGCCAGAGAAGGGATTCTCACAGTTCTCTCCGAGGCGGGGGCCACTGTGCTGGCTTCCAGCTGCGGAGCCTGCTTAGGGATTCATTCAGGGGCCATAGGGGCGGGAGAGGTCTGCGTTTCATCCACCAACCGCAATTTCATCGGAAGAATGGGAAGCAAAAAATCCGAAGTTTATCTGGCCTCTCCCCTTTCTGTGGCGGTTGCGGCTGTAACCGGACATCTGGCAGATCCCAGAGATTACATATAGGAGGAAAGAGTCATGTCAGAATTAATAACGGGGAGAGCCCTGAAGTACAAAGACAATATCAATACGGATATCATATCCCTCCGGCCTACATGGAACTGAAAATAGAGGATGCGGCAAAATATGCCATGAGTCCCATCGACAGTGAATTCGCTTCTATATGCAGGGAGGGAGACATTTTCGTGGCTGAGAATAATCTGGGTTCGGGCTCCAGCCGCGAGACTGCGCCGCTGACGCTGAAAGCCCTTGGCATTCAGGTGATTATAGCCAAATCATATGCCAGGATCTTCTACCGAAACTGTATTAATTTGGGAATTCTGGCAATTGAGTGCCAGGAGACGGACCGCATCAGCTATTTTGACCAGCTGGAGATCGACTATATAGAGGGAAAAATTCGGAATAAGACAAAAGGGCAGGAGTATGTCTGCAGCCAGATTCCGGATCACATTATGGAGTTTGTCCGCTGCGGGGGATTGGTAGAGTACCTTAAAAAGAAACTCCACTGACAAAGCGGGGAAAGTTTACTGTCTGCCCCGGACAATGGGGCGGCTTAATTGAAATCAATGTACGCTGGGAATCTCTTTGGGCCTGATTTTGCGAGATGATTTTTTGTCAGCTGTGCACAAATTCATGAATCGTACGCGGCAGGTACGTTGCTTAAATTTGTGTGGGGCGGGCGGAAAATCAGCCGCTAAGGCAGGGCAGGAGAGATTCCCGGCGTACATAATCAGGAAGAGGAGGAAAGAATATGCATAGTGAGATGGAAATGATACGTTGTTCCATTATGAGAGGCGGAACCAGCAAGGGCGTATTTTTATTGGAAACGGATTTGCCGAAGGATAAAGAGCTTCGTGACAAAATGATCCTGCAGATTTACGGAAGCCCGGATCTGAGGCAGATTGACGGTCTGGGAGGCGCGGATTCCCTCACCAGCAAGGTGGCGATTATCGGTCCTTCCACCAGGGAGGATGCAGATGTGGATTATACCTTCGGTCAGGTAAGCATCACCGACGCTTTTGTGGATTACGGCGGCAACTGCGGGAATATCTCCTCGGCAGTAGGTCCCTTTGCTATCGACCACGGCATGGTGGCCCCGGTGGAGCCGGTTACAAAAGTGCGGATCCATATGACCAATACAGGGCGGATTCTCACTGCGGAGGTGCCGGTTTACAAGGGAAAAGCAAAGGTGGAGGGCGATTTCTCCATCGACGGAGTACCTGGAACAGGCGCAAAGATTGTGATGGACTGGTCTGATTCCGTGGGAGGAATTACAGGCAGCCTTCTGCCTACAGGAAAGGCGAAAGACGTGATCGAGGCCGGGGGCGCAAAATACACGGTTTCCATCGTAGACGCAGGCAACACCGTAGTGTTTATCAATGCGGCCGACTTGGGGATAACCGGAGTGGAGACGCCTGTGCAGATCGATGAGAACGGCCCTCTTATGGAACGGATCGAGGAGATAAGGGGAAAAGCCTGCCAAATGATCGGCCTGGTGAAAGACTGGCGGGAAGCAAAAAAAGTGACGCCTTACCAGCCCTTCTTTGCCATGGTCAGCAAACCCTCGGACCATAAATGCTTTAACGGCGTTCAAATCGGCGCGGAGGATGTGGACGTGGTATCCCGCCTTACATTTATGCTAAAAATGCATAAGGCTTACCCCATTACAGGAACGGTGGCCACAGCGCCGCCGCAGGATTGAGGGCAGCGTTGTCTGGGATTTGCTGAGCCGGGAAGCCAGGGAATCGGATGTTTTGAGAATCGGCCACCCATCCGGCATGCTCCCCATTGAGGCTGTGGCAGAAAGCAAGGACGGACAGGCGGATATCAAAAAGCTTGGAACCTTGAGAACAGCGCGGAAAATTCTGGACGGCTATGTTTACGTCAGGAAATCCGCCATTAAATAACAGGAGGAAAGATGGAGAGACAGAGTGTGGAAATTTATGAGGTGGGACCCAGAGACGGATTCCAGAATCTGAAGGAATACATACCAATGGAAGATAAGCTTCACTATATCGGCGGGCTTATTGAGGCGGGAGTGAAGCATATACAGATCACCTCCTTTGTAAGTCCCAGAGCCATTCCTCAAATGATGGACGCCAGGGAGCTGGCCGGGGAGTGCCTCGCCAGATATCCGGAAACGGATCTCTTCTCTCTGGTTCCCAATCTCTTCGGAGCGAAAAGCGCATGGGAGAGCGGAATAAAAAAGACGTCCTATGTAATATCCCTGAGCGAAAGCCATAATAAAGCGAACATAAACCGTACCAGAGAGCAGTCCCTGGAAGAACTTTGGAGGATAAGGGAATTCCTTCCCGAGCTTACCGTCATATCGGATATAGCAACTGCCTTTGCCTGTCCCTTTGAGGGGGTGATGGAGCTGGATAATCTTCTGGAACTCATCAGGAAGATTAATCTTCTGGGCATAAATGAATTCGTCCTCTGCGATACCATCGGTATGGCCCACCCCGCCCAGGTGCGGGAGTATGTGAAAGCGGCTATGAGGGAATTTCCAGGCTGCCGTTTTCAGGTGCATATCCACGATACCCGAAATATGGGGATTGTCAACACGCTGGCGGCTATCGAGTGCGGCGTTGAGGGAGTCCAGACTACCTTGGGAGGATTGGGAGGCTGCCCATTTGCGCCGGGAGCTTCCGGAAACACCTCCACTGAGGATCTGGTATATATGCTGAATAAAATGGGATATGATACAGGGATTGACTTTAACAGGCTGCTGGCCCTGGCAAAGGAGGAGTATGCCTCTATCCGGGGCGCTTACAGCGGACACCATATCAACATCGGATCCCAGTGCGCGGTTTGAAAATTATCCCCGCCATCGGCGCGCCCCATTGCGGCGGATTTTATTTCTGCCGTTTCATATCCATTGTCTTTTGCTGATAAAAATGATATATTAGTCATGTGACCAGAGAGAAGTAAAAGGAACACATGAGGTGTACATGGGATGAGAAATGAGGAGACGGCAGATATAGATTTTGACAGAGATTATGAATCCATCCGACAGGTGCCTGCAGGGCCCGGGGAGGAGGCCGGCAGAGAAAAGGCCGGCCTCTTTCCGGCGCCATGGAGCGAACGCTTGTGGGCAGCGCAACGGTAGGCGGAAGCCGGCGAAGGGACGCCAAAGGCGCGGGAACGGAGCCTGGGCGAGTCAGGAGCGCCGGGACGGTGCCGACGGGAACGGAGCTGGGCGAGTCAGGAGCGCCGGGACGGTGCCGGTGGGAACGGAGCCTGGGCGCGGAAAAGACGCCGAGGCCGGAAACGGTCCAGGGGAGAGGAAGCGCAGCAGGGGAAGGAGCGGCGGAACAAAGAGGGTTTCATCCGGGCCGAAAAGGGAAGAATTCCCTTCGCGGAGCGGGGCGAAAGGTTCCGGAACCGGTGGGGGAGCCGGAAGAAAGGGTTCCCAAGGGGGCAAGGCGGCAGCGCTGATTCTTGCGCTGATTCTGGGGGCGGGCGCAGGCCTTGGAGGGGGATACTGCCTCTGGGGATGGGAGCGTCCTTATACCGTGGACTTGAAAGCAGTGGAAGTTCCCGACTGGGTAACTCAGGATTTTATAAGAAAGAACATTTTCTCCAGGCCGGATGTAAGCAGGAAACGGGTCAATAATATTGTTATACACTATGTGGCAAACCCCGGAACTACGGCCCGGAAGAACAGGGATTATTTTGACGGCCTTGCAGATCAGGACCCTCAGGCCCAGGGAGCTTCCGCCAGCAGCCATTTCATCGTAGGTCTGGAGGGCGAGGTCATCCAGTGTATTCCCGTTACGGAGATCGCCTACGCCAACGCCCCGCGCAATGACGATACGGTAGCTATTGAGGTCTGCCACCCGGATGAAACAGGCAAATTCAACGAAGCAGCCTATGACTCCCTGGTTAAATTAACCGCCTGGCTGTGCAGGGAACTGAAGCTGGCCCCCAAAGATGTGATACGGCACTACGATGTGAACGGAAAAGACTGCCCCAAGTATTTTGTGGAACATGAAGAGGACTGGAAACAATTTATTAAAGATGTGAAAGAGGCTATGCCTTAGGGCGCGTTTGGACATTCATTCCCGCCATCTGCGCGCCCTGTTTCCCGGTGCATTCGGCCCAATTCACCTGATACTGTTTGAAAGGCTGCGGATTCTGTTTCGTCCGCAGCCTTTTCCTTGTTTCACTGACTTTGATTAACCTTTATAAGCCTGGGAACGGCAGCTGCCCTTCCGCCGGGTTTCTTCCTATTTAAAAGAAGAAGTATTGCTATAACGCCACCATCTCAGGCGCTCTATGGTGGAAAACCGTGTAATATTTAAAGCCGCATTCTTTGAGGAGGGCTCTGCAGCGTTCAAACTCAAAACCCAGGTAATCGGGAACATGGGCATCTGAACCGATGGTGATCATTTCACCGCCCATTTCACGGTAGCGCAGCAGAATTTCTTTTCTGGGGTTAGGCTGCCCCAGGCCGTATTTGAACCCGCCTGTGTTGCATTCCAGAGCCTTGCCGTGGTCTATCAGCGTTCTCAGAAGAGGATCGATCCACCGGCTGTACTGCTCATAGGAGTAGTAGACGTTCTGGTGAGGGGCATAGCGCACTGCGTAATCCAGATGTCCAAAGGAATCAAAGCAGTCATAGAGATGCTGGGCCCGTTTGAGGGACGCTTTGAAAAATGCTTCAAATCCGGGGACTTCGCCCCGCTTGTTCCAGAAGTGAGGTTCATAAGGGTCCATACTCTTTACAAAGTGGCTGGATCCGATAATGAAATCAAAGGATGTTCCATATCTGGCCACAAAATGGTGAAGATAATCATTCAGGTGGTCCTGGAGTCCAAGCTCAATTCCTATATTCAGCTTTATCCGGTTTTATATTCCTCCTGAAGCATCCTCAGGGTAGCCAGATAAGTGGGCACATCCAGAATAAAATTATCGTCACAAAATCCGCTGTCATAGTCGTGGTGGTCGGTAATGCACAATTCCTTCATGCCCAGGCTTATGGCTTTATCAATCTGATACCGCACCGGTGTATCGGAATCTCCGGAAAATTCAGTATGCAGATGGCAGTCGTAAATCATAGGAAAGTCTCCTTATTATAATGTGTAAGCAGTTTCAGCTTCTTATGTCATTATATCAGAAACTGGACGAAAGGCAAGAAAAGGAAGGTTATTGATAGTAATTCTTACATATAATAGGGAGGGCATGGAAAAAATAAAAAAAGGACTTGCCATTTTATGAGAAAAAGATTACAATGTATTAAGGTTGATTATTATTTAACAATAATATAATTTTTATCAAACTAGGAGGAATTGAATCATGGCAGTAAAAGTAGCAATTAATGGTTTTGGACGTATTGGACGTCTGGCCTTCCGTCAGATGTTCGGAGCAGAAGGTTACGACGTAGTAGCTATTAACGATTTAACTGATCCCAAGATGTTAGCTCATCTGTTAAAGTATGATACAGCACAGGCGGATATGCCGGTCACATGGGCGAGGGACTGCACACTGTTGAAGCCGGTGAAGATTCCATTACTGTGGACGGAAAGAAGATTACCATTACAAGGAAGCAAAGGCTGCCGAACTTCCATGGGGAGAAATCGGTGTGGACGTAGTTCTGGAGTGTACCGGATTCTACTGCTCTAAGGACAAAGCCCAGGCTCATATTGACGCCGGCGCTAAGAAGGTAGTTATCTCCGCTCCTGCCGGCAATGACCTTCCTACTATCGTATACAGCGTTAACGAGAATATTCTTACACCGGATGACAAGATTATCTCCGCCGCCTCCTGTACAACTAACTGCCTGGCTCCTATGGCTAAAGCGCTGAATGATTATGCTCCTATCCAGAGCGGTATCATGTCCACCATCACGCTTACACAGGGGATCAGATGATCCTGGACGGACCACACAGAAAGGGCGACTTAAGAAGAGCAAGAGCAGGCGCAGCTAACATTGTTCCCAACTCTACCGGCGCAGCCAAGGCTATCGGCCTGGTTATCCCGGAGCTGAACGGCAAGCTCATCGGTTCCGCACAGCGTGTTCCTGTACCAACCGGTTCCACCACCATCTTAACAGCTGTTGTTAAGAAGGCAGGCGTTACCAAAGAAGCTATCAACGAGGCCATGAAGGCTGCTTCCTCCGAGTCCTTTGGATACAATACCGACGAGATCGTTTCTTCCGACGTTATCGGTATGAAGTATGGCTCTCTCTTTGATGCAACCCAGACGATGGTAGCTCAGATTGCAGATGATCTGTACGAGGTACAGGTTGTTTCATGGTATGACAATGAGAACTCCTATACCAGCCAGATGGTTAGAACCATTAAGTACTTCGCCGAGTTAGGATAATAATAAGCAAGTAGACTCATGAAGGGTCCGGTCGTTTGGACCGGGCCCTTTGTTTGCTAGAATCTGAAAGGAGATTTATACTATGTTAAATAAAAAGACGGTAGAAGATTTAAAAGATTTAAAGGGCAGGAAGGTGCTGGTGCGCTGTGATTTCAACGTGCCTTTAAAGGAAGGCGTTATCCAGAACTATAACCGCATTGACGGCGCTATCCCCACCATCAAGAAGCTTTTGGATCAGGGAGCCAAGGTTATTCTCTGCTCCCACTTAGGCAAGCCCAAGGGCGAGCCTCTGCCTGAGATGAGCCTTGCCCCTGTTGCGCCTGCGCTCAGCGAAAGACTTGGCGTAGAAGTGAAATTCGTGGATGACGCCAAGGTTACAGGGCCTGAGACACAGAAGGTTGCGGCAGAGTTGAAGGAGGGAGAGGTTCTGCTCCTTCAGAACACGCGTTACAGAATTGAAGAAACCAAGTTCAAAGACGGCGATGAGGCTACGGAAGCTTATGCAAAGGAACTGGCAGGCCTCTGTGACGGTATTTTTGTAAATGACGCTTTCGGAACAGCCCACAGGGCCCATTGCTCCAACGTCGGTGTCACAAGATATACAAAGGAGAACGTAGTTGGCTATCTGATGGAGAAGGAGATTAAATTCTTAGGCCAGGCAGTTGAGAATCCGGTTCGTCCCTTTGTGGCTATTCTGGGCGGAGCGAAGGTTTCAGACAAGATCAACGTTATCAACAACCTTCTGGACAAGGTTGACACGCTCATTATCGGCGGCGGTATGGCTTATACCTTTGCAAAGGCCCAGGGCCAGGAGATCGGCAACTCCTTATGCGAGGCGGATAAGCTGGATTACGCCTTGGAGATGGTTAAAAAGGCCCAGGAGAAGGGCGTTAAGCTGCTGCTTCCGGTTGACCACGTAGAGGGCAGGGAGTTCTCCAACGATACAGAGCGCAAGGTAGTGGATGTTATAGACGCAGGCTGGTCAGGCTTTGATATCGGACCCAAGACCATTGCGCTGTACAAGGAAGCGCTTAAGGGCGCCAAGACAGTTGTGTGGAACGGACCTATGGGCGTATTTGAATTCTCCAACTTTGCTGAGGGAACCCTGGAAGTTTGCCGGGCAGTGGCAGAGCTGGCTGACGCCACCACGGTTATCGGCGGAGGAGATTCCGTGAACGCTGTTAAGCGACTGGCTTTGCCGACAAGATGACCCATATCTCCACAGGCGGCGGCGCTTCTCTGGAATTCCTGGAGGGCAAGGAACTTCCGGGCGTGGCTGCAGCCGACAACAAGTAAATTTTCGAGGCACCCCAATATCTGAATATAAAGGAGAGGGAACTATCATGGCAAGAAAGAAAATAATCGCAGGCAACTGGAAAATGAACATGACGCCAACAGAAGCAGTTGCTCTGGTAAATCAGTTAAAACCATTAGTGGCCAATGATGAGGCAGACGTAGTATTCTGCGTTCCGGCCATCGACATCATTCCTGCAATGGAGGCGGCTAAGGGGAGCAATATCTCCATCGGCGCCGAGAATATGTATTATGAGGAGAAGGGAGCCTACACAGGCGAGATTTCTCCGGCTATGCTGGTAGATGCAGGCGTTAAGTACGTTATCATCGGACATTCTGAGAGACGTGAGTATTTTGCGGAGACGGATGAGACTGTGAACAAGAAGGTGCTGAAAGCCTTTGAGCACAATCTTACGCCCATTATCTGCTGCGGCGAGACTCTGACCCAGAGAGAGCAGGGCATCACCATCGACTGGATCCGCCAGCAGATTAAGATTGCATTCTTAAATGTGACGGCGGATCAGGCTAAGACGGCTGTTATCGCCTACGAGCCAATCTGGGCTATCGGAACAGGCAAGGTTGCAACCACTGAGCAGGCCCAGGAGGTTTGTGCAGCCATCCGCCTGTGCATCGGTGAGATTTACGATGAGGCCACCGCACAGGCTATCCGTATCCAGTACGGCGGTTCTGTGTCCGCTTCCTCCGCACCGGAGCTCTTCGCCCAGGCCGATATCGACGGCGGACTGGTAGGCGGCGCTTCCCTTAAGCCGGATTTCGGAAGCATCGTCAATTATAAAGCATAAGGTAATTGTTCTGAACTGTTACAGCATAAGCTATAAGTGATAAGGAAATGCCCTGGAGCCGGGATTTTTGGCTTCAGGGCATAGCGTCATTCTGAGTTTATTCCCAGGGGAGCCGGTGAAAATGGTCATGGACACAGGGCCGGACGGACATACAGGCAGATCGCTCCCCTTCCGGTGGGCTTGCTGCAGGGCTTCAGGGGAAACTTAAAATGCGGATCGATGTAAAGGAGATATATAATTATGAGCAAGAAACCAACCGTATTAATGATACTTGACGGCTACGGCCTCAATGACAACTGCGATCACAATGCTGTGTGTGAGGGTAAAACCCCCGTTATGGACCAGCTGATGAGCCAGTGCCCCTTTGTAAAGGGCGAGGCCAGCGGTATGGCGGTGGGACTGCCTGAGGGCCAGATGGGCAACTCAGAGGTGGGCCATTTGAATATGGGCGCAGGCCGCATCGTGTACCAGGAGCTTACAAGAATTACGAAAGCGATTCAGGACGGAGATTTCTTCCAGGTTCCTGAGTTCCTGACAGCGGTAGAAAACTGTAAGAAAAATGGCTCTGCGCTCCATCTCTTCGGCCTTGTGTCCGACGGAGGGGTTCACAGCCACAACACCCACATCTACGGGCTGCTGGAGCTGGCCAGGAGAAACGGTCTTTCCAAGGTATTTGTACACTGCTTCCTGGACGGCCGCGACACGCCTCCGGAATCCGGCAAGGGGTATGTGGCGGAGCTGGAAGCCAAGATGAAGGAGATCGGCGTAGGCCAGGTGGCCTCCGTAATGGGCGCTACTACGCCATGGACCGCGACAAGCGGTGGGATCGCGTGGAGCTGGCCTACAATGCTTTGACAAAAGGCCAGGGAAACAGGGCGGCAGGCGCAGTGGAAGGGATTCAGGCCTCCTATGACGATGAAAAGCCTGATGAGTTCGTCCTTCCCTTTGTGGTAGAGAAGGAGGGAAAGCCGGTTGCAACGATTCAGGACGGGGATTCCGTTATTTTTTATAACTTCAGGCCGGACCGGGCAAGGGAGCTCACCCATGCATTCTGCGACCAGTCCTTCGACGGGTTTGCAAGGGATAAAAAGCTGGATCTGGTATTCGTATGCTTTACAGATTATGATGAAACCATTACAGGAAAGCTGGTGGCATTTAAGAAGGAGAGCATTACCAACACCTTTGGAGAATTCCTGGCTGCCCACGGCAAGACTCAGGTGAGAATTGCTGAGACGGAGAAATACGCCCACGTTACCTTTTTCTTTAACGGAGGCGTGGAGGAGCCCAACAAGGGCGAGGACAGAATTCTGGTTCCCTCTCCAAAGGAAGTGGCCACGTATGACTTAAAGCCGGAGATGAGCGCTTACGGAGTGTGTGACAAGCTGGTGGAAGCCATCAAGTCGGATAAGTACGACGTAGTGATTATCAATTTTGCCAACCCCGATATGGTAGGCCACACGGGAGTTGAGGAGGCGGCCATCAGGGCAATTGAGACGGTGGACGCCTGCGTGGGCCGGGTTGTGGAGGCCATCAGGGAGGTGGACGGAGTGATGTTCATCTGTGCGGACCATGGAAATGCAGAGCAGCTGGTGGATTACAACACAGGCGAACCATTTACCGCCCACACCACCAATCCCGTTCCCTTCATTCTGGTGAATGCCGGTCCGGGCGTAAAGCTCCGCGAAGGCGGCGCGCTCTGCGACATTGCTCCTACCCTCATAGACCTGATGGGTATGGAACAGCCCAGGGAAATGACAGGAAAATCACTGCTGGTAAAATAAGAGACGTAAGAGAATGAAAAAGGTTGTGGGCTCCTCCCCCGGGAGGGCTTCACAGCCTTTTTCATCTGCCGGAAATATGGCGGCCTGAAGCGTCAGGCGTGACTGCCAGAAGATGCCGCCGCGTGAGCGTCAGGCGTGACTGTCAGAACCGGCCCGGAACCGGAGCCCGGTATATCGTTAGAGGGCTGCATGTCCCGGCGCGGGCTGCTGGTCTGTTTCCCGGCACAATTCTCTTTCCTTGTCCTGATTGGAAGATTTTTTTATACCCTCAGCCTCCGGTTTCCCGGGAATACTGCCGGAGCGTTTGATTGCCAGTTTGGCGCAGGCAGGCCCCACCATCTCATAGAGCAGTCCGCTGGATAGAATTATGGTAGACAGAAGCTGGCCGCTTTCCTGTGGCAGCATGCGCTGTCCCAGAGCTGCAAGACCGATGGATACCCCTGCCTGGGGAATGAGTGCCAGGCCGAAATAACGGCGGACTTCAGGCGAAGCGTGGATAACAGCGGCCCCTGCAGCGCTGCCTGCGTATTTTCCCAGAATCCGTACCAGAAAATATACGACTCCGATGACTCCCGCGGCTTTCAGGCTGGGGAGCGCCAGGCGCATGCCTGAGAGCACGAAAAACATTACCAGCAGCGGCGGCGTAAACTGATTCAGCTGCTTAAACAGATGACGGTTTCCGCTGGAGTTTATATAGCTGTGCCTGAGGCCATACAGGCCAGAAGAGGAGACACATTCAGGGCGGAGCAAATGCCCGCCACCCCCATAATTGTGACGCAGGCCAGCACCAGACTGTGATCTTTGCTGCGGCGTTTGTGTATCAGACGGCTTAAAATAATTCCTGACAGGACCCCCAGTATGAGGGCCGCAAGATTGTAAATAACTGGAAGTATCACTTGGGCGGCAGTAACAGCGCCGCTGCCGGAGCCTGCCTGGACGCAGGCGGCGCATACGCTGAAGGCCACCAGGGCCACAGCATCATCCAGCGCAACCACCTGGAGAATCGTATCCACAAAGGGCCCTTTCGCTTTATACTGCCGGATGGTCATGATGGTGGACGCGGGAGCCGTAGCACAGCCGATAGCTCCAAGAAGGAGGCAGAACGGCAGGGAAAGCCCCATAAGGGCCATGGCGGCGGTTATGCAGACGCCAGCGGCGAGGGATTCAAAAAGAGTCAGGATTATCATGTTTTTCCCGTTGGCTTTCAGGGATGAGAGCTGGAAATATTTTCCTACGCCAAAGGCGATGAAGGCCAGAGCCAGGTCTGTGACAAAATCCATCTGCACGATATATTGGGAAGGTATCAGGCTCAGGCACCACGGGCCGATTATAACGCCTGCAATAATATACCCGGTTACATTGGGAAGGTGAAGCCTTTTGGTAATCCGCGTCATCAGAAAACCGGAGGCCAGCATGATGGAGATACTGAGTATTATCCCGGCAGCCCCTAAATTTGCGATAAACATTGACATGATGAACACTCCTTTCTTCTACCTTTGTTTTGCTTGATTATAGATTGATTTAGTGATAAAATCAAATGATAATAATTGATTGGTATATAAAAAAATTTATAAAGCTGGGCCTGGGCCCGCAGCTGCCGGAACAAGCCTTTGGGAGCAGACGGCATAATTGCATGCAAGGGACGATTTTGTTGTCTCCAGCGCTTAGAATGAGGGGGACGGGCCATGTTTGACACGAAGGTAAATACGCTTCTGGCTGTTATTGAGACAGGAAGTTACACAAAGGCTGCAAAGAAGCTGAATCTCACGCAGCCTGCAGTCAGCCATCAGATACGGATGCTGGAAAACGAATTTAATATCAAACTGTTTTTCCGGGACAAAAATAAGCTGAAACTGACGCCTCAGGGGAAGATTCTGGTGCAGTACGCCCGCAGGGCGGCAGCTGTCTATGCCAATGCGCGTCAGGCCATCGAGGACAGCAAGACGGAAACCAGCCACCTGAACGTAGGTATCACTCCCACTGCAGGAGAGACGCTGGTTCCACAGGTTCTGGCGACTCTGTGCAATGAGAATCCCGGGATACATATAAATATTTGTGTTAATACTATTCAAAAAATTTATACCCGTCTGAAAGCTTATGAACTGGATTTTGCAGTGGTGGAGGGAGCGCTCCCGGACGATGGGGTAGTGTCCACCACTCTGGATACGGACTATCTCTGCCTTGCCGTTTCTCCCCTCCACAGGCTGGCCAGGGCCAAGACCGTGTCCATTGAGGAGATACGCCATGAAAAGCTGATTCTCAGGAGCCGCAGCGCAGGTACGAGACAGTTGTTTGAAAAGCATCTGGGAGCCAGGGATATGAGCCTTTCGGAATTTAATGTGATCATGGAGCTGGACAATGTGTCTATGATTAAGGAACTGGTCAGCATGGATCTGGGAATTACCGTTATTTCCAAGAGTGCATGCAGGGAGGAATGTGCCAGCGGCCGCCTCGCCGTAGTGCCAATAGAGAACTCCTCTATGATCCGCCAGATCGATATGGTTTATCACAGAGATTTCCTCCATCCCCAGCTGATTGAAACGATTAGAGACATCTATGAAGAGCTTAAAACAAAGTGATAAATAACCACTTCCATTTTTACAGGAAATAGGATACAATGAACATTAGCCGAACTCCCGGGACAGGGGAGTTAAAGGCTGGACAAGGTAATTTTTAAAAGTATTTGTAAGACAGGAGTAATGTGTTGTGAGTGAGAAAAAAGGTATGCGTACAAGGAAGCTGCTGAAAAGCTTTTTGCCATATTATGGAAAGTACAAAGGGATCCTTGTGTTTGATTTGTTCTGCGCCGCTCTTACCACTCTGGGAGAGCTGGTGCTTCCTTTGATGCTGCGTTATATTACCAACCAGGGTATGCAGGATCTGGCTGCTTTGACAGTGTCAAAGGTGGTAAAATCGGAATGCTGTATCTGGTTTTGAGAATTATCGATTCCCTGGCTGCCTACTACATGGCTTATACAGGCCATGTAATGGGCGTTTATATTGAGACGGATATGAGACAGGACGCCTTTGAACATCTCCAGATGCTGTCCGACAGCTATTACAGCAATACGAAGGTGGGACAGATCATGTCCCGCATTACAAGCGATCTGTTTGATGTGACGGAGTTTGCACATCACTGTCCTGAAGAATTTTTTATTGCTCTTCTTAAGACGGTGGTGTCCTTCGTAATTCTGGCAGGCGTCAATGTGGAGCTGACTCTGCTGATATTCGTGATGATCCCCATTATGATTATTTCCTGTACCTGGTTTAATATGAAGGTGAAGCAGGCCTTCAGAAAACAGAGGAACCAGATTGGAGAGCTCAATGCCCAGATCGAGGATGCGCTCTTAGGCAACAGGGTAGTGCGCGCATTTGCAAATGAGCCCGTGGAGATCGAGAAGTTCGGCAAGGGCAATTCCGCTTTCATGCATATTAAGAAATACACCTACCGCTATATGGCCGCTTTTCAGATTACAACCCGCTCCTTCGACGGGATTATGTATGTGATCGTGATTATGGCAGGGGGAATTTTTATGATTCAGGGAAAGGTAGCTCCCGGAGATCTGGTGGCCTACACACTGTATGTGACAACCCTCCTCACCACCATACGGCGGATTATTGAGTTTGCGGAGCAGTTCCAAAGGGGACTCACCGGAGTTGAGCGTTTTCAGGAGATTATGGATGTGGTGCCTGACATTAAGGATAAGAAGGACGCGGCTCCTCTTAAGAATGTAGAGGGGGCCATTTCATTTGAGCATGTAAGCTTTGAATATCCAGACGACCATGTGCCGGTTCTGGAGGATATAAACCTTCAGGTGCGGCCGGGAGAGCGTATAGCCCTTGTGGGGCCCTCCGGAGGAGGAAAGACTACCCTGTGCAATCTGCTGCCCAGATTTTATGATACGACCAAAGGGAGCATTTCCATTGACGGACAGAATATTAAGGACGTAACACTGAAAAGCCTGCGCTCCAACATCGGTGTGGTGCAGCAGGACGTGTATCTGTTCTCCGGCTCTGTGTATGAAAATATAAGCTATGGCCGTCCCGGCGCTTCCAGGGAGGAAGTGATAGAGGCAGCTAAAATGGCGGGGGCCCATGAGTTTATTATGGAGCTTCAGGAGGGTTACGACACCTATGTGGGAGAGCGGGGCGTGAAGCTTTCAGGAGGACAGAAACAGAGAATCAGCATAGCCAGGGTATTTCTTAAAAATCCGGCTATCCTTATACTGGACGAGGCTACCTCCGCCCTGGACAATGAGAGTGAATATCTGGTTTCCCTGTCTCTGCAGAAGCTGGCAAAAGGCCGCACAACCCTCACCATTGCCCACCGCCTTACCACCATTCAGGGGGCGGATCGGATTCTGGTGCTGTCAGGCAACCGGATTGTGGAAGAAGGAAATCATCATGAATTGCTGGAAAAGAAGGGGATGTATTACCAGCTGTATACCACAGCAAACCGTCTGACCCAGGGTATAGCATAAAGGAGACATTATAATATGAAAATAGCGATTGTTGCAGACAGCAACAGCGGAGTGACACAGAGCGAGGCGGAGGAGCTGGGGATTCACGTCCTGCCCATGCCTTTTATGATTGACGGAGCGGTGTACTATGAGGGGATCGATTTAAGTCCTGAGGAGTTCTACAGGAAGATGGAGGAGGGAGCGGATATTACCACCTCCCAGCCCTCGGTAGGAGACGTGACGGAGGCGTGGGACAGGCTTCTTGAAGCGTATGACCAGGTGGTGTATATTCCAATGTCCAGCGGTTTAAGCGGATCCTGTCAGACCGCCCTGATGCTGGCAGACGACTACGACGGCAGAGTCCATGTGGTAAATAACCAGAGAATTTCCGTGACCCAGAGGCAGTCGGCCTGGACGCCAGGGATTTGGCCGCAAAAGGATATAAGGCTCTGAGATCCGGGAGATTTTGGAACGGGCTAAGTTTGAGAGCACCATCTATATCACAGTGGACACCTTAAAATATTTAAAAAAGGGAGGAAGGATTACCGGCGGCGGCAGCCTTGGGAACCCTTTTAAAAATCAAACCTGTGCTTACAATTCAGGGAGAGAAGCTGGATGCATTTTCAAAGGCCAGGACCATGAAGCAGGCTAAAACCACCATGCTCACGGCTCTGGCCCATGATTTGGAGGAGCGTCTGGGAGACAGGGAAGCCAGGCACACCTATCTTCAGATAGCCCATACCTGCAGCCGGGAAGCTGCCATGGAGCTGGCTGAGACGGTGCAGGCGCTGTATCCTCATGCGCCTGTGTACGGCGCCCCGCTGTCCCTGAGCATTGGATGCCACATTGGGCCGGGCGCTCTTGCAGTGGCCTGCACCAGGAAGTTAAAGGAGCTGGAGTAAGTGTCGGATAAAAAATGGCTGGCCCGGATTTGGGCCCGTGGGATGAGTATGAAAGTACCCATGGCTCTGATTATGATTGCACTGGCTGTGCTTCCGCTGGTGACGCAGTCGGGAATTATGCTGGGCTCCTTTAACCAGGGACAGCTGGACGCCAGGACGATTGAGATACAGAACCAATGTGTGATTCTCAGCAATAAGATGACCCGGTCCGGCTATATGACTGCGGAGAAGAAGAACAACGTCAGTCTGGACAACCAGATGCAGGCCATCTCTGAGGTGTACAACGGAAGAATTGTAATTGTAAGCAGCAATTTCAAGGTAATCACGGACACCTTCAATCTTTCTACAGGAAAGTTTTATATATCCGAGGAGGTCATCAAGTGCTTCGGCGGGGAGAACAGCAGCCATTACAACAAGGATATGGCGTATCTGGCTCAGACGATTCCTGTCTACGACCCCGCAAATGAGAAAAATGTAAATGGAGTTATTGTTATTACGGCGTCTACAGAAAACCTTCTGTCTCTCACAGACAAAGTCATGGGGAAATCCCAGTTTTTTATGGTATGTATCACATTTGTTCTGGCTATTCTGGCCTGTCTGGCAGTCCAGCTTCTTATGAGGCCCTTCAAACGGCTCCAGCGGGCTTTTGATCGGGTGGCTCACGGGGATTTGGATGCAGACATTACAGAGGACGCCTACAGTGAGACAAGGCAGCTGTCCCTTTCCGTACAGAAGTCCCTGAGCAAGCTGAAGGCTGTGGACCAGTCCCGGCAGGAGTTTGTGTCCAATGTATCCCATGAGCTAAAGACGCCCATCACTTCCATCCGCGTGCTGGCGGATTCCCTTATGGGTATGGAGGATGTTCCTGTGGAATTGTACCGGGAATTTATGACGGATATATCGGATGAGATTGACAGGGAGAACCAGATTATTGAGGATCTGCTGACGTTGGTGAAAATGGATAAGTCCGCAGACAGCCAGATGAACATGGAGCAGGTGAATATCAACGGGGAACTGGAGCTGATTTTAAAGAGGCTTCGTCCCATAGCAAAGCGGGGAAATGTGGAACTGATTCTGGAGAGCATCCGGGATGTGACGGCAGATGTGGATAAGGTGAAGATTTCCCTGGCCATAACCAATCTGGTGGAGAACGCCATCAAGTACAATGTGGACGGCGGCACTGTCCGGGTGACTCTGGATGCAGACCATAAGTATTTCTATATCAAAGTGGCGGACACGGGAATCGGAATACCTGAGGACAGCGTGGATCACATATTTGAGCGCTTTTTCCGTGTGGATAAGGCGCGTTCCAGGGAGGTAGGCGGAACCGGCCTGGGTCTGGCCATCACTAAAAATGTGATTCAGATGCACCACGGCGTGGTGGATGTTGAGAGCACGCCTGGGGAGGGGACTACCTTCAGCGTGAGGATTCCGCTAAACTACGTGCCCAGACAGGAGGCGAAATCATGAGCAAACCGGCAATGAGACGGCTTCTGTTATTAGTGGGGGCAGTTGTGCTGATGCTGTCGGGCTGTCAGGAAAAAGATCAGCCTAAGCCCAACCCTGCAGAGGGAAGGTATCTGATTTATTATATGAATGCAGCCGCCACCAAACTGGTTCCCAGAGCCTATGAAGCCCAGGCTGAGGGACAGGAAGCGCTGGTGGAGGAGCTGATGGAGCAGTTTGTAAATGTTCCCAAGGATTTGGACGCCCAGTCCGCCCTTACGGATAAGGTGGCTTACCAGTCCGGCCGTCTGGAGGATCAGGTGCTGTATCTCTATTTTGACGTGAATTATACGTCTATGAAGCCTGAGCGGGAAATTTTGTGCAGGGCAGCCCTCACAAGAACGATGACCCAGATAGAAGGAATAGACTATATCAATATTTACTGCGGTGACCAGCCGCTGATAGATCGCCAGGGAAATCTGGTGGGAATATTGTCCAGCAGTGATTTTATTATGAACACCAGCAATGTAAACGCCTATGAAAAGACAGAGCTGACCTTGTACTTTGCAAATGCCGCAGGAGATAAGCTGGTGTCTGAGAAACGGGAGGTAGTGCATAACATCAATACTTCCATGGAGCAGTTGATTGTGGAACAGCTGATAGCGGGGCCGGGCGAGGAGGGACATTCCCCTACGCTTCCCTCCGACTGTAAGATTCTCAGCCTCTCGGTGACGGATAACGTGTGTTATATTAACTTTGATTCTGCATTTCTGAGTACGTCTCTGGCTGTGAATGAGTATATTCCTATTTACTCCATAGTGGATTCCCTGTCGGAACGGACGGCGATTACGAGGGTACAGATTATGGTGAACGGATCGAAGGATGTAATGTTCAGGGATGTGGTGTCTTTGAATACCACATTTGAGCGGAGTCAGGAGTATATAGAGGAAGCCAGGTAGAAGGAAGGGAGATTTAAGGAAAGGACAGGTGAAAGGAAAGTAAATTGAATATGAAAAGACCGCTTGTAACTGTAGCAGCAGGTTTCGTACTTGGAGAGGTGCTTGCCCTGCAATATAAACAGGCGGCAGCCGCAGGCTTTTTGGCAATGCCGGTATTGGCCCTTGCGTTGGCGCTGGGAATAGCGCCGGCCCTTGGAGCGCTGCCCGGCAGAGCAAAGAGGCAGAGGCTGTGCGGTGATGAAATGAACCTGGGAATCCCAAGCATTTTCCGGGGATTGAAGGATAACATGCAGGGCAGAAACGCTGGCAAGAGAGCGTTTCTGCTCTTTTTTGCGTTGGTTCTGGCAGGAGGGGGATGCGGATATGGCAGGAGCATACAGGTAAAGAAAAGGCTGGACAGGGATGAAAGGGCTGCAGGGGAGTTTGCAGGAGCTAAGGTGACGGCCGCCGGGATCATAGTAAAGGTGGAATATAAGGCGGAAAGCGTAGGGGTGGAATTGGAGAACGTTACAATCCGGGCCGGAAGGAGAGCGGAGCGGATTGAGAAGATGATCGTATATGCGGCCGGGGATGTTGATATGGAGGAAGCCGCAGTGGGCCTGAAGGCGGAGTTCAGGGGAAACTGGATATTGTGGGAAGGGCCAAGGAATCCGGGGGAGTTTGATTTTAGAGGGTACTACCGGTCTAAAGGGATCGTCTGCAGGATGTTCGGGGAAGAAATTGCGATAACCGGAGGAGAAGCTCTGCCTTATTACAATTTCCTGACCCGGTTTCGTCTGTGGTGTTCCGGCATACTGGATCGGATTTGCCTGCCTGAGGACAGCCCCGTATTTAAAGCGGTTCTCCTAGGAGACACCTCCTGGCTGGAACCGCAGGTGAGGTCTATGTACCAGAGGAGCGGTATTTCCCACCTTCTGGCTGTCAGCGGGCAGCATCTGACAATAATAGGAGGCGGTTTGTATCTGGTACTGAGAAAATGCGGACTTAGATTTAAGACAGCCGGAATTGCAGCCGGCATGCTGGTTGTCAGCTTTGGAATTATGACAGGTTCCTCCGGCTCCGCTATGAGAGCTGTTGTGATGATCCTGTGCCTGTGGCTGGCCGCAGCCACAGGCAGAAGCTATGACACCCTGTCGGCCCTGGGGCTGGCTGCTCTGATACTGCTTATAAGGCGGCCTTATCTGTTGTTTCAGAGTGGGTTTCAGCTGTCCTTCGGGGCGGTTCTGGCTATCGGGGGGCTGGGAAACTGGCTTACAGGGATGTGGGAGATTGAAAAGGGATGGCAGAAAACATTGACAATCAGTCTCTGTGTACAGATTGTGATCACGCCGGTTGTGCTTTACCATTATTATCTGTATCCTCTCTACGGCATACTGCTGAACCTTTTAGTCATTCCCCTCATATCGGTACTGATGTACTCGGGAATTCTGGGGATTGCACTGGGAAGCTTCTGGGTTCAGGGAGGAACTGCGGCAGTTGGAGCAGGGCATTATATTCTCCGGTTTTATGAGCGGCTTTGCGGTACGGCGGAAAGACTGCCGGGATACAGCCTTGTGACAGGACGTCCTCAGTGGTGGCAGACAGCAGTGTACGGGTGTGTTATGGCAGGAATACTGTGGGGAGGGACAGTATTCCTGAGAAGAAGAAAAATAGGGAAAGCTGCCGGAGGAATTGCGCTTGGGATTTGCTCCTACTGCCTGTGCTTTCTGATTTTACTGCCTCTTCCGGTAAAAGGGCTGGAAGTGATTTGCCTGGATGTGGGGCAGGGGGACGGGATTGTGCTGGAGACAAAAGAGGGAGTGGTTCTTGTGGACGGAGGGAGCAGCAGTGAGAAGAGCCTGGGGGATAAGACGCTGGAGCCCTTTTTGAAAAGCAGGGGAAGGGGAGTGATTGAATACAGCATCGTAAGCCATGGGGGACAGTGACCATATCAGCGGACTGTTATATCTGCTGGAGGAATCGGAAGATGTGAAAATAAGGAATCTCATTCTCCCCGCACCGGGGCGCGGACAGGAGATATACCGGAGACTGGAGCAGGCTGCAATTGAAAATGGAACCAGGGTCAGCTATATGGGGCCCGGCGGACAAGTGGATTTAGGAGAATTAAAGCTGCTCTGCCTTTATGCGGGAGACGGTTCTTCCTCCTCTGACCGCAACGCCCACTCTCTGGTTTTCTGCGCAGATTACAGAGACTTCCACATGCTGTTTACCGGAGATATGGGGATTGAACAGGAGAGGGGGCTGCTGCTGCAGGCTGAAGGCGGAGAGGAGGCCGGAAGCGCCGGACATTTTACCGGATATGTTCAGGCACAGCATCTGAAACACACAACGGTCCTGAAGGCCGCCCACCACGGCTCTGCCACCTCCAGCTCTCAGGCTTTTCTGGAACGCCTTTCGCCTGCGCTTGCTGTTGTCTCTTATGGCAGGAGCAATTCCTACGGCCATCCTGCGCCTCAGGTACTGGAGCGGTTTGAGAATCTGGGAATATCCGTGATGGAGACGGGCGCCGGAGGAGCGGTTATACTTAAGACGGACGGAAGCAGACTGAGGAGGAGATATTTTTTAGATGGCCAAAGGTAAGTACAGCGGCAGCGCCTTCTGCCTTTGTATGCAGTATGAAAAATGTTTTGAGCGGCAGGAACGGACTTTGGGGCGGTCAGAGCGTGTTTAAAAGTTCGTTCCCGCCGCCTCATGCCATAGGGGGTGGAGCGGATTGCTTAATTCAGAATATTTGGCAGGGGAGAGAGGTGGTGGTGGGTGGTGGGGGTGGGTAAAACCGTATAGATTACAGGGAAAAGGGCCCCGGCTGTTTCTGAGCAGCCGGAGCCTACAGACCGATACGCTCAGTTCATGAAACATTGTGTTCCAACACATATTCCAAAAGGGCCTGGCACCCCTTCGATACATCTTCCCAGGTGCTGTCGAAATCTCCGGTATACCAGGGATCGGCTACATCACGGTCAGAGTGAACAAATTCCAACAGCTTATAAATCTTATGACCGGGGTCGCCGCCTGTAATCCTCTTCATGTTTTTTATGTTCCAGTGATCCATGCCGATGAGGTAATCAAAGGCATTATAATCCGATTTCTTCATCTGCTTAGCACGATGTCCCTCACAGCTTATCCCTGCCTGCCGCAGTTTTTCCCTAGTACCCCGGTGTACCGGATTCCCCAGTTCCTCTGAGGAGGTTCCCGCTGAATCCAGATGGAACAGGGAGGACAGCCCCCTCTTTTCGACCAGATCTTTGAAATAGTAATATGCCATGGTGCTTCTGCAGATGTTGCCGTGGCAAACGAAAAGGATTTTAATGTTATTATTAAATTGCTTAGCCATATATTATATCTCCGTTACTTTTTAATAGCTAAAGTCTACTATAAGTTCATGCTTTGAACAAGTATTTCAACAAATATTTCTTTTATATTCTTCTATTTACAGCCTGTTCTCTGTCTTGTATAATTGTAGCAGGCAGTTTCTACTGCCGGGTGACTTCCATCTCCGAAAGGGGGTGTATAACATGAGTACATATGAGACACTTTCTTTGATGATTGCGTTTGGGGTACTTGTTGTTATGATTATAGGTACAAAAAATAGTCACCCGCCTACCAAGCCCAGTGACTATTTTTGTTAAGTTATTAACTTGGAAGCCACTCGCTGGAGTGAACTGCCTTTTTTGTACCTTTATTATAAGCCATTTTCAGCTTGTCTGTCAATCTTGATTTTTCAGTGTTTCTCCCACATCTTTTCTTTCATACACATTCAAACCGATTGGAATGCCCCGGAGCATATTGCCGTAGCAGACGAATTCAATACTTATGAGTTTATTCACAGACTTTGAATCTCGAAACTTATTTCCTTCCAAAATTTCTCCCCTTTAATTATTAAAACTAAGTACAAATGATTTACACTAATGCTTATATCCCGTATTACAATAAGGATGTGTAATCTGTCCATTGCATGCAGTCCCAAGTCCTCCCTCTCTCTTTCTTATAATATGATCAACTGACGTAGCATTTACATGGACAACACCACCACAAATTGAACACCTAACTACAGATTGTAATGCAGTTGAAATATATGTTTCGCTTTTACGATTTGTATTAAAAGAGTCGTTCAGTACAATTTCATCTTCATTGACTAAATTAATATTTATATATTTCTTCTTTTATTGAAATCAAAATTTCTTTTTCACTTAGTTCTTTTTTCAATCCGTCAATTATTAACAAAAACATACTTTTAATACCATCTGAGCTTTTTTTAGTGGATCTTAAATTGCGATTAAGTTGCTCAAATATATAATCATTTTTATATATAAACTCTTCAAAGTCTTTTCGTATATCTGTAAATTCATTAAAACGATTTTTTTTGCTTTAATTCACGTATAAGTAAAATAATCGCGTAAAAGTTAGCTGGTTTGAAATTACCCTTTTTGGAATAAAAATAAATAATTGGATGTAAGCCTAAAGAACCCGGCTCTTTCAAGTTGATAATTTGTAATATCTTTTTAGTATTTGCTAATATATCAATAGTGCTTTTTCCATCAGTATCTTCCTCATCTGAAATATTAGGGTTAGAGTAAATTAAAACATCAAAAATCAGTTGCAAATCCATTTGATTTTTCCCAGCAATTGCAACATCTAAAGTTGTTATAGGTCTTTTAGTTTTTGGTAAAAAATGTATATAATTTGGAAGAAGTATCAAGTGTTTACTCCGATTGCGGATTTATTGATTAAATATTTAGCAGACAATTATAAATCCTAAATCATTGTATCTCAATTTCATTATCAGCACAGGGACTATTTTATATATCTAAACTGTCAATTCAACCCCCAAATATCTATCCCGTTAACACAACCTGCCAAATATCCGACCTGTACACGTGGCCCTCCGTAAATCATTTCAGTAGACCATTTTCCGCAAGCATCTCCGGGCACATAAAAACCGGGAATCAGGATTGCTGACAGAACAACCCCAACTCCCGGAAATGCCTGATTTCCTACACTTTTTCAGTTCATTATTTTTCCACCCGTGACATCAATACTACGCACTCAACATGGCTACTATGTGCAAACTGCTCAATATCTTATTTTAAATATTCCCATACCTCCACATTTTTTTCATTCTTCCAACATTGCCAAATAACTATCCAGCCTTATATTCACATACCCTGCAAATAATCTCTCCATTGCCCCCAAATTGTGTTGCACATGGTACTCATCAAAAGCATTGTAATATGCAATTCTGTCTGTAAATTTAATATCAATCGGCGGATATCCTGCTTCATCAATTCCAAATTCACAAGCAGCCGTCCCGTTCGGCCATTGCCATCGATGAAGGGATGAATGCCTTCAAATTCAATGTGAAACCGCGCAAGCCGTGGAATGATATGCTCTGTGCTGTTTCTATACGCTTCCAGCAGTTGCTCCATTCTGGGCTGAATCAGATATGGCTGTACTGGCTCATGCTTTGCCCCCATAATTCTTACTGGAACCTTTCTATAAACGCCTCTATCCTCTCTCTTATCAGCCAGCACCAGATAATGAATCTGCTTAATAACACTCTCCGAAAGCGGTGTCTGCTCTTTCACTAAGTCCCGCACAAAATCAAAGGCTTCCTTATGTCCGACTGCCTCCATGTGGTCTTTCAGGGGCTTCTGATTAATGGTCAGACCACGCAGCACCATATCAGTTTCACGTAACGTCAGCGTATTTCCCTCGATGGCATTGGAATTATAGGTATACTCTACCACAAATTCCTCTGTCAGCCGTTCCACCTCTCCCTCCGTCAAAGGCGTCTGGAATCTAATTCTGTTTTCTTCCTGTCAATACTCACAAGCAGATTTTCTGTGGACTTATAGCGTCCATCTTTCGGTTTACCAGCCTCTGCTGGAATCCTCCAACGACGTCCCTCACGGATAACGCCTGGGATTTTACCTTCCGAACACAGGATTCGTACTCGTCTATCTGAAATGCCCCATTTCTCTGCGGCCTGTTTCACGGATATATACATCTTTCTGCACCTCTCTTCAAGTAATAGTATACCTTGTTTTCGGAATAATAGCAATACCATAGGAACAATACTTTCCGTATATCGGAATAATGCAAAAAATCCGAAGGATGTATTTTTCTCCTTCGGACAACCATTTTACACTTCTCTATTTTAAATCTCTCACTCGTAGTAAAACCGTAGTGCTCCTCAATCCCAAAGGCACCGCTTTGCCCCCCATTTACCCCTCAACAGCCGCCATGAACCCCACACTCAAACGGTTGCCGTGGCAGATAAATAGTATTTTAATCATAATTTTCTCCTATTGGTAGTGAATGAGCGCTAAAACACAATATTGATTCCATTAGGTTCCATTATCTTTTGAACCAGTTCTCTACCCGTAATCGATATCTTTTCATTGATCTTAAAATCAAAAGGCGTAATACCCATTACAGAAATATTCCCGGATGCCCCCTGAGAAATCAGATTTACCATTTCATTCTCAGATAGCTCTATATGTTCTTCGTACATATGCTGCACTAATTTCGGCGTACTAAACAGTACAATCCCGGCACCTCGATTCTGAGGTTTGGTTCTTCTCATTACAGAGTCAATCTTTCCTGCTGCACCTTTATCATCCGTTAAAACACATAATTTCCCGTCAAATACTCCGGGCAAATAAGATAAAATATGTACACATACCGCTATTAACTCCTCGCCCAGATTATCACCATGCTCTTTATTGGCTCTAACCGCAACAAAAAATTTCTGATACAAATTAGATTGTCTTAGATTTTTACCTCCAATTACTTCTGAGGTAAGTTTTTGGTCTGCCTTTAAAGTCTCTTCTATCGTGCTTATTGGTGATTTCACTGTTCTAACAGCCCACACCAGGTACTCATTTATTTTTTCCTTTGTTGAAAAGCACTCTGAAAGAATATCTTGTGTACATTCCTCATTAAATATTACAACCTTGACCCCGGCATTGTTCATCCCCTTAATGAACTCAATGTATTGTTCTTGCAGCTCATGCAGATCTGCTATTAGCTCCATCAAAATACATCTTGTAATAAAAATTGCTGTTCCCTGTTCTTTAAAGTAATGAATCAAGATACTCTTTTCGTTGTCTGCCAAATTAGAATGTCTTTGAAAAGAACATGTATCATAGAAAAGAACTTTCCAGCAGAGAAGAACGTACGTTTGATTTGCTTAATATCTGTTTCAACGAAAGCTTCTATATCACAAAAATTATCAGGGTTTTCAGCATATGTAATCGCCATACCTTACTCCCCCTTTATCTTCTTATACAATTCACGCATATTATAAAGAACCTTCTCCAATGTTCGTTCGTTTATATATTCGTCTCCAATATATTCTTTTCCTAATCTCTCAACAATGATCTCGATATGAGGATAGTCATCTCTGCCAGCGGCATCCATTATTTTTCATCCAGCCATAAATCAGCTAATCTTTGCCGGATTTGAACTCGATCAACATTAAGAAGTTGCTCTGAAGCCATATTCCCGGCTATTAGCTCCAGTTCAAGACACCGAATCAGCACTGCCATGTATGGTACTTGATAATATGACATCAATCGAATGATTGTTTCCACTTCATTTCCAGAAGATTCCATTTTGAATTTTTGATACATTCTTCTAAAGCTAACCTCTGGCATAAGCAGCATTCCTGCGAAAAGATTTGCCGCATATTCTTCCTCATGTTCATAATAATGGTCATCTGCAAATTCAACTTTTGAAACAAATTCGCTTTTTCCAAAAAAAACATGATATATTTCATGTGCTATAGCAAAGTTCACATTTACCTTGGGCAAGGATGTATTAATCACAACATACCCCAAACCATCACCTCTATAGCACAACGCCCCTATTTCATCATCATCAAAAGGCATTTCAAAAACAAAATATCCCTTTTTTTGAAAGGACGACCTGACAATCTGCAAAATGTTAAGGAGAGCACTATCGTATTCAATTTCAGCAAAAGCGCAGAATCGTTTTACCATAGAGTATATTTCTTCGCTATTCTTACTACTATATTCAATGATTTTTCGTAAACGCTCTACCTTCATTCCTTATCCCCTTGCTACATTCTTAAATCGACTTTTTGCGCTCATTACTTCATCGATATTCTCCATAAGTTCCATTAACTGCTTAGCAATCTGTTCCTGCTTATGAGATGGTTCACCGGCATAAAATGCAATCTTATTTATTTCCAAACTACCAGCTTGCGGAATGTTGATAGAATCCGTCAAAAAGAATTCCACGCTTTTTCCCAGTCCACGTGCGATTTTTTCCATATCAGTGCCACTCTCTTCTTGCGAGCCAGTCAATAGGCGTGACATCTTATTCTTATCTATACCTGTGATCATGCTCAGATAGTTTTGCTTGATTTTCATTTCAGATAAGTACTTGTTTACATTACTTATAAACTTTGTCATGACATCCACTCCTTTTCTTAAATTATGAGATTTTGTTTCCTCTAATTATCATTATACTCTTATCGCATCACAATACAACTGTTTTATCTCATATTTTATGATTTTTCATCTCTATTTTGCTTCATTCAGATTGTTATGATCAAATCTCAAATTTTAATACATCCGGGGTTTAAATTACTATCGTTTTATCCTCCGCAGCCCCATCACACATTCTATTCCTATGAATTCCACCAAATTAGTGAACTTCATACATATTGCGTTATTTTTGTCACTTCAAGGCTCTAACCAAAAGTCAAATGGTGTAGTAGTGGTGTAGTAAGCGCCTTTTCTCTGTCGTGAAGCCATTGATTTTACTGGCTTTTCCGGGACTTTTAGGGATACTGCCATGACATACAAATATATCTTAATCATAGTATGACATTAGTTAGTCATTCGCCATATCTCCGCTTATATTTTGTATATAGAGTTTACAATAACATTTCTTAATTGGAACGATGCCTTGCCCAATGTCGGAATTCAATACTGCGCTTCAACTTTACACCATAAAAAATTTCAAGCCAGCCCACTAAACAGACCACACATGTTAAAACCAATGGGTTCGCCAGCTTTGTCATCGCTCTGTCATACTCAATGCTTCAACTGCAACACTTCCGCCGCGGGCAATTTCAATCCGATTGGGATAGCATTTTTCCATTAAAGCCATGAGGTCGTTATTTCGGTGTTCCGTCTGTACACTTTCAATCAATACCGTTGCTGTGGTATAGTCGATAACAGTTACATTGAATATTGATGCAATCCTGAATATTTCATCAATCTCCCTGTCTGAGCAGTCGTTAACTCTTACGAACATCAATTCTTTCATGTGGATAGCGATGTCGGTAAAATCCACCACCTTGATTACTTCCACGCTCCGGTTAAGCTGTTTTTTGACCTGCTCAAATGTTTTGTCATCACTTGTCAAACTGATTGTTATTCGGGAAACCGTCTTATCTTCGGTTGTGCCTACGGTTAAGCTGTCCAGATTGTAAGATTTTCCGGAAAACAATCCTGAAATTCCGGCAAGTACGCCTATATCATTTTCAACGAATAAACAGATCCATCTCTTTTTCATATCACTTATCCCCGCTTTCCAAAATCATATCGTCAAGCGCGTTGCCAGGGGGAACAATCGGCATAACATTTGCCTCCCGCTCAATGATAAATTCGATGACAGTGGGCGCTTTTGGCGTGTTTTTAGCTATTTCCAATGCAGCTGCGATTTCTTTTTCCGAAGTTACGCGGATCCCTTTTGCACCATAGCTTTCTGCTAATCGGATAAAATCCGGCGTGTATTCCGGGCAGCAATCTGTTGGGGATTTGCAGTTGTGGGGACAGTTCTTTCTATAGCGCATACAGGTGCCGGAATACCGCTTGTCAAAAAACATCTCCTGCCATTGTCTTACATTCCCCAGATAACCATTGTTTAAGATGCAGATTGTTATAGGTAATTCGTAACAAACAGCAGTTGCCATTTCCTGTATATTCATCTGCATTCCACCGTCGCCGGAAATCACAATAACATCTGTATCCGGATTTCCAATTTTAGCTCCTATGGCAGCCGGGAAACCATAACCCATAGTTCCTAAACCCCCGGAGGTAAGCAGCTGTTTCCCCTTGCCTAATTCAAGAAATTGGGTAGCCCATAATTGATTTTGTCCTACGTCTGAAGCAATAATCGCTTTATCAAAGGTATTGTTAATGGCGTTTATAATCTTTTGGGGCGTCAATCCCCGGGCTTTCATAGATAGAGGATATTGCCTTTTCCAGCTGCTGATTTCTTCCAGCCATTTCCGGGTGTCTAATGGCTGAGCCTTTTCGAGCAAAGCTGAAATGGCTTTTTAGCGTCGGCCACAATCGGAATGTCTACCGCTATATTTCTGGAAATAGAAGCGGGATCTATGTCAACATGAATCATCGTTGCATGAGTGGCAAAGGAGCCGGTTTTGCCCGTTATGCGGTCGTTGAATCTTGTTCCGATAGAAAAAGAACATCACAATTACCAATGGCTGTATTAGCCGCATAACTTCCGTGTATTCCGATATTTCCAATGTAGAGGTCATGGGTGGTGGGAATTGACCCTTTTCCCATAATGGTAGTGATGACGGGAACGCCTGTTGCTTCTGCAAGCTTAAGCATCTCATCCTGCGCATGGCTGATGCCCACGCCTCCGCCCACCAAGAATAGGGGTTTTTTCCATGATTCAACGCCTCTATGGCTTTTTTCAGTTGTCCGCCATGGACGGAAAGATTGGGTTTATATCCTCTGATTTCGATTTCTTTCGGGTATTCATCGCTTCCGTATTCCCGTTGGACATCTTTCGGCAAATCCACTACAACAACACCCGGTTTACCTGTTCTGGCAATATAAAAGGCTTTTTTAATAACCGCCGCCAAATCGCCGCGCTTGCGGACAGTAACGGCATATTTACAGATGCTTCTTGTAATTCCCACTATATCCACTTCTTGAAAGGCGTCGTTGCCTATAAGCCCGGTAGGCACCTGCCCTGTAAAGCAGACTAAGGGAACACTGTCATAATTAGCCGTCGCAATTCCCGTTACTAAATTTGTGGCTCCTGGTCCGCTTGTAACTAAACACACGCCGGTTTTTCCGGTTGAACGGGCGTAACCGTCTGCGGCATGGACTAAGCCCTGCTCGTGGCGTGGCAAAATAACGTCTATGTCATTTTCGCCGAAAAGGGCATTGAACAGGTCGATGGCCTGCCCTCCCGGATAAGCGAACAGAGTATCCGTCTGCTCAGCTTTAAGTGCTTTCACAAATAATTCCGCTCCTGTAATTAACATAATCTGCCTCCTTTGTAAGCGTGCGCTTGCTTGCATTTTTCTGTTGTAAAATGGTACTGAAAGTACAGTACCATTGCTTATCTTTAAGAAATTCCTTTTACAAATATCTCCGCACTGTTTTTGATATATTGCTTCTGCTCAAGACTGGTAAGCTCTTGTTTGAAAGACGATTTCAAAAAAGTGTAACCAAAGGTTGAGGAAAAAATAGTCATTGCCAAACTTTCAAAGTCCATATGTTTTATTTTTCCTAACTGCTCCATTTTTTCAAAATAGCTGATTAAAGAAGAAATAAATGCCTGTGGTATTTTCAAAATCATCGGGGCAGTTTCATCATAAAGCTGGGGCGCCCTCAATCCAATGGACAGGTTTACAAAGTCGGGGGTAATCCGGTCCATATATTCTGTCATAAACATTTCCAAATCCGGTTGGAGTTCCCATACTACATTTTGGAATATCTCCGGGGTAACATTTGCACGCCATTTTTCCTGTGCAATGCCATTTAATACAATATCTTTTTTGTTTTTTGAATTTTCGGAATAAAGTACATTCATTTACTCCGGCTAAATGTGCTATGTCCTTTGTAGTGGTTGCAACATAGCCTTTGTCACGGATTAGAGACATTGTTGCGTCTATAATTTTCTGGCTTGTATCGTCCATCGTTACCTCCATGCAAGTGCTTGCTATCATTCTATTCCTTTGAACAGCATTTGTCAAGAGGAAGGGCGGGAATAGATGGCTGTCCCCCGGGGCTGACGGAAGGCAGAGCCTGGACAGGCCCTGGCAGGCAGTAAAGGCATGTAAGGGTACAAGGATAAATTAGGTCTAATCATAAAGAGGGAGGAGTTAAAAAATCAGGAAAAACCGCGACGCTTATAAAATATATACAAAAATTCACAAAATATTTCGGATAATTTTAACATAGACATAAAAAAATAGAAAGATATAATTAAAATTCAATCAAAAAAATTAGACCTAATTTTGAGAAATCACACAGGTCGGGGACAAAACATCGGAAAAGAAAAGGAGAGTTCTTATGAAATCAAGAAAAATCATGGCATTGTTCTGTTGTGCGGCGTTGGCTGCGGGTATGACCGGCTGCGGCGGCTCAAATTCCGGGACGCCGGCGGCTTCGGCAGCGTCCGCAGATGCTGCAAAAAAGGCTGATTCAGGGGAGAAGAGCAGTGATGCTGCGCCGGAGGCGGCAGCGGAGGAAAAAACCTTCAATCTTGATCTGGCCACTGCCTATGCGGCAGACGGACCTGCGGGACAGGCGCTGGAGCAGTTTGTGGCAGATGTGGCGGAAAAGTCGGGCGGCACTCTCAATATCAGCCTTTTTACGGACGGTACGCTGGGCAGCGCTTCCGACAACTATTCTTCCGTGGCAAGCGGTGACCTGGATATGGCTATGACGGGACTGGAGGGGCTGGATCTCTATGCGCCTGAATATACCTTTCTGGACTGCCCCTTCCTTATGAAAGATGAGGCCCACCAGAAGGCTCTTCTTGAAAGCGGAATCGGAGATAAACTAAAGGAGCGATATGAGGAGAACGGTTTTGTAACACTGGGATGGCATAGCAGGGATATCCGCGAGCTGGCTTCCAATAAGGAGGTAAAGACTCCGGCCGATGTGGCAGGATTGAAGCTCCGGCTGCCGGGGATGACCGTATATGTGGACACATGGAGCGCGCTGAATGTTAGTTCCACTACCGTTGCCATGAGCGAGTTGTACACGGCCCTTCAGACAAAGGTGGCGGAAGCCTGCGAGGGCGGCTACGAGCAGATGAATACCCTGAAGCTTATGAAGTGCAGAAGAATATTGCAGAGACGGATCATGTGTACGAATTCGTGGGACTCTTTATCAATAAGGATTTATATGAGTCCATGAGCGAAAACCAGAGACAGGTCTTAAGCGACTGTGCAGCCAAGAGCCTTGCGGACGCGGATCAGCTGGCTAAGGACAGCAGGGAGCAGTATAAGAACGACTGCCTGGAGGGCGGCATGACGCTGGTGGACGTGGATCGGGACGCTTTCCGGGACGCGCTTAATGACTATTATCAAAAGCAGTTTGAGACAAAATGGACGGTGACTACATACGACGAGGTTATGAGCTATGCCGGGCAGTGAGCCGGCAGTCCCTTTTACCGGCGGGAATCACCGGCGCAGCGTGAGGAACAGAAACTTATGAGTTAAGGCGTGCAGGAAACGTTGCTTTTGCCGTATTCCCGCCGCCCCATGGCGGCTGAGGGAACGCATTTTTCAAACACGCCCTATGGCCGGGACACAGGACGAATGTCCTTTGTTCCCGTCTGCTTTGTTAGGAGAATTTTTGTCATGTTAAAAAAACTTGCACACTGGTATCTAAAGATAGTGGAGACAATCTGCGTCTTACTACTTGTACTTATTCTGCTCTGCATGTGCATCCAGATTTCCTGCCGCATTTTTACCATCGGGCAGAACTTCACGGAAGAACTCTCCAGGCTCAGCTTCAGCCTTCTGATTTTCTGGGCGCTCCCCTGGCCTTGACGGAAGGGGCGGATATTGCAGTGGATATGGTTGTGAACATGCTCCCCCAGGGAGTCCAGAGAGCCATCGGATTTCTGGTCAATATTCTGACGGCTGTGTTCAGCGTTCTGTGTATCCGAAGCCTTGTCACCTTTACGGGCAGCAATCAGGGAGTTACAGCGGTTTCCATGGTCTGGATTAAGATGAATTGGCTGTACTATGCTTTTATGTTTTCCTTTGCCTGCATGTTTGTGGTGTCCCTTATCAAGGCCGCTGCGGTTATAGCCGGAAAACCCCAGACAATGGATATCAACGCAAAAGCAAAAGGGGAGGCCCTGCAGGAGGAGAAGGAGGTTGATTTAGGAATATGAAGCTCATCATCGTTGTAATTTTAATTTGTATGCTGGCATTGTTCCTGTTAAAGGTTCCGGTGTACATCAGCATGGCCCTCACCGCTGCGCTCTGATGCTTGCCACTACAGGAATGAAATGGAGCATTCTCAGCCAGTATCTCTATACGGGAACCAACTCCTTTACCCTTCTGGCGATCCCTCTTTTCCTTTTGGCTGCAAAGCTTATGAACACAGGAGCATCACCAGGAAGCTGTTCGCCTTCTGCATGAAGGTGGTGGGCTGGCTGCCCGGAGGGCTGGGCCATGTGAATATCCTCTCCAGCGTTATCTTTGCAGGCATGTCCGGCACTGCGGTGTCAGATGCAGGAGGCCTGGGCGCAATTGAAATCAAAGCTATGAACGAGAACGGTTTTGACAATGATTTTTCCTGCTGCGTCACTGCCGCTTCCTCCACCCTGGGCCCCATTATACCCCCAAGCATTCCGCTGGTAGTGTATGCCACCGTATCCGGCGCGTCTGTGGGGGCCCTGTTTATGGCAGGCATTGTTCCCGGAATTGTGATGGCTCTGATTATGATGGCGGTAGTTACCGTCTATGCGGTAAAGCGCCATTATCCCAGAACCAAATTTCCCACTGCAAAGGAATTTTTCCATGCGCTGAAGGAAGGATTTCTTCCTCTGATGGCGCCTTTTATTCTTCTGGTAGGTATCTACGGCGGCGTATTTACCCCTACGGAAAGCGCCGCTATTGTGGTGATTTACAGTCTGATTCTGGATGTGTTTGTCTACCGGGAGCTGACCATGAAGAAGTTCATTGCAATACTCAGGGAGACAGTGAGAGACTCTCTTACAATTGCGCTGATTATAGCAGGAGCCACCTTTTTTGGCTACGTGGCCACCAGGGCGAAAATTCCCCAGATGATCCTTGCCTCCATGACCAGCGTTGTGTCAAGCAAGTTTACCCTGCTGATTATTATCAATGTATTCCTGCTGATTATCGGCTGCTTTCTGGAGACTGCATCTGCCATTACCATTGTGGTGCCTCTGATTCTGCCCCTTCTGGCAGCCTACGATATCAACCTTACCCAATTCGGCATTGTCATGGTGCTGAATCTGATGATCGGCCTTTTGACGCCTCCCTTCGGATTGGTGCTCTTCGTTATCAGTAAGATCGGCAACATCAGCATCGGAAGATTTTCAAAGGCTCTGGTTCCATGGCTGGGCGCTCTGGTGGCCGCTTTGCTGTTGGTTACATTTATACCCGAATTAAGTCTGTGGTTCCCCACGCTTCTTGGAATGAGCGTGTGATACGCTTCCGGCGCAAATATTTAATATTAAGAAAGTTGAGAATTACACCATGAAGATCACAGCGGTAAAAGGAATTCCACTGGGCTGTGCCTGCTCCCCCATCGGCGACGCTCTTTCAACGTCCGCCGCAAGGCAGGCGCTCCTGATTAAAATAGAAACAGACACGGAACTTATGGGAATCGGAGAGGCGTTTACCTTCGGCGCGCCCCTGGCTGTCATGAAACACATTGTGGAGATGCAGCTGGCTCCCATGCTCACCGGGCAGGATCCCGCCCATATCGAAAAACTGTGGAACACCATGTACTGGCGGACCATTGCCCACGGCCGGAGAGGCCTGGTTATGGGGGCAATCAGCGGCGTTGATATAGCGCTGTGGGATTTACTTGGGAAAATGTCCCATATGCCTGTATATAAGCTGCTGGGCGCGTGCTGCCACAAGGTTCCAACCTATGCCAGCGGCGGCTTCTATGCTCCGGATAAAGGAATAGACGGACTCAGGGCAGAGCTGGAAGGATATATGAAACAGGGCTACAAAGACGCTAAAATTAAGATAGGGCGCAACCTGGAACGGCCCGGCTCCCCCCTGCGGTATATGGCAAATCAGGCCTGGAGCGTAACGGAGGAGGAGGACATAAAACGGATGGAGACGGCCAGGGAGATCCTGGGCCGTGGAAGGATGGTTTCAGACGCCAATGCCTCCTGGGATTCCTGCACTGCCCTCCGAATGGGAAAGGAGCTGGACCGGCTTAAGGTCTGCTGGCTGGAGGAACCCCTTCCCTTTGAGGATTTGGAAGGCCTGCAGCGCATTTCCAGAGAGCTGCCCCATATTCAGATTGCCGGGTGCGAGACGCAGCAGGGACTTAAGAATTTTGAAACTATGGTTAAAATGGACGCTGTGGATATACTTCAGCCGGACATCGGGTGGGCCGGAGGATTTACGGAGTGCCGCAAAATCGGCGCTATGGGAGAGGCCGCCGGAAGGAAAATCTCTTTGCACTGCTTCGGTTCAGCCGTTCTTTTCGGGGCCAGCCTTCATCTGGCGGCTTCTATGGCCAACACGGAGATGATGGAGTCCGAGGAAAATCCAATCCCCTGAAAGAGGATATAACCACAGCTCCCTTTGAGGCGGACGGATCCATGAACTTTTATGTTCCACAGGGGGATGGATTGGGCCTTGAACTGGACTGGACGAAGATGGAAAAATATACTATAATGTTGTAAAATAAGGAAAATATCCGTTTGCAGGATACAGGGAGAGTGAGAACCATGGGACAGCGGCATGAAGGAACGGAATTGCTTGCAGATGAGGTTGCACAGAAAATTAAGGCGAAAATCCAGAACCAACAGTACAAACCGGGGGACCGCCTCACGGTGCGTCTGCTGTGCGAGGAGTTTGGAACCAGTGAAACCCCGGTAAAGCAGGCCCTGAACCAGCTGGTCACCACCGGCCTGGTTGTGTCCGTACCAAAATGCGGCATGCGGGTGCGCACCTTTAAATTCCAGGATATGAAGGATAACTGGGAAGCCCGCCTGATGATCGAACAGTTCTGTGCCCTTCCGGCAGTGGAGCGTGCGCGGCATGATGAGGAGTTTGTCCGGGGAATGCAGGAGATACTCACCATATCTAACGGGGAATACGAGAAGTGTATCTCCGATTACACAAAGGAGAATTTTAATGTCCTCCACGAGCATGACCGCCTGCTCCATACGGAGTTGGTAAAATGCTGCCGGAATCAGCAGATTATGGATATGTACAACAGTCTCAACGCCCACGCCGGAATGTTCGCGGGCTATGGCTGTCATACGCCTGAATCCCTGCGGCAGGTTCAGAGGCAGCATTCAGAGATCGTAAACCAGCTTTTTCTGTGCGATGTGGAAGGGCTGAAGCGGGCGCTGGAACAGCATATTTACTCTACGATTCAAATATACCGCTCGGCCTGGAACGAGTAGGGGCATTACGGAAGGATCACTGTAAAAGTACTCCCGAATCCGTCCTCGCTGCGGACGGTGATCCTTCCCCCGTGGAGCTCCACAATTTTTTTGACCACGGTAAGCCCCAGCCCGTTGCCCTCTTCGGTATGGGAGGTATCCCCCTGATAGAACCGTTCAAAAATCCGTTCCTCCGTTTCCCTGGACATGCCGCAGCCGTTGTCCATAATCTGAAATACCATTTTATCCATTTGCTTCTGAAGTTTCAGCCGGATCTTCCCTTTCTCCGGGGAAATTTGATAGCATTATCGATCAGATTAATCCACACCTGGTTTAACAGGCTCTTATTTCCGTAATAATCTAATTCATCCATGTCTATAATCAGAGACAGTTCCTTTTTCTGCCATTTTGATTCCAGCAACAGAACAGACTGCCGGATCTCCTCCGACAGGTTAAAGGATTTCATATCGCTGAGAATGCTTAAATTTTCTATTTTTGACAGGTTCAGCACATTGGACGACAGCTGGGCCAGGCGGTTGGATTCATGGATAATGATATCCAGATATTCATTCCGCTCCGTTGGAGTGAGATCCGGGCTTTTCAGAAGCTTGGCAAACCCTCTGAGGGATACGATGGGGGTTTTAAACTCATGGGAAAAATTGTTGATAAAGTCGGAGCGCAGAAGCTCCGTATTCTCCAGCTCCTGGGCCATCCGGTTAAAGCTCTCGGAGAGGCGGACGAACTCCTCCGTGGTATCCAGATGAATCCGTACATGAAAATTTCCCTGGGCAAGCTGGTTTATGGCTTCTATCAGTAAGCGGATCGGCTTTAACGGGATTCGGCTTACCAAAATAGCAAGTCCGGTTCCCACAAAGGCGCTCAAAACGGCCAGCAGAGGAATGGGACGCCACAGCTGGGGAACCGGCACGTTTACCTGCAGCCAGAACCTCCAGTAGGCGTACATTAACAGCCCCTGAAGAGACATGATGGTCAGCATAATGAGAAAAATAGACACGGTAAATATAAGGGATATAGTCCTCAAAGGTTTTTTGTTCTGTTTGATATTCATTGGCGCTTCACCGCCTTATAACCCAGCCCCCGTATCGTTTCAATGGAAAACTCCTCATAACCCTCAAAGCGTTTCCGAAGCCGGTTGATATGCGTGTTGATGGTATTGTCATCGGATTCCGACTCCATGCCCCATATTTCGTCCATAAGCTGCATCCTGGTAAATATTTTGCCCGGGTAAGATAAAAGCTTGTAAAGGAGGCAGAACTCCTTTTGGGGAAGCGTCTGCACCTCCTCTTGGCGGGTGACGGTGAAGGAATCGTAGTCCAGTATTACGTCTCCTATCTGGATTTTCCGCTCGTTGACAATCTGGGCCCTGCGCAGGAGCGCCTTTATCCGAAGAATCATTTCCTCCTCATCCACAGGTTTTGTCATATAATCGTCGGTCCCCACCAGGAACCCTTTTCGCTTATCCTCGGGAAGCTGTCTGGCCGTCACCATAAGGATGGGCAGGGTGTAGTCCGAGGCCCGCAGATGCCGGGTTAACTCGTAGCCGTCCATTCCGGGCATCATAATATCCAAAAGCGCCAAATCCACGTGATGCCTGTCCAATATCTCCAGGGCTTCATTGCCGTTGCAGGCAGGCAGCGGGTGAAAGCCGTGTTCCTTTAAGACGGCTTCCATTAATTTCCTCGTATTTGTATCGTCTTCTGCCACCAGTATCTGAAACATTTCCTTCTCCTCCTGTCCCTTTTAGGTGAAGTATAGCATCATAATATAAATCCAATATGAACTAATTACAATTATTGTACTAAAATTTTAGTTGGATTTCCAGATTCACAGAAGTTTCACATTTCTAAATGCCAAACAATCCCTTAAGTTTATGTTGAATTTATCTTCGTCCTTTATGATATGAAACTAATGAGAGAAAACCAGCAAAGGAGATGCGATATGAGCAAGGGTAAAAAGGTGAAGATTGGAATAGCAGCCGGTATTGCAGTGGTTGCCATTGCAATATTGGTTACATCAAAGATGGGGCAAAAGCCCAGGGGCGGAATGGGCATGATGGGGCAGGAGGCTTCCGTCACAGTGGTAAAGGCAGGGCTTCCCGTCAAAGGAGACATACAGCTGACCACAGGGCTCACCGGCACAGTTGAACCTTCCGATGTGGTTCATATCTATGCAAAGGCCGCAGGGGACGTAACTGCAGTGAATATTAAGGCGGGGGATGTGGTGACCCAGGGACAGGTACTGTTTGAAATTGATACGGAGCAGGTGGAGACTGCAAAGAACAGTATGGATTCTGCAGCGGTGTCTCTCTCGGAGGCCAGAAGTAATTTAAATAGAATGCAGATCCTTTACAGCAGCGGGGATTTGTCCGAGCAGGAGTATGAGCAGTACAGCAATGCGGTGAAATCAGCCCAGCTTCAGTATGAGTCGGCCAAACTGGCCTACGACCGGCAGGTGGAGTACAGCTCTGTGACAGCGCCCATAGGCGGTAAGATAGAGAGCTGCGAGATTGAGGTGTACGACAGAGTGACCCAGTCCCAGGACCTCTGTGTGATAGCGGGGGAAGGAGAAAACCGTATTTCCTTCTATGTTACCCAGCGTATGAAGCAGAACTGTAAAGCGGGAGACAGGCTGGAGATTCAGAAGAACGGAACTACATATGACGCATATATCAGCGAGATAAATTCCATCGTAGATTCGGATACAGGCCTTTTTAAAGTGAAGGCCCAGCTGGAGGAGACGGAGGAGATTGCGGCAGGCAGCACTGTAAGCTGAATCTTGTGACCCAGTATGCAGATAACGCTATGCTGGTGCCGATTGACGCCATTTATTACAGCGGCGGCAACGCCTACGTGTATCTGTATCAGGAGGGAACCGCAGCCATGGCCCAGGTTGAAATAGGGTTGGAAAATTCGGAATATGCCCAGATACTTTCGGGCCTTTCTGAAAGCGATATGGTAGTGAGCACCTGGAGCTCCAACCTCTACGAGGGGGCCAAAATCCGGCTTCGGGAAGAAGAGGTGAGTGGAGCCGCCGCCAAGGGAGAGCAGGAGGAAACAGGCGGAACGCAGGGGCAGGAGGGGGAACCCCATCCGTCAGAAGCGGCTCCTGAGGATGCAGCCCCGGGCCGGACACAAAATACCACCACAGAACAGGAGGCGTAACCCATGGGATTGACAAGGTTTGTACTAAAACGGCCGGTTGCCACTATCATGGCATTGCTCTGCCTTCTGGTGTTCGGTATTTCTTCCGTATTTAACGCCACTCTGGAGCAGATGCCGGATACAGATCAACCGATGCTGATTATCATTGCCTCCTATTCCGGCGCAGGGCCGGAGGACATCGACGAGCTGGTGACACAGCCCATAGAAGACCAGGTGGGCACAATTGAGGGCGTGAAAAGCATGAGTTCCACCTCCAGTGAAAACCGGGCCATGATTATGCTGGAATACGACTACGGCACAGATATGGACGATGCATACAACGATTTGTCCCAGAGCATGGACGCATTGAGCCGCCAGCTTCCGGACGACGCGGAAACCTCCATTATGGAGATGAACAACAATGCCGGCACTACTATGATGCTCTCCATTTCCAACCCGGATCAGGAGGACTTATACGATTACGTAGATCAGACGGTGGTTCCCCTCATAGAGCAGATTTCTTCTGTGGCGGAGGTGTCGGCCATGGGCGGAAGCTCCGAATATTATAAGATAGAACTTCAGTCCGACGCTATGGCCCAATATCAGGTGACTATGAGCAATATAACCTCAGCCATGGGGTCAGCCAAGCTTTCCTATCCTTCGGGGAGCGCAGTGTCGGGAAATCTGGAGCTTTCCGTCTCCACCTCCCTGGAACACGATACCATAGAGGCCCTGAAGGAGGTTCCAATCACCACAAACAGCGGCAAAATCGTATATCTGGAGGATATTGCCAATGTCTATGAGGCGGAGGAGAGCCGGGGCGGCATCTCCCGGTATAACGGGGAGGAGACTATCTCCATCTCCATCACAAAGCAGCAGAGCAGTTCGGCTATGGATGTGTCCTCGGAGGTTCAGGAGGTTATAGAGCAGCTGGAGGCGGATGACGAGAATCTGAATATACGGATTGTCAGGGATACGGCCGACAGTATTATCAGTTCTTTAAAGGATGTGGCCCTGACCCTGGCGCTGGCGGCGGTTATTTCTATGATAATCATTTTTATCTTTTTCGGGGATTACAAAGCCTCGCTGATTGTAGGAAGCTCCATACCGACCTCCATTCTGGTATCTCTGATTCTTATGACAAGCGCCGGGTTTTCGCTGAATATTATCACTATGAGCGGCCTGGTTCTGGGCGTGGGAATGATGGTTGACAATTCCATCGTCGTGCTGGAAAGCTGTTTCAGGGCCATTGAGAAGGCGGAGGACAAAGGCTTCTGGGATACGCCAAGGCGTCGCTGGAGGGCACCAATATTGTGCTTATGTCCATTGCGGGCTCCACAGCCACTACCTGTGTGGTATTTCTTCCGCTGGTATTTCTCCAGGGTATGTCGGGACAGATGTTCGGGTCCATGGGATATGTGATCGTATTCTGTATGTGCGCTTCTCTGCTGTCGGCTATTACAATCGTTCCTCTTACCTATATGGCATATAAGCCTCAGGAGCGGCTGCAGGCCCCCATGTCACGCCCTATGGAGCGGATTCAAAACGGTTACCGCCGTATAATGCCGGCGCTTCTGAAGCACAAAGGGGTTATCATGGCGGCGTCGGTAGTGATTATTATAGCTACCTTTTTCCTGGCCAGGGGCATGGAGACTGAACTTATGACCTCGGACGATACGGGAACGGTCAGCGTCAGCATCGAAACCCGCCCCGGCCTTCTGTCTGAAAATGCCGATGCAATGCTGACCAGGGCGGAAACTATAGTGAGAACTCACCCGGATTTGGAATCCTATATGCTCCGTTATAATAATGACAGCGGAACAATCACGGCCTACCTGCGCGACGACCGGAGCATGAGCACCGATGAGGTAGTAGAACAGTGGGAGCATGAGCTGGCGGATCTGGATAACTGTACCGTAACTGTGGAGGCTTCCTCTTCCATGAGTTTTATGAGAAGAAGCAGAGGATATGAAGTGATCCTGAACGGGACGGACTATGATGAACTTCAGGAAGTGAGCAACCGGATTGTGGCGGAGATGACAGCCAGGGACGATGTGATGAACGTCCATTCCAGCATTGAAAATACGGCTCCGGTAGTTACTGTAAAAGTGGATCCGGTGCTGGCTTCGGCAGAGGGGCTATCCGCCTCGCAGATCGGCTCCCAGGTAAACAGATGATGGACGGCGTGGAACTGACCACCCTGGATATAGACGGCAGGGAGGTAAGCGTTACTGCGGAATACCCTGAGGGTGAATACAGGACAGTGAACCAGTTAAGCGATATTATCCTTTCAAAACCTTCCGGCGGTTATGTGGCGCTTACGGATGTAGCGAGATTTACTATAAGGACAGCCCGGCTTCTATCTCCAAGACGGATAAGGCCTATGAGATTACCATCACTGCAGATTATACAGGGGGAAATGTTCAGTCGGCCATTGACAGCCAGGTTATCAGCCCGAATTTAAGCGGCTCCATTACAAGAGGCGTCAACTCTATGAACCGGATGATGCAGGAGGAATTCTCCGCTCTGTACCGGGCTATTGCCATCGCAGTATTTCTGGTGTTTGTGGTATTGTCCGCACAGTTTGAATCTCCGAAATTCTCATTTATGGTTATGACTACAATTCCTTTCAGCCTCATTGGTTCCTTTGGGCTGCTTCAGCTGACAGGGGTAAGCATTAGCATGACCTCTATCCTGGGATTTCTGATCCTCATAGGAACGGTTGTTAATAACGGTATTCTCTATGTGGATACGGTAAATCAGTACCGCATGACGATGGATCTGAAAACTGCCCTTATCGAAGCGGGAGCCACCCGTCTGCGCCCTATTTTGATGACCAGCCTTACGACCATCCTCTCTATGATCCCCATGGCGCTGGCCATCGGAGACAGCGGTTCTACAACCCAGGGCCTGGCTGTGGTAAATATTGGAGGCCTGACCGTAGGCGTAGTGGTGGCATTGTTCATCCTCCCGATTTATTATGCGCTGATGAACGGCAGCAGGCAGCGGGTTGTGCTGGATATATAATCGGAGCTTAATTGGAGTTGTATATGTAGAAAGAGGTGCATTTTATGAAATACAAAAAATCTGCGGCAGGCGGTCTGGCAGCTGTCCTCTGTCTGTGCTTCACCCCTCTCCAGACTCTGGCCGGAAGCCGGAATTTGCCTACACGGCGGAAAAATGGGCGGCTCTGAGAGATAATAAGCTGGAATTTGAGGAGATTGCGGATCTGGTTCATGAGTATAACAACAAGGTTATTCAGAATCAGATAGAGTATGAGGACTACCGGGGAGAAGACAAGGACGATATAGCGCAGGATTATTACGATGCCGCCGACGATATTTACGGGAGTCTCTATTATCCCGGCTCCGGCGACGAGAACTATGCCGGCAGCCTGTCCTCCTATCTCAGCGGACAGATACAGGCCGACAATCTGAGGGAACAGGGCGATGACAATGTGGAGGACGGGGATATCAAAAAGCTGGGCTACGACAAAGAGGAAGCGGAGCTGGTGAAGCAGGCCCAGGGACTGATGATAACCTATTGGAGCAGGAATAAAAGCATGGCCAGCCTGGAAAAAACCAGGGATCAGGCCCAGACCAATTACAATTCCACAGTGACAAGGTTAAGCAGGCATGTCCACCCAGGCAGACCTGCTGTTGGCTCAGGAGAGCGTGGCTTCGGCGGAAGCTTCCCTTCTTTCAGGAGAAAGCAGCTTAAACAGTACAAAGGAAAATCTCTGCCTCATGCTGGGCTGGACTTACGGCGCAGAGGTGGAAATAGGCGAGGTGCCCGCCCCGGATCTGAATTCCATCCAGACCATTGATTTGGACAGGGATGTGGAGAAGGGACTGGAGGCCAACTATGCCTTGAGAATTCTTGAGAAAAAGATTGCCAACGCCAAGAGCGGAAGTAACAAGGAAACATTGGAGGAGCAGTATAAGAGCCAGAAGGAGACGGCTGCTTCCAGTATAAAAGCCGGTTACAGAAGCCTTATTCTGGCAAAGTCGGACTATGACCAGGCGTTGAATGCCTACACGCTGGAAGCGGAAACCTTGAATACGGCAGGACGGAAGCTGACGGCCGGTACGATTACCAGGAATGACTATACGAAGCAGGAGGCCTCTTGCACTGCGGCGGAGACGGCGGTTCAGACGGCAGAGCTGGCTCTGCTGAACGCCATGCTGGAATATCAGTGGTCTGTGGACGGATTGGCGGCGGTATCCTAATGCCTCATCCGGTTAAAAGGATACGGCCGGCGCCGGCAGTACCGTTTCCGGCCGGCCGGAGCGCCCGACGCCGGATGAATGTAATTATGGATAAGATGAGAGACAATATAAAGCTGCGCCATAAGCAGCTTTCAGGAAGGTGGTAGATTTGAGAAATTCGGAATGGAACGTCCGGCGGGTGAAAGACGTCCGGAAGGTTCTGGCAGTAATCCTGTGCCTGACCTTCGCCGCTGTATTTCCTGTGGAGAGCAGGGGGAGGAGAGCCAGACCCTGCAGAGTATAGAATATGACAATCTGAGAGAGCTTTTAAAGGCGGGGAATCTGTCCCTTAAGAAGGAATATGAGGATAATGAGGATAACATAGCTGCATACCAGGAAATGTGGGATATTATGAAGCGGGAGCAGGGGAATCTGGAAGATAAGGCAGAGGAGGCCCTGGAGTCGGGAGATGAAAATTCCAGTCTCTATTCCTCCAATGCAATATCCTTAAAAAACTCAGCCAGCCGTATATATAAGCAGCTGGAGAACATGACCAGTGCAAAAAGCCTGCGCAGCCTGGAGAAATCTGCGGATTCCAGCCTTTTGACTGCACAGACGCTGATGAATTCTTACCAGCAGATGGCCTGGAACGTGGAGGCGGGTCAAAAGAATGTGGAGGCTTTGACGGCTGTTTACAGCGAGGCTCTCAGAAAGCAGGCTGCAGGGACGGCCACGGCGGCTGATGTGGCGGCAGCCAAAAGCCGGCTGGATAGAGAGTCTAATTCCCTGGAGAGCCTCCGGGAGCAGGCCGCATCCCTGAAACGGCAGCTTCTCACCATGGTGGGCCTGTCTGTGGACAGTGGTGTGGCCATCGGCTCCATACCTGAGCCGGATCTGGCCGCGATTGACAGCATAGATTTTGAGGCGGACAGGGTTAAGGCTGTCAATAACAGCAGCGCTGTTATAAACACCCGCCACACACAGGCCAGCGGAACAGGAGCCTGGAACCGCAGGGCCAAGGCTGTGGACGAGGCGGAGGGAACTGCGGAGGCCTCCATAGCGGCCGCATACCAGGATCTGGCGGCCAGGCGGGCGGAATATGAGGCCGCCTGTTGGGCTTATGAAAGCGCTCTTATGACCTACCAGTCTCTCCAGCGCAGACAGCAGGCAGGCCTTCTCAGCAATACGGACTACCTCCAGGGTGAAGCCGACTATCTGGAAAGCAGAGCCTCCAGGGAAACGGCCTCCATGAATCTGGTGCAGGCTTATGAAAGCTACTGCTGGGAGGTTAAAGGGGTTTCAATAAAAGGCGGTCTATAATAAAGATGACAGAAAACAGATGTACATGGAAGGGAATTTATGGTATAATGTCGTCAGACATTATACCGCGCCGGGCCGTTTCCGACCAGAGGGAGGAAAAGCGCCTGACAGGCCCGAGTGCATCCCCCGGAGGATATACCATGGCCAAAGGCATGGTATAATGCCGTCAGACAGGGAGTAATTATAGCTTGAGGGTTACCGTAAGCGGCGAAAACAGCAGGTTTACAGCTCAGAATATGAAAAGCTGCCGGTCAGGTCCTAAAGGGCCCTATGCCGTCGGCTTTTGTCCGTTGTGCCAGCTTTTTGCACCCTCGGGCAGCACATTGATAAGTAAAAAGTTTTGCGATTGGTTATAGAGCCGCACCGTTCCGGCTTTGTAATATAAAAAAACTGACGGGGAAGTCTGAATCTGACCCAAAGAAAGGAAGAAAATTATGTACAATCCAAACTCATTGAAAGCAGAAGAATTTATCTGCCACGAGGAAATCCTCGAAACGCTGGCCTATGGCGAAGAAAACAAGGATAATGTAGAATTGATCGATTCCATTATCCGCAAAGCAGGGCTTTTAAAGGGGCTGAATCACAGGGAGGCGTCTGTGCTGCTGGCCTGCGAGATGCCTGACAAGATTGAAGAGATGTATAACCTTGCCGAGGAAATTAAGAAAAAATTTTATGGCAACCGAATCGTCATGTTTGCGCCTCTCTATCTCTCGAATTATTGTATCAACGGCTGTACCTACTGCCTTATCACGGGAAGAACAAGCACATTGCCAGAAAGAAGCTGACCCAGGAGGAGGTTGCCAGGGAGGTGACCGCACTTCAGGATATGGGACATAAGCGTCTGGCCCTGGAAGCGGGGGAGGACCCGGTACATAATCCAATCGAATACATACTGGAATGTATCAATACCATTTATTCAGTGAAACATAAAAATGGGGCTATCCGAAGAGTCAACGTGAATATTGCCGCAACTACAGTTGAGAATTACAGAAAGCTTAAGGACGCCGGAATCGGAACCTACATTCTGTTCCAGGAGACTTACCACAAGGAGAGCTATGAGACGCTCCACCCAACGGGGCCAAAGCACGATTACAATTACCATACGGAGGCCATGGACCGGGCGATGGAGGGAGGAATTGACGATGTGGGCTTAGGCGTGCTGTTTGGACTGGAGTTGTATAAATATGAATTTGCAGGTCTTTTGATGCATGCGGAGCATCTTGAAGCAGTTCACGGCGTAGGACCCCACACCATCAGCGTGCCGCGGATCAAACACGCGGACGATATTGACCCAACGGTTTTCGACAACAGCATTGATGATGAGACATTTGCAAAAATCTGCGCTCTGATCCGCCTGGCAGTTCCCTATACGGGAATGATCATTTCCACCAGAGAGAGCCAGCAGGTGAGGGAGAAAGTTATACGCCTGGGGGTGTCCCAGATAAGCGGCGCTTCCAGAACCAGCGTAGGAGGCTACCAGGAGGAGGAGCGTCCCACGGACACGGAACAGTTCGACGTTTCCGACCAGAGAAGCCTGGACGAGGTGGTGCGCTGGCTGATGGAGATGGGATACATCCCCTCGTTCTGCACCGCCTGCTACAGAGAGGGACGTACGGGGGACCGGTTTATGAGCCTATGCAAAAGCGGACAGATTCAAAACTGCTGCCACCCCAATGCGCTTATGACTCTGAAGGAATTTCTCATGGATTACGCTTCAGAGGAAACCAGGGTATTGGGGGAGAAGATGATACAGGACGAACTGGCCAATATACCCAGGGATAAGGTGAGGGAGGTCTGTAAGGAGCATTTGGAAAAAATAGAGCAGGGAATCCGTGATTTCCGTTTCTGATCCGTATACTGATTGGCGCCCGGCGGCCCGTACCTAAAGCCTTGACCCGGCGGCGGTCCATAGTCGCCAAATGTAAAATTTTGTGTTATACTATGTTAACAGGAACAAAAACGGCAGGCGCAGAGTGTATGGAAGGACCATCTTAGATGCAGACATTGAACCAGGATATAAAAGACCGCACCTTTAAGCCCGTATATCTTTTATACGGTGAGGAAGCATATCTGAAGAAGAACTACAAAACCAGGCTGAGGGAGGCCGTCACAGCCGGGGACTCCATGAATTACAACTACTATGAGGGCAAGGGCATAAATATAAATGAAATCATCGGCCTTTCCGATACCATGCCCTTTTTTGCAGACAAGCGTCTGCTTCTGCTGGAGGACACCGGCTTTTTCAAAGGCGGGTCCGGCAGTGAGGAGATGGCGGCCTATATAGAACAGATACCGGAAAGCACCTGCATTGTGTTCGTGGAATCGGAAGTGGATAAGCGGAGCAAACTATATAAGGCAGTGAAAAAATACGGCTATCCGGCGGAACTGTCCCATCAGGCTCCGGGCCAGCTTGCCAGATGGGCGGCAGGAATTCTCTCCAAAAACGGTAAGAAGATTACCGGCCGTACTATGGAATATTTTCTCAGCAAGGCGGGAGAGGATATGGAGAATATCAGCTCTGAGCTGGAAAAACTGATCTGCTATACCATGGGCAGGGAGGTGGTCACGGAGGAAGATGTGGACGCCATCTGTACCACGCAGGTAACCAACAAGATATTTGACATGATAACGGCCATCGCAGGCCGCCAGACCAGAAAGGCCATGGATTTGTATGAGGATCTGCTCACTTTGAAGGAGCCGCCCATGCGGATTCTTTTCCTCATAGCAAGACAATTTAACCAGATACTCCAGGTAAAAGAGCTGATGGCGGCCGGGATGGAGAAGGGGACCATAGCCTCTAAGCTGAAGCTGCAGCCCTTTGTGGCCGGAAAGATTATGCTGCAGGCCAAAACATTTTCAAAGACACAAATTCTCTCCTATGTAAACCTCTGTGTGGAAACAGAGGAGGGGGTAAAGACAGGCAAGCTCCAGGACCGCCTGGCGGTGGAGCTTTTGATAACAAACCAATATTAAAAAGTAAACTTCCGGGAAAGGATGGAGACAATGGCAATGGACATGATGGAGACAATAGAGCTGGAGGATATCAAGGCTCAGACAAAGCAGGTGTTAAAGGAACTTCTGGAGGCGGCCTCCATGCAGCCGGGGCAGATTCTGGTTGTAGGGTGCTCCTCCAGTGAGATTGACAGCTTCAAGATTGGTTCCCATTCCAGCGGAGAGATTGGAATGGCGGTTTACTCGGCACTCCATGAGGAGCTTGCGCCCAGGGGGATCTATCTGGCGGCTCAGTGCTGTGAGCACTTGAACCGGGCGGTGATACTGGAGGCGGAGGCTGCAAACCGATATGGCTGGGAACCTGTGAATGTAGTTCCTCAGCTGAAGGCGGGCGGTTCCTTTGGAACGGCTGCCTGGGCTGTCTTAAAGGAGCCGGTTGCAGTGGAGCACATCAGGCCCATGCCGGAATCGATATCGGGGATACCTTGATCGGGATGCATCTGAGGGATGTAGCTGTGCCTGTGCGCATTCAGACGAAAGAGATCGGCAGCGCCCATGTGGTCTGCGCCAGAACCAGCCTAAATTCATCGGCGGCGTGCGGGCTCATTATGATGAGAACCATATGTAGGATAGTCACATGTAAACAGAGGGAATCAAAGACAAGGAGGTATGGTTATGAACCGAGCGATTACCATCAGCCGTCAATACGGCAGCGGGGGCAGGGAGTTGGGAGAGAAACTGGCTAAGAGACTGGGAATTCCCTTCTATGACAAAGAGCTGATTGCCATGATAGCCAGGGAAGGCGGGATCGAGCCCTCCATCCTGGAGGCTAACGATGAGGTGGAGCCTGACCTGGATAACTATTCCACCCGGGAGATAGTCCCTGAATATCAGATTGCCATGACCCAGCGTATCTATGAAGCGCAGGCCAGAGTCATTGAAAAGCTGGGGAAGGAAGGCGCCTGTGTGATTGTAGGGCGGTGTGCAGACGCTATACTGCCGGAGGCGGTGAACGTCTTTGTTTTTGGGGATTTGGACAGCCGTCTGAAACGGATCATGTCCCTTCATCCCGAACTCTCAAAGGAGGAGGCAAAGGAAAGCATTGCCCTGGTGGACAGGCGCCGGAAGGCCTACCATGAGTATTATTCTCCCTGGAGTGGGGAAAGATGGACGCCTACGACATCTGCTTAAACAGCGGGCTTACCGGTGTGGACGGATGTCTGGAAGCTGTGCTGACCTACATAGAACATATTCAATAAAATTCTGAATAACAACAGAGGCGGCAATGTCACGATTTTACCTGTGACATTGCCGCCTGGTTCTTACCGCTGCAGCCTCAAGGTCTTAGCTGCCCTCATTTACAATTTCTTCCAGTACCTTAATCAAATCCTGGAGGGATTCCAGATGCACATTCCGCTCCAGAATGCTGTTTTTTAAGTCTACCGAAAGCGTTTCAAACTTGTCCCGTATCTTCGGGGAAACATAGGATGCCATTTCTCTCACCTCGATGTTAGTATGTGAGGATTTTCGTTCTTTATACATATCTAAATTTCCAACACACTCTCACCGCAGACTCATAAAGCCTGATTTTCCACGCCAATACCGAAACAGATCCCGGATCTTACAGGACAGGACAACCTCTATGTATTTTGAGGAGGATATACAAGCGGGATTCCATGCTCGCTACAGTACTCTATATACGCTTCTTCAGGCGCCGAATCGGTGCAGATGGCGTCGGCCCGGTTTATGGGGCACATGCTCAGAAGCGCTTTCACCCCGAATTTACTGCTGTCCACCACAAAATAATGCTTTGCACTTTTTTCCAGCACTGTCTGCTTTAAAGGGCGCTCCGATAAGTAGCTGTGGGAGAAGCCGCCGCCTGTGGTAAGGCCGGAAGCGGCCAGAAAGGCCTTGGAGAAGTTCATCCGGTCCAAACTGTCCATTCCCATCACAGGCGAAAAGGAGTTGTTCTTCCTGTTCAATTCCCCGGCGCAGACCAGCAGGTGGATATTTTCCATAGGCGCAGCCCGCAGTATCACATCCAGGTTGCCGGTGATGACGGTCAGGTTTTTCCGGTCCGCCAGATAATCCATCAGGTGGCAGGTGGTGGATCCGCTGTCAATAAATATGGTGTCATTGTCGCAGATGAGAGAGGCGGCTGCTTTGCAGGCCTCCTTTTTCAGTCCTGTATTTATAGTGCTGCGGATATGAAAGGGAATCATCCTGGAGGCAGAGTAATTGAAGAACACATACCCATAAGCTTTTTGGACGCAGCCCCTTTCAGCCAAAGTGTTGATATCCCGTCTCAGAGTGCTCATGCTGATGCCAAAGGTACGGCATAGATCGTCCAGAGGAACCTTCTGGTGGGCCTTTACATATTCTTCCAGTTGTATCAGCCGGCCTTTTTCCATAAAATTTCCCCCTTGTATAGTTATTCTTCGTCGCAGAGGATAACGGCATGGCCATTGTCCTCAATCACCTGCAGGAATTCCTGGTCCGGCATCCGATCTGTGATTACATAATGGATATCGGGCAGAGGACAGTAGGTCATCAGTGTGGAAATGCCGAATTTGCTGCTGTCCGCCATGAGAAATATCTGGTCGGCTTTGCGGACTGCTATTTTTTGTTCGTATATTCCGCTGAAAAGGAATTGGTGGCGCCGTCGTGGACGCTTAAGCTGTGCAGGCCATAAATGCTTTGTGAATATTCAGCGCGTCCAGATATTTAAAGTTCTCCCCGTTAAAGGAAAGGGTCCTTCTGTCCAAAATTCCGGGAAGGCTGATGAGGGTAATTTCCGGACGTTCCAGAGCGGAGTGAATGATATGGTAGCTGTTGGTAATGATTGTAACATGCATATCATTTGGAATGTAATCTACCAGATACATGGTGGTGGTGCCGGAGTCGATGTAGATAATATCGTTCTCCTTGATGAACTGGGCGGCTTTTTTGGCGATCATCTGCTTTACGCGGCTCTGGGTCTGGTTCCTCTCCGTAAAGGTGGGCAGCGAAGAGACGGGCGATTGAACCCGAACCCCTCCGTAAACCTTTTTAATACCGGGGTTCATTGTAATTTCATTGATATATCTGCGCACTGTATTCATGGAAATATTAAATGTCTCGCATAATTCTTTTAGTGAGACGGACTGATGCTGCAGAATATATTCCTGCATGTCCTTGATTCTGTTATCTTTCATAAAATACCCCTTGTGTAAGCTTTTGAGTATATTATACCACTTTTTGATAAAATGGCAATAAAATATTACCAAAATATACATAAAATGAAAAAGTTATGGTTAAGTGTATGGGCGTAATGGTATAAAAAATGAAAAGTTAAATCAAAATAAAACCTGAAAATATACAAAAAATAGATAAGAACCCCAGGAGTTAAATCGAATCTGTCAAAAAGATTGCCAAAATATCGTGAAAATATCCTGGAATGGAAGGGGGGATTATGGTAAAATCCCGATAGCCAGTGGGAAAATAACCATATTTTAATAAAAAAATACACATATACTCATCTTTAATAAAACAAAAATTATCAAAATTTGACAAAAATATACTTGAAAAATGAAAAGATATGGTATATAATCTACTCAACAACACCAAGTTAACCAAAATATAATCAAAAGGAGAGAACACGTAATGGGAGAGGTAAAAAAAATCTGTTACTATGTGAACGGTGAGTTTAAGGAGTCCAGGACTGCAGAGTACAGAGATGCATACGACCCCAGCACAGGGGAAGTGATCGCCAAGGTTCCCAGCTGTACCAGGGAGGAAGTGGAGGAGGCGGTTGCCAGCGCAAAAGCTGCTTATCCGGGCTGGTCCTCAACGCCGGTTATCAAACGAGTTCAGATTTTATACAAGCTGCGGGATTTGCTCATCGAACACATGGATGAACTGACGCATCTGGTGGCTTTGGAGAACGGAAAAGCCTGGGAGGAGGCCATGGGGGATGTGCTGAAGGCAAAAGAAGGCACTGAACAGGCCATCGCAGCCCCGTCTCTGATGATGGGTGAGAGCCTTATGGATGCATCTGCCGGATACGACACGGTTCTCTACCGGGAGCCTCTTGGAGTATTTGCAGGGATTGTCCCCTTTAATTTCCCCGCCATGATTCCTATGGGCTGGATGACGCCCATGTGTATCGCATGCGGCAACACCATTGTCATAAAAGCGGCCAGCTTTACGCCGCAGTCCTGCATGCGGATTGCAGAGTTGTACAAGGAAGCGGGACTTCCGGACGGAGTTATCAATATTGTCACATGTACCAGGCGCGAGGCGGAGATCCTGCTGGAGCACCCGGATGTGAAGGGCATCACGTTTGTAGGTTCCACCTCAGTGGGGATGCATATCTACTCAACTGCAGCAGCCCACGGAAAGCGGGTGCAGGCGTTATGCGAGGCCAAGAACCATGCCCTTGTGTTAAATGACGCTCCTGTAAAGCGTGTGGCCGCAGGCATTATCAATTCGGCCTTCGGCTGTGCAGGAGAAAGGTGTATGGCCCTGCCGGTAGTGGTGGCGCAGGAGGGAATTGCAGATGCGCTGGTTGCGGAGCTGGTGGAGCAGTCCAGGGCAATCAAGGTAGGGCCTGCCTATGATAAGACGACAAAATTAGGGCCTGTGGTAAATGAAGCCCATAAAAAGTCTATTCTGGAATGGATCGAAAAGGGCCTTTCCGAGGGGGCGGTGATGGCCCTGGACGGAAGAGATGTCACTGTGGAAGGATTTGAAAAGGGATTCTACCTTGGGCCTACGATTTTAGACCACGTAAAACCAGGGATGACCGTGGGGGACAGCGAGATATTCGGTCCTGTGCTCTGTATCAAGCGCGTCAAAACCTTTGAGGAAGGCCTGGCTGTGATGAACGCCAACCCCTTCGCCAACGGTTCCGTCATTTTTACCCAGAACGGCCATTACGCCAGAGAATTCGCCAGACATACGGACGGCGGTATGGTAGGAATAAATGTTGGAATCCCGGTACCCGTAGGTATGTTCCCCTTCTCCGGCCATAAAATTCCTTTATCGGCGACCTTCACTGCCTGGGTAAGGACGGCTTCCGGTTCTACACAGAGACAAAGGTTGTGACGACCAGATGGTTTGATGAGGAGCAGGGGAAATCCACCAATGTAACTACCTGGGACGGAACCATTTAAAAATCGGAGGAGGATACAGCTATGGCATACATAGAATTCGATTCATCCAGAAAGCTGGACGCCATTCCGCTGGGACGGATTGCCATTGATTTTAATCCTGTGGACTATTTTAAGCCATGGACTCAGTGCTCTACATTTAAAAAGTATGTGGCGGTTCCCCTGCCAATATTGCAGTCGGAATGAGCAGGCTTGGGAAAAAGGTTGGATTTATAGGCTGCGTATCTCAGGATCAGATGGGAGACTACTGTGTCGAATACTTTAATAATGAGGGTATCGATACGTCCCATGTGGTGAGGGCAAAAGGAGGAGAGTCCCTGGGGCTCGCCTTTACGGAAATCCTGGATAAAGATACCTCAAGGCTCATCATGTACAGGGACAACGTGGCGGATTTAAAGCTGGAGCCGGGGGATGTGGACGAGGAATACATAAAATCTGCAAAAATGCTGATTATCAGCGGAACCGCTCTTTCCCAGAGCCCCTCCAGGGAAGCCGCCCTGAAAGCCATGGCCTATGCCAGAAAGAACGGCACTGCGTGGTGTTCGACATCGACTACAGGGCCTATACATGGAAAAATAAAGACGAAATCTCACTCTACTATACGGCAGCGGCCTCCATGGCGGATATCATCATGGGCTCCAGGGAGGAATACGACCTCACCGACGCGCTGACTCACCGGGGGCTGGACGATCCGGGGACCGCCAGGCGGTGGTTTGACGAAAACGCCAGGATTGTAGTGATCAAACATGGCAAGGCGGGCTCTACAGCCTATACTCTGGACGGACGGTCCTACAGCATAAAACCCTTCTGTCACAGCCATTAAGAGCTTTGGAGGCGGGGACGGTTACGGCAGCGCCTTCCTGTACGGCCTTTTGGAGGGGATGAGTATAGTTGAGTGTCTGGAACTTGGAAGCGCTTCTGCATCCATGCTGGTAGCCAGCCACGGGTGTTCCGACGATATGCCGGATATAGAGAAAATCCGGGCGTTTATCCGGGAGGAAAAGAAGCAGTACGGCGAGATGATAGCCAGCGTGTAAAGAGGGTAGGGATATGCTATATAACTTAAAGGATATCATCCGTCTTGTGGATGAGGAAAACCGGGGGATTGCCGCCTTCAATGTCTTTGGGTATGAGGACTCCCAGGCGGTAATCGATGCTGCAGAGGAGATAGGACGTCCGGTAATATTGATGGCCAACAAGGATGCGGTTAACCATATGGGCGTGGAAATGATAGGAGAGATTATGCGCCATGTGGGACTTGGCTCCAAGGTTCCGGTGGCGGTTCACCTGGATCATGCCACGGATTTAGAAATTATAGGCAGGGCGGTAGCGTGCGGGTACACCTCGGTCATGTTCGACGGTTCCCAGCTTCCCTTCGAGGAAAATGTGGAAATGACAAAAAAGGTTGCCCGGATGGCTCACGAAAAAGACGTGAGCGTGGAAGCGGAAATCGGCGCCGTAGGCTACAGCGACCCGGCCATCAAGTTCAACGCCAGATTTACAGAGCCCCAGGAAGCTAAAAGATTTGCGGATCTCACGGGAGTGGACGCTCTGGCCGTGGCCATAGGAACAGTGCACAGAATGGAGATGCAGAAGGCGGAGCTTCAGTTTGAGCGGCTGAGGGAGATTGCTCGTCAGGTGGACATTCCCCTGGTAATACATGGATCCACAGGAGTAACAGATGAGGATTTGACGAAACTGGTGGCCTGCGGAGCGAGGAAAATCAATATCGGAACCGCCCTTCGCATGGAGTTCGGACAGACGCTGAGGCGCCAGTTTGAGGAGGATCCCAAAGCCTTTGACAGAATAAAATTGTTCGGGCCTTGTATGGAGGCGGTGAAGGAAAAGGCAGTCCAGAAGATGCAGCTTCTGTGAGGAAAAGATAAGAAAGGGAGGTCAGTCAATGAAACAAACATTTACGTTGGCAGGGCGGGTTGCGGTGGTTACCGGAGCTGCCCAGGGAATTGGTTATCACTCGGCAAAGATGCTCTGTGATAACGGCATGAAGGTGGCGCTGGTGGACTTAAACGAGGAGAAGGTGAAAGCTCCGCAGCCAAAGCTGCCTCGGAGGGAGGGGAAGCCATAGGGATCGGCTGCGACGTGTCCGATGAGAATGACATTGAGGCTATGATTGAGAAAGTGGCGGAAACCTTCGGCACAGTGGATGTGGTTGTCAACAGCGCAGGCATCCTGAGCTCCACCAAAATACCGGATATCAAGCGGGAGGACTGGGACAAAATGCTGGCGGTGAATCTGTCGGGAACTTTTTTCACAATCCAGAAGGCCTGGCCTTATCTGATTAAGAGTTCCTGCGGAAGAGTCATCAATATTTCTTCCACAGCAGGCCGCATGGGCGGAGTGGAAAATTCCATGAGCTATACGGCGTCCAAAGGAGGGGTCTGCGCCATCACCAAGGGTATTGCCCGGAAAATGGCCCCCTATGGCGTCACGGTCAACGCCGTGTGTCCGGGACCAACTGCAACCGACATCGTGAAAACGTACACGGAGGAAGAACTTAAAAACCTGAACTCTAAAAATATGCTGGGACGTCTTGGCAAGCCGGAGGAGATTGCGGCTGCCGTGTGTTTCCTGGCAAGCGAGGAGGCAGGTTATATCACGGCATCCATGATAGATGTCAATGGGGGATTTTATATCGGTTCATAATATATTAAGGAGGATTTACAATGAAAAGAAAATTATTAGGTCTTTTATTAGCAGCAGCTATGACGCAGGTCTTACCGGTTGTGCAGGAAACGGCGGAGCTACAGAGCAGGCGGCGGCTCCTGCAGCAGAGCAGACAAAGGCGGACTCCGCAGACAGCTCTGAGGCCGGGGATTCCTCGGAGGCCCCGTCGGGCGACACCATTAAAATCGGTTTCTACGGCCCGCTGACCGGCGCTTCCTCAGTAGTAGGCGTAGAGGGACAGAAGGCGGTACAGCTGGCCATCAAAGAAGCCAATGAAGCAGGAGGGGTAAACGGAAGGCAGCTGGAGCTCATCAGCTATGATGACGCGCAGAACACGGAGACGTCGGTTAAGGTTGTCACCAGGCTGGTGGAATCCGACAAGGTAACTGCCATTATCGGTTCCCATATCAGCGGTTCGATTCTGGCTACCGTAGATATTTCCGAGGCGGCCAAGGTAGTGCAGGTCGGTTCAGGAACGAGCCCAATCTGGACCAACATCGGGCTTAAGTATACCTTCCGCGGTACGGCCTGTTCAGACCAGTTTAACATTGACTGCTATAAATCCATGGAAACCATGGGCGCAACCAAGATTGCCACCCTGGCAGGAGAGACGGAGTATGCCCAGACGGCAGCCGCCACCATCCACGATCTGGTTGAGGAAGGCGGAAAGATGGAGGTAGTCGCCCAGGAAAACTTTACAACCGGCGATACGGACTTCTCAGGACAGATTGTTAAAATCATCGCTGCAGGGGCCGACGGCGTATATGTAGTGGGCGGTTCTGAAGATATGGGTAAGATTGTAAAACAGCTGAGACAGAAGGGCTACGAGGGATACATCTATGGTATTGAGCCTTTCGGCGCTCCGGATGCCAAGAGCGTTGCAGGAGATGCATTTGACGATATCGTATTCTCATGCTGCTACTTTGTTCCTGATTCCGTGGAGGAAGCCAGCTCAGATATTGAGAAGGAATTCCTGGAGAAATTTGTGGCGGAGTTCGGCGCACTTCCTACCTCGGAGGTTGCATACAGAGATTACGACGGAACCAACATTCTGATTGAGGCCATGAGAAGTGCAGGCAGCCTTGACGGAGACAGCATAAGGGAAGCGATTCTCAACTTGAAATATACCGGAATCGGCGGAGACTTTGATTTCTCGGCAGACAACGGCGAAGGACTTTCAACAGGTAATACCTTTATTGCCATTGAGGGGAAAGTGCAGGTTCTGGACGAGTACCTGAAGAATAAGTAAAGACGGTTGTTTGAATCACTGGGATATTTGACGCCAAATATCCAGTATTCATAACAGGGCGAATGATTAAAAGGAGATAGGTAATATGGTTGTTTCATTGGTGATAAGTGCTTTGGTAATTGGAAGTGTATACGGCTTGATTGCGTTGGGATACAGCCTTATTTATTCCGCATCCGGCCTGATGACATTTACGCAGGGAGAGCTTTTGATGCTGGGGGCCTATCTGGGGCTCACGTTCTATAAGTTTATGGGACTTCCCTTTGTAGTAGCGTTAATTCTGACCCTTCTTATCATGTTCGCCTTCGGCTCATGATAGAACGTTTTCTAATCCGTGTTTTGTTAAATAAGAAAGCATCCCCTATCTACGTGGTGCTGTCCACCATTGCCCTGAGTATTGTTCTCATGAACACTGCACAGCAGATCTGGGGAAGCCTTACCCTGCAGTTTCCTTCCATATTTTCAGTGGTTACGGTGGATGTGCTGGGATCGGCCATTCAGCCTGAGTCATTTCTGGTTATGGCAGTTGGATTAATCAGTATGGTGACTATACATATTTTTATGACGAAGATGAAGTTCGGAACATCCATGAGGGCTGCGGCTATGAATCCTCTGGCAGCCTCCTGCGTGGGTATCAATGTGGGCAGAACCACAGGCATCACCTGGGCTATGGCTGCTGCGCTGGCGGGACTGGCGGGAATCCTTCTGGGACCGGTTCAGGGGGTAAGCCTTGGCATGGGAACTATGATTGGACTTAAGGGATTCGCGGCAGCGGTTATCGGCGGTTACGGCAATATGTACGGCGCTATATTGGGCGGTCTTATTATCGGATTCTGCGAAACCTTTGTGGCTGCCTATGTTACCTCCAGCTACAAGGATTTTATCGTTTTCTTCATACTTATTCTGGTTATGATATTTATGCCTAGAGGTATTTTCAAGGCTAAAGTTTACGATAGATGATACGCGGCCAAAATACGGCCGCTAAGTGCTCATAGCGAGCCACTGCACTAAGCGGTCGAAAGACGCCCGCCAAGTGCCAGTGACATGCATCGCACGTAAGCGTCCAAAATACGGCCGCTAAGTGCTCATAGCGAGGAGGATGGATGAAATGAAGATGAATTTGAAACAAGTGCCGGCGACGGTGTGGGCTCTTATAGCCGCAGCTGCAGTTTTGGCATTTATAAGTAAAGATCAGTACCTTTTAACCTTGTTTGCGTTTGCAGGCATTTACGTAATTGCAGTGTCCGGACTGGATATGCTTTTTGGCTACAGTGGACAGATATCCATGGGCCATGCGGCTTACTATGCCATCGGAGCTTATACCTCGGCCCTTCTCTCCACAAAGCTGGGAGTGCCTGTGTTTCTTTCCATGATTGCGGCTATGGTGGTGTCGGGAATATTCGGAATTATTGTTGCCTTTCCGGCAGCCAAGCTTGTGCGGCACTTCCTGTCCCTTCTCACCATTGCCTTTGGTCAGATGGTGTACATATTTGCCTGTAAAGCCAAGGAAGTCACCAACGCAATGGCCGGAGTGAAGCGGATACCGAAGCTGAACCTTTTTGGGTTTGAATTCAGAAGCAACTTAAGCTGCGCCATTCTGGTTCTGGCGCTCTGTATTATTTTCCTCATTGTAAAACAGCGCATAGTGCACTCTTCATCCGGCAGGGCGCTTATGGCAATCAGGGAAAATGTGGTGGCTGCCGACGGCATGGGAATTAATGTGAAGAAATACAAGATTATGGCATTTGCAATCAGCGCTGTGTATACGGGCATGGCGGGGGCTCTGTACGCTCACATCGTAAGCTATATCAGCCCCGAGAGCTTCCAGAGCAGCCAGTCCCAGCTGCTTATGACGATGCTGCTGTTCGGAGGCATGGGCAATCTGGCAGGACCTATCATCGGAGCCGTGATCGTGACTGCCCTCAATGAAACGCTCCAGGGCTTTTCCAGTTACCGCATGTTGATCTATGGATTTATAATCCTGGCCGCAGTGCTGTATATGCCGAAAGGATTGTACGGCATAGTTGAAAAAATAAAAGGAATAATCGGAAGAAGGGTGAAAGCAGATGCTGAGAATTGACAAAGCGACAATAAAATTCGGAGGTCTGACAGCGGTAAACGAAGTGTGCTTTGAGGTGAAGGACCATTCGATTTTCGGCCTGATTGGGCCCAACGGCGCGGGAAAGACTACCCTGTTCAACTTGATCAGCGGAGTTCATTCCCTCACCAGCGGGGATATATTTTTTCAGGACAAAAGCATAAAGGGGCTGCAGCCCTACCAGATTAACGCAACGGGTATTGCCAGAACCTATCAGAATATTAACCTGTTCTATACCCTGAGTGTTCTGGACAATGTAAAAATCGGGCGCCACAGCCGGATTAAGTCAGGGCTTGTGAGCAATATTTTGAGAACGCCCGCCCAGCAAAAAGAGGAGAAGGATATTGTAGAAAAAAGCATGGAGCTTCTCCGGTTTGTAGGCCTGGAGGACAAGTGCAATTTTATGTCCAAGAACCTGTCCTACGGCGACCAGAGGCGGCTTGAGATTGCCAGGGCTCTGGCCAGCGACCCCAAGCTCCTTCTGCTGGACGAACCTGCGGCAGGTATGAACTCCAAAGAGAAGGTGGATTTGACCGAGCTGATTCACCGTATACATGACCGGGGTATTACCATTCTTCTGGTGGAGCACGACATGAAGCTGGTAATGAATATTACCCATGAGATAACGGTAATCAATTTTGGAAAAAAGATTGCACAGGGGACTCCGGCTGAGATACAGGAGAATCCGGAGGTTATCGCTGCATATCTGGGAGGTGGCTTGATTGGAAGCAAATAAGATATTAGAGGTTATAAATTACAGTTACTATTACGACCAGATCTGCGCGGTCAGAGAGTTGTCCTTTCATGTAAATGAAGGGGAGGTTGTGACGCTTATCGGAAGCAATGGAGCCGGAAAAACCACCACCCTGCGATCCATATCCGGCCTTATCAGAGGCGGAGGCAGGGGAGAGATCAAATATATGGGCAGGAATATAGAAAATTATCCTCCCCACAAAATCAGCGGAATGGGAATTGCCCAGTGTCTGGAGGGCCGCCAGGTATTTCCTCATCTTTCGGTCAGGGAAAATCTGGTGATGGGAGCATTTACAAGGACGGACAAAAAAGGGATAGCCGATGATTTCGACTATGTATACGCCCTTTTTCCAAGGCTTCTGGAACGGCAGGATCAGATGGCGGGAACCCTCTCAGGCGGCGAGCAGCAGATGCTGGCAGTGGGAAGGGCGCTGATGCAGAGACCGAAAATTCTCATGATGGATGAGCCTTCCCTGGGTCTGGCTCCCATTGTCATCAATGAGATATTTCAGACCATCAAAAAATTAAGGATGACGGCATGACCATTCTTCTGGTGGAGCAGAATTCCCAGGCCGCCCTGACTGTGGCTGACAGGGGCTATATTATGGAGACAGGTTCCCTGAGGCTGGAGGATACGGCGGAGAACCTGCTGAACAACGATATTATTAAGAAGAGCTATCTTGGAATTGAATAGAGGTGACAGGTATGGAGTACGGATTTAAATTTGGAGTGTCCTATGCACAGGAACGGCCTCTCACTGCGCCGCTGCCTCTGTGCGGGGATGTCTGTGAAGCTATCTGCAAAGCTAAGAAAATCGGACTGGACGGCATTGAGATCCACGGCAGAGAGTATGAGTTCACAGACGGACAGGTGGAGCGGATTAAAAATTGCTGCAGGGAGAAGGGCATGGCGGTAGCTGCTGTGGTGACCGGGCGGCTGTTTAACCAGACCGGAATATCCATCGCAGAACCGGAACAGACCAGACGGCTCTGGGCTGTGGAGCAGGTAAAACGGTACATTGACGCGGCTGCAGCGCTTGATACAAATGTGGTTATAGGCTGGGTGAAAGGACGGTTTGCAGCCGACAACCCGCCTTCTCTGTACTTCCGGCTGCTGACAGAGAGCATGAAAACCCTGGACGCCTATGCCGGAGAGAAGGGCGTGGGCCTGGTAGTAGAGGTGATCAACCGCTATGAGGTTGACTGCTTTATTACTGCAGAGGAAACGTTGGATTATATTAACCGCAATAAACTGGAAAATACATATCTGCATCTGGATACATTTCATATGAATATAGAAGAGACGGACATGTGCAAAGCCTGAGAACGGCGGGAGATAAGCTGGGGTACGTCCATGTGGCTGACAACACGCGCCTTGCGCCGGGGACCGGAACATTGGACTTCAGGGCAATTCTTGGGACGCTAAAGGAAATCGGGTATAAGGGTTTGTCACCACAGAGTGCTTCCCTGTACCGGACGGAGAGACGGCGGCCGCAAATGCAGCTGCATTTATGAAAAAAATGTTGAAAGAAAATGTAGAAAACATAAAATAAGAAACGATAAAAGGCCTTTCCGGCGGGTTATTCCGGAAGGGCCTTGTTGTCTGAAATTCCTTAAAATCAGTCTCTATTAATTAAGCGATGGAATTAACAGCCTTGGATAAACGGGATACTTTACGGGAAGAAGTGTTGCTGTGATAAACTCCCTTAGTAGTAGCCTTATCAATCTCAGATGTAGCAGCAAGCAGTGCAGCCTGGGCAGCAGCCTTGTCCCCGGCGGCAACAGCAGCGTCAACCTTCTTGATTGCGGTTTTAACCTTGGATCTGATCGCCTTGTTTCTAGCAGCCTTAGTCTCGTTTACTAAGATTCTCTTCTTTGCAGATTTAATGTTAGCCAATGAAATACACCTCCGTTCTTAAAATAAATATTCTCTTTGTGTTTTCCATCAAAGTCTGGACACGGACAGTTCAATGTAAACATACTATTGTATTCTAGCGAATTTGGGGGGGAATGTCAAGTCAAAAATGGAGGAAATTTGAAGGTTTTTATGATATTCCAAATCCCCTCATTAACTGCATTTTGAAAGGGTAAATGGAAACATATCGCCTGGCGGGTACATATTTTCCCGTCCGCCTGCCAAAACTATTCCTGCAACCCCGGTCAAATACTCCTCTGCAAGAGGCGTGGTATTTGACTTTGGAGCAAGTTTGAACGTTTTATTTCTTTCCTATGAATGTCCTGGGCGTGGTGTATTTGTCCAAACCCGGGTTACACAGTCTGCGGCTGCCCTTCGCTTGGAACAAATTCCTGCCTGTGTGCGGCGCATAGCTGGCGTATAAGCGGTTTTCAAACGCGCTCCGGCGGCAGCGTCCAGGTATGGAACCTTGGCCGCTGCTTCGGGAAATAGAACAGCCATCAGGCCACAGAGAGGTGATAACAATGCAGGAGAAGGATATAATAGAGGAAATCAATTCCCAGGCCCCGGGACAGTTTCAGGTCAGAACCGACCTTGCCCTGGAGCAGAAGGAGAGTTTTGAGGGAGACGGCGGAGAGATATCCGGCGTTAAGCTGAAGGAGTGGCGCCGCCAGAAAAGCCAGGTTAAGCTGACCGAGGTAAAAATCCTGAACGAACAGGGAGCAAAAGCGATGGGCAAGCCCAAGGGCACCTATCTGACGCTGGAGGCAGACCGGCTTTCCAAAGCAGACGATGAGTACCACAGTGAAATTTCAGAGGAGCTGGCCAGACAAATCCGCCGGCTTATGACGGAGATGATTAACTGGAAGGAGGAGGATCTTCCATCCATCCTGGTCATAGGACTGGGAAATGCCTCGGTAACCCCCGACTCCCTGGGGCCCAGGGTTCTTGGAAATCTCCAGGTGACCAGACATTTAAACGGACAGTACGGAGATTCCTTTTTAAAGGATAGAAAGCTCCCGGCCCTAAGCGGAATCGCCCCCGGCGTGATGGCGCAGACCGGCATGGAGACTGCGGAAATTTTAATGGGAATCATCAGCCAGACAAATCCGGATCTGATTATCGCCATAGACGCCCTGGCAGCCAGAAGCGTGCGGAGGCTGGGCACTACCATACAGCTTACGGATACAGGCATTCATCCGGGTTCCGGTGTGGGAAACCACCGTCACAGCCTGACCAGGGAGAGCCTTGGCGTACCGGTGCTTGCTATCGGCGTACCTACGGTGGTAGGAGCGGCAGCCATTGTCCATGACACCGTATCTGCCCTGGTTCGCGTACTGTCTGAAAATGACAATACCAGAGGCACAGGAAACTGGATACAGGAGATGGATCCGGAGGGGCAGTACCAGCTTATCAGGGAGCTTTTAGAGCCGGAGTTCGGGCCGCTCTATGTGACTCCCCCGGATATTGACCAGTCCGTAAAACAATTGAGCTTTACCATATCCGAAGGGATACACCAGGCTGTCTTTCCGTGAAATATGTGTGCATATGTATGAATTTTCAGGAGTATGCCCACGGCGGTCCGGGGAATTTACTATTTCGTCATAAATTAAACCGCAATATCCATATCACTGCTGCATATCATATAACTAGAGCGTGCCTGAGAACCTTTCCTGCCATCATAGAAATGTTCAAGGGCCCTCCAGTAAGACGGCAGGTGAAATATGATATGAGACTAAGACGTGGAGGCATGGACCGGCTGATACGCCGGTTTGTGGCCGGCACAGTCCTGGTGCTTTTGCTCCTTCTTTGCGGACGTTATATGGGCAGGAGGGCAGGCGCAATTACAAGAAATGATTTCGGGCAGATACTGGAGTCGGGCGGCCGGTGGCTGGTGGAGACGATTTGGAATCAGGCGGTTCCGCAGAGACAGGAAGCAGACGGCGGATCCTACGGCATCGGCCGGGAGGATGAGATTCCGGATCCGGATCCTTCCTACCGGAAATATCAGACAGTAAAGACATTTTACCAGGAACACGAGTATCTGCCTGGTATGGCAATGAAGAATCAGGACAGCAGGCGGCGGATGAGCAGCTCGCGTCGGTTTCAGGCGGGGCTTATGACAGGGGAGGAGGAACCCAGGCGCTTACCGGCCCCGATGGGCCCCATTGATTTCCGGCAGCCGTCAGGACGCCGTCCTTGTGGGCTCTATGAACCGGCCTGTTACAGGCAGCGCCTATGTGATGGAGCAGCTGATAGACTATGATTTCCTCATGAAGCATTTTTACAGTGTACATACATCCACCACCGCAGGCAGAGATCTGATGAATGCAAAAACTCTGCTGGAGAAGGACCTTACCCTGGAAAAAGACAGCTCCGGGCCGCAGATACTCATATATCACACACACTCCCAGGAGGCCTTTAAAGATTCGGGTCCGGGACAGACCGTAGTGGGACTGGGGGATTATCTCACCGAGCTGCTGGAGGCAAAGGGGTATAATGTATACCATGATAAATCGGTGTATGATTTAAAAAACGGACAGCTGGACAGAAGTAAGGCTTATAACTATGCCCTGGATGGGATAACCAACATTCTTCAGCAGAATCCTACCATTCAGGTGGTTCTGGACATCCACAGGGACGGCGTAGGAGAGAATCTTCACCTGGTAACCCAGGTGGACGGCAAGGATACGGCCCAGATTATGTTCTTCAACGGCCTGAGCCAGACGCCGGAGGGCCCTATCGAGTACCTTCAGAATCCCAACAGAGGATAACCTGGCCTTCAGCCTTCAGATGCAGTTGAACGCAGCCGCTTACTATCCCGGCTTTACAAGAAAGATTTACCTGAAGGGCCTCCGCTATAACCAGCACTTACGCCCCCGTTCCAGCCTTATCGAGCAGGCGCCCAGACGAACACCTATCAGGAAGCCCTCAATGCAATGGAACCTTTGTCGGAACTTTTGGATATGGTGCTGAGAGGGGATGAACAGGCCGGGGAATCTTAGCAGGCTGTGAATTGACAGTCTGTTAAGATTCCCCGGCTTTCCAATGCGTTTTAGGGGGGAGGAGCGTATGGTTCAAAACCGGAGGAAAGACTTGGTAAGGCTCCGATCTGTATTACAAAGCCAAGCCTTCGCTTTCAATCCCGAAGAGGTGTAGAGAAATGAAATTACATGGTTTTTCTGCACTCCTGGAAAACGGTATCAGTCTCCTCCTGCATTATCGGCATATATTCTTAAAATAAATCTGCCGGGCCGTTTCCAGCATACCATAAGTTCCGCTGTTCCTTCCTAAAGTGGCCGCTTTCACATCAATATCAAAAAGAGTATGTCCGCTTACAATTTCCTGAATTGTCGGGATGAGCGAATCCTGAAAAACAAGATACTCGCCGCCTAGAATTACCTGATCAGTATCTAAAAGGTTACAGATATTGGAAATATTATATCCCAATATTTCTCCTGTTTCTCTGACAATCTCACACACGCCAGCGTCTTGATCCCGATAGGCCTTAACAACCGCATCAAATTCGTTTATATTACAAACGGTATTTCCGGAAACCTGTACATCCTTGCGGCGGGATGCATCCAGCCGTTTAATTAAACCCTCGATGGAGACAAGCTCCTCCAGATTGATATTACCATAGATGGATGAAGAAGACAGGAACCGCTCAATACCGCCGGAGGCCTGGTGCAGCCCTTCGTGCAGCCGACTGTTGAGAATAAATGCAGATCCAAGCCCTATACCGCAGCTGATATAGAACAAGTTCTTGTGACCTCTTCCTGCGCCAAAATAGAATTCTCCCATGGTAGCCATCTTCACATCATTTCGGATCAGCGTCATGACTCTGAATTCCTCTTCCAATGTATGTGAAAAATTACAGTCAAACCAGGCTTATACTGAGGATTGTAAATGGGAGCGTTCTTGTCATTCCGGATGATGCCTGGCATAGAAATCATGATATAGGCCAGATTTTCAGGCTCGGTGCCCCCGGAATCTAATAATGTAGCAATTGCATTTTTTACAAGAGAAATTCTTGTCTCGCAGGAGATGTTTTCAGGAATATTCAGCGTAAATTGATTAATGATATCCCCGTTGAGATTTCCCAATGAAAATATGGGATTTTTAAAATTCAAATCAATTGCTGCAATATGCTTATAATCGGGATTAAACTGTAATATAATCGGTTTTCTCCCGCCGTTTTTTGCGGCAGGTCCTTCTCCGGTTTCCCGGACAATCCCAAGTTTCAAAAGTGGAAGAAGGTTATCTGTAACAGCAGGTTTGCTCATATGCAGTAATTTTGAAATCTCGGCCCGGGATGTAGTTTGTTTTTCAAAAATCAACTGCAGGACAGCGTGTTGATTGTACTGCCTCAAGGATGGTAAGGTTTTAATTTTATCCACGAAAAGACCCCTTTCGGATTAGTAATAAATACTTATTAACCAACAGGTTAGATAAAACAAGTTTTGCCTGAATCATAGCATTAAACACAGGAAAATGTCAACATGGATTATAGGAGGCCATCAAAAGGAACCGGTTCTTCAAGTCCAAGAAAATACAGTATCTTAGGTTTTGAAAATATGATTTTATCATGGATGTTAAAAAAATACAAGAATTTCGGTTCACTTCTCCGGCGGATGGGGGAATTGTTTTGTGAAAAGGCAAAATATCCAAAAAACAAAAAAATTATTGACTTTATTTGTCGTATATGTTACTATAGGTCTAGTTAATTAGTTAATATTACTTACTAACAAAGAAAGGAGATATTGTCATGAAAAAAGCAGCAAAAATGCTCTTGTCCCTGTCCCTGATCCTGACAATGGCCGGATGTGCAAATCAGAGCCGGTCCACGGATGAACAGGCGGCTTCCCCTGTTCCTGCCCAGACAATCTCAGACCAGCCTGTGGATTCATCCACATTGGAAGGCTGGGCTGAGGGAGTGAAACGTAAGCACGACGGAGAAACGCTCAACCTTTTATTTGCAGCCCACGAAACGTCCGAGGCGTTAAAAACATTTGCACCTGAATTTGAAAAAATGACCGGTATTAAGGTGAATTGGAAAATCATTGATACGGTACAGTTGAAAAATGATCAGCTCATGGATTTTTCTGGTAAATCAGGAGGCTACGACGTCTACATGGTGGATCGTTTCTGGCTGGATGAGTATGCGGCCAAGGATGTTCTGGTTCCGGTAGATCAATATTTGAACAACCCGGAGGCCACGCCTGAATGGTATGATTTTGAAGATATTCTTCCTGCCTACAGGGACGGCCTTGCTAAGATAGGAGACAGTTACTATGGTATTCCGGCAGTCGGAGAAACCAGGTTAGTGGGATATCGTACGGACCTGTTTGACAAATATGGAAAAGAACCGCCGAAAACGATGGATGAGATGTTGGAATTAGCCCGGTTTTTTAACGAAAAGGAGGATGGGCTGTACGGCATTGCGATGCGGGCCCAGAAAGGAATTCTCTGCGCCTCAGGCTGGATGTCCATTGTCTACAATTTCAGTGACGGATTTGTGGACCAGCAGACGGGCAAATCCCTGATGGATGATCCAAAGAACGAAGAGGCGTTGGAATACTTTGTTGAATTATTAAAAAATTCCCCTCCCGACATAAGCACCTATACGCATGAGGAAGCATTGGGAGCCTTCATAACAGGAAAGACAGCAATGTGGCTGGATGCCAATGCCCTGATTCCGTCCATTATGAATCCGGATAAATCGGTTGTCTATGATAAAGTTGCCTTTGTCCCCACACCTGCAGGCCCTTATGGACGGGGAGCGGCGCTTTCAGGATGGAGCATGGGGATTCCGACAACTTCCAAGCACCAGGATGCGGCATGGGATTTTATTATGTACATGTCCTCTAAAGCGCTTTCAAAACCACTCTATGAAGCGGGGGCTGCCCCTACCAGAACATCCATCTTTTCAGATCCCCAGGTGATTGAAAAAGATTCCACTATGCCGGCCCAGATCCTCGCTCTTGAGGAGGCCAATGAGCTGGTAAAGAGAAATCTGGCCTGGATTCCGCCAAATGAAAAAACAACACAGATTTTTGACATAGTAGCAATTATGCCAACCAGGCTATTACAGGGGAAATAAGCGTACAGGATGCATGCAGGTACAGCCATGAGGAACTCGTCGATCTTTTGGAATAAGAAACTGATGTGAGGTAAGAAGTGATGGCTGACTGCAGATATATAATGGAACGCTGGAAAAATATGGGAGAAGAAGGCCTTATCTTTTTTCATAATGCCGGCTCTTGTAATAATGGCAGTGCTGGTGGCTTTCCCAACCCTGTTTTTATACTATATCAGCCTGACCGATTATGAGATGGGATATGACCTGGCAAGTGCAAATCTGGTGGGTATCAACAACTATGTGCGTCTGATTTCAGGCAGAGACAGGGTGTTTTGGTACTCTGTGGCAATCAGCCTGTTGTTTATGCTGGTCGCCACTATGATTGAGATGATTCTGGGGTATGGGCTTGCGTCATTGCTGAACCAGAAGGAATATAAACTTAAAGGACTTGTGTTTGGCTGCCTGGTGGTTCCCATTGCCATGACGCCCAGCATTGCAGGACAGATTTGGAAATTAATGTTAAATTCTGAATATGGCGTTTTTAACTACCTGCTGAACCGGCTGTTACATATTAAAGTTACCTGGCTGGGGCCTGACATGGTATTTCTTTCGGTTATTCTAATTGATATATGGCAATGGACGCCTTATGTCGCATTGATTTTATATTCGGGCCTGAGAGCCATTCCCATAGAATCCTATGAGACGGCGGCAGTGGAGGGGGCAAGCCGCTGGCAGTCCTTTTGCTACGTCACAGTTCCTATGTTGAAGCCGGTGCTTCTGATAGCGGTACTGTTCCGGTCGATTGACTGTCTAAAAACCTTCGATATACCTTATGTACTTACACAGGGAGGACCGGGAAATCTCACTGAATTTATGAGTCTGCATATATACCGCCTGGGGTTTGCCCAGACGGGATTCATCGGGAGGGCGGCAGCGATGTCGGTGATTCTCAGCATAATTATCACGGTTCTCAGCGGATTTATTATTGCCCGGATGAGAAAAAAGGAGGCTTAGAGGGTTATGAAGGTGAAAACCAAGAGACGGATATGCGGCGCCCTGTATGCGTTTGCCATGGCAGTTGTTTGCATCCTTTGCACATTCCCCTTTTTTTGGATGCTGTCCATAAGCCTGAAGGAACAGTCCCAGGCTTACGATCCTTCGGTCTGGCTGTTTTCGCCCATTTGGGATAATTATAAAAATGTTTTTGTAAATCGGAATCTGATGAAATATCTTTTTAACAGCCTTGTGACAGCAGTGGTTACCACTGTGATTTCCATGGTTTTAGGATGTCTGGCTGCCTATGGGTTTGCCCGCTTCCGCTTTGACAAACAGGAGAATCTTGCCTTCTGGGTTCTAAGCCTGAGAATGCTTCCTCCAATGGCGACGGTCCTTCCGTTTTTTGTTATGGCCAGCTTGTGCCATGTTCTGGACACCAGGCTGGTACTGATAATTGTCTATATGCTGTTTAATATACCCTTCACCATCTGGATGATGAGAGGATTTTTTGAAGATATACCCTGTGAAATTGAGGAGGCTGCAAGGGTAGACGGGTGTTCGCTCCTTCAGGCGCTGCAGAAAGTAGTGCTGCCTATGGCTCTGCCCGGCATGGTTGCAACTGCAATCTTTTGTATTATTAACTCCTGGAATGAATTTTGTATTTGCTCTCTTTCTCACATCGAGCAGAGCGAATACACTGCCTACTACAGTACAGATGTTTCTGTCCGTATCCGGCGTAGTCTGGGGAGAGATGTCTGCCGTAGGTGTGATTTCCACCCTGCCTATGATACTATTTGCCATCCTTGTTCAAAAATATATGATCAGAGGACTTACCTTTGGCGCGGTTAAGGGGTAAAGGAGCCGGAAGTGAATATGTGATAATGATAGAAATAAACGGGAAGTGAGGAGAAAACCTATGGAAAAGATTAAAATGGGAATTGTGGGGGCCGGAATATGGGGAGAGACGCATGCGCATATTTATTCCACCTGCGAACATGCAGCGGTTGTTTCGGTGTGCGACCGGAACCTGGAAAAAGCCAATGAATTTGCCTCCAAATTCGGAATAAAGGAAGTTTATCAGGATTACCGGGAGATGGCAGCGAAGTCTTCCTGTGATGCGGTTGCCATCGTTACGCCGGATTATCTCCATGCAGACATTGCAATTGCATTCGCCGAGGCTAAAAAACATCTTTTAATAGAAAAACCTTTGGCAACCACCAGAGAAGATGTTTACAGAATGATGGAAAGCATCGACAGGAACGGTGTGAGAGCAATGGTGGATCTCCATAACCGCTGGAGTCCTCCCTTTCATGCCGTGAAGAATGAGATAGCATCAGGCAATTACGGAAAGGCTGTCAATGCATATATACGTTTGAATGACACTAAATACGTTCCCACCAAAATGCTCTCCTGGGCGGCAAAATCCTCCATCATCTGGTTTCTGGGCAGCCATTCCCTTGATACCTTGAACTGGCTTCTGGACGATGTTCCGGAGGAGGTTTACTGTATCAGCCATAAGGGCCTTTTGCAGAGCATGGGCGTAGATACGGATGATGTGTTTCTTTCTACCATCCAGTATAAAAATGGGGCCATAGCGCAGATGGAAAACGGCTGGATAACACCACTTGGAAATTCCTGTATCAATGATTTTAAGTTTAATATTGTTTTGGAAAAGGGAAAATTTGATATTGATGCTTCAAGCCATAATCTTGTAAAAATGACGAGCGAGGAACGGATTATCACTCCGGATCCCATGGTTTCCAATCATATTTTGGGCAATGGAAAGGGTTTACTCATGAGAGCATACGCAGCTTTGTGGATAAGCTCATCAGCGGTGAGAAATTTCATGTGCCTCTTGAGGACGCTATGCGCGTATCTCTGGCACTGGTATGTATTCTCGAGTCCGCCAGGGACCGCCGTCCGGTTCAAGTGCATTTTTGATAAGTCAGGCGTCCCGCAAGGGTCAGGGGAGAGGGGACATGAACAGCTTAGAAGATAGCATAGGCATGCTGGTGACAGAACAAAATAACTCTGACACATTCAATATTGACATATGTGATACGAATGAACTGGTGGAGATGATTAATCACGAGGACCAGAAAGTTTCATTTGCGGTGAGAAAACAAAAAAGGCAGATTGCAGAGAGCATTGACCTGGCTGCGTCAAGATTAAGAGAGGGAGGCCGGATGTTCTATATCGGCGCAGGAACAAGCGGCCGGCTGGGCATTGTAGACGCAAGCGAATGTAAAGCTACCTACGGGGTTCCTGGGGAGATGGTCCAGGCAATTATACCGGGAGGACGGGACACAATATGGGATGCAAGTGATGGCGATGAAGATGATTTTAATGAGGGCTTCAGACAAATAGAAGTTTACGGTATTACGTTCAAAGATATAGTCATAGGAATAACGGCAAGCGGCAGAACACCGTTTGTTCTGGGAGCGCTGGCCGGGGCTCGCAAAACAGGCGCCGCCACAGTGGGTATATGCAACAATCCGCATACGCCCATCCATGAAATTGCACAAATTACGATAGCTGTAATTACCGGTCCGGAGGTAATCCAGGGTTCTACCCGCATGAAAGCGGGGACAGCGCAGAAGATGGTACTGAATATGATTTCAACCGGCGCCATGGTGAGGATTGGGAAAACATACCATAACCTGATGGTAGATCTTTTGGCCAATAATGAGAAACTTCGGGACAGAGCCGGACGGATTGTTGCTCAGGCGACCGGAGCAGGAGAGGAGGAAGCGCGCAGTGTGCTGAGAGCCTGCGGTTATCATGTGAAAACAGCCATTGTCTGCATTTTAAAAGCCTGTAAAAAGGAAGAGGCGGAGATTTATCTGGACGAGTGTGGCGGATTTATATCCCAAATTGTAAAATAGGAGCTATCAGAGATGAAATGTGTAGTTGGAATTGACGGCGGAGGAACGAAATCCCTGCTGCGGATGGTTGATATGAAAAGGAAAGTCCTATATGAGACTGTAAGCGGCGGAGCTAACCTGTGCTCTATAGATAGTGATCAGGTTAAGAATAATTTAGAGCAAATGCTGCAAAATGCAGCCTCCCAGGTCCCGGATGCACAGATTATTTCCATTTGCCTGGGCGCTGCAGGCATTGTGAATGAGAACCACGTTGCGTTTCTCAGAGAAGCGCTGCAGCCCTATGCAGAGAATATACAGGTGGTTAATGATGCTTATATCGCCATGTATGCCAATCTTAAAGAGGACAGCGGCATCGTGCTGACAGCAGGGACAGGTTCGATTCTATATGGCAGGAATCAGTCCGGAAAGGTCCTCAGAGTGGGCGGCTGGGGACATCTTATGGGAGATGAGGGCAGCGGGTACAGGATAGGGCTTCAGGCTCTGAACACAATTGCCAGAAATTACGATATGCAAAAGGCAGATTCCAAGCTTCTGTCAGCTTGCCTGGAACATTTTCAGTGTGCTGATTTTCAGTCCATGGTCAGCCGTATATACGGAAGGCCCCTGGACAAAAGGCAGATTGCCGCCTTGGCAAGTATTGTGGACAGGGCGGCTGAGAATGGAGACAGAGATGCAATCGGGATACTGAAGGAATGTGCATGGCAGCTGTATGTAATGTGCCACATCCTGATAGAGAGGCTGGAACTGGGGACGACCTCCTTTTATATAGTTACCAACGGCAGCATTATACAGAAGTGCAGGCTTGTGAGTGAAGAATTCAGCCTGCAGATAAGGCGCAGTTATCCGGGGGCCAGGATTAAAACAACATCCCAGGATTCGGCCTGGGGCGCAGTTGATATTGCATTGGAACATGCCAAAGAGGGCCGGAGCGTAAACGGTAAAATGGAAATGGGGGATCGTCCTCCATTCAATTATAAAGAGGGACAGGACGGAAGAGAGACAATCTCAACCGTCCTGCTTTTATATTACAGGCGCCTTTACGAATTCCGTCTATTATGCTATCCTTATATCAGCAATACAGATCCGCGCTTATATATAAAAGCTGCGGGCCAAAGGGGGCGCACACATGGCAGGCACAATTCACAGAATCGGGGTGATTTCAGATACCCACGGTTTGCTGAGAACTCAGGTAAGAGATATTCTGGAGACTTGTGAAGTGATTCTTCATGGGGGAGACATAAACCATCTGGAGATTTTGGACGAGCTGGAGAAAATTGCCCCGGTCTATGCGGTGAGGGGAAATAATGACAAGGAATGGGCGGAACACCTGCCTGAGACATTGAGCTTTGAGTTGTACGGGATCAAACTGTTTATGATCCATAACAAGCGGTATCTGCCGGAGGAACTGGAGGATCGGAATCTTATTCTGTACGGTCATTCCCACAAGTACTATGAGCGGCGGGAAGGCGGCAGAATATGGCTGAATCCGGGAAGCTGCGGTCCCAGAAGATTCGGCCAGCCTGTTACCATGGCCGTCATAGAGGTGGAGGAGGGAGGAACTGTCTGTCAGATAGAAAAGATAGAGATTCCTCATGAGATGAAATAAGTTGCACACAATCTTAAAAAATGATATATTTTACTGGAGCCTGTCTTACATTTCATCCCCGCAGACACCGGGCCGCAGCCTGACCGGGGGATATTAAGACGCGCCGGGGGATTCAGAGAAAGACAAGTTAGAAAGGAACGAACATGGCTTACGTTGACCAGAGTAAAATTCGCAATTTTTGTATAATCGCACATATTGACCACGGAAAATCCACACTTGCCGACCGGATCATTGAAAAGACAGGCCTGTTAACCAGCAGGGAAATGCAGGAACAGGTGCTGGATAATATGGATCTGGAGCGGGAGAGGGGAATTACCATCAAATCCCAGGCTGTCCGCACCATCTACAAGGCCCAGGATGGAAATGAATATGTATTTAATCTTATAGACACACCAGGACACGTTGACTTTAATTATGAGGTGTCGCGAAGCCTGGCTGCCTGTGACGGGGCTGTGCTGGTGGTGGACGCCTCCCAGGGAATTGAAGCCCAGACCCTGGCTAATGTATACCTGGCCCTGGACCATGATCTGGATGTGTTCCCTGTTATCAATAAAATTGACCTTCCAAGCGCAGATCCGGCCCGCGTGGCGGCTGAGATAGAGGATGTCATCGGTCTGGACGCCAGCGATGCCCCCAAGATATCGGCAAAGACAGGCGTTAATATCGAGGAAGTGCTGGAGGCCATTGTGCGCAAGATTCCGGCTCCAAAGGGAGATCCTGATAAGCCTCTCCAGGCGTTGATATTTGATTCCATCTATGATTCCTACAAGGGAGTTATCATTTTTTCCCGCATCATGGAGGGGACGGTCAGAAAAGGCACCCCCATCCGCATGATGGCCACAGGCGCAGAGGCTGACATTGTGGAGGTAGGATATTTTGGCGCGGGCCAGTTTATTCCCTGCGAGGAGCTGAGCGCAGATGGTGGGCTATATGACGGCCAGCATTAAGAACGTCCGTGACACCCGGGTGGGCGATACCGTAACCTGCAGGGACAACCCTGCGTCATCCCCCCTTCCGGGCTATAAGAAAGTAACCCCCATGGTTTACTGCGGCCTCTACCCTGCGGACGGCGCAAAATATAATGACCTGAGGGAGGCTCTGGAAAAGCTCCAGTTAAACGACGCGTCCCTTTTTTACGAGCCGGAGACTTCCATCGCCCTGGGCTTTGGCTTCCGGTGCGGTTTTCTGGGGCTTCTTCACCTGGAGATTATACAGGAGCGTCTGGAACGGGAATACAACCTGGATCTGGTGACAACGGCGCCCAGCGTAGTGTACCGCGTTCACAAGACTTCCGGGGAAATGATGGAACTGACCAATCCCTCCAACCTTCCGGACCCTACGGAAATTGAGTATATGGAGGAGCCCATTGTCAGCGCGGAGATTATGGTGACAACAGAATTTGTAGGGCCGATTATGACTCTGTGCCAGGAGCGCAGAGGCGTTTACCTGGGCATGGAATACATGGAGACTACCAGGGCGCTGCTGAAGTACGAGCTGCCTCTCAATGAGATTATCTATGATTTTTTCGACGCCTTGAAATCCCGATCCAGAGGCTACGCGTCCTTTGATTACGAGCTGAAGGAGTATCAGCGCTCCAGCCTTGTGAAGCTGGATATCCTGGTGAATAAGGAGGAGGTGGACGCCCTTTCCTTTATCGTTCACGCAGACTCTTCCTATGAGCGCGGCAGGAAAATGTGCGAGAAGCTGAAGGAGGAGATTCCAAGACATCTTTTTGAGATCCCCATTCAGGCGGCTGTAGGAGGTAAGATTATAGCCAGGGAGACGGTGAAAGCAGTCCGCAAGGACGTTCTGGCCAAATGCTACGGCGGCGATATCAGCCGCAAGAGAAAGCTTCTGGAAAAGCAGAAGGAAGGAAAGAAGCGCATGCGTCAGATTGGAAATGTAGAGATTCCCCAGAAGGCCTTTATGAGCGTGCTGAAGCTGGACGACCAGTGACGGACTGCCCGGTGGGGGACGCCGTGACCTGAGGAACAGCAAATGTAAAGAGATGAATAAAAACTATGACAAATAGACAGAAGAAACCTTTGGAACTGTACGTCCATATTCCCTTTTGCGCCAGCAAATGCCTGTACTGTGATTTTTTGTCCTTCCGGGCGCTGAGATCGGTCCATGAGGAGTACATCGACCAGCTTATAGGGGAAATTCATGCTCAGGGTGCCTGCTGCCATGAATACCAGGTAACAACGGTATTTATAGGAGGAGGCACTCCTTCTGTTATGGACCCCTTTTACATCAGAGATGTGATGCAGGCCCTCTCTGAGAATTTTGACATAAGCGGGGATGCGGAGATTACTATTGAGGTGAATCCCGGCACCATGCTTCAGAATAAACTTCACATCTACCGGGCCGCAGGCATCAACCGCGTAAGCATTGGACTCCAGTCCGCCGATAACAGGGAACTGCAGTATCTGGGGAGAATCCACACCTTTGAGGAGTTTTTAAAAAGCTTTCAGTGCGCCAGAATGGCCGGATTTTCCAACATCAATATCGATCTGATGAGCGGCATTCCCGGCCAGACCCTGGATTCCTGGAGGAACACCCTGAAAAAAGTAACCATGCTGAAGCCGGAGCATATCTCAGCCTACAGCCTGATTGTGGAGGAGGGAACTCCTTACTGGAATATGTACGGAGAAAATGCCGGCGGCGGGGGAATTTATCCCTCTCTTCCGGACGAGGATACGGAGAACCGGATTTACCACCTGACCAGAAAGTTTCTGGCGGACCAGGGCTACGGTCGTTATGAGATTTCCAACTATGCAAAGCCCGGGCGGGAGTGCAGGCACAACATGGGCTACTGGACCCAGGTTCCCTATCTGGGCCTGGGTCTGGGCGCCTCCTCCTATGTGGGCGGCTGCAGGTTTGCCAATGAGCGGGATATGGCGGCCTATCTCGGCCTGGACTTTGGGGATTCCTCACGGGAAGCAGCCCTCCAGGCCCTTCGGGGGCCTGTGCAGCAGCTTACAAGGGAGGCGAAGATGGAAGAATTCATGTTCCTGGGACTTCGGATGATAAAAGGCGTTTCGGAGATTGATTTCGTCTCCATGTTCGGAGTCAAACTGGACAATGTCTACGGACCTGTGATTGAGCGCCTTATAACCAACGGATTATTGCAGAGAAAGGGCGTGTGGATTTCCCTCACCCAGTGGGGGATGGATGTGAGCAACTTTGTGCTGAGCGAATTTCTGATAACCTGAACGTATCCGCGCCTACAAAGCCTTCCCAATGCGCGATATGGGGCTGGCCCAAGATAACGTAAGACGGGATGCGGCGGTGAAAATATGCAGGTTTCACCGTCCTGCCCCACAAGACAATAAGGAGAGACGTATGGATCAAAGCAGCATAAGAGAACGATACAAAGCCCGCCTGAAGGACCTGGCGGATCCGCAATACAGAGAATTTCACAGCAGGCTCCTGCCGGGGGTGGGAGGGCGTGCTGGGCGTAAGAACCCCGGACCTGCGTAAGCTCTCCGGGGAGCTGCTAAAAGATGACTGGCAGACTTATATCCGGGAGGTTTCAGACGCCTGGAAGCTCCATGGACAGGGGGAAAGAGGGGTCTGCCATGATGAGATAATCCTCTGGGCGCTCTCTGTCTGCGGAGGCTGCAAAACCTGGGATACAGCTAAGGCTTATGTGGAGGAATTTATCCCTGCAATCAACAACTGGGCCTCCTGCGACCTTTTTTGCAGTTCCCTGAAGCTGGCCCGCAAATACAGGAGCGAGGTGTGGGAATTTATACAGCCTTACCTTCGGTCGGACAAAGAATATGAACTGCGCTTCGGCGTAGTTATGCTGCTGAGCCATTTCGCAGAAGAGGCCTATGTAAACCGGGCTCTGGCTGCGGTGGATGAAATCCGTCACCAGGGCTACTACGTAAAGATGGCGGTGGCCTGGGCCGTCTCCGTGTATTTTATCAAATGCCAGGAACCCACTATGAATTATTTGAAAAACAACCGTCTGGACCAGTGGACCTACAACAAAGCTTTGCAGAAGATCACAGAGTCCTTCCGCGTGGATCAGGAAACCAAAGGCTGATCCGCAGTATGAAACGTCCCGCCGCCAGGACGTGAGAGGGCGGGTCCGGGACAAGTCCGGTTTGCTGATATACGCTTCAGCAGGTAAGTGGTAAGAATCATTTTGCAGGCTTCCGGATAAAATAGTGGGTGGTTTAAAACCTTCCAGATATGGGTTAAAAGCATCGGAATGATGAAATGAAGGAGAATTTTTAATGTTAAAGATACGAAATGAAACAGAAAGAGACTACAGGATTGTAGAGGATATCACCAGGAGGGCATTTTATAATCTCTATGTCCCGGGATGTGTGGAACATTATCTGGTTCACATAATGCGCCGCCATGAAGATTTTATACCTGAGCTGGATTTTGTGGCGGAACTTGAGGGGCAGGTGATCGGCAATATCATGTACACGAAGGCCAGACTGACGGATGAGAATGGGACGGAAAAAGAAATCCTGACCTTTGGCCCTGTCAGCGTGGCTCCCGCATATCAGAGAATGGGCTATGGAAAAGCGCTTATGGAGCGCTCATTTGAGCAGGCCCGGTCACTTGGCTATGATGTGATTGTCATTTTTGGAAGTCCTTCAAATTATGTGGGCCGCGGTTTCAAAAGCTGCAAAAAGTATAATGTCTGTCTGGAGAGCGGGAAGTTTCCGGCAGCCATGATGGTGAAGGAGCTCATCCCCAATGTGCTGGACGGCAGAAAATGGTTTTACCGTGAAGTCCTGCAATGGAAATTAGTGAGGAAGAGGCCCGGAAATACGACGATTCTTTGGAAAAAATGGAAAAAAAGCGCCTGCCGTCACAGGAAGAGTTTTATATTATGAGCCATTCCTTTGTTGAGTAAAACAATGAACGGGAATTGTCATATACCGGCAGATGTAACCGTTCAGACGGCGGGATGTCGTGCTTTTTTGCCTGCAACAGTTGTGATATCAGATAACTTGTGCTACAATTAGATTAATTCTGCTAATAGCACTCAACAGGAAGGAGTATTCACATGGTTAATCTGATTAACAAGACAGTGGAAAACTTTAAAGTGCAGGCGTTTCATCAGGGTAAATTCAAAGAAATCACAAGGGAGGATACCCTGGGCCATTGGTCCGTGTTCTTTTTCTATCCAGCGGATTTTACCTTCGTGTGTCCCACGGAACTGGGGGATCTGGCTGACTTTTACGAGGAATTCAGAGCTGCGGACTGTGAGATCTATTCCGTATCTGAGGACACACATTTTGTTCATAAGGCCTGGGCCGACGCCTCGGACACCATTAAAAAAATCCAGTATCCCATGCTGGGAGATCCGGCCGGCGTTTTAGCAAGGGATTTTGGCGTTCTGGCGGAGGAGGAGGGACAGGCCCTCCGCGGAACCTTTATCGTCAATCCCCAGGGCAGGATCAAAGCCTATGAGGTTCACGATATGGGCATCGGCAGAAATGCGGAGGAGCTGCTGCGCAAAGTACAGGCGGCCCAGTTTGTGGAAATTCACGGAGATCAGGTATGTCCGGCCAGATGGAAACCGGGGGATGAAACCTTAACCCCAAGCTTCGATCTGGTGGGACTGCTGTAAGGAGGTGGCCGTGACGATTGATTTAACGACCCTTCCCTCTGAAAGCCCTCTTATAGACCAGAGCCTGAAAACCCAGCTTTCCGGGATCTTTGACAAACTGGAAGCGCCTGTAACTGTGAAGGCGGTTGCCGACCTTTCCAGGGAAAAGGATATGGAGCTGGCGGTGTTCCTGAAAAGCCTGACGGCCTTAAGCAGTAACTTACCCTGGAGCTCTACCCGCCGGAGGAGGCTTTTGAGGCGCCTGAGCTGGATACCCGGTGGCTCCCGGTTACCGGCCTCTATAAAGACGGCAGATACGAAAGAGCTGCATTCCACGGCGTTCCGGGAGGAAAGGAGATAAACTCCTTCGTACTGGCAGTTTACAATCTGTCCGGCCACGGTCAGGATATACCGCGAAGCCTGAGAAAGAAGATAGACAAGCTGGATCAAAAGACCAACATTAAAATCTGCGTCTCTCTGCCTGCCATCACTGTCCCACAGTGGTGGCCGCCTGCCAGCAGATAGCCATCTTAAATCCCTGCATAGAGGCAGAGATGATCGATGCGGCCCTCTACGAGGATTTGGTGGCTAAATATGACATCAAGAGAGTTCCCATGATGATCTTCAATGACAGGGAAATTCACATGGGAAACAAAACCCTGGACGAAATCGTTGGTTTGTTAAAGAAATAACTAAATATGTATAAGGAAAAAATGAAAATTCGTATAAAATACACAAAAAATCACGAGTTCAGGCGGGCTGTATATGTTGATAATGCGAGAAATAAAAATCCGCTATTGAAATAATATGGGCAATATGCTATATTGAATTCAGACGAATAAGAGTGCTGAGACGATGAGAGCATAGTAAAACAACAGAGATGTTGGTTTTTGACTATGCTCTTTTTTGTGGGTCAGAAGGAGGAGGGGGATTCCAATGGATCAGAAATTTTATGACCTGATAGAAGCGAATCCGGTCATTGCGGCTATAAAGGATATGGAAGGCCTGAGCGCCTGCTGTGCAAGAGAAGAGATTAAGGTGGTCTTTATCCTTTTTGGGGATATCTGCAACATAGGAAGCATTGTCCGGCAGATTAAGGAGGCCGGGAAAGTGGCTATGGTACATATCGATTTAATTACAGGACTCAGCGGCAAAGAGGTGGCTGTGGATTATATAAAAATAATACGGACGCCGACGGCATCATTTCCACGAAACCGGTCCTTATTAAGAGGGCCAGAGAACTGTCTCTGTACACCACGCTTAGGATTTTTGTTTTGGATTCCATGGCGTTTGAAAATATCGAGCATCAGATGGCGGTGGCTAGGCCGGATATCATAGAGATTCTTCCGGGACTGATGCCGAAGGTGATAAAGAGAGTGTGTAAGCTGGTGAAAATACCTGTAATTGCAGGGGGACTCATATCCGATAAGGAGGACGTGATGGCCGCGCTTTCAGCCGGAGCCATTTCCGTTTCCACAACGAACCCCCAGGTCTGGCTGATGTAGCCGGACGCCGCGCCCTGCGGGGCGGGAGATTGGCCCCGGGGATCCGGCGGATAACCGGCACCGGGAGGAAATAAAGGGAACTGAACCCGTTTCTCTGGGGTAGAGAGATTGGTTTATGTTATAAATGATACATGTGGAGTGTATCGGCAAATAAGAAGGAGGGTTTTTATGGCAAAGTATGTAATGGCACTGGATTCAGGAACAACAAGCAACAGGTGTATCCTTTTCAATGAAAAAGGCGAGATGTGCAGCGTTGCACAGAAGGAATTCACACAGTTTTTCCCGAAGCCGGGCTGGGTTGAGCACGACGCCAGCGAGATTTGGTCCACACAGCTGGGAGTTGCAGTTGAGGCTATGTCGAAAATAGGGGCAACTGCAGAAGACATCGCTGCAATCGGTATCACCAATCAGCGTGAAACCACAATTGTGTGGGATAAGGAGACAGGAGAACCTGTATACCATGCTATCGTATGGCAGTGCCGCAGAACCTCCGAGTACTGTGACAGTCTGAAAGACAAGGGCCTGGTTGACACCTTCCGCGCCAAGACCGGACTTGTAATCGACGCTTACTTCTCAGGAACCAAATTGAAATGGATCCTGGACAATGTAGAGGGCGTGAGAGAACGTGCGGAGAAGGGCGAGCTGCTTTTCGGCACAGTGGAGACGTGGCTGATCTGGAAGCTGACAAAGGGCGCGGTCCATGTGACCGACTACTCCAACGCTTCACGTACCATGCTTTTTAATATCAATACACTTGAGTGGGACGATGAGATTTTGGCAGAACTTAACATTCCAAAGTCCATGCTTCCTGAGGCAAAGCCTCCAGCTGTGTATACGGCAGGTCTGATTCCAGCTTCTTCGGCGGGGAGATCCCCATCGGCGGAGCGGCAGGGGACCAGCAGGCGGCCCTTTTCGGCCAGACCTGCTTCAATCCGGGAGAAGCCAAGAATACATACGGAACAGGCTGCTTCATGCTGATGAACACAGGCGAGAAGCCCGTATTCTCCAAGAACGGTCTGGTTACCACCATTGCGTGGGGACTGGACGGAAAGGTTAACTACGCGCTGGAAGGTTCTATCTTCGTGGCAGGCGCGGCTATCCAGTGGCTGAGAGACGAGATGAAACTCATTGATTCCTCACCGGATTCCGAGTATATGGCCAGGAAGGTAAAAGATACCAACGGGTGCTATGTGGTTCCTGCATTTACCGGACTGGGAGCTCCCCACTGGGATCAGTACGCAAGAGGCGCTGTTGTGGGAATTACCCGGGGCGTGAACAAATATCACATTATCCGCGCAACTCTGGATTCTCTGTGCTACCAGACCAACGATGTTCTTCAGGCCATGAAGGCGGACTCCGGCATTGAGCTGGCGGCTCTCAAGGTGGACGGCGGAGCAAGCGCCAACAACTATCTGATGCAGACCCAGGCCGACATTATCAATGCCCCCGGTTAACAGGCCGCAATGTGTAGAGACAACTGCCATGGGCGCCGCTTATCTGGCAGGTCTTGCAGTTGGCTACTGGGCCAACAAGGAAGAAGTTATAAAGAACTGGGCAATCGACAGAACCTTCACACCGGAGATCTGCGGGGAAAAGAGAGACGAGATGATATCCGGATGGAATAAGGCGGTAAAATGCTCCTATGGCTGGGCAAAAGAGGATTAACCTCATATGGGTATGAAACGACATTGACCGGCGTGGCCCGCCGGTCCCATATGGGGGCCGGAACCATGCAACTGAGAGAAGGGGGTAAAATATGTTACCATATATAGCAGAGTTTATAGGAACCATGATACTGATTATTTTAGGCGACGGCGTTGTGGCTAACGTAACGCTGAACAAATCGGGAATGAAGGGCGCAGGCTCTATCCAGATTACATTTGCCTGGGGCCTGGCAGTTATGCTTCCCGCATTTATCTTCGGCGCAGCATCGGGCGCCCACTTTAACCCGGCTCTGACCATTGCCCTTGCAGTGGACGGAAGCTTATCCTGGGGAATGGTTCCCGGATATATCATTGCCCAGTTCGCAGGCGCATTTTTAGGCGCTGTCATAGTTTACCTTATGTTTAAGGATCAGTATGACGCCACGGATTCTGCAGCTACCAAGCTGGGAACCTTCTGTACAGGACCGTCTGTGCCCAACATGGGACGCAACATTTTAAGTGAGGCAGTTGGAACATTCATCCTTGTATTTGCCATCAAAGGCATCGGTCAGGTGACCGGTATTGCAGCCGGCGTTGATAAACTGCTTGTATTCGGTATCATTGTGTCCATCGGTATGTCCTTAGGCGGCCTTACAGGCTATGCCATTAATCCGGCCCGTGACTTAGGGCCCCGTCTGGCGCACGCAGTTCTGCCGATTAAGGGAAAGGGCGATTCCAACTGGGGCTACGCGCCTGTGGTTATCGTAGGACCTGTCATCGGCGCCGTTGCAGCCGTATTACTGTACGGAGCCATTCCCTGGGCATAATTCCCGGGACGGCTTTTCTTTCAAACACCAGCCGGGCAGGACATACGCCGGGGTTTACAATTACATAACAATTGCGTGAGAATGGAGCAGGGCAAATAGGTATGGAAACATACCTTGTTTGCCCCGCTCTTTTTCGCAAGAGCATAATTATTTAGTAAGAAAGGAACAAAAAACTATGTATGACGTAATTATCATCGGGGCGGGGGTGGCCGGCTGCGCATCGGCCAGAGAGCTGTCCCGGTACAAGGTAAACGCCTGCGTCCTGGAGCGGGAGGAAGATGTGTGCTGCGGAACTTCAAAGGCCAACAGCGCCATTGTACATGCGGGCTATGATGCGGCGGAAGGCTCCCTCATGGCGAAGCTGAACGTGGAAGGAAACCAGATGATGCCGGAGCTGTCAAAGGAACTGGATTTCCCTTTTAAACAGTGCGGATCCTTTGTAGTGTGCCTGGACGAGGAAGCCCTTCCCGATTTGCAGGCCCTCTATGAGAGGGGCGTGAAAAACGGCGTCAGGGATTTGGAGGTTATTACGGATAAGGCCAGGATTCATGAGATGGAGCCAAACCTGACGGACGAGGCGGAAGGCGTTCTCTATGCACCAACGGCCGGTATAGTATGTCCTTTCAATTTAAATATTGCATTAGCGGAAAATGCTTACACCAACGGCATTGATTTTAAATTCGACACGGAGGTAAAGAACATCCGCAAAACAGAGGGGGGCTGGGCGCTGGAAACCAGCCAGGGCCTTTATGAAACAAGATATGTGGTCAATGCGGCAGGCTTATATGCGGATGTTTTCCACAATATGGTAAGTGAAACCAAGATTCACATTACGCCCAGGCGGGGGGATTACTGCCTTCTGGACAAGAGCGCAGGGAACCATGTATCCCGCACCATTTTTGCGCTGCCTGGAAATACGGCAAAGGCGTGCTGGTGTCCCCCACGGTTCACGGCAATCTGATTGTGGGTCCCACGGCCATCGACATTGAGGACAGGGAGGCCACAGCCACCACAAGGGAAGGCCTGGATGAGCTCATAGGCAAAGGGGGAATGAATGTGAAGGATCTGCCCATGCGTCAGGTCATCACGTCTTTTGCAGGGCTGCGCGCCCATGAGGAGGGCCATGAGTTTATTATCAAAGAACTGGAGGACGCCCCGGGATTTATAGACTGTGCAGGTATCGAGTCTCCGGGACTTACCAGTTGTCCTGCCATCGGGAAGATGGTAGCGGGAATTCTGGCGGATAAGATGGGGCTGGAGCCCAATCCTGACTTTGAAGGCACAAGAAAGGGCATTCTGGATCCGGATGAATTATCAAAGGAAGATCGGATTCGCCTGATTAAGGAAAAACCCGCCTACGGCAACATTATCTGCCGCTGTGAAATGGTGACGGAAGGGGAAATCCTGGATGCCATCCACCGGCCTCTGGGCGCCCGCTCCTTAGACGGGATCAAACGCAGAACCAGGGCCGGTATGGGCCGGTGCCAGGCAGGCTTCTGTTCGCCCAGGTCCATGGATATTCTTCACCGGGAGCTGGGGCTTCCCATGGAGGAGATAACCAAGACCGGAGGAAAGTCAAAGCTTGTGGTGGGAACCAATAAGGACAGAATATAAAAGGAGGCGCGCTTAAGATGAGAGAATATGATATCGTCATTATCGGCGGCGGGCCTGCGGGTCTTGCTGCAGCAGTAGCGGCCAGGGACAACGGAATCGAAGGCATATTGATCCTGGAACGCGACAAAGAGCTGGGAGGAATCTTAAACCAGTGCATTCACAACGGATTCGGGCTTCACACCTTTAAGGAGGAGCTTACAGGCCCGGAATACGCAGCCCGGTTTGAGGAACAGGTTTACGAGAGGAAGATTGAGTATAAGCTGAATACCATGGTTATGGACATCAGCCGTGAGAAGGTAGTTACAGCCATGAACCGGGAGGAGGGGCTTTTTGAGATTCAGGCCAAAGCGGTTATCCTGGCCATGGGATGCAGGGAGCGGTCCAGAGGCGCCCTCAATATACCGGGATACCGGCCGGCCGGCATTTTTTCAGCCGGCACCGCCCAGCGTCTGGTGAATATGGAGGGTTATATGCCGGCCGGGAAGTGGTAATCTTAGGCTCCGGGGACATCGGCCTGATTATGGCAAGGCGCATGACGCTGGAGGGGGCGAAGGTTAAGGTTGTGGCGGAGCTGATGCCTTATTCCGGCGGACTAAAGAGAAATATCGTACAGTGTCTCAACGACTATGACATTCCTCTCAAATTAAGCCACACGGTGGTGGATATCAGAGGAAAGGGACGCTTAGAGGGCGTCACCCTGGCCGCTGTGGACGAGAGAGGGAAGCCAATACCGGGAACGGAGGAGGATTACACCTGTGACACCCTGCTTCTGTCTGTGGGCCTGATACCCGAAAACGAACTCTCAGGCGGCATGGGAGTGGAGATGAGCCGCGTCACCTCAGGCCCGATTGTAAATGAGAGCCTGGAGACCAGCATAGAGGCGTTTTCGCCTGTGGAAATGTGCTTCATGTCCATGACCTGGTGGATTTTGTATCTGAGGAGGCCGCGGCAGCCGGCAAGAACGCAGCCGGATATGTGAAGGGCGGAAGGGATACCGGCAAAGGCCGTGAGATAAGCCTGAAGGCTGTGGACGGGGTGCGCTACACAGTGCCCTGCACCATTAATCCGGAGCGGATGGAGGATGCCAGATTGTCCGTTTCCGCGTGGGAAACGTATATAAAAACTGCTGGATCGGCGTATACTTTGATGATGAGCGGGTGATGCACAGAAAACGTCCTGTTATGGCTCCCGGCGAGATGGAGGAGATAAAACTGGAAAAAGCAAAATTACTGTTGCATCCGGAACTTAAGGCGATTACAATAAAAGTAGAGGAGGCATAGGCCATGGAAAAGAGAGAACTTATCTGTATCGGTTGTCCTATGGGCTGTCCTCTGACCGTGGAGCTGGAAGGGAAAGAGGTGGTAAGCGTTACAGGCCATACCTGTAAGCGCGGAGAGGTATATGCCAGAAAGGAAGTGTTAAGCCCTACCAGAATTGTTACTTCCACTGTGAAGGTGGAGGGCGGTAAGGCGGATATGGTTTCCGTAAAGACAAAGGAGGATATACCAAAAGACAAAATTTTCCAGTGTGTAAAGGCTCTGAAGGGCATCACTGTAAAAGCTCCGGTTCACATCGGCGATGTAATTGTGCCCAATGTGGCGGATACGGGGGTTGACATCGTAGCTACAAAAGAAGCATAGTCCTTTAGTCGGCAGCCGCCTTCAGGCGGCGGCCGGCTTACTGTGGTTTTGCACATAGCCGGGACTTGTATTCCGGTTTGCGCCGGAAGCTGAGACATACTGAGGAGAGCCGGAGGGGACGCGCCTTTGGCAAGACAGCAACGGGTAACTGCACGAAGCGGCCGGAGTAAGCCTGCCAAGTGCCTGTATCGCACCGGGGGACCCTGTGGCCGCCGCCAGGTGCTTATAGCAAGGAGGATTTCCATGGAGAAGAAAAAATTGGATATTAACAACATGAACGGCATGACTGAGGAAGAGGATAAGACCTGCGGCCTTAATGACATGAACTGCCTGGAAAATGAGGAGGATAAAACCTGCGGACTCAACGATATGAACTGTGTTGAGGATGAGGAGGACAAGACCTGCGGACTTAACGACATGAACTGCCTGGGCGAATAAGACGGGAAAGGCGGCAGCCGCCAAAGGGACAGGCTTATGTCTCCCTTCGGCGGTCTGCATGCGTTTATAAAGAGATCCGGAACCTGACTGTATCAAAATATAATAAGGGGGTTTTCGCAATTATGAAGAAATTTATCAACGATGTAACGCTGGTAGAGGAACAGATGATTCAGGGTATGGTTAAGGCATATCCCCGGTATTTAAGGAAACTGGATTGCGGCAACGTGGTGGTGCGCGCCCGGAAGAAAGAAGGCAAGGTAGCCCTCATCAGCGGCGGAGGAAGCGGTCACGAGCCGGCCCACGGCGGCTTTGTGGGAACAGGCATGCTGGACGCGGCTGTGGCCGGAGCGGTATTTACCTCCCCCACGCCGGATCAGATTTATGAGGGGATCAAGGCAATCGCCACAGACGCAGGCGTTCTCATGGTGGTCAAAAACTACACCGGCGATGTGATGAATTTTGAGATGGCGGCGGAGATGGCGGAGATGGACGGCATAGCTGTCAAGTATGTAGTTACCAACGACGACGTAGCCGTAAAGGACAGCCTCTACACCGTAGGCCGCAGAGGCGTGGCAGGAACTGTATTTGTACATAAGATTGCAGGAGCCCTGGCAGAGACGGGGGCTTCCCTGGACCAGGTTCAGGCAGTGGCTTTGAAGGTAATCGACAATGTAAGGACCATGGGCGCAGCTATCGCTCCCTGCACCGTACCTGCGGCGGGAAAACCTGGATTTGAACTGTCTGAGGGAGAGATGGAGGTGGGGATCGGCATCCATGGAGAGCCGGGAACCCATAAGGAGCCCGTCAAGACGGCGGATCAGATTGTAGATATGCTCCTGGCACAGATTCTGGCAGATATCGATTACACAGGCCATGAGGTGGCTGTGATGGTGAACGGCGCAGGCGCCACCCCGCTTATGGAGCTGTTCATCCTCAATAACCGGATTGCCGATGTGCTGGCAGAGAAGAATATCAAGGTTTACAAAACCTTTGTGGGAGAATATATGACCTCCATTGAAATGCAGGGATTTTCCATCTCGCTGCTGCGTCTGGACGATGAGATGAAAACATTGCTGGATGCGCCTGCAGATACGCCCGCATGGAAATAAGTCTTAGAATCAGAGTTGTCCCCGCACAGCGGGGACTTTATGAGGTTTTGAGGTATGGTAAACGATATATTAAGAGCTTACTTGAAAAAGAAAGGTGGTCATCATGGCAGACAGTAAGAGGATATTGGAAATCATCAGGGCGATGGGTCTGAAGATGGAGGAGCAGAAAGATTATCTCACGGAGCTGGACCAGCCTATCGGAGACAGCGACCATGGAATCAATCTGGCCCGGGGATTTGGAGCGGTGGAGGAGAAGCTCCCCTCCTTGAGGGCAAAGATATCGGAACCATACTTAAGACAGTTGGAATGACGCTGGTATCCACAGTGGGAGGCGCTTCCGGTCCTTTGTACGGTACTGCTTACATGAAGGCAGGTATGGCCATGGCCGGAAAGAACGAGATGGATATCCGGGATTTTCTGACTATGATGGATGCCGCCGTGGAAGGCGTAATGCAGAGGGGAAAGGCGGCAGTGGGGGAAGCCACCATGCTGGACGCCATGGTTCCTTCCCTGGACGCCATGAAGGCGGCTGCAGCAGAGGGGAAAACCCCAAAGGAAGTGCTGGCGGCAGGCGTGAAGGCTGCCTGGGCGGGGGCGGAACATACCAAAGATTTGGTGGCTACCAAGGGCAGAGCCAGCTATGTGGGAGAGCGGGGGCTGGGACACCAGGATCCCGGGGCGACTTCCTATTCCTATATGCTGGAGGTGATTGGAGCCGGAGCGCTGGAATGAGTAACGGATGAAAGGAGTAAGTGCATCGTATGGTAGGATTTGTAATCGTATCCCACAGTGAGAACCTTGCTAAGAGCGTTGTGGAGCTGACCTCTATGATGGCGCCCAGCGCCAGCATTGCAGCGGCAGGAGGACTGGAGGACGGCAATTTCGGAACCAGCTTTGAAAAGATACAGGCGGCCATCGAATCCGTATATTCCGAGGACGGGGTTCTGGTGCTCATGGATATGGGAAGCGCTGTTATGACTACGGAGATGGTAATTGAGATGTTTGAAGACAAAAAAGTGGAGATGGTAGACTGCCCCCTTGTGGAAGGAGCCGTAGTGGCCACCATTGATTCTGTGGGAGGCATGGATTTTGAGACGATCAAGGCGGATCTGGCCAAGGTGGGGACTGCAAAGAAGTTTTGATTGCCAAAGGCCAGAACTTATATGCCGTTTATACGGCTTAAATACTAAAAAAGTACCGGCAGGCCTGCTGAAGCCATGGCTTATCCGGTACTTTTGATTTGCACAGAGGGGAACTATTCATTTGCCATAATCGTGACAATCATCTTATTGGGAAGGCAGACGATGGTATCGCTGTTTAAATGCTTTTTGCCCTGTTGAACACAGACTTTATCAGGGCAGCTGGCTTCGCTGCACCATATTTGGCCGTCCCTGACCACCAGATGGTTCGTACCGCCGCCGCTTCCCGTAATTGTCAGTTCCGTATCCTTGGACAGATCCAGCCGTTTTACAACCTCGCCGTTTACTGTCACCTCCGCCATACCAGCCGGGGTGCGGCGGGCGAACTGCATGGCCCCAAAGGCAGCCGCAGCTGACAGCAAAAGCGCTGCAGCCAGTATCAAATCCCGTTTCTGTAAAAGTTTCATTCTTTAGCAGCCTGTTTCAGGCAGTCCTCCACACCGTTTATAAAGGGGTATACGTTGATGCTCACAGATGCGATTGTATCTGTGGCATAGCCTTCGGCATTGGCAAGACCGGATACCTTCTGGTGTTCGATTACGTAGCTGGCTACGGAATGGGCCTGGGCGGCCCAGGTGGGACCTGACTCAGACATAATGTACTGTCCGTCCATGGAAAGCTTCTTCTTGCCCTGTCCTTCTTCATTAAATGAATCCCAGGAGCATGAAACGATAATTCCGTTCTCAACAGTGATGGAGACGCGCTCTTTGTAGCCCTTGTCGTCAAACTGTGGCGCTTCATAAGTGTAGGATCCGTCTGCCAGAGGGTATTCCGGCCGGGCGTTTGTAATCGGTCCTCTCAAGGTACGGTACAGGGGGCCGGATACGGCGATTACAATTACGGAGAGAAGGGCCATGACAACAATGCCGGCGATACTTTTGGTTGTCTGTTTCATTGGTTCTTTGCTCATTGTAACACTCCTTGCGTATAATATAGTTTTGCCGCGGATAGTGAATAGAACGGGCATTGTTTATTTTATCACAAGACACACCGGGCCACAATGGATAATTTATGAAAATGGAAAAAAACCCCCGCCGGAATTCCGGCAGGGCGATGCTTCTCATTTTTTACGGTAACGTTCCATAACCGCCAGCACCCGATCGACGGCGGACAGGGCGGCGCCCGGATCCTGGGAGAAGTTGATGCGGAAGCTGCGGGTGAACCGGGGACCGAATTCAGTTCCCGGCGTTATCGTTACATCGGCAAGCCGCCGGACTATTTTTGCAAATTCTTCGATCTCCACATCCATGTTTGGCAGCTCCGGAAACAGATAACTTCCTGCATCGGTGAGGCGGACTCTGACCCCCTTCGCAGCTGACAGTCTTTCTGTGAGCGCATCCCGGATAGCCTGGTGTTTTGCAATGCGGTCCGCCATAAAGCCTTCCGGTTCGGAAAACCAGGTTTTATAAACTGCCTGGCAGTATCCGGCGGCCTGAGGGATACGATAGCCTGAAGCTTCTCCATGCGTGTGATGATATGGGCCGTTCCGAAGGCTGCGCCCAGGCGGAAGCCGCTGAGGGATTCTGTTTTAGAGGGCCCCATAACCGTAACCAGATTTTGGGGAATCTCCCTGCGGGCGCAGAGGTGGGTGTAAGAACGGCCGTCAAATATCTGACGGGAGTACAGCTCGTCTACCAGAAGGGCGGCGTCATATTTTTTGCCAGGGCGGCAATGGAGCAGATCTCGTCATAGGAATAAACGGCTCCCGTAGGATTGTTGGGGTTGGAGAAAAGGAACAGCTTGACGCCGCTTTTAAAGGCGGCTTCCAGGCTCGCCAGGTCAATGCCTGATTTTTCCGGGCTCTCATAGTAATTCATGGGGATGGGAACCAGGGAGCCGTCGAAAAATTCTACCAGCTTGCGGTTGGCGAAGTAGTCCGGCTCCACAATAGCCACTCTGTCGCCTTTTGCAACCAATGCGCCCATGGCTAGGAATAAAGCGCCCTGGGTACCGGGAGTCAGAATCAGGTTAGTGTCCGGATCGATGGAGGCGCCTGTGAATGCAGCCAGTTTTTCCGCCACTTCCCTGCGTATGGAGTTTTTGCCCCGGTACTCCGTGTAGGCCTGCTTTCCGCCTTTGTAAAATCCGCTGGTAAAAACCTCCAGGCTTCCCGGCAGGGGTTCAAAGGCATCTACGTCCCCGTGGGAAAAATCTACGGGAGCGCCGGAAAGCCTGGGGCCTCTTAAGTCCAAAGGGGTTTCTTTTTGAAGGGTTTCCTGGCCCGGAGCATTGTCACAGCCCAGCTTTGCAAATTTTTCGGAAATTGAATCCATAGGTTAGCGCCTGCCTTTCAGGTTTATTTGGGGAGTTTAATCTGTATGGGGATACATTTCTGGTATTAATTGTAACTCAGCGGAGAACCATAATCAAATATATATAGTTATATAATTATTATTAGAAATAATATATAGTATGTAAGAGTGGATAAGTTCCGGCAGCGATCTTCCCGGGAGGGAAAATCCGTGGAAGTGAGGTGTTCCACAAAACAGCCGGACATGCTATACTTATACGGAAACAATGAGACGTGCCTGAACCGGCATGCACTGCATAAACTTACCGGTAACACGGACTGCATAGCCAAAGGAACCTGCCCGGGCAGACGAAGGGTTAAAAGCAGGGCGTTATTTAGAATCAGAATGGGAGAGCGGATATGTCCTCTAATCATCCAATGTCAACGAAAAAAATTGCGCTATACGGACTGCTCATTGCGCTGGCCGTTGTTTTGGGGTATGTGGAATCTCTGGTTCCCGTCTATCTGGGGCGCCGGGGGTGAAGCTGGGACTGGCCAATCTGGTTACGATGATTAGTCTTTACTGTATGGGAGTGAAAGAGACAATTGTCATAAACGGAGTTAGGATTCTGTTTACGGGCTTCACCTTCGGCCCCCCTTCCACCATCCTTTTTGGAGCGGCGGGGGCCGCGCTGAGCCTTTTCGTTATGTATGTCTGCAAAAAATACAAACTCTTTGGAATGGTGGGAGTAAGCATACTGGGGGGAGTGGCCCACAATGTGGGCCAGTTTCTCATGGCGTCCTTTGTGGTCCATACCTTCGGCGTATTTTCCTATCTCCCTGTACTCCTGGCAGCCGGAACTGCAGCCGGAGCCATGGTGGGACTTCTTGGAGGAATGATCGTGGTACGGGTGGGCCGCATATTTAAAAATATTTGATATAAATCCATAAAAAATGCCATTGTCACCTATGTTGGAGGGGGATATAATAAAAGGGTGAAGCAGAAAGACAGAATATAAAGGGAGGGTACGGTTATGGTTTATAAAGCGATAGAGGGACTGGTGCAATACGGCCAGAGCCGCGGGCTTATTAAGGAGACGGACGCCGTCTATGCCAGAAATCAGATGCTGGACGTGCTTAAGATGGACGAGTTTGAGGCTCCGGAGGGGCCTGTTCCGTGTGAGGATTTGGAAGCGATACTGGGGGAGCTGCTGGACTATGCAGCCGGGGCGGGCGTGCTGGAGAATGACAGCGTGGTGTACCGGGATCTGCTGGACACCAAGCTTATGAACTGCCTGATGCCAAGGCCAAGCCAGGTGGAGGAGGAATTTTGGCGCCGCTATGAAATATCGCCGGAGACGGCTACCGACTGGTACTATAATCTGAGTCAGGATTCCGATTACATACGCCGGTACCGTATCAAGAAGGATATGAAGTGGGTCACAAAGACGCCCTATGGAGATTTGGATATCACGGTGAACCTTTCCAAGCCGGAGAAGGATCCCAGGGCGATCGCCGCAGCCAAGCTGGCCAGGCAGAGCGGCTACCCCAAATGTCAGCTCTGTATGGAAAATGTAGGCTATGCAGGCCGCGCCAACCATCCGCCGAGAAATAACCACAGGATTATTCCCGTTACCATCAACGAAAGCCGGTGGGGATTTCAGTATTCTCCTTATGTATATTACAACGAACACTGCATCGTGTTTAACGGGCGGCATGTTCCTATGAAGATAGACCGGGCGGCCTTCAGAAAGCTTTTTGATTTTATTAAGCAGTTCCCCCATTATTTCCTGGGTTCCAATGCGGACCTGCCCATTGTAGGCGGCTCCATACTGAGCCATGATCATTTCCAGGGGGGCACTATACCTTTGCCATGGCAAAGGCCGGAATTGAGAAGTATTTTACCATGAAGGGGTATGAGGACGTGGAGGCCGGGATTGTGTACTGGCCTATGTCGGTTCTGCGCCTGAGAGCCGGGGACCCGGACCGCCTCATTGAACTGGGTGACAAGGTCCTGTCCTGCTGGAGAGGGTATACCGATGAGGAGGCGTTTATCTTTGCAGAGACAAAGGGAGAGCCCCACAACACCATCACCCCCATTGCGCGAAAGACGGGCGGGATGTATGAGCTGGATTTGGTGCTGCGCAATAATATTACCACAGATGAGTTCCCTCTGGGCGTGTATCATCCCCACCAGGAGCTGCATCATATTAAGAAGGAAAATATCGGCCTGATTGAAGTTATGGGCCTGGCTGTGCTGCTTCCAGGCTTAAGACGGAACTGGCCGGGCTGGCTGAATATATTGTGGAGGGAAAGGATATACGCAGCAATGAAAGCCTGGAAAAACACGGGGGACTGGGTGGAGGAATTCCTTCCTGTATACAGGCAAAAGGGAATTGCAATCACCAGGGATAACGTGGAATCGGTACTTCAGGAGGAAGTGGGCCATGTATTTGCCCGGGTTCTGGAGGATGCAGGCGTATACAAATGCAATGAGGAAGGCCGCAGATATTTCGGAAGGTTCTTAAAATCCGTTGGCTTTGAAAACGCGTAGGAAGGGAGGCGGATAGGGACGTGCATCTGAGGAAAAGCAATTTTCAAACACGCCCTGCGCCCCTTCGATGACAGGATTAAAAAGAGGAGAGTTGTTTTATGATGAATGAGAGATGGGTATTTCACAAGGACACGGAGGCCTGCAGCGGGGGAGCCGGAGTTGTAAGGCGCGTCCTGGCTTACAGTAAAGATCTCATGTGTGTGGAAAACACCTTTGAACAGGGCGCAAGGGGCAGCCTTCACCATCATCCCCACACACAGATTACCTATGTAGTCAGCGGAGAGTTTGAGTTTGAAATCGACGGGGAGAAAAAAATAGTGAAGTCGGGAGACACCATGCTTAAGACCAATGACGTGGTACACGGCTGCGTCTGCTTAAAGGCGGGGATTTTGCTGGATATCTTTAATCCTATGAGGGAAGATTTTGTGTAACAAAGAGTACCGGAAAGTAATACGGGGACGCTTTACTTGAAAGCCGGAACAAAGCAGGAGGAATATTATCATGAAAATCGGAATTATGGGGGCAGGCGCCATTGCCATGAAGATGGCCAAGACCCTGAATTTGATGGAGGAGGCCCAGTGCTACGCCGTGGCTTCCAGAAGCCTGGAAAAGGCGGAGAAATTTGCTGCAGACAACGGGGTTCTAAAGGCATACGGCAGCTATGAGGATATGCTCAAAGACCAGCAGGTGGAGCTGGTTTACATCGCCACCCCCCACTCCCACCACTACGACTGCGCCAAGCTGTGCCTGGCTTACAGAAAGCCGGTTTTGTGCGAGAAAGCATTTATGGCCAATGCAGCGCAGACCAGGGAGATTCTGGACGCATTTGAGAAGGCGGATCTGTTTATCACAGAGGCGATCTGGACCAGGTATCTGCCAAGCAGAAGGATGATCGATGAGGTGGTGGCTTCCGGCGAGCTGGGAGAGATTACCTTTGTCACAGCCAACCTGGGAGCAGACGTCCAGTGGAAGGACAGGCTGCAGAAGCCGGAGCTGGCAGGGGGAGCGCTTCTGGATGTGGGTATCTATCCGCTGAATTTTATCAGTATGGTTCTGGGAACTGAGGTGGAGGAGATCACCTCCTCCTGCACGAAGACAGCCTCAGGGGTGGATGAGCAGAATGCGGTTATCCTGAAGTTCAAAAACGGGGCCATGGCCATCGCCCACAGCGGAATGCTCTCTGTTACGGAGCAGTACGGAATCGTCTACGGAACCAAGGGCTACCTCATAGCAGAGGGCGTTAACAATGTCCAGAAGCTGAAGGTTTATGACAAGGCCAGGCAGTTAAAGTGGGAGAGGGATGTGCCGGAGCAGCTTACCGGTTTTGAGGATGAGGTTCGGGCGTCTATCAAGGCCATTGAGGAGGGAAAGAAAGAGTGTGAGGAAATGCCTCATAAAGAAACCCTCCGCATGATGGAGATGATGGACGGTTTGCGCAGAGACTGGGGAGTGAAATTCCCCTTTGAGGAGCAATAAAGGACGGAAAAATCCGAAGGGCCTGATAGAAAGCCCTTCGGATTTTTCTGCAGTCCGGTTCTATTTTTCCGTGTGGGGCAGACGGCCTCTTAAAAATCTTTTTTTCAATTCTTTCCAGCTGAAGGGAATCAGCGGATAAATATAACTCTTTCCTGCGATGGTTCTGTTAAAGATAATAGCGCATATGGCAAAGACCGTTCCCAGAATATATCCCCAGATATTGAAAACAGCAGTTAAAATCAAAATAATAATCCGCATAAATTTCATGGCGTAACCCAGCTCGAAGCTGGCCTGGGAGTAATTTGCTATGGTCACAAATGCCATGTACAGCATCGTCTCGCTGTTAAACCAGCCGGATTTTACCGCATATTCCCCAAGGACAATACCGGCGATTACGCTCAGAGGAGTGGTCAGCATGCTGGGGGTGTTTACCGCTGCCAGGCGCAGGCCGTCAATAGCAAATTCCAGTATGAGAAGCTGCCATATAAGGGGCACGTTGTAGGGGTCCGACAGCTGGATAAAGGCCAGCCAGCCGGGAATCAGATTTGTATTCTGCATAAACAAAAGCCAGGTGGGCGTCAGCATCAGCGACAGGATGGAGATAGTCATTCTGGACAGGCGCAGATAGCTGCCTGTAAGGGGGGGAAAGTAGTAATCATCAGCCTCCTCTATGATATCAAAAACGGAGGACGGAAGAATCATGGCCGAGGGGGAGTTGTCCACCAGAATAATGATATTTCCTTCCAGCACTGAAGCCGCCGCTGTGTCGGGGCGCTCGGAAAATTTGAACTTCGGGAAGGGATTGAACCATTTGTATGGGAAGAGACACTCCGCCAGGCTTTCCTGATTCATAGTGAGAGCGTCCACCTTCAGGTTTTTAATCCTGTTTTTGATGGTATCCAGAAGTTTTTTGTCCACCCGGTTTTCCATATAGCAGATGGCGATATCCGTGTGGGAGCTTTCGCCGGCGGACATAATCTCCATGGTGAGTTTGGGATCCTGATGCGGCGGCGGATAAGGGCCGTGTTAAAAATAAGGGTTTCCACAAACCCGTCCCTGGAACCCCGAAGAACCTTGTCTTTCTCAGGTTCGCTGACGCCTCTGGAGGGATAGGTGCGGCAGTCGATGGTAATGCATCTGTCATAGCCGTCGATGAAGAGGCAGGAGACGCCGGAGAGAAGCTGAATCATCATATCCGTATCATTGGTCAGAAGGCCGATCTCACCGTAGGGTACGTACTGCTTGGAAAAGCCGTGGGCGTCCCGGGGCATATCCTCGGGCTTGATGGCTGAAAAGACCTGAAGGATTTTGAGAAGGGAATCATCTTTTGTAAAGCCGTCTATAAAGTAGAGGCAGGCTTCCCGTCCTCCTATATGGACCACCCGGTAAACTACGTCAAAATTTGTCTGGACATTCAGCTTTTTATGAAGGTAAGTCATATTGTCTGCTAAATTTTGGGAAAATTCCATGGTTTCTTCCTTTCTGTGCGACTTTGTATTAAAAGAATACCTCTGTTCACAGCCACTGCGCCAAAAGCCGGACGTTTGGCCCCGGGCAGAAAGCAAAGGCGCCCTGCTGCTGTGCAGACGGGGCTTTCCGTTACGTTCACCGGACAAAAACATCCGGCGGAGGGCCGCTGTGAATTGTGATAAAATAATACATAAACTAAGTATGTACCAATTTACCCCAAATATGCAGAAAACATTTGCCTGCAAGGTGCATACAGATGGAAGAATTTTATATAAAAATAGAATATATAAGGAATGGATTTCACTAATGTGCACAAAAATATGTTGACAAATCATGGCAGCAGTGATATAGTGTCCATGTAAGAAGCACAAAGGAGTGCCTTACAGGTTTTTGTTTGGTATGGGGATGCCAGATAAACTAATAGTGTGACGGTTTTAGATCGTGACCGAGAGCTGCCTTCTGTGGGGGAAGGGCGGCTCTCTCTTTTGCGCTGTTTTTCCGGAAGCATGTTAGAAAATTCCTATTGACATATTTCCTACAGGAATAGTATGATAATCCCATAGGGATAAAATCAGGTGGAATGACTCACACTAAAATAAAAGGAAGTGACAAACATGCTGGTATCGACAAAAGGACGCTACGCCCTGAGAACTATGGTGGATTTAGCCCTTCATGGGGACGGCGAGCCTGTTAAGATAAAGGACATTGCAAAAAGGCAGGATATCTCCGGAAAGTATCTTGAGCAGATTATATCCATTCTTTCAAGGGCCGGTTATGTGCGCAGCATCCGCGGAAATCAGGAGGATACTATCTTTCCCGTCCTGCTTCAGAATATACGGTTGGCATGATTCTGAGAGTTACAGAGGGCAGCCTCGCTCCGGTGGACTGCCTCACCGGCGAGGAAAATCCCTGCGCCAGGCAGGCGGAGTGCGTGACTTTGAGACTTTGGCAGGAACTGGACGACGCCATCACGGGAGTGGTGGATCGGTATACGCTGGAGGATTTAATGCAGTGGCAGAAAAACATGAAGGATAATTATGTGATATAACAGTTGCGAACTTTATTATAATATTGGCGCCAGAATATCTCTTACTATCTCGCCTGCAATCAAAAGCCCTGCCACAGGGGGCACGAAGGAGACGCTGCCGGGGGTGGCTCTGCGGCCGCCTGTGTCCTCCTCTGTGGGAGCGGGAGCCAAAGGCTTTTCCGGAGACCAGCAGACCTTGAGCTTTGGGATATTCCGGGCCTTCAGTTCTTTGCGCATGACCTTGCACAGGGGGCAGACGGAGGTTTGGGATAGATCGGATATCCGGAACAGATCCCCGTGAAGTTTATTGCCTGTTCCCATGGAGGAGAGAATGGGAATATGATGTTTTGCGGCATAGGACGCCAGGGCCAGCTTTGCGGTGACGGTGTCGATGGCGTCCAGGATATAGGTTACAGAGTCAGATGATTCCATCTGGCTTTTTATGTTCTCAAACAGGGCGTCCAGGTTATCCGGAAGAACAAACTGTTCATAGGTCAGGACACGGATATCCGGGTTGATGTCGCAAAGCTTTTGTTTCATAACCAGGGTTTTGTACTGCCCGATGGTGCTGTGGAGGGCGATGCTCTGGCGGTTTATGTTGGTCAGGGAGACGGTGTCGTTGTCCACAAGGACCAGACGGCCAACGCCGCACCGGGCCAGAGCCTCCACCGCGTGGGAACCCACGCCGCCGACGCCGAAGATAACCACAGCGGAGGAGCGAAGCTTTAAAATCCCCTCCCTGCCTATGAGCATTTCTGTGCGGGAAAATTCATTTACCATTAGCGTACCTTCCTTCTTTTTCTTTCGGTTTCCAAAGATTTTACACCAGTTTTAAGAAAATGTAAATCATTATTCATTATCATATTATTGTAATCTTTACCATTTATGGATATAATGGAGAAGATAAAAATAAAGGAAGAAATCCTTTCTAAACCTGGACAGATTCTGAATCACGGAGGTCACATATGAAACATGGATTTTTAAGAACAGCGGCGGCCACGCCTAAGATTAAGGTAGCTGACCCTGAATATAACGCGTCGCAGATAATTGAATTAATCGGCCAGGGACACAGCAGGGGCGTTAAAATCATGGTTTTTCCTGAGCTCTGCCTTACAGGTTATACCTGCGGGGATCTGTTTCTCCAGTCCCCGCTTTTAGAGAAGGCCAGGGGGGAACTGAAGCGGATCGTCGATTCCACAAAGGGCAAGGATACGCTTGTGTTCCTGGGACTTCCCTGGGAACATGAGGGGAAGCTTTACAATGGGGCGGCAGCTGTGCACAAGGGCAGGCTTCTGGGACTTATCCCGAAGCAGAATCTTCCCAATTATTCGGAATTTTATGAGGTCCGCCATTTCTGCCCGGGCAGCGGGCAGCCCGTTATGACGGAATGGGATGGGGGACAAGTTCCTTTCGGCGCCAATCTGCTGTTTAAATGTACCGATATGCCGGGGCTGACGGTGGCTGCGGAGATCTGCGAGGATGTGTGGGTCCCCTGCCCGCCCAGTACGGATCATGCTGCGGCAGGGGCCACTGTGGTAGTCAACTGCTCCGCAAGCGATGAGACAACCGGTAAGGATATATACCGCCATGAGCTTATCTGCAGCCAGTCGGCCAGGCTTGTGTGCGCTTATATCTACGCCAATGCAGGGAGGGTGAATCCACCCAGGATCTGGTGTTTGGAGGGCAGAATATAATAGCGGAGAACGGAACCTGCCTGGTGGAATCCAGACGCTTTGTCAATGAGAGCATATGTGCGGACATTGATCTGGAGCGGCTGGCTGCCGAGCGGAGACGGATGAATACCTTCCCTGCTGTGAACAGAGCCAGGGAGAAGGGCGGATACATGGTGGTGGACTTTGCTTTCCGGGAGACAGGGGCATCCGCTCTTTTTGCCACTCCCGGCCCCATTCTCCGGTTTGTGGATCCGGCTCCATTTGTTCCCCACGACCCGGCACAGCGCAGCCGCCGCTGCGAGGAAATCCTTTCCATCCAGGCGATGGGCCTGAAAAAACGTCTGGAACATACCGGGTGCAGGAATGTGACGGTGGGCTTGTCGGGAGGTCTGGATTCCACACTGGCCCTTCTTGTGGCTGTCAGGGCCTTTGACCTTCTGAAGCTGGCCAGAACCGATATTCACTGTGTGACCATGCCCTGTTTTGGGACCACAGACAGAACCTATGCCAATGCCTGCACTCTGGCGGCCAAGGTGGGCGCCCGTCTGAAGGAGATCAATATCCGCCAGTCCGTAACGCAGCATTTTCAGGACATCGGCCAGGATATGAATAACCATGACGTGACATATGAAAACGGGCAGGCCAGAGAGCGGACCCAGATCCTTATGGATATCGCCAATCAGACGGGAGGCCTTGTCATAGGGACGGGAGACATGTCGGAGCTGGCTCTGGGCTGGGCTACCTACAACGGGGATCACATGTCCATGTACGGCGTGAACGCATCTGTTCCCAAAACTTTGGTGCGCCACCTGGTGCGCTATTATGCGGATACATGCAAAGAGAAGGAGCTGTCCGACGTGCTTCTGGATATTCTGGACACGCCTGTAAGCCCTGAGCTTCTTCCTCCCGAGGACGGCCGGATATCCCAGAAAACCGAGGATCTGGTAGGGCCGTACGAGCTTCACGATTTTTATTTGTACTATGTTCTGCGCTGCGGATATTCGCCCTCAAAAATATACCGCCTGGCACAGCAGGCCTTTAACGGGCGGTATGACGGCGAAACGATTCTGAAATGGCTGAAGGTATTCTACAGAAGGTTCTTCAGCCAGCAGTTTAAGCGCTCCTGCCTGCCTGACGGACCGAAGGTGGGCTCTGTGGCCCTGTCGCCCAGGGGCGATCTGAGGATGCCCAGCGACGCCGCCGCCAGACTGTGGCTGGAGGAGTTGGAGAATATCCAATAGCATGCAGGAGGGGCCGGGCAGTACATCAGGACAGGAGACAAAATTATGATAAACAGTACCTCGAATAAGCAGGTAAAACGGGTGGCAGGGTTAAGAGGAAAGGCCAAGGCCCGCAGGGAGGAAGGCATGTTTGTGGCGGAAGGGCTGCGGATGTGTAAGGAGCTGTCCCCTGAGGAAACGGATATTCTCTACGTGACGGAAGGCTTTCTGGAGAATAAAGAGAACCTGGCATGGCTTGAGACGTTCAGATATGAGACGGTTACGGACGTGGTGATGAAGGTGATGGCAGACACCCAGACTCCCCAGGGGGTTCTGGCTGTTGTAAAACAAAAAAATTATAGGCTGGGCGATATTCTGGACAATTCTTGCGGACATATGCTTCTGATTCTGGAAACCCTCCAGGACCCGGGAAACCTGGGGACGATTCTCAGGGCGGGGGAAGGCGCCGGAATTACGGGAATCATTATGAACCGCGAAACCGCAGACATTTATAATCCCAAAGTAATCCGCTCCACCATGGGTTCCATACTCCGGGTTCCTTTTGTATACGTGGACGATCTTAAGGAAGCGTGCAGCGCTGTAAAAAACAGGGAGTCCGACTTTTTGCCGCCCATTTGAAAGGTATGAATAATTATGACCTGGAAGATTATACTGACAATGTGGCTTTTTAATCGGCAACGAAGCTAAGGGACTCACGGATGAGACGGCCGCTCTGGCCGACGCCTTTGTGAAGATTCCCATGGCAGGCAGGGTGGAATCACTGAACGCCGCCACGGCAGCCTCAGTCCTCGTGTTTGAGGCTGCCAGACAGAGGAGAAACAGGCGGTAAAACCGATGTCGGGACCCAGCCGGCCGAAGCCCCGGAAAGGAGAAAATTCCATGGCATCAATGGGATGGCTTGCGGCCCTGCTTATATTTTTGGGCCTGGAACTGGCCTTTGTGTCCCTGACGTCACTGTGGTTTGCGGCAGGAGCCCTTGGCGCTTTTATCACAGCGCTGGCAGGAGGGGATATGGAGATACAACTGGTGGTCTTTACCGGGGTATCATTCCTTACCCTTATTTTAATCCGGCCTGCGGCCTTTTTCATCAGCAGGCACAGGAAGGCAGGTATGGAACATGAAAATGCAGCTGGATTTAAGTAAAGAATACGGCATTGTCCTGGAGGGAGGCGGCGCCAAGGGGGCCTACCAGGTGGGAGCCTGGAAGGCCCTCAGGGAGGCCGGCCTAAAGATAAAGGCGCTGCCGGAACCTCGGTGGGCGCCCTCAACGGCGCCTGATCTGTATGGATGATTTTGAGAAAGCCAAACATATCTGGGAGACGATCAGCTACTCCAGAGTCATGGACGTGGATGACCAGCTGATGGAGCAGCTTATGAATTTCCGGTTTAAAAGCCTTTCCAGCCTGGCGGCTCTGAATCTTTCAGAGGTGATAGCAGGGGCTAAGAAAATCTTAAAAGACAGAGGTTTTGATATCGCCCCTTTAAAAAAGCTGATTGAGGAGGTAGTGGACGAGGAGAAAATCCGCAATTCCGGCCGGGAACTCTACGCAGTTACCTACTCCCTCTCAGACCGCCAGCCTCTTGTGGCCGATGTGAAGGAGGTGCCTCAGGGAGAAATTGCGGATATGCTTATGGCCAGCGCCTATCTTATCGGTTTCCGCCAGGAAAAGCTGGGAGGAAAATATTATATGGATGGGGGCGGCGTCAACAATGTGCCTGCCGACGTACTCATAGACAGGGGGTATAAAGATATCATCATCCTCAGGATATACGGATACGGCGTAGATACGGAGCGCAAGCTGGAGATTCCAGAGGATGTGACGATCCACCATGTAGCTCCCCGCCAGGATTTGGGGGGCCTGCTGGAGTTTGACAGGAGGCGGGCCAGAAGAAATATGCTCCTGGGGTATTTTGACGCAAAGAGAATGCTCTACGGTCTGGCGGGCCGCATCTACTATCTGGACGCCTCCCAGGGGGAAGCCTACTATTTTGACAAGATGATGACGGAAATTCCTCTGCTTTTGTCGTGGCTGAGGCCTGAACCGGCGGAGGGCCAGAAAGTTGCGGATCCGCAGGAGGGGGGATACCGTGAGTATACGGAGAAGGTTTTCCCCGCCCTGGCGAAAGAGCTCAAGATGAAGGACGGGTGGGATTACAAGGATTTGTACCTGTCCATACTGGAGGATCTGGCCAGACAGTACCGGATCAGCCGCTATAAAATTTATACAGTGGAGGAGCTTCTGGCTGATACAAAGAAAAGCGGCTGCGGTTCTTCTTAAAACGCGGATTCCGGCTCTTGACAGCAGCCTTTAAACATGGTATATTATGCACAAAAGATGCATAAATATAAAATTTCTGCAGCCTTGGATCCCCTGGCAGGCTAAGATGAATTAAGGTGCATGCCCTGGAGAAAAGCCTGGCAGGAAGAGTGTGTCCATTGAGGGCCACAGCGCGCCGGAACCGGGGCCGCCCAGGGCGTGCTTGCATAAAAATCCATAAAATATAAAACATAAGGAGAAAGCCATGAATTTAAAGGGAAGACATTTTTTAACATTGAAAGATTATACGCCGGAGGAGATTACATACCTGCTGGATTTGTCTGCAGAGTTAAAGGATAAAAAGAAAAAAGGAATTCTTGTGGACACTTTGAAGGGAAAGAACGTAGCCCTGATTTTTGAAAAGACCAGCACCAGAACCCGGTGCGCATTTGAGGTGGCGGCTCATGATCTGGGGATGGGGACCACCTATCTGGATCCTTCAGGCTCCCAGATTGGCAAGAAGGAGAGCATTGCGGATACGGCCAGAGTGCTGGGCGGTATGTACGAGGGGATTGAGTACAGGGGCTTCGGACAGGAGATTGTAGAGGAGCTTGCGAAGTATGCAGGCGTTCCTGTGTGGAACGGCCTTACAAATGAGGATCACCCCACACAGATGCTGGCGGATCTTCTCACAATCCGTGAACATTTGGGACATTTAAAGGGCGTAAAGCTTGTGTATATGGGCGATGCGCGTTATAATATGGGTAACTCCCTGATGATAGCCTGTGCAAAGATGGGTATGCACTTTGTGGCGTGCGCCCCTGCCAAATATTTTCCTGACCCCGGCCTGGTGAAGGAATGCGAGGCCTTTGCAGCGGCCGGCGGCGGCTCGGTCACACTGACGGAGGATGTGTGGGAGGCTACAAAGGGAGCGGATGTTATCGATACGGACGTGTGGGTGTCCATGGGCGAACCGGATGAGGTCTGGGAGGAGAGGATCCGGGATCTGACTCCCTACAAGGTTACAAAGGCCGTTATGGAGAATGCGGGGCCCCAGGCCATCTTCCTTCACTGTCTGCCCTCCTTCCATGATCTCAAGACAAAGATCGGCAGGGAGATGGGAGAGCGGTTTAAGGTATCGGAGCTGGAGGTAACAGACGAGGTATTCGAGTCAAGCCAGTCTGTAGTATTTGACGAGGCTGAGAACCGGATGCATACCATTAAGGCAGTTATGCTTGCAACGTTAGGAGAATAATTTATATGCATAGTCAGAGAGGACGGGGGGAACGGCATTCAGGGATATTTCTGGACGGAATTCACCTGATACTTGGAATTGCTATCGTGATTCTGGCTGTGCTGTCATTTATGAACCCGGAGGGAAATCTGATGCTTTTCCCTCTGGTGTTTTTGCTGGCAGCATTGCTGAATGCAATCAGCGGCGTGTTTGAGCTGAAAACCTGGGGCAGGGATAAGAAGAAGCTCCGGGGAGGAATCCTGCAGATCGTTCTGGCTGTGGGGCTGGGAGCGCTGGGGGTTTTGAGCGCTGTCAGTATCTGGATATGAGGTAGTTGATGAAGTCAGAGATATTGAAAATGTTAAAGGAGTCCTCCGATTACCTGTCCGGCCAGCAGCTGTGCGAAATCTTCGGCGTGTCCCGGACGGCTGTGTGGAAGGCTGTACGGCAGCTGGAGGAGGAGGGCTATAAAATTGAAGCGGTCCGCAACAAGGGCTACCGCCTTACAGAGGAGGCGGATGTGATTACCCAGGCTGAGCTTAAATCCATGTTTCACACAAAATGGATTGGGAACAGGCTGGAATATTTTGATGAGACGGATTCTACAAACATCCGGGCAAGAAGGCTGGCGGAGGAGGGGGCTCCACACGGAACCCTGGTGGTGGCCGACAGCCAGACGGCAGGCAAGGGCCGCAGAGGCAGGGCTTGGACCTCCCCAAAGGGAGTGGGGATCTGGATGAGCATGGTGCTGCGCCCGCCCATAAAGCCGTCGGACGCTTCCATGCTGACCCTGGTAGCCGGAATGGCGGTTGTGAAGGGCGTGAAAACCAGCACAGGCCTGAATGCATGATAAAATGGCCCAACGACGCAGTGCTTTCCGGCAAGAAAATCTGCGGTATTCTTACGGAGATGAGCACTGAGGAGGAATGCGTCCGCTATGTAATCACAGGAATCGGCATCAATGTGAACGTCTCCTGCTTTCCTGAGGAGATCGCAGAGAAGGCCACCTCCCTGAAGGAGGAACTGGGAGAAAATGTAAAAAGAAGCCCTGTTATTGCAGCAGTGGCGGATGCATTTGAGGAATACTACGATATTTACCTGAAGACCTGCGACATGTCCGGGCTTAAGGAGGCGTATAACCGCTGGCTGGTGAACCTGAACCGTCAGGTTACTGTGCTGGATCCCAGAGGGCAGTACCGTGGCAGGGCCCTGGGAATCGACCATCAGGGCAGCCTTCTGGTTCAGAAGGAGGACGGTGGAGTGGAGACGGTGATATCGGGGGAAGTGTCGGTAAGAGGTATTTATGGATATGTATAATACGAACCATTTCTATGACGGACTCCAGGTGCTGGAGCGGGAAGACGCCCCTCTGGAGCGGATGGAACGGCTGAGGGCAGTTGAGAAGCCCCTTCTCTCCTGGTATGCTTCCAGAGCCCGTTCCCTTCCCTGGAGGGACGAGCCTTTGCCCTACCGGGTGTGGATATCGGAGATTATGCTCCAGCAGACCAGGGTTGAAGCGGTAAAACCTTATTTTGAACGGTTTATGGAGGCCTTTCCTACGGTCCTTGCCCTGGCTGAGGCTGAGGACGATCATCTCATGAAGATGTGGGAGGGCCTGGGATATTACAACAGGGCCAGAAATTTAAAGAAGGCGGCTCAGATCCTGAGAGACGGGTACGGGGGCTGCCTTCCTGCATCCTTTGATGAACTGATAAAGCTTCCGGGTATCGGCAGCTATACGGCGGGAGCGATTGCATCCATTGCTTTTAACATTCCCATGCCTGCTGTGGACGGCAATGTTCTGCGGGTTATATCCAGGCTCCTTGGGGACAGGGAGGATATAAGGAAGGCTTCCGTAAAGGCCAGAATGGAGTCTGAGCTCAGAAGGGTCATGCCGGAGGACAATGCCAGCCGGTACAATCAGGGCCTGATAGAGATCGGAGCGCTGGTATGTATTCCGGGAGGAGAACCCAAATGCGGCGGGTGCCTCTGGCTTCCATCTGTCTCACAGGCAGGAACGGATGGTGGAGAGAGATTCCCCATAAGTCTCCCCAGAAAAAGCGCAGGATTGAGGAGCGGACCGTATTTGTTATTGAGTATCAGGATAAAGTGGCCATCCACAAGAGACCGCCCCGGGGGCTTCTGGCTTCCCTGTATGAGCTGCCTAATATAGAAGGGCGGCCTGGACCGGGGAAAATCCCCTCCGCTTTGGGCCTGAAGGAAGAACAGGTGGAGTCTGTGGCTGCGCTGCCTGCATCCAAGCATATATTTTCCCATGTGGAGTGGCATATGACAGGTTACCGCGTGGTTTTAAAGCCGTCGGGGGAAGAACCTGTTCCCCTGTTGCCGGAAAATGGGCGGGAGACCGGCCCCCAGAGCGATCCGGGGAGGGAAGGGCTCATGCTTCCCTGAATTGGTTTTTTGTGACCAGGGAAGAAGTGGCCGGGACATACCCCCTTCCCAACGCATTTAACCCATATACAAAGCTGATTGGATAAGTTTTACAAAGTTGGATACAATGAAAGGGAGGAATGCAGAATGAAGAGAATGCTTTTTGTATTTAACCCGCGTTCAGGCAAGGAACAAATCAGAGGCAGCCTCCTTGATATACTGGACATATTTTCCAGGGCAGGTTATGAACTCAGGGTCCATGTGACTCAGGGGCCGGGGGACGCCAGGGAGATTGTGGCCAGATACGGCGGCCGTATGGACATGATTGTGTGCAGCGGTGGGGACGGAACTCTCAACGAGACGGTCTCCGGCATGATGAAGCTTAAAAAAATGCCTCTTTTAGGCTATATTCCGGCAGGCTCCACCAACGATTTTGCCGCCAGCTTAAAGATTCCCAGGAGGATGACCCTGGCAGCCGGGGATATTGTGGAGGGGAAGCCCTTTGCCATCGACATAGGGACCTTCTGCGACGACAGATATTTTATGTATATTGCCGCTTTTGGAGCATTTACGGAGGTGTCCTACCTCACAAGCCAGGACAGGAAGAATCTGCTGGGCCATCAGGCCTATATGCTGGAGGGCGTAAAGAGCCTTGCAGGAATCAAGCCCTGCTATGCGGGTGGAGTGGGAGGGAAATGTGCTGGAGGAGAGCTTTGCCTTCGGTATGGTGACCAATACCAGGAGCGTAGGCGGATTTAAGGGACTGGTAAACCAGTCGGTGGCCCTAAATGACGGCGTATTTGAGGTGCTTCTGATCCGCATGCCCAGAACGCCTGTGGATTTGAGCAATATCATCTCCTATATGTTCCTGAAGGAAGAGCCAAATGAATATGTGCATAAATTCAAGACCTCCTCCATAAAATTTATTTCTGAAAACAAGGTGGACTGGGTGTTGGACGGAGAGTACGGCGGGGCCAGGACTGAGGTGGAAATTGGCAATTTGAGAGAGAAGATCCACATTCTCCTGAAAAAATGAAAAATATGTCGAAATCTGTTGAAATACCGATTTATGGTATATAATGATAAGTTGTGGGAGTTTCCACATTTACCTTTAAGCGAAAGGACGTTTATCAGTGGAAAAGGACGATTTTTTAAAGAAGCTGGAAAAGCTGGTTGAACTTGCAAAGACCAAGCACAGTACGCTGGATGCAGGGGAGATTAATGATTTTTTTACCGGGGATAATCTGACTCCGGAGCAGATGGACCAAATTTACAGTTATCTGGAAGGCAGAAATATTGATGTGGTTCCAGTACTGGACGAGGCGATGCTCAGCGAGGACACTGCTCTTTTGGAGGATATTGATTTAGACCTGGACTTAGACGATGACAGCTTCGTGAAAGAGGCGGAGGAAGAAGAAATCGACCTGGATGCGGTGGACTTGCTGGAGGGAATCGGAACGGAGGATCCGGTCCGCATGTACCTGAAGGAAATCGGTACTGTACCCCTTCTCACTGCAGCAGAGGAGTTGTCCCTGGCCCAGCGCAAGGCAGATGGAGACGAGTATGCCAAGGAGCGCCTGATTGAGGCTAACCTGCGCCTGGTGGTCAGCATTGCAAAACGGTATACGGGCAGAGGAATGAGTTTCTGGATCTGGTTCAGGAGGGAAACCTGGGACTGATCAAAGGCGTAGAGAAATTTGACTATACTAAAGGATATAAGCTAAGTACATATGCTACATGGTGGATTCGCCAGTCGGTTACAAGGGCTTTGGCGGATCAGGCGCGTACCATCCGCGTACCTGTGCATATGGTAGAAACGATCAATAAGATGTCTAAAATGCAGAGAAAGCTGACTCTGGAGCTGGGCTATGAGCCTCTGTGGCGGAGTTGGCGGAAGCCTGGACATGACGGAGGACAAGGTCATGGAGATTATGCAGATCGCCAGGGAGCCTGCATCTCTGGAGACTCCCATCGGTGAGGAGGATGATTCCAACCTGGGGGATTTCGTGGCGGACAACAATGTGCTCACGCCTGAGGGCAACGTGGAGTCTGTGATGCTTCGGGAGCATATTGACGCCTTATTGGGCGACTTAAAGGAGAGGGAGCGTCAGGTTATTGTACTGCGTTTCGGCCTGGAGGACGGACATCCCCGCACTCTTGAGGAAGTGGGCAAGGAGTTTAATGTTACCAGGGAGCGGATCCGCCAGATAGAGGCAAAGGCGCTGCGAAAGCTGCGCAATCCGGTGCGAAGCAAGAGAATCAGGGATTTCCTGTAACCGGAGAACAATCTGTATATGGAAAAGGTATAGGTCATGAAGCCAATTATGGGAGCTGCGGGGAAGATACCGCAGCTTTTATTTTGCCCAAAAATAAAAACCCCCGCGGGGCTTTTTTTTCTTGACAAATGCGCTGTTATGAGTTGCTTTAGTATTAAGACTAAGTACTATTAATGCATATCCGGCCTTTGTGCGTCTTATAATTCTCTTGAGCTTTGAATTCTGTCCGGCGGCGGCGCTTTGGGGAAAGCCCTGCCCCGGCATGGGGTATGGCGCTCCGGCGGGAGAGGTGCATACCGTTGGCTGCTGTGCAGGTTTCCGTCACTTTAAATTACCCGGCTTAAATGGAAATGATTACCAACAGGAGGAATGTTTATGAATTGGTCTGGTTTAATTATCGGCGCGTTTTCGTTTTTAATAATCGGTGTGTTCCATCCGATCGTTATCAAATGTGAATATTATTTCACAGATCGCATCTGGCCCCTGTTTCTGGCCGGAGGACTGATCTTCTGCATCGCGGCCCTTTTAGCGGAGGTACATATTATCATCTCGTCAGCTCTGGCTGTGACGGGATTTACAATGCTGTGGTGCATCGGGGAGCTGAAGGAACAGACAAAGCGCGTTGAAAAGGGCTGGTTTCCTGAAAATCCGAAACGCAGGAAAAAGGAGTTGTAACGCCCAGCAGCCGGAAGGGAATTAAACACGTACCAAGTGTTTATATATACGCTCAATAACCCATGATTGAAAGGAGGTTCGATCTATGAAGGAAGAAAACCGCAGATTGACAAACGAGGCCGGCGCACCGGTGGCCGACAATGAAAACGCCATAACAGCAGGCCCCAGAGGCCCTGTTGTCATGCAGGACGTGTGGCTTATGGAAAAGATGGCTCACTTTAACCGGGAGGTTATTCCTGAACGGCGCATGCACGCAAAGGGATGGGGACCTACGGCAAATTCACCGTCACCCACGATATTTCCCGCTACACAAAGGCGAAAGTCCTGCAGCCCGGTGCAGTAACGGATGTATTCGTGCGTTTTTCCACTGTTGCAGGGGAACGGGGGGCGGCCGACTGCGAGCGGGATATCCGCGGCGTGGCTGTAAGTTCTACACCGAGGAAGGCAACTGGGATTTAGTGGGCAACAACACCCCCACCTTCTTTATCCGCGACGTCCACAACTTCAGCGACCTTAACCGCGCGGTAAAGCGGGATCCGCGCACAGGACGCCGCAGCGCCCAGAACAACTGGGATTTCTGGACCCTGCTGCCGGAATGTTTTCACCAGATCACAGTGGTCATGAGCGATCGGGGCATCCCGGCCTCCTTCAGCAACATGTATTTTTTGGTGAACATACTTTTTCCTTCTACAATCAGGAAAACCAGCGTGTATGGTGCAAGTTCCATTTTAAGACACAACAGGGAATCAAAAATTTGTCCAATGAAGAGGCGGGAAAGATCAACGCCATGGATCGGGAATACCACGGGAAAGAGCTGTACGATTCAATTGAGCGGGGAGATTACCAAGTGGACCATGTACGTGCAGATTATGACGGAGGAACAGGCCAGGAATCATTACGAGAATCCCTTTGACATCACAAAATCTGGCGTCACAGGGAGTTCCCGCTGATACAGGTAGGGGAGCTGGAGTTGAACCGCAATCCTGAGAATTACTATGCCGAGGTGGAGCAGTCCGCATTCTCACCGGCCCACGTGGTGCCTGGAATCGGCTTTTCTCCCGACCGCTTTTTACAGGGCCGTCTCTTTGCTTACGGCGACGCACAGCGTTACCGCCTGGGCGTGAACCATAATCTGATCCCCGTGAACCGCGCCAAGGTGGAGGTGAACGATTATCACCGCGACGGGGCGATGCGTGTGGACGGGAATTACGGCGGAGCGCCTGCATATTCGCCTAACAGCTACGGCGTATGGGCTTCACAGCCGGAGGTGATGGAGCCGCCTCTGGAGCTGGAAGGGGCCATGTACCGTTACGATCCCAAGGAGGATCCCACCGACGACTGCTTCCGGGCAGGCGGGGATCTGTGGCGCGTGCTCACTGAAGATAAGAAAGAAATTCTCATCAACAACACGGCGGCAGATATAGCCCCGGTAACGGAAAATATCAAATACCGCCATGCAGCGCACTGCTATCTGGCAGATCCGGAATACGGCCAACGTTTTGCGAAGGCGGCGGGCCTGTCTGTGGAAAAGGTAGTGGAACTGGCCAAGCTGGACAACAACGGCTTGATTCAGGCCACACTTTCTGATACAATAGTACCAACATAAATCAGGAGTGACCACCTATGACACAGAAGCGGAACACCAGACAGCGCCAGTTAGTTTTGGACGCAGTGCTGGCCCACAAGGATCACCCCAGCGCGGATCAGATTTATTTGGAAGTGCGGGCGATTGATCAGAAAATAAGCCGTGGTACCGTCTACCGCAATTTGAGACTGCTTGCAGGGAAGGGAGAAATTCACTGCGTGAAGGTATTGGCCCCGGAGCGTTTTGACTGGCGGACGGAACCTCATTATCATCTGAGGTGTACGGAGTGCGGCAAGGTTGTGGATGTGCCGCTGGCCTATAAGGCGGAACTGGACAGGGAAGTCTCGGAGAAAACCGGGTACGCTGTTGCAATGCACAGCGCCGTTTTTGAGGCTTATGTCCCCGGTGCCGTAAAATATAACACATAACGAATAAAACACGAACCGCTGCGGGACAGGCCGCCGCGGTTCGTGTTGCCCTTTTTAATCCGGCGAAGGCCGGTGAAGGAGGCCTTTAAAAATCACCCTCCCCCGGCAGGTTCTTAAAGAACCCCGGACGGAGGCGGCAGAAGGAGGTTCTATGGCGCAGAGGACAGAAAAGGAACTATCAAAAGGAGCTGGACAAGGTGACGGAGGCTCTTGAGAAAGAGGGGAGGAGGCCAAGGCTCCTTCTCCACAGCTGCTGCGCTCCCTGCAGCAGCTATGTGCTGGAGTATTTGACGCGGTACTTTCAGGTGACTGTATACTACTATAATCCAAACATATTTCCCCCTGAGGAATACGAGGCCAGGGCGGGAGAGCAGCGGCGCCTTATAGAGGATATGGCTCTGCCGGGGCATGTGGGCTTTGAGGCCGGAGAATACAGGCCGGAGGATTTCTACGGGGCGGCAAAGGGGCGCGAAACGGAAGCGGAGGGCGGAGAGCGGTGCTTTGCCTGCTATGAGCTGCGCCTCAGCCGCACAGCCCAAAAAGCCGCGGAGGAAGGCTACGACTATTTTACCACAACCCTTTCGGTCAGTCCGTTGAAGAACGCTGAGAAGCTTAACGAGATCGGCTGCCGTCTGTCCGGGGTGTGGGGAGTGCCCTATCTTTTGTCGGATTTCAAGAAGAAGAACGGTTATAAGCGGTCTGTGGAACTGTCCGGTGAGTACGGCCTGTACAGACAGAATTACTGCGGCTGCGTCTACTCCAGAGAGGAAGCTTCCAGGCGGGAGCGGAAGGCCGAAAAAGGGAAGGATTTGGCGTAAAACATTTGTCCGATTAACTTGACATAGACAGGCAGATGTACTAAAATCTTTCATAGGGGACATGAGCAAAACGATGTGTCCGTGAGTATAAAATAGTGATAAGGAGAGTATTATTATGCTTAGTAAAAAATTGACAGTTGTTAATCCATCCGGTTTACATTTGAGGCCAGCAGGCGTTTTGTCCCAGACAGCTATGAAGTTTAAGTGTGATGTTATTATCGAATGCGGGGAGAAGAAGATTGTTGCCAAGAGCGTACTCAACGTAATGGCTGCAGGAATCAAGACAGGCACTGAGATTAATCTGATCTGCGACGGCGAGGACGAGGCTGCTGCTATGGAAACTCTGACCCAGGCAATCGAGAGCGGTTTAGGGAGATGTAATCGATCCGGCTGAAAGGGAGGACGCCGGAAGAGGTTTTTAATAGTCTTTGATTTTATGGGTGACGCTGGAAAGCGTCACCTTTTTTGCGTCTTGCAATGATTCTCTTTTGATTCCCAATGTTTAACTGCCGCCAAAAAAATAATGTCTGGAAGGATGGTTGACCGGGCAGTTTGAGGGGGTATTGATAATACATAACAGAGAATATTGTTTGTAAAAAGAACAATATTGGTTTAAAACCATAAATTGACAAATAATCTGACAATTTAAAACTAAAAAAAGATTTACAAATGGATAAATTTGTAGTAATATCACCTCTATAAAAATAGCCGGGGTTTCAAGAAATTCCCGCCCGCTATTTTTATAATGAGACACAGGCGTTCCAAGACGGAATCCCTGTGGCGGAGTGCGCCTTTAAACATTGCGTCTGCAGTCCCCGCGCATTGCTTAAAGCCACTGGCGCAGCTGTAAAATGCAGAAGAGACATCCCCTGTGACGGCTCCCCCAAAGCCTTCACACTCCTGCAGACCAAAGAAAGAGAGGAAGGAATCTATGGAATCACAATCCAAACAAAAACTGCCGGGATTATATGATCCCCGATTTGAACATGACAACTGCGGCATCGGAGCGGTTGCCAACATTCAGGGAATCAAGACTCATGAGACGGTGAATCAGGCGCTCCACATTGTAGAAAATCTGGAACACAGGGCAGGTAAGGACGCGGAAGGAAAGACCGGCGACGGCGTAGGCATCATGCTCCAGATTTCCCACAGCTTTTTTACCAAGGCGGTAAAACCCTTAGGCATTGCCATCGGCGGCGAGAGGGAGTACGGTGTCGGCATGTTCTTCTTCCCCCAGGATGAACTTGTGCGCAACCAGGCTATGAAAATGTTTGAAATTATTGTTCAGAAGGAGGGAATGGCCTTCCTGGGCTGGAGGGTGGTTCCCACAACGCCGGATATTCTGGGAAAGAAGGCGGTGGATGTAATGCCCTACATAGCCCAGGGCTTTGTGGCAAAGCCGGAGGAGGTAAAGGCGGGACTGGAGTTTGACAGAAAGCTCTATATGGCCCGCCGGGTGTTTGAACAGAGCAATGAGGACACCTACGTGGTATCCCTGAGCAGCCGGACCATCGTATATAAGGGAATGTTCCTGGTTGGAGAGCTGAGACGCTTTTTTAAGGATCTCCAGGACGAGGATTACCGGTCGGCCATCGCCATTGTTCACTCCAGGTTCAGCACCAACACCAACCCGAGCTGGATGCGGGCCCACCCCTACCGCTTCATCGTCCACAACGGCGAGATCAACACCATCCGCGGCAACGTGGATAAAATGATTGCCCGTGAGGAGAACATGGAGTCCGAGTATTTCAAATACGATATGCACAAGGTGCTCCCGATTATCAATGAAGAGGGTTCCGACTCCGCCATGCTGGATAATGCCCTGGAATTTATGGTCATGAGCGGCATGGAACTGCCCCTGGCCGTCATGGTCACCATCCCCGCGCCCTGGGAGCACGACAAGTACATGGACGGCGAGATAAAGGATTTTTACCGCTACTATGCCACGATGATGGAGCCATGGGACGGCCCGGCCTCCATACTGTTCACAGACGGGGACGTGGTGGGAGCCGTCCTGGACCGGAACGGGCTCAGGCCTTCCAGATACTACATCACGGAGGACGGATATATGATACTGGCCTCCGAGGTGGGGGCTATCTCCATAGACCAGACCAAGGTGGTGAAGAAGGACCGCCTCCGCCCCGGCAGAATGCTGCTGGTGGACACAAAGGAAGGCAGACTTATCAGCGACGAGGAGCTGAAGCGCCGCTATGCTTCCAGAAAGCCTATGGGGAATGGCTGGACTCCAATCTTTTGAACTGAGGGATCTTCCTGTGCCCAATAAGGGGATTCCCGCCCTGGAAAACAGCCGGCGCCTGAAACTTCAAAAGACCTACGGCTATACTTACGAGCAGTACAAGACCATGATTCTTCCCATGGCCTTAAACGGCGCAGAGGCTGTTTCCGCCATGGGCGTGGACAGTCCGCTGGCAGTCCTCTCCCAGAAGCACCAGCCCCTGTTCAACTATTTTAAGCAGCTTTTTGCCCAGGTTACAAATCCTCCGATTGACGCCATCCGGGAAGAGATTGTCACCTCCACTACCGTATACGTAGGCGAGGAGGGAAATATCCTGGAGGAGGTTCCTGAGAACTGCAAGATCTTAAAGGTGGATAACCCCATTCTCACAGAGACGGATCTTCTTAAAATCAAAAACATGAAAAAGCCCGGCTTTAAGGTGGAGGTAATCCCTGTCACCTATTATAAAAACACATCTCTGGAGCGGGCCATTGACCGCCTGTTCCTGGAGGTGGACAGAGCCCACAAGGACGGAGCCAACATTATCATTCTGTCCGACCGGGATATCGACGAGAACCATGTCCCTATCCCTTCCCTGCTGGCAGTGTCAGCCCTTCAGCAGTATCTTGTGAGAACCAAGAAGCGCACCGGCGTAGCTGATTCTGGAGAGCGGGGAGCCCAGAGAGGTTCACCACTTTGCAACGCTGCTGGGCTACGGGGCATGTGCCGTCAACCCCTACCTGGCCCATGATCCATAAGGTATCTCATCGAGTCCGGGATGCTGGATAAGGATTACTATGCGGCAGTCAGCGACTATGACATGGCGGTGCTCCACGGCATTGTAAAGATTGCGTCCAAAATGGGCATTTCCACGATCCAGTCTTACCAGGGAGCGCAGATTTTTGAGGCTATCGGCATTTCCAGGGAGGTGGTGGATAAATATTTTACCGATACGGTCAGCCGCGTGGGCGGCATTACTCTGGAGGATATTGCAAATGACGTGGATGTGCTCCACTCCGCGGCCTTCGATCCCCTGGGTCTGGATGTGGATCTGACACTGGACAGCGTTGGAAGCCACAAGTCGCGTTCCGGTCAGGAGGAGCATCTGTACAATCCCCTTACCATCCATCTGCTTCAGGAGGCGGCCAGGACAGGGAGCTACGAGATTTTCAAGGAGTATACGGCCGCCCTGGATAACAGCGGGAAAACCTATCATCTGCGCTCCCTCATGGATTTTGATTATCCCGGGGACGGCGGCGTTCCCATTGAACAGGTGGAGAGCGTGGACTCCATTGTCACCCGCTTTAAGACGGGGGCCATGTCCTACGGCTCCATCTCCCAGGAGGCCCACGAGTGCCTTGCCGTGGCCATGAACCGGATTCACGGCAAGTCCAACACGGGGGAGGGAGGGGAAAGCCTGGACCGCCTGTCGCCCGGACCGTCCGGCAGGAATAAATGTTCCGCTATCAAGCAGGTTGCTTCAGGCCGCTTCGGCGTAACCAGCCGCTATCTTGTAAGCGCCCAGGAGATCCAGATCAAGATGGCTCAGGGCGCAAAGCCGGGAGAGGGCGGCCAGGCTTCCGGGAGGAAAGGTTTACCCCTGGATTGCCAGGACCAGGCATTCCACCACAGGAGTGAGCCTCATATCTCCGCCTCCCCACCACGACATCTATTCCATAGAGGATTTGGCCCAGTTGATTTACGATCTGAAGAACTCCAACACAAAGGCCAGGATATCGGTGAAGCTGGTATCCGAGGCAGGCGTGGGCACAGTGGCCGCAGGCGTTGCCAAGGCGGGGGCCCAGGTAATCCTGATCTCCTCCTATGACGGAGGCACAGGGGCGGCTCCCAGAAATTCCATCTACAATGCAGGGCTTCCCTGGGAGCTGGGGGTGGCTGAGGCCCACCAGTCTCTGATTATGAACGGGCTCAGGGATAAGGTGATTCTGGAGACGGACGGAAAGCTGATGACAGGCAGAGACGTGGCCGTGGCCTGCCTTTTGGGGGCGGAGGAGTTCGGCTTTGCCACAGCCCCACTTGTGACCATGGGCTGCGTGATGATGCGCGTCTGCAATCTGGATACCTGCCCTATGGGCATAGCCACCCAGAATCCGGAACTGCGCAGGCGGTTTAAGGGAAAACCTGAGTATGTAGTGAACTTCATGAAGTTTATTGCCCAGGAGCTGAGGGAGTATATGGCGAAGCTGGGAATCCGCACGATCGACGAGATGGTGGGCCGGACAGAGCTTTTAAAACCCAGGGAGGAAGCGCCCGGCAGGCGCGCCCAGGCGGTGGATTTAAGCCCCATCCTGGATAATCCTTATGAAGGCTGCAAGGTGGCGGGCTACCACGAGAAGCAGGTATATGACTTTTGCCTGGAAGAAACCATGGATGAGCAGGTGTTCCTTAAAAAACTGAAGGGAGCCCTGAGCAGCGGGCAGAAAAAAAGCCTTCAGGTGGATGTGTCCAACGTAAACCGCACCCTGGGAACCATCCTGGGAGCCGAGATTACGAGAAAGTACCCGGAGGGACTGCCTGAGGATACATTTACCATCAGCTGTAACGGCAGCGGCGGTCAAAGCTTCGGCGCATTCATACCGAAAGGCCTGACTCTGGAGCTGGTGGGAGACTCCAACGATTACTTCGGCAAGGGCCTTTCGGGAGGCAAGCTCATGGTCTATCCGCCCAAGGGCGTGCAGTTTAAGGCTGAGGAGAATATTATAATCGGCAACGTAGCTCTCTACGGAGCCACCGCAGGCAAGGCATTTATCAATGGTATTGCAGGGGAACGCTTCTGTGTCCGCAATTCCGGCGCAACGGCTGTGGTGGAGGGCGTAGGAGACCATGGCTGCGAGTATATGACCGGAGGCTGCGTGGTGGTTCTGGGCGCAACGGGCAAGAACTTTGCCGCAGGCATGAGCGGCGGAACCGCCTACGTGCTGGACGAGGAGAGGAGCCTGTACAAGCGTTTGAACAAGGAGCTGGTTTCCTTTGAGGAAGTGACCAACAAGTATGACGTGCTTAAACTAAAGGGCCTCATTCAGGACCATGTATCTTATACCAACTCTGAGAAGGGCAAGAGAATCCTGGACGATTTCAGCCAGTATCTCCCCAAATTCAAAAAAATAGTTCCCCATGATTACCGCCGCATGATGAATGCCATTGTGCAGATGGAGGAAAAGGGGTTCAACAGCGAACAGGCGCAGATTGAAGCATTTTACGCCAATATCAGAGGGTAAGGAGGCATAAGAATCATGGGAAAAATAACAGGATTTCTGGAATATGAACGTAAAGTGAGCGCGGAGACGGCTCCCGGGGACAGAATAAAGAACTGGAACGAGTTTCACATTCCCTTAAGCGAGGCGGAGCAGAAAAAACAGGGCGCCAGATGCATGGACTGCGGCGTTCCTTTCTGCCAGGCGGGAGTGATGATGGGAGGCATGGTCAGCGGCTGTCCGCTTAACAATCTCATACCTGAGTGGAACGATTTGGTATATACCGGCAACTGGCAGCAGGCCTTTAACCGCCTGAAAAAGACCAACAGCTTTCCTGAGTTCACATCCCGGGTATGCCCGGCCCCCTGCGAGGCGGCCTGTACCTGCGGACTGAACGGCGATCCGGTTGCGGTGAAGGAGAATGAGCGGGCTATTATCGAGAATGCGTACAAAAGCGGCATCGCCGGCCCTAATCCCCCCTCTGTCCGCACCGGAAAAAAGGTTGCCGTCATCGGTTCCGGCCCTGCCGGGCTGGCGGCAGCGGACCAGCTGAACAAGAGAGGCCATCTGGTAACTGTGTTTGAGCGCAGCGACCGGCCCGGGGGGCTGCTGATGTACGGCATTCCCAATATGAAGCTGGAGAAGTGGGTTATCCACCGGAAAATAGAGGTGATGAAGGAGGAGGGCGTGACCTTTGTCACAAACGCGGACGTGGGAAGAACTTATAAGGCCAACCGCATTCTGAAGGAGTTTGACCGGGTAATCCTGGCCTGCGGCGCTTCCAATCCCAGGGATATCGACGTTCCCGGCAGGGACGGGGCGGGAATCTGTTTTGCGGTGGATTTTCTGAAAGCCACCACCAAGAGCTTTCTGGATACCGGGCTGGAGGACGGAAATTATATCTCTGCCAGGGATAAGCATGTGGTTGTCATAGGCGGCGGGGATACGGGAAACGACTGTGTGGGCGCCGCCATCCGCCACGGCTGCGCTTCCGTCACCCAGCTGGAAATGATGCCGGAGCCCCCGAGAAAACGGGCCGGAAACAACACCTGGCCGGAATGGCCCAGAATTTTAAAGGTGGATTACGGACAGGAGGAAGCTGCCTGGGTATTCGGAAAGGACCCCAGGGTGTACCAGACCACTGTGAAGGAGTTCTTGAAGGATCCGGAGGGAAAGGTGTGCGGAGTAATTACGGTGAGCCTGGAGCCAAAGCAGGATCCGGAGACAGGACGCGCCTATATGGCGCCTGTGGAGGGCAGCGAGCGGGAGCTTCCCGCAGATCTTGTGCTGATTGCAGCCGGGTTTACGGGGGCTCAAAGCTATGTGGCGGAGGCCTTCGGCGTGGAACTGGACGGAAGAACCAATGTGGCTGCAGCAAAGGATTCCTATAAAACCAGCGCAGACAGGATCTTTACTGCCGGCGATATGCACAGAGGCCAGTCCCTGGTAGTATGGGCCATCCGGGAGGGCAGGGAGGTAGCCCGTGAGGTGGATAAGAGCCTTATGGGGTATTCCAATCTGGCCTGAAAATATCTGGAAAACCAAAGTGTGTTGATTTTTGGCCGGTTCTATTCTATACTTGGCACTAGAGAGCATCTGAACATTCATTCCCGCCGTCTGCGGGAATGAATGTTCAAACACGCTCTGCGGGCTCCCTGAGGGCCGGAGAATTTTTAGAGTGGGAGAGGGCTATGATTGCATTAAAAGTGGAGGATGTAAGGACATTTACCTCCAAACTGTTTGTGAAAGAAGATTTTGACCGCTTTCTGGTGAAAGAGATCGACATTGTGACATACAACCGTTTTACCATTGACGGGCATATACGCCAGGGGTACTTTGGGGAGGAGGAGCTGGAGGAACGCAGAATCGGGGAGTTTTCTTCCTGGAAAATGCTCCGGCCTCTGTGTTTTGATCTGATTAAGGGAAAGAAGCTTCCGGGAAGCTTTCATATTGTGCTGCAGCTGGGGCCGGGGGACGTGGGGGATTTTGTGAAGAATTCCGGTGCAGGGATGGCTGAAAGCCAGATTCAGGGCCTGTATCTGAATATCCGTTACGAGGAGGGAAGCCTCTTGTGCGTTACCGGCACCTCTCTCAATACGTTTACATTGGATAAGACCCTGGAGACGGAGTGGGATAAGGCTGTGGAACAGTTTATGAGGGACCATGGGATTGTATGTGTGAAATAATTCCACAGTCTCACCTCTTTCGGTAAATCCGGGCCCCTTTACTCCCCACCCTTCTGTTTCTGGACAAGCTCCTGGAATACCTCTTTTATCTCCTCCGTCTGCTTGGCCAGCTCCTCAGCATCCGGCTTTTCTATATCGTGTATGAGCATATTCCGGGTTTTCCTCAATGCGCCTACCTTTCCGGCCAGATCCTTGTCGAGAACCTCCAGCCGCTTTAAGGTGTTGATGTTAAAGGCGCCGTAGGATTTTGCGGTATTGCCTGAGGCGGCCTTGTTAAGCAGCTTTTCCAGAGGAACCCAGTGGTCGAAAAAGCAGCCTATGACTTTCAGAAGCTCCGGGTCTATGGCGGCGCCTCCGGTCTGGAGCTCCTGGTAGATCTGATACCTTTTTTCGTTTCCTGTTATAATCTGGTCCACAATCTGCTGGGAGATATTGCGGCGGTCTTTCTCGAATTTGACGGACTTCAGGATGGGCTCAATATCCTTAACCTTCACTATTTTCAGACGGCTGATAAGTTTGAACAGCAGCTCCACATTTCCCATGCGCAGTTCGATATCCTCCTGACGGAAATGATTGCTCAGATAGTTATAGAGGTAGGAAGCCAGATCGTACTGGCTGCTGAAGGTGGTGTTCTTGTTTTTAATGCGCTCATTTCCTGCGCTTTGAAGCCGTTCCAGCGCAATCTCGCCGGTAAGGACCAGGCCGTTGAGCTCATCCAGTATGGACAATTCCTCATCGGAGAGCGTTCCCTGAAGAGGTTTGTAGATCAGGTCGTGTTCCACCTCGGACCAGGCGTGCATCATAACGGAAGCCACCTGGATTTCTATGCGGGTGGCGGCGTATTTTTCTGGGCGGGGGTCATGAGATCTTCCTTCATAAGAGCCCTGTAGTGGTTGGCCCAATAGCCTGAAAACGCTTGTTGTAGGTGGGCGGCTTGGACTCGTCAGGAAACTGCTTTTTCTCCAAAAGATTAAACAGGTCGTTGATAAGTGTGTCCGCCTTGTCGCGGTCGCCGGGGAAATAGAGGGATACCCTGACTCCCGCCAGGTCGAACATATCGTCGTAAATTTCACGCATGTTCTTGTAGGGGATCTCACGTTCTGCATTTCTGTGGAGGGCTTTGCTTTTTAAGCGTCCGGGATTTTTGGCCCTGGAGGTGACAATAGCCCGGATACCAGCAGACTGAAGGGCAGATTCCAGCTGTTTGGCAGCCAGGCGGGCCGCATTTTCATAAAATGTATATTTCCTACGGTAATTTTCTATAAACTGGCTGATTAAATCCAAGACAGCGCCTCCCTTCTGAGTACGGCCGGCCGATTGCCGGAGTGTTTCTTTCAATTCCGGTATGACTTCCGCCCCATACCTTGCCAGGGGGGGGCAGGACATGAGACGGAATCTAAAGGTGTCAAACATTAACTGTTAATTATATTCTTAAAGGCCAGGAGAAATTCCATGTCATCCGCCTTTAACCGGACGTTGGATGAGATGGTTTTTCCGGCGCTGTTGGTGACATTGATTTCTATGACGGTTCCCTGGTCTATAAAGCGCTCCTCTGTGGCCGCCTTCAGAAAGGGAAGAAACTTGGGATGATTGGATTTAAACTGTTCCCAGGACGGTTTCAGCTGCAAAAAATTTAATGGATTCATAGTCGGTTCACCTCGGATGTATAGTGCCGGAGCCGTATTATCCTTCTCCGGTTTATATCATGTATATCATATCGTATATGGATTCTAAAATCAAGGGAAAGGAGATAATTGGCAGGGCGGGGGAGGCTCTGGCTTTGGCGCGTGTATTTACCTTTTTATGATTCTATGGTATAATGTCGTGATGCATTATACCGCGCCGGTCCGGTTCCGCCCAAAGGGAGGAAAGACACCAGGCCGGACCGAGTGCATTCCCCCGGAAGGATACCATGTTTGGAGAACATGGTATAACATGAATTGCAGAACAGATACGGATCTCATCATGCTTATACAGAGTCCGGGGATGAAAAAATACTGGAGCGTGTTTGAACATTGCTTTCTCACAGCTGTAGGTCACACTTTGTGGAGATTTGGCCCCGATGAAGGGGGCGCAGCCCGCTGCGCCCCCTTCATCGGGGTCAAATATGCCGGATCGTGCAGATGGCCGGGATGAATGTTCAGACACGCTCTAAGAAAAGAGACGCGCAATGAACCCAATCGTATTAGGAATTTTGGCCCATGTGGATGCAGGCAAAACCACCCTGTCGGAGGCCTTTTTGTATTTAACCGGAAGTATCCGGAAGATGGGACGGGTAGATAACAAGGATGCATTTTTAGATACCTATGCCCTGGAGCGGGCCAGGGGGATCACCATTTTCTCCAAACAGGCCAGGCTGGCCTGGGAGGGGATGGCTTTGACTCTTTTGGACACGCCGGGCCATGTGGATTTTTCAGCGGAGGCGGAACGCACCCTTCAGGTGCTGGACTGTGCCGTTCTTGTTGTCAGCGGAGCGGACGGCGTCCAGGGGCATACCCTGACCTTGTGGCGGCTGCTGGAGAAGTATAAAATTCCTGTGTTTCTATTTGTAAATAAAATGGATCAACCGGGCGCAGACAGGGAAAAGCTGCAGGCTGAGCTGCAAGAGCGGCTGGACGACGGCTGCCTGGATTTCTCCCTGGAGGGAACCCAGGATTTCATGGAACAGGCGGCCATGTGCGACGAGGGCGTCCTGGAGCATTTCCTGGTGACAGGGAGGGTGGAGCAGGAGCAGCTTTTGCAGATGGTTGCAGACAGAAAGCTGTTTCCCTGCTTTTTCGGCTCTGCCTCAAACTTTTTGGGGTGGAGGAGCTGCTGGAGGGAATCAGGAAATTTGCTCCCCGGCCGGTTTATCCCCCGGAGTTCGGAGCTAAAATCTATAAGATTTCCAGGGACAGCCAGGGCAACAGGCTGACGCATATGAAGATTACCGGAGGCAGCATAAAGGCGAAGATGCTGCTGCCCGGCGAGGAGAAGGTAAATCAGATCCGCCTGTATTCTGGCGAGAAATTTGAGGCTGTGAATGAAGCAGGACCCGGCTGCATCTGTGCAGTCACAGGTCCGGTCCGTACCTTCGCAGGCCAGGGACTGGGCTGCCAGGCGGCTTCCATGGATCCCGTTCTGGAGCCTGTCCTGACCTATGAGATGAAGCTTCCCTGGGACTGCGACAAAGGATGATGCTGACGAAGATGAGGGAACTGGAGGAGGAGGATCCCCAGCTTCATGTGGCGTGGGACGAACATTTGCAGGAAATTCAGGTACAGCTTATGGGCGAGATCCAGATCCAGGTATTGAAAAGCCTGATTGAAACCAGGTTTGGAGTGGCGGTGGATTTCGGAAGGGGAAATATTGTATATAAAGAGACAATTGCAGACAAGGTGGAGGGGGTGGGCATTTTGAGCCTCTTCGCCATTACGCTGAGGTTCATCTTATACTGGAGCCCGGAGAGAGAGGAAGCGGACTGCAGTTTTCCTCTGTGTGCAGTGAAGATGTATTGGATCGGAACTGGCAGAGATTAGTGCTTACCCACCTGGAGGAGAAGGTGCACAAGGGAGTGCTGACAGGCTCCCCTGTTACGGATATGCGCATCAGTCTGGCGGGAGGCAGGGCCCACAACAAGCATACGGAGGGCGGAGATTTCCGGCAGGCCACTTACCGGGCCCTGCGCCAGGGACTTATGGAGGCTGAGTCCGTACTGCTGGAGCCTGGTACGATTTCCGCCTGGAAATACCGGAAGCTTTCATCGGGCGGGCTATGACCGACATTGAGAAGCGCAGCGGAACCTGTTCTCTGGGGCAGGCAGAAGGGGGAAGGGCTGTTCTCACAGGAAGCGCTCCGGTATCTGCCATGGTGGATTATCAGACGGAAGTCACCGCCTATTCCAGGGGCTGCGGCAAGCTGTCCTGTACCTGAAGGGGTATGAGGTCTGCCATAACCCGGAGGAAGTAATTGCAGCGGCAGGTTACGATCCCGAGCGTGATTTGGACAATCCCACAGGCTCTGTGTTCTGCGCCCACGGCGCCGGATTCGTGGTGCCGTGGAACCAGGTGAAAGAATACATGCATGTGGAAAGCGTTCTCGGAAAAGAGCGGTCCGAGCCTCCAAAGGCCTGTGTGCCCTCCGGCCCTTTTACAGAAAGGAGCCCCGAGGCGTGGCTGGGAACAGATGAGATAGACGCCATACTGGAGCGGACCTATTTTTCCAACAGCCGGGACAAGACCCGCCAAAAATCCGGGATTCCCGGAAAAAACGGCAGCAGGAGGACTTTAAGTCCGCCGGAAATCCGCACATACCAGCCTGTAAAAAACAGGAGCCCAGGGACGAATACCTGCTGGTGGACGGCTACAATATTATCTATGCCTGGAAGGAGCTGAAGGGCCTTGCTAAGGACAATATGGAGGGGGCCAGAGTCCGCCTGATGGATTTGCTGTGCGATTACCAGGCGGTTAAAAAGTGCCGCCTTATTGTGGTCTTTGACGCTTACCGGGTAAAGGGGCATCTGACGGAAATCCTGGATTACCATAATATCCATGTTGTCTATACAAAGGAGGCCGAGACGGCCGATCAATATATTGAAAAATTTGCCCATGAAAATGCGCGCAGATATGACGTCTCAGTGGCAACCTCCGACGGTATCGAACAGATTATTATACGGGGACAGGGCTGCCGCCTTGTATCTGCCATGGAATTGTGGGAAGATTTGGAGCGGGTGAAGGGCGCGCTTCGGGAAGAGTATCTGGAGCGGCCTCAGCTTAAGAGAAACAGCCTGTTAGATGTGCTGCCCAGGGAGGCGGCCAAAGAATTCGGGAAACTGAAAAGCGGGGAGGGGCAGGGGGAAGGGTGATTCAGGCCTCCTTTTCGGCGGAAATTTCCTGCTCCAGAACGATTTCATAGCATACTTTGGCGCCGGGGCATTTTTTGGCGGATTCCGGCGTTAAAATCTGAATCAGTCTCCATCCCCGGGCGGATTCGGTTGTGATGATTTCTTTGCATTTTTGGAAAATTTCGGTTTCATCGGTTTTAAGATCGCCGTCGAAGGGCACCTCCACAAATTTATAATTATATTTACCCATAATAAATACCTCCCTCCTTTTGTATTAAACAGTATAAATCTCCGGGGCATAAAAATACTATTGGTATTTTTCAAACGGGTATAAAGATTATATAAGTAAAGCTTCTGTTGAAAGTTTGGGAGAAACTGGTTATACTGATTGTATGAATATTCTGACAGCAGATAAGTGGAAGAAGGAGGGGTTGTGATGATTATTGTCACTACAGAGACGGTTACAGGCAGAAATCTGGCCACCATAGGGCTGGTGCGGGGCGCCAGTATCATGACGGTCCACGCAGGAAAAGATATTATGAACGGCTTTAAGACACTGGTGGGAGGGGAGCTGACTTCCTACAATGAGATGATGGAAAAGGCCAGGGACTTGCCACGGAACGGATGATTGCCCAAGCCGAGGCTATGGGAGCGGACGCCATTGTGGCAGCCAGGTACAGCAGCAGCGCCGTCACCCAGGGGGCGGCGGAGGTCATGGCCTACGGCACCGCAGTCAAATTTATTTAGAGGATTTAAGGGAATGGCAATGCCGTTCCCTCAGGCGGGGCCCAGGGAAGGTGAAGATGGTATCTTCTTATAAAATAGCTTGCGTCATCTCCTTTGATGTAGTACAATAATGCAGACAATTAAATGGCATAGAACGGTGCCCGGTAAACCATGTTGTTTACGGGGATAATAGGGAAATGAGTGAAAGTCTCATACGGTCCCGCCGCTGTAAGCGCTGAGACGAGCCGGAGAATCCACTGCACAGGAAGGTGCGGGAAGGGTGGCCGCGTCTGTGAAGCCTGAGTCAGAAGACCTGCCTTCTGTGCCCGCAATCCATTGATTACGAGTGATAACCGGTGAATTGGGAGATGCATGGCTGGTATTCGTGCGCCCATTTTTAACTGATTATTTCATATTCAGTTGAGAATGGGCTTTTTTGATCCGCCGGTGACAGAATATACGAGGCGAAAGGGGGGGGGGGGATGGAGATGAGAGGGAGCCGTCATGTTTTTTCTATGGATTATTATGCATTCCGCTCCGGCCTTCTTTATGCAGCGCCTGGGTTTAAGCTCTTTTTTGCAGTTTTGGCTATGGCCCTCTGCCTATGGGGAGATAACAACGGCGTATCCTGCTTTGTGATCCTTTCTGTGGCAGCGTTGAATATAAGAAAGAACAGGGTGGGATTGAAGGCGTATTTGCACCTTCTGGCAATTCCCGCCGCCTTTATTTTCCTGGGCTGCTGCGCCCTGGCGCTGGATGCGGGCTATGGCCTCATGGATGGTTTATCCGCATTACCAGGGAGAGCGCGGGGACGGGAATACGAGTGATGCTGCGCACTTTCGGGGCGGTGAGCGCCCTCTATTTTCTCACCCTCTCCACGCCTGCCGGGGAGGTGGTGCGCCTGCTGGGGAAGCTCCATGTGCCGGGGATTGTTACAGAGCTTATGTATCTGATTTACAGGTACATATTTATAATGATGGATACCCAGGGCCGGATCCGCACAGCGGCGGAATCCAGGCTGGGGTACAGGGATTTTATAACCTCCTGCAAAACCTTCGGCGCCTCTCTGGGGAACCTGCTGGTGATCACTCTGAAGCGGTCCGGCGCGTATTATGACGCTATGGAATCCAGGGGATATGACGGGGAACTCCTTTTTATGGAGGAGGAGCGGCAGTTTAAAATCCGGTGGCTTCTCTGGGCTGGACTGTATGGGGCGGCAGGAGCGGGCCTTAAGCTTATAATGGAAAGGGGAGGATGGGTATGAGCGTGGAATTTATCTTACAGGCCAGGGGGCTGTCCTTTTCTTACCAGGAGGGGGAGCGGATCCTGGAGGACGTCAATGTGGACATCGGAAGGGGTGAGCAAATCGCAGTGCTGGGGGCCAACGGAGCAGGTAAATCCACTTTTTTTCTCTGCTTGAACGGGTTTAAAACCTGAAAAGGAGATATTCTTCTCTGCGGGAAGAAAATAAAAAAGGAGATCTGAGGGAGCTGCGAACCAGGGTGGGAATTGTATTCCAGGATGCGGAAAGTCAGATTATCGCCTCCACAGTCAGGGGAGAGGTTGCCTTTGGCCCCGTGAATTTGAGGCTTCCCCCGGAGGCGGTAAGAACAAGGACGGAGCGGGCTCTGGAATACATGAATATCCAGAAGCTGGCGGAGCGGCCGCCCCATTATTTAAGCGGCGGGGAGAAAAAACAGGTGACCATAGCCGATATCATAGCTATGGAACCGGAGGTGTTTATTTTTGACGAACCCGGGGCGGCCCTGGATCCTGTGAACCAGGAACTGCTGGAGGAGGCCCTTGACAGGCTTTCCTGGGAGGGGAGGACGCTTATAGTGTCTACCCATGACGTAGATTTTGCCTACCGGTTTGCAGACAGGATTCTGGTGTTTTCCCAGGGCCGTATTATCGGCGACGGAAAGCCGGAGGAGCTGTTCGCCAGGGAGGAGATACTGAAGGAGGCCCATCTGAAACAGCCGGTTCTGTATGAATTGGGGCAGGAGCTGAAGCGGAGGGGGATTCTGAGGGACAAATCCCGGTATCCCAGGTCTGTGGCCGAATTCGCAAAACTGCTTTAAAGGAGGGGAGACTTGCCCTTTGGATCTGCCTGCGCTGCATAAAGCAGTGCAGAAATAAATAAAAAAGGAGTAAGAATTATGATTAGAAGGAACCATCTATTATTGAAACTGTCCATCCTGATTGCCTGTCTGTTTGCCGTTACGCCGGCAGCTTACGGAATGCACATTATGGAAGGATACCTGCCTCCGGGCTACTGTGTGGGATGGGGCTTTATATCCCTGCCTTTTCTGGTCTGGGGGATGAAGGTAATTCAGAAGAAATTGAAGGAAAATAAGAGGAATATCACCCTCCTGGCCATGTCGGGCGCGTTTATTTTTGTGATCTCCTCCCTGAAGATCCCCTCTGTCACAGGCAGCTGCTCCCATATGACGGGCACAGGCCTGGGCGCTCTCCTGTTCGGGCCCGGGCCTGTGGCTCTCCTGGGATTGATTGTGCTTGTATTCCAGGCCCTTCTGCTGGCCCACGGCGGGCTCACCACCCTGGGGGCAAACACATTTTCCATGGCTGTGGGGGCCCCTTTCTCACATTCGGGCTGTACCATCTGTGCAGGAAAATGAAGATGAACAAAAATGGGAGCATATTCCTGGCCGCCTGTCTTGGGGATCTGTTTACATACTGCATTACCAGTATCCAGCTGGCCCTGGCCTACCCTTCCCCCCAGGGCGGGGTGGCGGCGTCGGCCGTTAAGTTCCTGGGCGTTTTTGCCCCCACCCAGCTTCCGCTGGCTGTGGTGGAAGGAATCCTAACAGTGGTAATTATGATTACGCTGGAGACATATGCAAAGCCTGAGATGAAACTGGCTGGCTTTGAACAGGGGGTGCAGAGATGAGCAGAGAAAACAGACGGACGATTCTGGCGCTTTTGGTGATAACGGCGGTTTTGGTGTTTGCACCGCTCTTTGCCCTGAAGGGGGCGGAGTTCGGCGGTTCAGACGATGCAGGCAGCGTGATGGCGGAGGAGATAGGGGGAGCCTATGAGCCTGGTTTACCCCTGTTCTGGAAACCATGGTGGGGGGAGAGCTTCCCGGAGAGGTTGAAAGCCTGCTGTTTTGCCTTCAGACAGGAATCGGCGTGGGAATCCTGGCATTTTTATGGGACGCATGGTGGAGCGGAAAAATGGGAGGACAGAAAAGAAGGTAAGAGGAAAGGATGAATCCGGGCGTAAAGAAAAATTAATAGGGTTGGATGTAAAAGTTAAAGATTTTTCGGCGGAAATAGGATATACTGGATGAAGAGACGGCGACGGTTCGGTCAATTTCCTGATGGAAAGGGAGAATGAAGGAGGGATACGCATGATCACTGTATTTAACCGCAGGGAGCTGTTCAGTACTTATTCCATGGAGGCGCAGGCGAAAGTCAGAGACGCGCTCTGCCGCTTTGGCATCGATTATCTGGTGGACACCAGCTCCGGCATGGCGCGAAACTACGGGGCGGGTCCCATCGTCATTGACCGCTTCGGCACCGATCCTCTGAAAACCACGCAGTACCGGATTTTTGTGCGTAAGAAGGATTATGAGAAAGCGGCGGCGGCAGTCCAGGGCAAGCTGGAGGGAAATTGACGGCAGCCGCGAGAATATTTGAGCCATGGTTATAAAAATGTATGCAAGAGAGATTTCCGGCGTACATAAAAATGATACGGAGAGCAAAGGAATGCGCTCCGTATCATTTTTTTGCCTTGACTTATTGGGAAAACAGGAGTAAAATTGTTGTCTGTTACAACTGTTGTATTATACAATGATTAGCGGGAGGTGCTGAGGTGAACCAGTACACGGGAATCTACCGCAGGTGCGAGCTTTCGTACATACGGTGCGAACTGGAAACATACGGGCTGCAGCCTTTGGAGGGTAAAATGTTGTTTTTTCTCAGAAGCAACTGCTGCACACAGGAGGAGATAGGCCAGCACTTTGATATAGACAAGGGGCGGACGGCAAGGGCCCTCTCGGAATTTGAGGAGAGAGGTCTTGTGTGCAGGAAGGTGAATGAGAAGAACAAACGGCAGAAGCTGGTTACGCTCACCCCTGAAGGGGAGCGGGTTGTCTCGGAGGCGGAAGCCATTTTCCGCAGGTGGGATGAAATCTGCTATGCCGGATTTACAGAGGAGGAGCGCAGGCTTCATCATGAGTTTGTAAAACGGATTGCTGAAAATGCAATGGAATACAGACACGGACAAGGAGACGGTGATAATGGTAAATAATCTGACAGAGGGCAAGCCTCTTAAACTTTTGTTTTTCTTTGCAGTTCCCATGGTGGTGGGGAATCTGTTCCAGCAGCTTTATAATATGGTGGATTCCATGGTAGTCGGCAGGTTTGTGGGGGAGGACGCCCTGGCTGCAGTAGGTTCCTCCTTCCCTGTTGTTTTCCTGTCCGTTGCGGTGGCGGCGGGCCTGTCTATGGGATGTACCGTAGTCATCTCCCAGTTTTTCGGAGCGGGAAAGATACGGGAGATGAAAGTGACCGTGTCCACAGCGCTGATTTCCCTGGGACTCATCGGCGTGCTGATTATGGGCGTCGGCGAGCTGGCCTCAGAGCCTCTCTTAAAACTTCTGGGGACGGATCCGGATATTATGGCGGATTCCCTTACATACCTGAGAATTTATTTTGGAGGAGCCCTGTTTCTCTTTTTATACAATTCCCTGAACGGTATCTACAACGCTCTGGGAGACAGCCAGACGCCTCTTAAGTTCCTTATGGTGTCCGCATTAACCAATATCGGCCTGGACTTGCTGTTTGTCATAAAATTTAATATGGGCGTGGCAGGCGTGGCCTGGGCCACCCTCATTGCCCAGGGGCTGTGCGCTTTTATCTCTTTCTTTGTGCTGGTGAGCCGGTTGAGGAGAATGGAGAATGAGGAGTCTGCAAGAGGAATCAAATTCTCCTTCTTTGACAAGTCTTCGGCAGAGCGCATTGCCAAGGTAGGGGTCCCCTCCATGCTTCAGCAGTCCATTGTCTCGCTGAGCATGATGATGATGCAGGGCCTTGTGAATTCCTACGGAAAAGTGTTTGTGGCCGGATATACGGCCGCCACCAAGATAGACACCCTGGCCATGCTGCCTAACATGAACTTTTCCAACGCCATGTCCAGCTATACGGCCCAGAATATAGGCGCGGGCAAAACGGACCGGGTGAAGGAAGGGTATAAGGCGAGTATGTTTATGGTGGTTATATTCTCTCTGATCATCACCCTGCTTATATTCCTCTTCGGTCCTCAGCTTCTTGGCCTGTTTCTGGAGCAGGGGGAGGCGGGGGAGCGCTATGAGCTACGGCCTCAGCTATATGAAAACAGTGTCGCTGTTCTATATCCTCATGGGGGCGCTCTTTGTGGGGCAACGGCCTGCTGCGGGGAGCGGGAGATATGGGCGCATTTATGTTCAGCTCCATGGCCAATCTCTTTGCAAGGGTGATCATCGCCTATCTGCTGGCACATTTTATCGGAGAGAGCGCTATCTGGTGGTCGATCCCCACCGGCTGGGCCATTGGATTCCTGTTCTCCTTTGTGCGGGTGAGAAGCGGGAAATGGATGGCCAAAAGGCTGGTGGATTAACGCCGTTTTAAAAGTTCCCGGCGTCTGCTGTCTACAGGCCCCGTTTTTACGGGGCTGTGGACAGAGACTCCAAATCGTATAGACGGGTGGCGTAATCCGGATAGTATCTTGTATCCTCGTCCAGATTGTGGCCGATAAAATCTGATTTAAGTCTGATTCCGCTTTCGTTTAGAAAATCCCCATAAAGAGTATAATCTTCCGTCTCCCTGGGCATGCGGACAGTGGAAGAATGTCCGCCTTCAAGGGAGAGATTCACCATTCTTCCGCTTACGGGTTTTACGTTCATCATAGCCGCCCTGCTGCGCAGATGATACAGCGCCTTTTCCTCCAGCCCCCTGGTCCTGAGCACATACATAGGGCGCCCTGAGCGGAATATTTCCTGGAAGGTCATAACGCTGGCTTTTTGACGGTCCCTGCTGACCATCAGGATGCTGTAATATCCTTCGCCGCCGGATTTAAGGCGGTACAGGGAGGCGTTCATCAGCATTCCCTCTGTTTTTTGTAATGCTGAATCTGCTCTTTGATATCTTCCAGGTCCTCATGGCTCAGCTTCCGGGGATCCAGTTCGTAACCCAGAAGTCCGTAGGAAGCCGCCTCATATCTGGTGGAGATGGGCGTTTCCCGCATTGTCTGGTGGTTGGGGACGGATGAAACATGGCAGCCCAGGACGCTTAAGGGATATCCATAGCTGTAATTCGTCTGAATCTGCATGCGCGAGAGGGCGTCCGAATTGTCGCTTGCCCAGAACTGAGGCATATAGCAAAGGATTCCCAGATCGGCCCGGTTGCCCCCTGAAGCGCAGCTCTCAAAGAGAATATCTGGAAAACGCTTTGTCAGCCTGTCCAGCAAAGCATAGAGCCCCAGGATATAACGGTGGCCCGTTTCTCCCTGCCGTTCTTTATCCAGGAAGGGACTGTAGCAGTCGCTGATTCCCCGGTTCATATCCCACTTCACATAATCAACACCCGACGAGAAAATCCGGCAAAGGGCCTCGTAGAGATAGTCGGTTACCTCGGGGTTGCAGAGATCCATAAGACGCTGGTTTCGCCCTTCGCTGTTGGGCTGCCCGGGAATGGAAAGGGACCAGTGGGGGTGAGCCCGGAAAATGTGGCTGTCCATGCTGACAGCCTCCGGCTCAACCCAGATTCCGAAGTCCATGCCCAGGCGGTGAATGCCGGAAGAAAGCGCTTCCAGCCCTCCTGGAAGCTTTTCCTTATTGCACACCCAGTCTCCCATGGAAGTCTTTGTGTTATTTCTTTCCCCAAACCATCCGTCATCCAGCACAAATAATTCCACGCCTAAATCCTTTGCGCAGGAAGCCATAGACAGCAGCTTTTCCTCGGTGAAATTAAAGTAGGCGGCTTCCCAGCTGTTTAAAAGCACAGGCCTGGGTTTATGGGCCCACGCTCCCCTCACAATATAGCTGCGTATGAAGTTGTGAAAGTTGCGGCTGAGTCCCTCGAACCCTTCACAGGAGTAGCTGAGTACGGCTTCAGGCGCGTAAACCGTTCTTGGCCGTCCAGGGTCCACTGAATCCCTCGGGCTGTATGCCTGTGGAAAACGAAGGCGCTCCAGCTCTCCGCTCTGGGCGCATTCCCTGTGATTGCCGCTGTAGATCAGGTTGCTGCCGTATACTTCGCCGGCTGTCTCGGTGCAGTCCGGCCTGGAAAGCATCACAAAGGGATTGGCCCGGTTGCTGCTGAAGCCCACCCTGGTTTCATTCACAACCGTCTTGCCTGCACAGGGGGTGACGGATTTGTGCATCTCGCTGGTCCAGCTGCCGTGAAAGCTGTGAGAAGATAACCGCTGTCCTCAAAGTCCAGCTGGGAGCTGAGGAGCTTTCGCAGAATTATGGGTTCGCTGCCTGTGTTTTCCAGTACGGCGCTGCGGGTGATGGCGTCGCAGCCTCGTAAACCGTATAGTAAAGCAATAATTTTACAGGCCTGCCGTTGGCTTCTTTTAAGGTGATTTTAAGAGAGGACTCTTTGCCGGAGGGAGGCAGGGCGGAGGGCAGGCCCGGGAGCTCCGGTTTTTCCGGCAGGATTTCCGCACAATCATAGATAAAGTCGCAGGTGCGTGAACCGTCCGGAAATTCCAGATCCATAAAGGGATCTCCGTAATCCCCTTTTCCCAGGGTGGAGATCTCTCCCCGAAGCAGCTCCATGCTCAGATTGGGGACGGAGGGAGCATAATTGATGGTGGCGCTTGGAAGGGAGCTGTGTTTCTGCTTCAATGCCTGCTCTGCATCCCTGCCTAAGCGGATCTTCTTTCCGTAATGCAAATGTTCCAGATGCTGGGCGTCCTCGATCCGGAAAATATAGCTGGTGTTTTTTGTGGTCAGATGAAACAATCTGCCTTCCTGTTTTATCATGTTTTGCTGCTCCTCCTTGTGTTAAGTTTTATGAGTTTTCTTTTAAGATTCTCCAAATTGTAGTCCGGCTGATCTCCAACACCTCAGCCGCTTTTTTCTGGTTGCCGTTTTCGTTGGCTACCACCTGCTTCACAATATCGTGCATAATTTTGTTGAGGGGCTGGTGGAGATCAAAGGGAATGTTCTGCTGAATGGAGTGAACCGGATGGTAGACGGATTTCTCTGCATTTACAGCGTTCCTGATTTCCTCAGGGGTAATCAGCACCTCGTTGGTTGTCTGCACCAAGGTCTTAATCAGGCGGTAGAACTGCTTGAAATTGTCCGGCCAGCAATAATCCTTTAATTCCTTGATCCCCTCCGGCGCGATTCCGATGATTTGTTTGTTGTACCGCATGTTAAACTGGTTGATGCATATGATGGTGAGATTGGAAATAATATCGGGGCATTCTCTTAAGGGAGAGATGCGGAGGCTTTTGCAGAAAGGGAGTACAGCAGGCTGTGGCAGATCTCTGCGCTTACATCCTCCTCTTTCGCCGGGGCGCCGTTGGTGTCGATGGAAAAATATACTTTGTTTTGCTTGCAGATTTCACCCTGCTCCAAAAACCAATCAGATCGCTTCTCAGGGCCGGCGTCAGAGAAGCGATATTTTAAAATAGAGAGAAGAGCGGGTATTGAACAAGGGGCTGTTGGCGTTGTCCATCAACCAGTTCAGGTTTGCGGATTTGCAGTCTTTTAAATCCACCACAGTGAGGGATGTGTGAAAATCCTTGTTCCGCTCGTAGAGATAGGAAACCACGGAATCATAAAAGGTTCCTGTCTCTCCCAGAAGAATAACCGGCAGCCCTCCGGTAAACTGGGAATCCCCCAGGGGATTCTGATTGAAATAGGTTTCGACTATTTTCGGCTGAAAGAAAAAATTCCGGGCGATCTCAAGGTTGTTGGAAAAAACCTTTACAAAATTGTTTCTGGAGACGGAGGGCAGGCGGGTGTGGTGTATGCCGGCGTAAAATATGTCCTCATATTCCCCGGAGGGGGTGACGGTAATTGTAAGGTATTTATTTTCAAGCTGCTTCGTATAATTGTGGGCCTGTCCATTTGAGAACTCCCGGACTTTGTTTGCCATAATCTCATTTAAAAAGGAGAGGCTTCGCCGTCCATCGGAGTGGAATGAAGGATTTCCCCGGTTCCGGTAAAAGCGGCCAGATCGGAAACGCTGCATTTCAAAAGATCCATGAGTATGTTTTTTCCTTCTTGCTGCGGGACAGAGTGTCTCCGAGGACAGAGATCTGGTCGAATACCTTTTCGATACTTTCCCTGGAGGAGGTTATAAGAACAGGGGTAAGGCCTGCGTCAACGGCTTTGACGGAGACGATTGTATCACAAATAACCAGGGAATACTCCTGCTGACGGAGCTCCTTCAATATGGTATCGGCATCGGTGGAGTGGTGTATGGTATAGATTGGCATGTTGTTATTTAAAAGCTGGCAGATTATCCTGGCGTGCTTGGTTGTGGAGCTGAATCCCACCAGGGCGCTTTTTCCTTTGTAGCGTCGGCCAGTTTGATTGCATGGAGTATGTCGCTTGCGGTAATTTCTATCTCTAATACCGGCAGGGGAATCCTTTCCCGAATAATTTCCGCAGTCCCGCCGCGGGAAATGAGTAATCGTATTCGCTGTGCAGCAGTTCCTCCTGAACCACTCTCAGCCCTTCCTCGTAATCCCCGTCTAAGACTGTGAGGGATATATCATCTCTGGTAATTCCGATTTGGCGGATGATATCGTGAGGCCCGGGTATGGAGCAACCGCTAAAATTCTGGTCTTTGGAGTGGAATAAATCATGGCGTCTGTCCCTCCTGAATTATAAATTATGTGAGAACCGTTACGTTTGTTTTTACAATTATAGCACACATAGGGGGAGGTTTCAATATAAAACATAAAGAAAAATTCAATGGGAATAATGCATAAAAAAGTGACAATAAAACCATATAAAAATGCACAAAAAATAAAAAAGTGTTTAAAAAATTGAACATTTATTAAGGGCGATCGTGTTGACAAAAAGAGACATAGCCTGTATTCTGAGTACATAAATGGAACAGCTGATAAAAAAGCAGACAAAGAGGTTGCATAAATTGATTGAAATTTTAATAATAGCGGATGATATGACAGGAATGCTGGACGCAGAGGCGCAGTTTGCAAACAGAGGAATTTTATCAGATGCGTTTCTGGGAGACATAACAATCGAAGATTTAAATAATTGTGGGGCCAGAGTCGCTGCAGTGACAACCGAAAGCAGACATCTTTCAAAAGAGCAGGCCTATGAAAAGGTATTCCGCATAGCGGATCTTGCCAAGAAAGCGGGAGTAGTACAATCTTTAAAAAGACGGATTCCGTACTCCGGGGACATGTGGGAACGGAGCTTACGGCAGTGATGCATGCCGCCGGCTCCAGCCAGATTCTTTTCTTTCCCGCATATCCGGAACAGAACCGTATAACAAAAGATGGGGTGCAGTACGTGGAAGGGGTGCCCATAGCTGAAAGCATATTTGGGAACGACAGGCTGGATCCGGTGATCAGCTCATTCATTCCGGAGATACTCGCCTCGGAAACCGAGGCCCATATCCAGGTGGTCACAGGCGATAAAAGCTGGGATGAGGAAGGCCAAAGACAAACCATATATATCTTTGACGCGGTAAATGAGGAACAGCTTTATAAGCATATTCTCAAGGCAAAGGCACATAACAGAATGAGGCAATTGCAGGCTGCGCCGGACTTGCCAAAGAGCTGGCTGAAATCATGTCGGGCTCCAGGGCGGGGGAGAAGGTTGTCAACCCCAATGATAAATTGTTTGCAGTATGCGGAAGCTTTAACCGGGTGACCAAAAACCAGGTGAAATACGCGGCGGACCATGGCTTTACATATTTTCCCGTCGGCATTGGAGATCTGGCCGGGGGAGCGGATGAATATGCCTTTGATTACAAGCGGATTGCGGCAGAGATAAGGGAGGCCTGCAGACAGAAAAAATCCATTGTTATCGCCCCGGAGCGGCGACGCCAAGGTACTGAAATTGAAAGAGGACCTCCGGTTGAGCGCGGACATCGTAAACCGCCTTAATTCCCTGTTGATGGAATGCATGGATGAGCTGGAGGGCTACACGCTGTTCCACACAGGGGGAGATACTCTCAGCTCCTTTATACATCTAAGCGGCTGCAGAAGGATTACCAGCTGCGGGGAGGTGCTGCCGGGGATAGCCATCAATAAACTTATCTTCGGCGCCTATGAAAAATATGTGATTTCTAAAAGCGGAGGGTTTGGCGACAGAGAGGTTTTGGTCAATTGTATAAACCAAGGACAAGAAGGGAGAGAAAGAAAAATTATATGAAAACAAATATGAAACTTAATTTTCTGTTTCCGGCGGCAACCGCCATTATGGCAATTGTGTGGATGTATAAGGGGTTGTTTGAATATGGACTTTGGGACAAGAACGCCGGCTGCCCTGCCGACGGGCTCTTCCCCGTAATTATCGGAGCGGTGCTTCTCCTTGCAAGCGTCATTAATATTGCCGGCAGCTTTAAAGAGGATGCGGTTATTTTTGATAAGAAAGCCCTGGTTCTGATCGCAGCCCTGGTTCTGATTTATGTATTGACAGATTATATCGGCTTTCTGCCTGCGCTTTTTATCTTTTATGTGCTTTGGCTGCTCTTTTTTGCCAGGGTGGGATGGAAGAATACGGTAATCGCAACCGTTGTGATGTCTGCCATTGTGTATTTTGCATTCTCAGTGTGGCTGAAGATTCCATTTCCCACAGGAATGCTCTTTGATATGTTGAAATAGGAGGGAAAAATGGGTAATTTAATGTATTTATTTTCGGGGTTTCAAACGGCCTTGTCCCCGGCGAACATCGGGGCGGCAGCCTGGGGGCGGTTCTTGGATCATAGTGGGCGCCATGCCCGGAATCGGTTCTCTGGTGGGCGTTGCGCTGCTGCTTCCTATGACCTACAGCTTTAATCCGACCACGGCCATCATCATGCTTGGAGCGATATACTACTCCAACATGTTCGGCGGCGCATTCAGCGCAATTCTCATAAATGTGCCCGGCGACGCCCCTGCAATTATGACATCCATGGACGGTTATCCTCTTGCCAGAAAGGGAAAGCCCGGCAAAGCGCTCATGACTGCCAACATATCCTCTTTCTTCGGCGGCCTCATCGGTATGGTTATCCTGACCTTTTTTAGGGCCTACCCTTGCAAGAGCCGGACTGCAGTTCGGTCCCGCGGAGATGACGATGCTGATGCTGGTGGCCTTAAGTTCCATCAGCTGGCTCATTGAAGGCAACATCATGAAAGGAGTTGCAGTTACCTGTATTGGTATTCTGATTTCCACAATCGGCATCAGCACAAATACGGCCGCAGCCAGGTATACCTTTGGCTCCATCCAGCTTCTCAGCGGAGTGAATTTCATCCCTCTTGTGGTGGGATTCATCGGAATGGCCCAGGTATTTAACCTGGTTTCACAGAAAAAGCGTGAGAATGAACTGGTTATAAAAAAATTGACTTTGGCAGACTGCAAACTGGAACGGGAGGATTTGTCCAGAATGAAAGGGCCTGTAGCCAGAGGCGGACTTCTGGGCTCAATTATCGGATTTATCCCCGGCGCGGGCGCACCATGGCCGCCATTGTCAGCTATACCATACAGAAGAAATCAGGAAAAAACAAGGAACCCCTGGGCACAGGGGCCATCGAAGGGATTGCGGCCTCTGAAAGCGCAAACAATGGCGCAGCCGCAGGCGCATTCGGCCCCCTTCTTGCCCTGGGCATCCCGGGAAGCGGAACAACGGCGGTTCTCCTTGGAGGCTCATGATGTGGGGCCTTGAACCCGGCCCGCGCCTGTTCACGGACCACGCGGATTTTGCCTGGGGGTTAATCGCTTCCCTGTACGTTTCCAATATCATTGCGCTGGTTATCGCTCTGGTCATGATTCCAATGATTATGCGGGTGATCTGCGTGCCCAACGAAATTTTAATTCCCTCCATCGTGGTAATCTGTTTTGTGGGCGCCTACGCTTCCACAACATCCATGTGGGGCGTGCTCATCATGATAGTGGGAGGTATATTGGGGTATGCATTCCAGCGTTTCGGATACTCGGCGTCCCCGATGCTGCTGGCGTCCATTTTATCTGTAACCTTTGAAGTAAATTTGAGAAGAGCGCTGACAATTTCAGGAGGAAGTCCTTCCATTTTTGTGACAAAGCCACTTTCACTTATTTTTTTCCTGGTGTTCCTGCTTCTTCTCTGCAGCCCTGTTTTTAAAAAGATATATTATAAAAAACGTCTTAATAAAAGAAACTACAACTGAATAGGCAGGTGCAGCTGCAAATATAGAATATAATAAAAATTTATATATAAAAAAACAAAAAATCTAGGGAGGTTTCTCATGAAGAAAAAAGTTCTAAGTATCGTATTAACGGGGATTATGGCGGCATCTATCCTTTCGGGGTGCAGCACAGGGACGGCAAAAACAGAAACAGCGGCAGCCGGGACAACAGCAGCGGACACCACGGCGGCAGGCGGGGCTCCGGAATCTACGGCGGCTGGGGAGGCGGCCTCCGAAGCTGCCTCAGGATTCACTCCGTCCAACAACATTACATACAACGTAAGCTCGAAAGCGGGCGGAAACTCGGACTTAATTACCCGTACAATCACGGACATCTGCACAAAAGAAGGACTGGTGGACAAGCCCTTTGTGGTTGTCAACAATACCGACGGCTCCGGCAATATTATCCGCATCACAACCCACGACACAAAGGATCCGGATCACACGCTTCTCTGCTTCAGCTCAGGAGATATGCAGTCTATGCTGGACAGCGAGATCGGACTTACGGTAGACGACTTTGCGCCCATTGCCATTATGGCAGCCGACAAGCAGCTGATTTTTGGAAAGGCAGGAGGCGCTTATACAAGCTTTGACGATATCAAGGCGGCAATCGACAGCGGCGTAAAATTAAACGTAGGCGGAACCAAGAGCAACGAAAAACCGTATTCGACATGTTTGTGGCGGAGATCGGCGCAGCAGACAGCTTCAACTATATGTACTATGACTCCTCGGCAGAATCAATTACGGCATTGATGGGGGGACATATTGACCTCTGCATGGGTTCCCCGGCAGCAGCCGTGACCTATGTGGACAGCGGGGATATCACTCCTGTTGTGGCATTTTCTGATACAAGATTCAATGCGCCTCTTGACGGGGCTCCCACGATGGAGGAGCTTGGCTATCAGGTAGTGGAATCTCCTATGTGGAGGGGAATTCTCGCCCCGGGAACCATGAGTGAAGAAGCCCAGCAGTACTGGAGCGATACATTCGGCAAGGTTGCGGGATCAGAAGCATGGCAAAAATACCTTGATACCTATTTATTAAGCCCTTACTATCAGGATCTGGAGTCTACCCGTGAGATTATGAAGCAGACTCAGGCGGATTATCTGGCGTCGAAGGAATAAAGAACAGAAGCCGGGGCGACATATGGCGGGAATGCATGTTCAAAGGCGCTCCGGCAGAAGGCTGCATGTAATCAGCGGCGGTTGTGTCCCTGCAACCGCCCATTTTATTAGAGAGAACAGGAGATATGAAATGAATCAGAAGAAACCGGTTGTCTGTGTACTGCTAGGCGACGCCGCCGGAGTCGGAGCAGAGCTCATAGTAAAATCGTTCGGCAGAAAGCAGAAGGCGGCAGAGAATGCAAAGGTTGTTTTGCTGGGGGATGTGAGAGTATTAAAACGGGCGGAGGAGCTGGTAGGGGATCGGGTTGAGTATATCCTGGTCAGGCCCGAAGAAATACGGGCCTCTGAGAAAGAACTTTTGATGGTGGATGCCGGTAATATGGATCCTGCCGAGGCTCCTTTCGGAAAGGTAAGCGTCCTGTGCGGGGCTGCGGTTATAGAAGATATCAAATCTGCATGTAACTTCTACGCAAAAGGTTATATTGACGGAATCTGTTTTGCGCCCTTTAATAAAGAAGCCATGCGCAAAAGCTCCGGCAGCATCACCAGCGAGACAGTGGCTTTTAAGGCCGAATGTCTGGCACTGGGACTGCCTATCGATGAGGACAACGGGGAGATGAATGTGGTGGACGGTCTGTGGACCACGAGAGTCACCAGCCATATACAGCTGACAAGGCTGGGGGAGTATCTCACCTGCGACAAGATTATATCCATGATCCGCCTTGCCCACAAAGCCTGCCGCGCTGCGGGAATTGAAAACCCGAGAATTGCAGTGGCTGCGTTGAATCCCCACTGCGGCGAGGGCGGGCTGTGCGGCGATGAAGAACAGACGATGATTAAGCCTGCCATTGAGGAGGGCATAAGGGAAGGCTTCCATATGACGGGCATGTATTCTGCAGATACGGTTTTTATCCATGCCTTTAACGGAGAAGCGGACGTAGTGGTTACCATGTATCACGACCAGGGGCAGATTGCGCTGAAGCTGAAAGGGTTTTCCCATGCGGTGACCATTGAGGCCGGTTTCCCCCATGCCAATCGGAACTCCCGCCCATGGAACGGCCTATGATATCGCCGGTACGGGAAGGGTGAGCAACACAGCGTTTATGACGGCATTTGACATAATTGCGAGGCAGGCGCAGAACGCCATCGCAGACTAAGAGTAAAGAGGAATCCTATGGAACATAAATTACCAATTATTGGAATTGCTATGGGGGATCCCAGCGGGATCGGGCCTGAAGTGACTGTAAAGGCTCTCAGCCACAGGGAGATTTACCACATCAGCAGGCCGGTTATAGTGGGAAGCCCGGAGGTGGTCAGGCTGGCAATCAGGTATTCAAACCTGAACCTGAAGGTACGTGAGATTACATCAGTTGATGAGGCGGAATATAGTTACGGCACTATCGATGTGCTTACCCAGGACACGGTGGATATCAGCACGCTGAAGCTGGGGGAGGTCAGCGCGCAGGGGGGCAATGCAGCTTACCTGGCCGTTGAGAAGGTTATCGATCTGGCCATGAAGGGGGAGATTGACGCCACGATTACAGGCCCCCTCAACAAAGAAGCGCTGAACCTTGCAGGCCGCCATTACAGCGGACATACGGAAATTTACGCAGATCTGACCCACACGAAGGAATACTGCATGATGCTTGCCAACAAAACATTCCGCATTGTACATATTTCCACCCATGTTTCCCTCCGGGACGCCTGTGACCGCTGCAAGAGAGAGCGCGAGTACAAGGTAATCCGCATGGCCCACAAGGTCTGCAGGGAGCTGGGAATTGAGAATCCCAGGATAGCGGTGGCGGGGCTGAATCCCCATTCAGGGGAGAACGGCCTCTTCGGCACAGAGGAGATCGACGAGATAATTCCCGCAATTGAACAGGCCAGATCCGAGCATATCAATGTCCAGGGCCCCTTCCCCCGGACACGGTTTACTCGAAGGCATACGGGGGGCAGTTTGATATTGTAGTAGCCCAGTACCACGATCAGGGGCACATCCCCATGAAGGTGCTGGGGTTCCAGTATGATCAGGAGCATGACCGCTGGACGGATGTGGCCGGAGTCAACATTACCCTGGGGCTTCCCATCATACGCAGTTCCGTAGACCACGGCACCGCATTTGACAAGGCAGGACTGGGAACGGCAAATGAACAGAGTATGATGGACGCAATCAGGTATGGAGTACAGCTGTCCGGCCGGTCGGGGGCGGACAGGGAAAATAGAGGGAGGTGAATCCGATTATGCCAAAGTGGTTGGATAACGCAGTGTTTTACGAGATTTATCCCCAGTCTTTTTATGACAGCAACGGCGACGGTATCGGCGATATTCCCGGAATCATCGGGAAGCTGGATTATATCAAAGGGCTGGGCTGCAATGCAATCTGGCTGAATCCATGTTTTGATTCCCCCTTCTATGATGCAGGCTATGATATCCGCGATTTTTACAAGGTGGCGCCCAGATATGGAACCAACCAGGATATCAAAGATCTCTTTGAGGAGGTCCACAGCAGGGATATGCATATCATTCTGGATTTAGTGCCGGGGCACACATCCATTGAGCATCCGTGGTTTCAGGAATCCATGAAAAATGAGAATAATGCATACTCAGATTTTTATATCTGGACGCCCAACCGCAAGGCTATGCCGAAGATAGACAAGCCCGGCGTATACGCCAGCAACTTGAGAGGATTTATTATCGGATTCGGCCAAAGGCCGGGGTGCTGTGCGGTGAATTTTTATTCCACACAGCCCGCTTTAAACTATGGATTCAAGGAGATCGACGCTCCTGAATGGCAGAAACCCATGGAGTCTCCGGGGCCTCTTGCCTGAGGGAGGCCTTAAAGGATATAATGAGATACTGGTTAAAGATGGGATGCGACGGTTTCCGCGTGGATATGGCGGGCCATCTTGTGAAAAATGATCCCAGCCAGGAGGGGAACATAGAGCTGTGGCAGGAGTTCAGAGCGTTTTTGGACAAGGATTATCCCGATGCGGCCATTATTTCAGAATGGGGATCTCCAAAGCATTCCATCCAGGCCGGATTTCATATGGACTTTTTGCTAAAAAGCGGAAAACAGCACTACCAGGAATTGTTCCGCTCAGAGCATCCCTATTTTTCCAGGTCAGGGGAGGGAGATATCTCCGGTTTTGTGGAGAATTTTAACCTGGATTATGAACTGACAGACGGGAAAGGTCTGATCTGCATACCCTCCGGCAATCACGATATCAGCAGAATTACGGAGAAGCTGAGTGAAGAAGAGATTAAGATTGCCTTTGCCTTCATTCTCTCCATGCCGGGCGCGCCCTTTATCTACTATGGAGATGAAATTGCCATGAAAAACCTTCAGGGGCTCCGGCCTGTGGAGGGCAGCGAGGAGAGAATCCAGTCCAGGACCCCCATGCAGTGGAACAGGGGAATCAACGCAGGGTTTTCAGCGGCAGGTGAGGATAAATTGTACGCCCCTGTTGATCCGGATGAAAACCGGCCCACCGTACAGGAGGCTGCAGAAAGAAAGGATTCCCTGTGGAATGAAATTCACAGGCTGATCACGGTGAGACAGAGTCACGCAGCTCTGCAGTCCAATGCAAAAGTGGAGTTTTTGTATGCAGAGAAGGATGCATACCCCTTTGTGTATCTGCGCTCCTGTGAGAAAGAGAAGATACTGGTGGCGATTAATCAGGGGGAGGAGGCGTCCTGCCTGCTGCCGGGAGAATGGAAGGCAGGGGAGTGCGTCTATTCTTATAACGGCACAGCCAATCTGCAGGGGAGCAGGCTCCAAATGCCGGCCGCTTCGGCCAGTTTCTTTATGGTATAATGCGGAGCATTATACCGCGCCGGTCCGGTTCCGACCGGAGGGAGGAAAAAGCCCGGCCCGGACCGAGTGCATCCCCCGGAGGGAAGCCATGGCCGGAGGACATGGCGCCACGCCAAAATACAAGGAGGAGAAGGAATATGCAAAGATATGGGACTGTCCCGGAATTTGACGGAATACTGGAGGGAAGCCGGGTTGTCTGGGAGCGTGAAGGGGAACTGGTTTACATGGAGCCGTACGGCTCCAACGGAATTCGTTTCAGAAGCAGCGCCTCACTCCACATCAACACAGATTTAAACTGGACCTTGCTGGAACCTGAAGCAAACCCTGAAGCTGAGGCGGCTGTTTTGAAAGACAGGGCCGTAGTGGTCAACGGGAAAATAAAGGCCACCCTCATGGGAGACGGAACCGTTATCTATGAAAACGCAGGAGGGAAAATACTTCTGGAGGAAGAATGGCTGGACAAACGAAAGGGCACAGCCCCCAGAGGGAAGCCAGGATGTACGAACATATTTCTACCAGCGCTTATAAAGTGGATATCTTCTTTACGGCGGACAAGGAGGAACATTTCTACGGCCTGGGACAGGAAGCCAACGACTGTATGGACTTAAAGGGCGCCACTGTGGAGCTGTTTCAGAAGAATACAAAATGTACCATCCCCTATGTACTCTCCAGCAAAGGATACGGTTTCATCTGGAACAATCCCTCCATCGGACAGGTGGATCTGGCCATGAACCACACCAGATGGCACAGCGAAGCCTGTCAGCAGGTGGATTATATAGTAATTGCGGGAGATTCCCCCCAGGAGATTACCGAAAGCTACACGGAAATCACCGGCAGGGCGGATATGCTGCCCCAGTGGGCGGCAGGGTTCTGGCAGAGCAGGCTGCGCTATGCCAGCCAGGAGGAAACCCTGCAGGTTGCAAAGGAGTATCAGAAGCGGGGGATTCCCCTGGATGTGCTGATTATCGACTATTTCCACTGGCCCAGACAGGGAGACTGGAAGTTTGATGAGACGTACTGGCCGGATGTGGAAGGCATGTGCAGAGAATTAGAGAAAATGGGAATTCACGTCATGGTATCCGTATGGCCTACGGTAGATCCCAGAAGCGAAAACTACGACTACATGAGGAAACACAACTATCTGGTCAAAGCGGAGCGGGGCGTGCCCACGTTTTTTATGATTATGGGTCCCCAGGGGATTTTTGACGCCACCCACCCAGGTTCCAGGGAGTTTATATGGCGGCAGGCTGAAGCCAACTATTTCCACAAGGGCGTAAAGATGTTCTGGCTGGACGAGGCGGAACCGGAGATGCGGCCTTATAGTTTTGACAATGTGAGATACTATCTTGGAAATGGCCTGGAAGTCAGCAACATCTATCCTTTTTATTATGCAAAAGCATTTTATGACGGTATGAAAGCCCGGGGAAAGGATGAGGTGGTGAATCTGGTCAGGTGCGCCTGGCTAGGCTCCCAGAGACTGGGCGTAGTGCTGTGGTCAGGGGATATTCCGTCGGATTTCGACTCCCTGCGCTGCCAGATCAAAGCAGGGCTCAATACTGCGATCTGCGGCATACCCTGGTGGACCACGGACATAGGCGGCTTTTTCGGCGGCGACCCCTCGGATCCCGATTTTGTGGAACTTCTCATACGGTGGTTTGAGTACGGCGCCTTCTGCCCCATCTTCCGTCTCCACGGAAAAAGGCTTCCCTATGACAAGGTTAACAAACAAAAGGACTTTGACGCCTTCCTCCCCTCCTGTGCAGAGAATGAAATCTGGAGTTACGGGGATCAGGCATACCAGATCATGAAAAAATACATATTACTGCGTGAGAGGCTGAAACCATATATTATGAAGCAGATGGAAAAGGCCCACGTCTGCGGAACGCCGGTTATGAGGCCCCTGGTCTATGATTTTTATAGAGACGAAGCCGTGTTCAACATAGGCGACGAATATATGTTCGGCCCGGATCTTTTGGTGGCGCCTGTGACAGAGAAGGGGGCCTGCAGCAGAAGGGTCTATCTGCCTGAGGGTTCCGTCTGGAAAGACGCCTGGACAGGGGAGACTCACAAAGGAAAAAGCTGGGTTACGGCAGATGCGCCTATAGAGCAGATACCTCTTTATATCAGGGATAATGCAGAACTTGCCATCGTATAAAACGCAAAGGTGTAAATAAAAAAGAAGGTGCAATTATGGGGGTTATATCAGATTTACTTGGAAATGTGGAGCTGCCGCAGATGGTAACAGTCAGACAACGCTTCGATTCCGGCCACATTCCCGAAGAAGAAATTTCCAATGTGATTTTTGAGCAGCTGGGAAGGCCGGAGATTGCAGACAATATAAAACCGGGGATGGAAATTGCAATTACAGTGGGCAGCAGGGGGATTGCCAACATTCCCCTGGTGATAAAATCCATCGCAGACTTTGTAAAGAGCCGGGGTGCGGCGCCCTTGCAGTCCCAGCCATGGGGAGCCACGGGGGAGCCACGGCGGAGGGGCAGCGCCGGGTAATCGAAGGCTATGGCGTCACTGAGGCGTTTATAGGATGCGAAATCCGTTCCTCCATGGAGACGGTTCTCATAGGTACGGCTCCCAATGGAAAGCCGGTGCGCATCGATAAGAATGCCTGTGAGGCGGATGGTATCATTGTGTGCGGCCGTGTTAAACCCCACACAGGATTCCGGGGACCCTATGAAAGCGGCATTATGAAAATGATGGCCATAGGGCTGGGAAAGCAGTTTGGCGCAGAGATTATCCATGAGGACGGATTCGGGCGTTTCAGAGAATATATACCCATGTTTGGGACGGTTATTCTCAGAAACGCGCCAATTCTCTGCGGCCTGGCTCTTCTGGAAAACGGGTACGACCAGACCAGGGAAATCGTCTCGCTGACGCCGGAAGAGATTATCACAAAGGAGCCGGAACTTTTGCTGAGAGCCAAAGGCTATATGCCGCGGATTCTCTTTGACTCCTGCGATGTGCTCATTGTGGACCAGATGGGAAAAAATATCAGCGGAGACGGCATGGACCCCAATATTTCAGGCCGTTTTCCCACCCCCTTTGCCGAAGGGGGAATCAATGCCCAGCGTGTGGCTGTGCTGGACCTGACCGAGGAATCCCACGGTAACGCCTGCGGAATCGGCCTGGCCGATATCACAACCAGCCGCCTGTTCCATAAGATCGATCTGGAGCAGACGTATCCCAACGCCATCACCAACACGGTTGTAGGTGAAATGAAAATTCCCATGATCATGAAACGGACAGGCTGGCCATACAGGCGGCCCTGAAATCCTGTACGGACATTGACCGCAAATCGCCAAGGGTAGTCCGCATCCATAATACCATGGAGCTGGAGCAGATTGATATATCAGAATCGATGATTGCTGAGGCAGAGAAAAAGGGCGGTATTAAAATCACAGGGAAACCAGGGCCTATGAACTTTGACGGTCATGGGAACTTATTTTAAAATAACAGGACGATCTCCATCCTGAGAAAAGAGAGGATGCAAACAGATGAACGGGCTGTTGATTGACGGCATGGATAATGTGGCGGTAGTGACCTGCCCCGTGGAACGGGGGATGGATGTGAGCTTTATGAAAAACCAGAGTCAATGTCAGGTAAAAGCCGGTACTCCGGTGCCGGTTTACCATAAGATTGCAATCTGCGATATTGGAGCAGGGGAGAGCGTTGTAAAATACGGGCATGTGATAGGAAAAGCCACCCGGCTCATAAAGGCCGGAGAACATGTCCATTGCCACAATGCGGCCAGTGCAGAGGAAAGGCGGAATGTATAATGGAGCTGTACGGATATAGAAGGCGGGACGGACGGGCCGGAATCCGCAACCACGTACTGATCCTGCCCACCAATATCTGCGCATCGGATACTGCGGAGGTGGTGGCCAGGCAGGTCCATGGGGCCGTGTCCTTCCACAATCAGACGGGGTGTTCCCAGGTTCCCTCGGACATGCGCTATACATTGGATATGATGGCCGGGTTTGCCGCCAATCCGAATGTATTCGGAACCATAGTAATCGGGCTGGGATGTGAGACCTGCCAGGCGGATATGGTTGTGGAAGAAATACGAAGGCGTACCAATAAGCCTCTGGAGACATTGGTAATCCAAGAAGAGGGGGGCACAATCCGGCTTGTAGAGAAGGCGGTGAGAGCTGCGCAAAAGATGGCGGCGGAAGCTTCCCTGCAAAAAAAGGAGCCTGTCTCTGTTTCCGACCTTATTCTGGCTACGGAATGCGGAGGTTCGGATCCCACTTCGGGACTGGCGGCAAATCCTGTAATCGGAGCCCTCAGCGACAGGCTCATAGAGGAAGGCGCAACTGTAATTTTAAGTGAGACAACGGAGTTTATCGGAGCTGAAGCCATACTTGCTTCCAGGGCGAAGAATGAACGGGTAAAGGGCAGAATTCTGGATATTGTCCGGCGCTATGAAAATCATTTCCTTAAAAACGGAGAGGATGTCCGCCTGGGAAATCCCACGCCCGGCAATAAAAACGGCGGACTTACCACGCTGGAGGAAAAATCCCTGGGCTGTATCCATAAGGGCGGAACGTCGGTTATCAATGAAGTTTACGATTACGCAAAACAGATCCCTGCCGATTCCCGGGGGCTGGTAATTATGGACACTCCGGGCAACGACGCCTCCTCCATGGCAGGAATGCTGGCCGGAGGCGCCCAGGTTATCGTATTTTCATCGGGCCAGGGAACGCCTCTGGGCAGTCCCATTGCGCCTGTCATCAAAATCACGGGAAATGGACGGACCTATGAGGTGATGAGGGACAATATGGATTTTGACGCCAGCCCGGCCCTCAGGGGCGAAAAGAGTATCCGGCAGCTGGGGGAGGAGCTTTACGCCGTGGTGATGGAAACCTGCAGCGGAAAACAGACGAAAGCCGAAACCCTGGGATTTACGGAGACTGCAGTGATGCGGGCGTGCAACTATGTTTAACAGGCGGAGGAGTTTATGATGCATAATGAGTTAAGGGATAAAATCAGCAGCGGAAAAAAAGCGGTGGGCACCTTCCTGGAGATTGGGAGCACAAGCATGGTGGAGTGCCTGGCTCTTGGGGGATTCGATTATATCATCATCGATACGGAACACGGGCCTTTGAGACGGAGAGCGTCATGGAGTTTGTGTGCGCAAGCAGGAGGCGCAATATGACGCCCCTTGTGAGGACCAGGGATGCCTCCCGCCCCGGGATTCTCAAAAATCTGGATGCAGGCGCCATGGGACTTATTATTCCCGATATTCACAGCGTGGAGGAAGTAAAGCAGGTTGTGGAGTACGGAAAATATTATCCTCTGGGAAAACGGGGGGTGGCCTTCGGGCGGGGCTGCGGCTATGGAATGGAAAAGAGCAGCCCATGGAATCATACTTTGAGGAGTGCAACCGGGAAACGATGATTATTCCCCAGTGCGAGACTGCGGGCTGCCTTGAGAACATTGAGACGATAGCGTCCCTTCCGGGAGTGGACGGCATTTTTGTGGGACCCTATGACCTGTCTACGTCCCTGGGAAAGCCGGGACAGTTTTCCGACCCCGTAATTTCGGAGGCCATAGACAGAATTTTGAGGGCCTGTAAGGCGGCTGTGAAACCCTGCTTTATTTATGCAGATAATGCCGCCGGGAGCAGAGCATATTTTCAGCAGGGATTTGACGGGGTGACGCTGAGCATGGACGCCCTTTTAGTGATACGTTCCATGAAAAAGATGATTCAGGAAATCTGGACGGAGGTACGTTAGTGATACATAACATAGACTTGGAAAAAAGTGAAATCAGGCATGGGTTCTGGAAGGAACGGCAGGAGCTTATCCGCAGGGTGACCATAGACGCAGTTTACAGACAATTTAAAGATACCGGGAGATTTGAGGCAATCAAATTGAACTGGAAAGAGGGGATGCCTGTAAACCGCATATTTACTGGGAATCGGATGTGACAAAATGGATTGAGGGGGCTGCCTTTTTCCTGTCTCAGGAGCGGGATCCCCAGCTGGAAGAAAAAATTGACGAGATTGTAAACGACCTGGAGAGAGCCCAGGGGCCCGACGGATACCTGAATGAATATTTTACGGTGGTGGAACCGGAAGCACGTTTTAAACGGCGGGGCGACCATGAACTGTACTGCGCGGGCCACCTGATTGAGGGGCTATCGCCTATGGAAAAGCCACGGGAAAAACAAAAATGCTGGATGTGGCAAAGCGCTATGCGGACCTGATACACCGGGTGTTCTGCATCGAAGGCTTAGCCGGATTTGACACTCCCGGGCATGAGGAGATCGAGCTGGCATTGGTAAAGCTGTATCTGTTCACTTCGGAAAAACGGTACCTGGAGCTTGCAGAATATTTTATTAACGAGAGAGGACGCGGGAAGAAGGACGGAGCCTACGGCTCCTTCGACCTGGAACATATCCAGAGCCATCTACCTGTGAGAGAGCAGAAAACAGCGGAAGGGCACAGCGTCCGGGCGCTGTATCTTCTGTGCGCCATGGCCGACCTGGCAAGGCTTTCAAAGGACCGGTCCCTGCTCCTCAGCTGCCAGACCCTGTACGAAAATATAACCAACAAGAGAATGTACATTACAGGGGGCGTGGGTTCAACCTTCAGGGGAGAGTCGTTTACCTATGATTATGATCTTCCGGAATATACGGCCTACTGCGAAACCTGCGCTTCCATAGCCCTGGCCCTCTTCTGCCGCCGGATGTGGCTCATAGACCCGAAAGGCAGGTATGGGGATACGGCCGAACAGGCCGTCTACAATACGGTGTTAAGCGGAATCTCCTTGTCAGGAGACAAGTTTTTCTATGAGAACCCCATCTCCACAGATGCAGCCAAATGGAAATTTAATGAAAGCCGGCCGGAAGCATGAGAGAACGTCTGGCAATTCCGGAGCGGGTTAAGGTCTTTACCTGTTCCTGCTGTCCGCCTAATTTAATACGCTTTGTGGGCTCCGTGGCAGAGTACATGTACAGTGCGGATGAGGATACGATTTATACTCAATGCTACATGGATGCAGATACGGAGATTGCGCTGAAAGACGGGATTATCAGGCTTCAGCAGAGAACGGGCTACCCCTACAGCGGCGATGTAGAGCTTACAATTTTTGGAGAGGGACATTTCAGGCTGGCCGTGAGAATGCCGTCATGGTGCAGCGGCGGATTTGTGCAGGTGAACGGGGAACAGGTGCACAATTCCCCTGCCGATGGCTATGTTATGATAGAACGAAAGTGGAGCTCCGGTGACGTTGTGGAGATTCATCTGCCCCTGGAGACAAGGCTTATCTCTGCCAATCCCCGGGTGTCCGAAGCCTGCGGCCGGGTGGCGGTAGTGAGAGGGCCGCTGGTGTACTGTGCAGAGGGAATCGACAACGGCGGCAGGCCTCTGAAGGATATCAGAATCGCCAGGACGGCAAAGTTTTGGGTGTCGGATGAAACCATTGACGGAATCACCGTACCGGTTCTTGTGACAGACGCCGTCTGCAGAAAACCAGGGGACGAATTATATTCCTGCCAGGAACCTGAATTTGAACATGTGGAATTAAAACTCATACCCTACTTTGCGCGCGCCAACAGGGGAATAAGCGAAATGACCACATGGTTTTTAGAGGATAATGTTAATACCCTTCCTCTGCATTGCCGATAGTCCCTGTGCATATACATTAGTAAATACAATACAGCACAAGGAGCGCCATATTGGATATTTACGTAGTAAAACAGGGAGACAGCGTGGATACGATTGCGGCTTCGGCCGGTATTCCTGTTGAAACGCTTATATGGGACAATCAGATAGAATACCCCTTCCGCCTGGCCGTTGGCCAGGCTCTTTATATTTCCGGCGGTAACGCAGCTGCAGACAGGCGGCTTCTCCATTCGGGGGGATATGCTTACCCCTTTATCCGCCGGGAGGCGCTGGATGAAACGCTGCCCTACCTGACCTCCATCAATGTATTTTCATACGGTTTTACAACAGAAGGAGATTTGATCCCGCCTGCAGCAGAGGACCAGTGGATGATTGACCGCGCCTGGGAGGAGGGGGTCCGCCCCATTCTGACGCTCACTCCTCTGGGGGCGGACGGAAGGTTTAATAATAATCTGGTATCTGTGCTTGTGAACAATCACGAAGTGCAGCAGCATCTGATCTGGGAATTAGGGCGCACCATGCAGGAAAAAAGATTTGCAGGGGTGGACATTGATTTTGAGTATGTCCTGGCTGAGGATCGGGAGAATATGGTTTCCTTTGTGAGAAAAACAACTCAGGTGATGAACGTCTTTGGCTATCCCGTCTCTGTGGCCCTTGCCCCTAAGACCTCCGCCCAGCAGCGGGGGCTGTTATATGAAGGGATCGATTACCGCCTTCTGGGGGAGGCTGCAAACAGAGTGCTTTTAATGACCTATGAGTGGGGGTATACCTACGGCCCGCCTATGGCGGTAGCGCCCGTTAACATGGTGCGAAGAGTTGTAGATTACGCAGTATCCGTAATTCCCAGAGAGAAAATCAGCCTTGGAATTCCCAACTACGGGTACGACTGGCCTCTGCCTATGAGCGGGGAGTGACAAAAGCCCAAACCTTAAACCATCAGTCGGCCATACAGCTGGCCATTGACCATGGAGCCGAGATTCAGTTTGACGAGACGGCTATGTCCCCCTATTTCCGGTACTGGCAGTATGGGATTCAGCATGAGGTATGGTTCGAGGATGTGAGAAGCATGAAGGCGAAATTCGATCTGGTGAAGGAGTACAGACTCACAGGCACAGGCTACTGGCAGCTTATGAATTTCTTCAGGGCCAACTGGCTGCTGATGGAGGAAATGTTCTACATTGAGAGAGACTGGCCTTTAAAGGAGGAGCTGGAAGAACTGGGGGAAGAAGGAACGTCGTGATTGCCTGCGGACTGCACATATGATAGAATTACTCTGAACCTTAAAGACAAAGAACGCATTTTAAGATAACGCCCCGGGGGAGTTATCCTTTGCCCCCGCAGCAGGGCGCATGCAGGCTCACAGGAGGAAGGCGCGCAGATGAAAGTAAATGCTTCAAAGATTATTCCGTTGGTAAAGACTGTAAAGCCGCTGTTTCTGGACAAGAAAAGGGCGGCTCAGGTGAAGGTGAAGGGAGTGGCGGATTTCGTGACCCAGGTGGATTTTCAGGTTCAGGAAATGATGCGCAGGGGCTTAAAAGAGCTGTATCCCCGGGTTCAGTTTATGGGTGAAGAGAAAGACAACCGTGATATTGACTTTGACGGGCCTGTATGGATATTGGACCCGGTGGATGGAACCACCAACCTGATACACGATTACAGAAACAGCGCCCTGTCCCTGGCGTTCTGTGACAGGGGAGAGCTGAAGCTGGGGATCATTTATCAGCTACACAGAGGAGTTGTTTCTGGGAATCCGGGGAGAGGGAGCCTCTGTTAACGGCGTTCCTATCCATGTAAGCGGCGTGGCGGCGATGGAGCAGAGCCTTATTGCAGTGGGAACCAGCCCCTATGACCGCTCGCTGGCCCACAGAAATTTTGATGATTTTAAGCGGGTGTTCCTCCGCTGTTCCGATATAAGGAGGAACGGCTCCGCCGCCATTGAGCTGGCCCATGTGGCGTGCGGCCGGACAGACGCCTATTTTGAACGGAATTTAAAACCCTGGGATTTTGCGGCGGGAATCCTGATTGTGGAGGAGGCGGGGGGAAGCGTTACTAATTACAGGGGGGAGAGGGTAGAAATCTCCGGCAATTCCCAGATTATTGCGAGCAACGGGCGCATCGGCGGGTTTTTGAGAGAAATGCTGCAGGAGTAAGCTGAAATAAGGCGTCTGGTTTACCCTGGAGCGGTGGGATATCTGATAAAGACAGAAGGAGGCCGGGGTCTGAGGCCGGGCGGAAATGCAAGGAGGACTTGTCACAGGCCTTCAACTATAGTATAATTTTGCGTAACAGTTTTACAAAAAATAAAAACGTTTCCCGGAGCGCGCCGGAACATTGCTTTCCTGCACGCTCCAGTACAGAAGGGACGACGGATACGAAGGAGAGTTAAAATATGGCAATCAAAGTTGGAATATTAGGCTACGGCAACTTGGGAAAGGGCGTGGAGTGCGCCGTTAAGCATAATCCGGATATGGAGCTGGCCGCTGTATTTACCAGAAGGGATCCCTCCTGTTTAAAGATTCTCACGGAGGGCGTAAAGGTTTTCTCTGCGGATGAGGCCCCTTCCATGAAGGGCCAGATTGACGTGATGATCCTCTGCGGGGGAAGCGCTGCGGATTTGCCTGGGCAGACGCCGGAGATGGCGGCGTATTTTAATGTAGTGGACAGCTTTGACACCCATGCCAAGATTCCGGAGCATTTTGAGGCTGTAGATCAGGCCGCTTCCCGGAGCGGGCATGTGGCCGTCATTTCCGCAGGCTGGGATCCGGGCATGTTCTCCCTGAACCGTCTTTACGCCAATGCAATTCTGCCGGGGGGCAGGGATTATACCTTCTGGGGCAAAGGGGTGAGCCAGGGACATTCCGACGCTATCCGCAGAATCCCGGGAGTGAAGGATGGGAGACAGTATACCATTCCTGTGGAGGGGGCTCTGGAGGCGGTCCGCAGCGGAAGCGACCCGGAGCTTACCACCAGACAGAAGCATACCAGGGAGTGCTTTGTGGTGGCTGAGGAGGGCGCAGACAAGGAGGCCATTGAGAGGGCCATTGTCACTATGCCCAACTATTTCGCAGATTACGATACAACGGTACACTTTATTTCACAGGAAGAGCTTATGCGGGATCATGCAGGAATTCCCCATGGAGGCTTTGTGATTCGGACGGGAACCACAGGCTGGGAAGACGAACACAGAAATGTGATCGAATACAGCTTAAAGCTGGATTCCAACCCGGAATTTACCGCCTCAGTGATTGCGGCCTATGCCAGAGCCGCCGTTCGCTTGAGCAGGGAGGGGCAGAGGGGCTGCAAAACTGTATTTGATATTGCGCCTGCTTATCTGAGCGCTGCGGACGGGGCGGAGCTGAGAAAGCATATGCTGTAAACCTGAGAGCCGGTGTAAAAAAGGCGGCTGCGGTTCGTGGTGCGGACATTACGAAAAAGATTGAAAACGCCTGAGGGAGGTTTGTTGGATTTGACAGCCTTCCTTTTGGCATTTATACTTATATCCAGAGTTATAAGAGAGCCGGGAGGAAGTGACGGGTGCAGATGGCGGCAATGAATTTTCAGATACTGGGATACGGGAGTGGGAATCGTTGGAAATGGCTGTGACAGGGGGAATGTGTATGAAGCAAAAAGGTAGCGGTCCGGCGTCGGTGCCCAGGCTGTTCGGGTTGATGGCTGTGATGGTGGCTGTTCTGACTGTGTTTTTAGGATTTGACAGCCTCTCAGGGTGGTGCGTTTTCAGTCTTCCCAGGTGACGGCTCTGAACCATGGCTGGGTCTATGAGACTGCACAGGGAACGGCAGCGTGTACCGCGCCGGTCCTTGTAGATTCCGGCACAGAGGCGGTGGTTTTTAGAAACCGCATTCCCCGGGAGATAAGGGACGGCGCAGCCATTTATTTTGAGACAATGTATCAGGCTGTGGAGGTGAAAATCGGAGGGACCAGGCTGTACGACTATGGAATTGAAAATAAGCCCTATCTGGGGAAAATGCTGGGTAATACCTCCGTTCTTCTGCCAATTCCCGAAGGAGCCCAGGGACAGGAACTTGAAATTGTACTGAAAAGCCCTTTTAACCAGAGCAAGGCCTATCTTTCCTCCGTATCAATGGGAGAGCCCGGCAGTATTCTTCTGGATGTGCTCTCCGGGGAACTGGGAAAAATAATTTTTATCATATTTATGTACTTTACAGCGGCTGCTATTCTTCTTTGCAATTGGGGACTGAGAAGAAGAGGGCCGCTGAGAATCAGCGGCAGCTGGTATATGAGCGCTTTTATCGTTATGACGGCCACCTGGATGGTGACAGACTCCCATATGATACAGTTTTTCACAGACCGGGTGGAGGCCGTTACGGTCCTGTCATTTTCCACTTTTATGCTGCTGCCTGTACCGCTTTTCATGATGCTGGGGGCTCTTGCGGTGAACACCAACACAAAGAAGCTTCTGGAACGGTTTGCGGCAGGTTTTATGGTTATTTACGGATTGGCCCTCCTCCTGTACCTGACGGGAACACTGGACTTCTTCTATACGGTGCGGGCCACCCACCTGCTTCTGGCAGCAGGCATTGTTGCGGGGGTTGGAAGCTTTGGGCGGGATGCCGGGGAACAGAAGAATTTCCAGCACAACGTGGTGATGATTGCTGTGGTATGCCTTGCGGTTTTCGGAGGGCTGGCCCTTATTATTTTTTATCTGAGGCCCGATTATGACAGGACCCAGCTTTTTCAGCAGGGGGTACTGCTGTTCATTTTGCTGATGCTCTTCGCCATCGGCCACAGGGTGGTTGTGATCGCAGAGGAAAACCTGCATACGGCTTATTACAGGGACATGGCCTATAAGGACCCGCTGACCCGCCTCTTTAACCGGAACGGACTGAAGGCCCATGTGGGACGGCTCTTTGACGGAGTCGAACGGAGGAAACGGGAGGTGGCCGTTCTTATGATGGATGTGGATTTTTCAAGCATTACAATGATACATACGGCCATATTGCCGGAGATCGGTGTCTTACGGCAATTGCGCAGATCCTTTCCGAAACCCTGCGGAAAAAGAATGACGGAGCCTGCAGGTACGGAGGAGAGGAGTTTCTCATATTTCTGTATGGAACGGATCGGAACGGCGCTGTGAGGGCAGGGGAACGGATCCGCAGTATCGTGGAAGCCATGGAACTGGCGGCCGAGGACGGATCGGGCCAGACCAGGGTTACAGTCAGCATCGGAATCGCCAGCGGCAAGGTTGCTCCTGGCCGGAGGTGGAGCAGCTTACGGCGGAGGCCGACCGTCAGCTTTATAAAGCCAAGGAAGGGGGAAGAAACCGTCTCTCTTATTGAGTATTTACGGCAAGGCCGGATTTCCTCTGGTTAAGACCATTAAAAAACAGAAAACAAAAAAGGAGAGCCTTCTATGGCATATGTTCAGAAAACCATCTGTCCCTACGACTGCCCCACGTCCTGCGGACTGCTGGCAGAGACAGACGGAATACGGATTATAAGTATGAAGGGAGATCCGGATCACCCGGCGTCCAGGGGCCTTATCTGCAGGAAAATGCAGCGGTATGAGAGGTCCGTCCACCATCCCCATCGGATTCTCACGCCGCTGAAGCGGACGGGCGGGAAGGGAGAAGGAAAATTCACTCCCATATCCTGGGAGGAGGCAGTTGCAGAGATAAGCGGACGGTGGAAGGTGTTACTGGAGGAGGAGGGAGGAGATTCCATCCTGCCATTTTACTACTCCGGCGTCATGAGTGTGATCCAGAGAAAATGCGGGGACGCATTTTTTAACAGAATGGGGGCCTGTGATCTGGTGCGGACTCTGTGCTCCTCTGCAAAAGGAGCAGGCTATGAATCTGTTATGGGCAGGACCGGATGCCTGGATCCCAGAGAGTTAAGCCACAGCGACTTCTTTCTGGTGTGGGGAAGCAACATGAAGGCTACCCGGCTTCAGACCATGCCAATCCTCAGGGAGGCCGGAAAACAGGGGAAAAGAGCGGTGCTGATAGAGGTCTGCGCCAGGGATATGGCGCCCTTCTGCAATGAGACGCTGCTGCTTAAGCCGGGCACAGACGGAGCCCTGGCCCTGGCCCTTATGCATGTGCTGGCGCGGGACGGTTTTGCAGATGAGGCATTTCTCAGGAAATACGGAGAAGGCTACGACGCGTTTAAAGAAACGCTGCCTTCCTATACCCCTTCCTGGCCCAGGAGATAACAGGAATACCGGCGGAAAAGATAGAGGCCCTGGCTGCAGAGTACGGGGAGGCCAAAGCGCCTGCAATTATTCTCGGCAGCGGCCCCTCCCGTCACGGAAACGGCGGCATGACGGTGCGGCTGATCACCATACTCTCAACCTTCACAGGCGCTGGAGCCGTCCGGGGGGAGGGCTCTGCGGGTGTAATCCCACAGCAGGAGCCTATGTGGACAGTACGCTGGTTACAAGGCCGGATTTCAGAAAGGTTCCCGGCCGAAAGGTAAATATCAATGAGCTGGCCTGTGCCTCAACGGCAGGGAGGGAGAAGCGCCTGTTAAAAGCCTGTTTGTATACGGAGGCAATCCGGTGGCCTCAGTGTGCAGCCAGAGGGAGATTGTAAGGGGGCTTCTCAGGCCGGATTTGTTTACAATCGTCCATGAGCGGTTTATGACGGATACGGCCAGGTATGCGGATATTGTGCTGCCTGCCGCCTTTTCGGTAGAACAGACAGACTGCTATACTGCTTACGGGTACTGTACCTTTGGAACTGCAAGAAAGATAATTCCTGCCCCCGGACAGTGCAAAAGCAATTGGGATATGTTTCGGATGCTGGCGGAAGCGATGGGATATGGGGAGACATATTTCCGGCAGACACAGGAGGAGATGCTGCAGACCATTCTCGACCGCCCTCTGGAGGGCCTGGCGGGAATTTCCGAAAAAGAGAAACGAACGCTGGAGGAGGGAGGCGTTATTTCCCTTCCCTATGCCGACCATCTTCTCTTTAAAACTGACAGGGGAATGTTTAAAATTACAGATGAAACTTTAAATGAGCCTATGCCCAGGTATATAGAGAACAACGGCGGGGAATTCCCGCTGAGACTGGTGGCAGTTCCGGACAATTATACGTTGAATTCCATCTTCCTGGAGCGGGAGGACCTGACAGACAAGAAAGGCCTATGACACTGTTTCTTCACCCGGAGGACGGGGCGATCCGCGGAATCTGCAGCGGAGACAGGATAATTGCATTTAATGAACTGGCAGAAGTGGAGTTTCAGGCAGAGCTGACGGAGCTTGTTGCAAAGGGCGCCGTGGCAGCCCAGGGAGTCTTTGCCTGCGCCTCCTCAAAAAACGGCTGGCTTGTGAACGCCCTCCATCATCAGCGTCTTTCTGATATGGGAGCCGCTACCACATTGAACGACAATACCATTGACGTGAAGAAATGTGTATAAAATTTCCTGCTTTTGTAAATAATATCATTGGACATAAGAAATAAGAGTAGGAGGTTATATCCATGGGAAATAAAGCATTGGACTGTACGGCCCTCACAGTGAGCCTCATTGGCGCCGTTAACTGGGGACTGGTAGGATTCTTTAATTTTAACCTGGTTTCGTGGCTCTTCGGATCCGCATCCTGGATTACCAGAATTATTTATGCCCTGGTTGGATTGTGCGGCCTGTATCTGATTACATTTTATTCACGTACAGGAAGTGACGTATAAGAGCCAAACTGCGCGAACAAGGACCTGACAGCGCCCGGGATGCCGGGAGGGCAGGTCCTTGTTTTTTGTAGTTGTGAAAATAATAACAAATCTTAACGGGAAATTCACAATGTTTGGCAAAATGTACAAAAAATCTCTTTGCTAAATGGCGGTTTATCAGTTATTATAGAAAGAGATGCTGTCAGGAGGAAGATTTATATGAAACATCTGGAGAATTTCCACGAATTGAAATCTCTGACCAGAAAACAGAAGTTTTTTCTGCTGTCACTGATTCCAATTTATTTTATTGTCATTGGACTGGTGGTTCAGCCCATACAGGAAATTATCCCCGGGATTGTAACCATTATCAGAGAGCCGGATTTTCTCATCACCGATTACTTTGTAGTGGGAGGGGTGGGGGCGGCTTTGATCAATGCGGGTGTGCTCACCCTTATGAGCATTGGAATCATTTATTTTATGGGCATGGACATGGATGGACATACCATTACTTCCAGCTGCCTTATGTTCGGCTTTTCTTTGTTTGGCAAGAACCTGCTCAATATATGGGCGATTCTGGCCGGGGTGTTTCTATACGCCCGCTATCACAAGACTTCCATGCGGAGATACATCTATATTGGTTTGTACGGAACCAGCCTTTCACCGATTATCACTCAAATGATGCAGGTGGGAAGCGGGCCCTTTCCTTTCCGCCTGCTGATGACAATCGCGGTGGGACTGGTTATCGGCTTTGTGCTTCCGCCCCTGTCCACCCATGTCCATTATGCGCACAAGGGGTATTCCTTGTATAATGTGGGCTTTGCGGCAGGAATTATTGCTACGGTAATTATCTCCATTACGAAATCCTTTGGAGTGGAGGTGGAGTCCCGCCTTATCTGGTCCACAGGCCATAACCGGATGTTTACTGTCCTGCTGACCATTCTTTTCGGGAGCATGGTCATACTCGGAGTGGCTGTGCGGGGAAAAGGGATTATTGAATCCTATATAAGAATTCTCAAATCCTACGGCATAGGCGGAACCGACTATCTCAGAGATGAGGGAGGCGCCACCACTGTGTTCAATATGGGCGTCAACGGAATGTTTGCCACCTATTTTGCCCTGGCAGTGGGAGGCGACCTTAACGGTCCCACTATCTGCGGAATTTTTACCGTTGTCGGCTTTGCCTCCACAGGCAAGCATCTGAGGAATATTGCCCCCATTATGGTGGGGGTATATCTGGCCAGCTTCACAAAGACCTGGAACATATCGGATCCGTCTCCTATGCTGGCTCTTCTGTTTTCCACAACCCTCGCGCCTGTAGCGGGAGAGTTCGGCGTGCTGGCCGGTTTGGTAGCCGGTTTCCTTCATTCTTCCGTAGCCCTGAACGTAGGTATTGTATATGGCGGAATGAATCTGTATAACAACGGCTTTGCCGGAGGAATCGTAGCAATCTTTATGGTTCCTGTGATGCAGTCTATCCGGGACCGCAGGGCCAGAGCCAGAGGCGGGCTGTCTCTGTAGCCTTCGGATATGCCGGTCTTATAAAAACAGTTCCAGAAAAAACACGGCTGCGCAGGCTGCAAGAGATACCTGAAACAAACTTTTGCCCTTGTAAGCCAATAGTACGGCTACCGCCAGCGCTGCAACGCCCGACCCGACGGATCCTGTGGCATGGATGATGGCGGGAAAGGTCATAACCGACAAGGTAACATAGGGTACATAGTACAAAAATGATTTGATGTAAACATTTTTGATTTCCTTCTGTATGAGCGTAAGGGGCAGAAGGCGGATCAGGTAGGTTACCCCTGCCATGACCAGTATGTAAAGAGAGACGTTAGAATTCATCGCAGGGTTCCTCCTGGTGTTTGTTATCTTCTACAGGGAACAGCGCTGCTGCGATCCCTGCAATGACGATGGTCAGTATTATAATCTTAAAACCGGAAGATATCCGGCTCAGGCCTGGCAGGAGCGTGAACATATAGCTAAACGCCATAGAGGCCAGTATTACCCCTGTGAGCACTTTGCTGTTCTTGGCGGGAGGTATCACCACTGCCAGAAACATTCCGTATAAAGCTACATTCAGGCGCTTAAAAGCCTTGCAGGCAGAAGGCCTCCGGAGACGGCTCCTAAAAGTGTGCCAAGGGTCCAGCCCGGCACTGCCACGCAGATGAGCCCGTAGCTGTAGAAAGGACTTAAACTGCCCTGCCTGCACACGGATACGCCGAATATCTCGTCCGTAACCCCGTAGGCAATGAAGAAACGGTGGAAAAACGGTGTTTTTCCGGTAATCTTCTGGGACAGGGAGCAGGACATAAGGCAGTAGCGCAGATTGATGATAAGCTGTGCCGCGGCCATCTCCAGATAAGGAGCTCCTGCCTGGATAATATCCAGAGCCGCAAATTGCCCTGCGCTGGTGAGATTGGTAAAAGACATGATAACCGACTGCCAGGTGGTAAGTCCCATCCCCTTTGCCATAATTCCAAATGTAAAGGAAACGGCAAGATAACCCAGCCCGATGGGTACGCCGTCTTTTAAACCCCATATGAATTGTGATCTGTTTTCCTTCATAGTTACCTCGACCGGATCTTTTATCCGGATTTTAATTATAGTATGGCTATGTCCCTGAGCGTGTAGGGGAATGTGCCATTACCAATTATAGCATGAATATTTTTTCTGTCTATCTGATTTTAATATAGAAACATCCATAAATTTAAATGGCAGTATGTATTCTGAATACATGCTGCCATTTGCAGTTCTGAAGTTTGTGATAGGTCTGTGAAAACCTTTAAAAATTCTCCTGAGAGCGGAGTTTAAACCTCTCTATGGCCTCCTTCAATAGTTTGGCCTGGCTGGACAGCTCTTCTGATGAAGCGCTGGATTCCTCAGCGGTAGCCAGATTGGTTTGAATTACATCGGAAATCTGGCGTATACTGTCTGTCAGCTGGAGAATGCTGTCTTTTTGCTGTAGAGAAGCATTGGCGATTTCTTCCACCATAGCAGTGGATTCTTTGGCTCCAACTTCAACAAATTCAAGGGTAGTCATGGTATCGGCCGCAAGATCTGCAGCCTGGGATACCAGGTTGAGGGTATTTTCAATGAGGGTGGTGGTATCTTTTGCAGCCTCGGAGCTTTTGGCGGCCAAATTGCGGACCTCGTCCGCCACAACTGCAAATCCTTTTCCGGCGGCGCGGCCCTGGCAGCCTCCACAGCGGCATTCAGAGCCAGAATATTGGTCTGAAAGGAAATATCCTCGATAGCCTTGATGATACCGCTTATCTGGTTGGAGGAACCGGATATAACATTCATCGCCTGGGAGAGCTGCTTCATCTTTTCCGTACCCTCCATCAGCTTCTCGGCGGAATCTGTAAAGCAGGTTTTTGCACAGTCTGCGCTTCCCGATATCGCTCCTATCTGCTCCGATATGCTCTCAGCGGAAGCCGAAAGTTCCTCCACTGCGGCAGCCTGCTGCGTGGCTCCCTGGGATACGGACTGGGAGGTTGAGGCCACGTTTGTGGAATTGGCGGATACGTCCTCCGCAGTTAAATTGATACGGTAGAGAGCGCCGTTGAGGGAATCCAGTATACGGCCCAGGGATTCCTTGATGGGAAGAAACTCGCCCAGATAATTGATATCAATGGTCTGGTTCATATTTCCCTTTGCCATCTGTGAAAGCTTGGATGCAATGTCCTGAATATATTTTTTCAACTCGGCTTTTGTGGAATAGATGGATCCCACCAGCATGCCGATTTCGCTTGTATCCGGTTCCAGATTGAAATCGGAGGAAAGGTTGCCTGACGCAATCTGGCCCATCTCGTCGCGTATTTCAATGATGGGCGCCAGCACCCGCTTTTTGGTCATCCTGTAATTGAGAATCTGAAGCAGGACTACAAGAACAAACGCCAGGGAGAAGCAGGACAGGATCACATAGCTTATGCCGATAAGCCTGTTTACTTCACCTAAAGCCCTTTGATCCAGTTTGATAAGAAAATCGGACTTAATCTGATTGATCTTGGCGATGGAGGCGCTGTATTCATCACCGTAAACATATTCGATGGCGTCGGCCCTGTTGCCGGCAGCCACATCGTTCATTGCATTCTCCTCCAGAGGAACAAGGGTGTTGGATATGCCGGACATCTCGTCTATCATCGCCTGCTCCTCAGGGTCAGACCCAGGATTTTCATATTCTCAACGCCGATATCCCGGTTTTTAAGCGTGTTAACCTCGTTCCAATAGTTATCGTAATGTTCCTGCTTGCCTGTGGCTGCATAGGCCCTCACCTCATTGGTCAGATAAGCCGAGCCGTTCATGAAACGGTTTGCATTATATGTAAGTTCAAAGCGGTTGCTGCTGGCAGTATTGATTTTACCGCTGATCCGGCTGTAACAGATAAGGCAGAAGGCCATAAACAGCAACGCCAGTATGGAGATTCCGTTCAGTAATAATAAAAGTGTGGATTGTTTCATTCGCCTTTTCATATGGTATCCTCCTGGGGGTGGTATTATTATTGAGGTTTTATGAAAAAACCTTTCATTTATTGTCACCTATTTATATTTCGGCACAGATTTGATTTCAATAATGGAAAGTTTATAATCTGAAGTTAAATAAAATAAAAAAAGAGTATTGCGTTGAAGCAATACTCCTGTATTCCTGCTGTTTGCAAACCGGATGCCGGTTTTACCGGCATGACTCAAGCCCGCAGCGCCACAGTGAGAGGCTTGTGAAGAAGGGATAGAGGGCGCTGGATATAATCAGGCCGCTGGCGCCCTGTATAAGATTGGAAGGCACACTTGCAAGGGCGGCGCCCAGGCCGTAAAGAAAAATCTCACACAGGCAGTATCCTCCGGCTACCACCGCCATATCTATAACGCCGCAGGCCGCTACGGCGCCGTAGACATTGGCGCCTCTCTGCATCAGGCTGTGATACAGCCTGCTTGAAAGATAAGCAACCAGGCCTTTGATGGCAAAGGTAATGGGCACATAGATAAAATATCCTCCCAGCATATCAGCCATACAGGAGCCAATACCGGCAGCCAGAAAGGCGCTTACAGGGTCCAGAAAAATGCCGCAGAGTATCACCACGCGTCGCCGGGATGTATGTACCGCCAGTGCCTGGGGTGGGAATACGGATTGACATAGTGGCTACACAGGCCAACGCTGCAAACAGCGCCGCCATTACCAGCTTTTTTGTTGTAAAACGCTTCATAAAACAGGTTCCTCCTTAAACGTAATCTTATCTTCTCTGCCTGCTCCCGGGATTTGGCAACTCTTACTGGCTCCTACTATAACGGAAAAGTGGACTGAATAAAATATCCAGTTATAAATATTTAGACCAGTCCAGTTCTGAAGGAGAGAAAAGCTCTTGACAAATAATACATCAGCATATATGGTAACATGTAAAGTGGAGGCAGCCCAATGAAGATAAAAGCAAAAATACAGATAATAGCCGCAATGGCGGCTTTCGGCACTATCGGAGCATTTGTAAGATATATCCCGCTGGGGTCCGGGGAGCTGGCCTTATACAGAGCTGTAATAGCAGCGGCCGCCCTTTTCCTCTGGCAGCTGTACACCGGACAAACTATACGGTTTGGGCAGATAAAAAAAGAACTGCCTATGATTTTTATATCAGGAGCAGCCATCGGAATAAACTGGATTCTGTTTTTTGAGGCCTACCGCCATACAACCATAGCCCTGGCCACCTTAAGCTATTATTTTGCGCCTGTGATTGTCACAGCAGCCAGCCCTCTTATATTTAAGGAAACACTGCCGCCAAGGCAGGTGTTCTGCTTTGTCATGTCTACGCTGGGCCTGGCGATGGTTATAGGGGTCAGCGGGGGCGGCGGGGGCGGGGATATTCCCGGTATCCTGTTTGGCCTGGGGGCGGCTTTTTTCTATGCCTCCGTAGTTCTTTTGAACAAGAGCATCCGTAATGTACCGGGCCTGAACCGAACCTTCCTGCAGTTTACAGGAGCTATAGCCGTTCTGGCGCCCTATGTGGCTTTGAAAGAAGGGTTCCATCTGACGGATCTGTCCGCGGCGGGAGCGGTAAATCTCCTTGTGGTGGGTATATTCCACACGGGGATCTGCTACACCATGTATTTTTCGTCTCTCCGTTATCTCAAGGGGCAGGAGGCCTCCATCCTAAGTTACATAGACCTTTGGTGGCCGTGTGCGTCTCGGTGGCCCTCCTGGGTGAGCCCATCCGTGTTATGCAGGCTTTAGGCGGCTTCATGATCCTGGGTTTACAATTCTTAATGAACTGATACCCATAGCACATCGCGGTTGATCGTTTCATAGAACATCAGCCGTATTTTTTCCGGTTCCCTGGTCTGTCCAAGTATCCACATTATCTTTGTGACCACTGCCTCCAGCGTCATGTCATAAGCCTCCAGCAGTCCGAATTCCCGTTTGATATTTTTGCCGACTTCATAGACGGACATATTGCTGCCTTCATTGGTGACCTGGGTGGTCATAATGACTGTTTTGCCCAGGCCGGTCCATCGCGCTACTGCGCGGTAATAGTCCCTTTTTTCATAGGAAGGCAGACCTCCCACGCCAAAGGACTCCACAATGACCGCGTCGTAATGTTCCGCCATATAATCCAGGAGAGAAGCGTCCATGGAGGGAATCAGCTTCAAAAGCCCTACGTTGGAATTCATCTGGTGATAGAATTTAACCTCTTTTTTATCCCTGTCCTTATCATCCAGATAAAAAATTACGTGATCGTCCTGTATAATGGCCACATTGGGAAAATTGATGCTGGAAAATGCATTATAGCTTTTGGTCCTCTCTTTTTTCCCCCTGGTTCCGGCAATGGCTTTGCCGTCAAAGACAATATTCACATCGTGGGCTTTGTGGCAGGAGGCAAAACGCAGGCTGTCCGAAAGGTTGGTCCTGGCGTCGGTGTTTTCCATGTCAATGGGCTTTTGTGAACCGGTGATGACAATGGGCTTGGGAGAGTTTTGAATCAGATAGGAGAGCGCCGCCGCCGTATAGGCCATGGTGTCTGTGCCGTGAGTGACCACAAAACCGTCGTATCTGTCATAGGCTTTCTCAATGGCGGCCGCGATGGCCAGCCAGTGGGAAGGCTGAATGTTGGTGCTGTCTATGTTGAAAAGCTGCTCTGTAGCGATCTCGCAAAATTCCCTGCTGCCCGGCACATAGGACAGGATTTCCCTGGACGTGATAACCGGCTTCAGGCCGTTTTCCGTACGCTTGCAGGCGATGGTTCCGCCGGTTCCAAGCATGAGTATGCGCTTCATCCTGTGTTTCCTCTTTTCCTGTATTTTTCAAGCCTCTTTTAGTATAACCCTTTTTTAAAAACATATAATAATCCTGTATTATTCCCGCCGCCAGATTAAGTTGTACTGCTTACAATTATATTAAGATTCTAATAAATTTACAATACCTTGATTGCTTTTAGACAGATGTATGATAAAATAGCAATAAGTAACCAAATTTCTCCATATCACAGTGAGGGCTGGGCTGGAAGCCTGGGGATTTATCTAATGAGCCTTCACAAGAAAAGGGGGTAGGAAAATGATTATAGCCTGGCTTGTTGCGTTTGTCGTGTTTCTTATCATAGAAGCGGCCAGTGCATCTCTCACCAGCATCTGGTTTGCAGGAGGATCTCTGGCAGCGTTGGTAGCTCTGATGTGCAGGGCGCCGCTGGAGGCCCAGCTGGTAGTTTTTGTTGTAGTGTCCTTTGTACTATTTCTTATGGTCCGTCCCTTCGCTTACAAATACCTGTACAGGAAACGGACCGATACCAATGTTGACAGTCTTACAGGACGCAAAGCGGTCATAAAGATAAAGGTCGACAATGAAGCCGGAACCGGAAGCGCAACGCTTGCAGGAGAGACATGGCTTGCCAGAGCCGCCCGGAGGGAGAGACCTTTGAGCCTGGTACGGTTGTTGTAATTACAGCGGTGAGCGGGGCGAAGCTGTTAGTGGAAGCGTCCGGGCCGGAACACAAAATCGAAGAAGCATAAATCGCTGCCCGAAGCAGTGGAAATATGCCGCCAAAGGCCGGCGGCATCGATTGCGCCAGGGGTCTTATCTGGGGCCCGGGCGCTCATAACAAGGAGGAAAAATATGTTTGGAGCAATTGGAGGTTTGTTGGCATTTGTTATTATAGCGGTTATTATTCTGTTTATACTGTCAAGCTGCATCAGGGTGGTTCCACAGGCGCAGGCTCTGGTAGTGGAGCGGCTGGGCGCTTTTCAGGGAACCTACGGCGTAGGTATCCATTTCCTGATTCCCTTTATTGACCGCGTGGCCAAAAAGGTAAATTTAAAGGAACAGGTGGAGGACTTTCCGCCCCAGCCTGTTATTACCAAAGATAATGTAACCATGCAGATTGATACCGTGGTATTTTTCTATATCACAGATCCGAAGCTCTATGCATACGGAGTGGAGCGTCCCCTTCTGGCTATTGAAAACCTGACAGCCACCACCCTGCGTAACATCATCGGCGATCTGGAGCTGGACGAAACCCTGACCTCCAGGGAGACGATCAACGCCAAGATGCAGGAGTCGCTGGATATAGCTACAGATCCCTGGGGTATTAAGGTGACCAGGGTGGAGCTTAAGAACATTATTCCTCCGGCCGCCATCCAGGAAGCCATGGAGAAGCAGATGAAGGCGGAGCGTGAGCGCCGCGAATCCATCCTTCGTGCGGAAGGTGAAAAGAAGTCTATGATCCTGGTTGCAGAAGGAAACAAGGAGTCTGCGGTACTGAATGCGGAGGCGGAGAAGGAAGCCGCAATCCTCAGGGCTGAGGCAGAGAAGGAGAAGAAGATCAAGGAAGCAGAGGGCCAGGCAGAGGCCATCCGATCCGTACAGCAGGCTACAGCAGACGGTATCCGGTATATTAAGGAGGCGGGAGCCGACAGCGCTGTGCTCCAGCTTAAGAGCCTGGAGGCCTTCAAGGAAGCTGCCAACGGCAGGGCCAACAAGATTATTATTCCTTCAGATATTCAGGGAATTGCAGGCTTGGTAAAGTCCATTGCAGAGGTAGCTGCAAAAGATGAGAAAATCGATTAAATATCTGTAGACAAATAGACGTTCATGAGATAAGATAAGGATTAACTGAAAAGTGCCCATCAGTGTGGTTATGCTGGTGGGTGCTGTTTTATTCTTGAATTTTATTTTTTCATATGGGGCCCGGACTGTTTCTTCGGAGCAAAGAGCCAGGACGCTGTGCCTCCACGGATACCTCTGCATACAGAGGCGTTTTCCATTTGAAAGCCGGGTAAGTCCGCAGAAAGTGTGAGGAGAGGTTATGTCAGGAAAAGTGAGCGCCAGAAACCGTATTACGGAAGGAAGTATTTTCGGACAGCTCTTGCTGTTCTTTTTTCCCATTTTTGTTTGGGACTTTTTTCAGCAGTTATATAATACGGCGGATGCATTGTAGTCGGAAGGTTTGTTGGTAAAGAGGCCCTGGCGGCGGTGGGAGGCAGCACCAGCGTGCTTATCAACCTGCTGGTGGGATTTTTCGTGGGCCTTTCCAGCGGCGCCACCGTGGTTATCTCACAGTTTTACGGGGCCTCCAAGGCAGACAAGGTCCACTGGGCCGTACATACGTCAATTGCATTTTCCGTTATCGGCGGTATTGTAATGATGGTTGTAGGCATCGGCGGCTCCTATTGGGCGTTGAAGGCTATGAAAACGCCTGAGGATGTAATGGGGCCTTCTCTGGCTTACCTCCGTATTTATTTTCTGGGAATGACCGCCAATCTGATTTACAATATGGGAGCAGGCATATTGAGGGCCGTGGGGGATTCCAAGGGGCCGCTGTATTTCCTCATTGCAAGCTGTTTTACCAATATTGCTTTGGATGTGCTCCTGGTGGCGGTGCTGCGGATCGGCGTGGCGGGAGCGGCCCTGGCCACCATCGCCTCCCAGTTCCTCAGTGCGTTACTGGTAGTTAACGCCCTCAGAAAGGCCGGGGATATTTACAAGCTTCAGTGGAGGGAGGTCAGGGTTGACAGGCGGATGCTGGGAAGGATTGTGCGCATCGGTATTCCCGCAGGCATGCAGTCTGTGATGTACAACCTTTCCAACATTATCATTCAGGCGGGGGTTAACACCCTGGGGACGGACAATGTGACAGCCTGGGCGACCTACGGAAAAGTGGACGGCCTGTTCTGGATGATGATCAACGCCCTGGGAATTGCAGTGACTGCCTTTGTGGGACAGAACTTCGGAGCAGGCAGGACAGACAGGGTCCGCAAGGGCGCGGGGGCCTGCATGATCATCGGCACAGTCATGACCGTCGCGGCCGGAGCCGCCCTGTACCATTGGGGGCAGTATCTGGTCTATATGTTTACCACCGACGCTCAGGTACAGGATATCAGTATACGGCTGCTGCATTTTATGGTTCCCACATTTATGACGTACATTGCCATTGAAATACTGTCAGGCACCCTGAGGGGAGTGGGGGACGCCTGGATGCCGTTGGTGATTACAGGCGTGGGCATCTGCGGAATCCGGGTTCTGTGGATCCTGTTCGCTCTGCCTCATTTTCACACCATTATCGGAGCGGCTTTCTGCTATCCCCTGACCTGGAGCCTTACCACGGTGGCCTTTGTAATTTATTACTATTTCTTCAGCAGCCTCAGCAGATGGAAGGTGAAGCCCTTCTGGAGAAAGCTGAAAAGGTATAAACCCTTTTAAAGTGGGAAGAATTTCTGTATCAAGTGTGATGCAGGAGGTTTTATATGACAACAAAGGAAGTTATGTTTGATACCATCGAGGATGTAAAGCAGTTTGTAAATCAGGCGGAACAGTATAAGGCGGATGTGGATGTGTGCTGCGGAAGCTGTATGGTGGACGGAAAGTCCCTTCTTGGGATATTGAGCCTGGGAATCAAGAAGAAGCTCAATGTAGTGATTCATGATTAGGGGGTAGAAGAGACGGCCTTTTAGGGGTTGTCTCTTTTTACTATTTTACATTAGAAGTTTCCTGTGGTATACTGTGAACACTGACGAAGTATTTTTCATTTTATGATTGGGGAAAGGACAGTGAAGAAAGGATGATACAGGATATAGCGCCTCATACATATGATCCGGCCTTTCGTATTCAGGAGCCGTCGGACAGGGATTATGTGCTCCACTATGAATATAACAAGGTCATGCTCTTAAAGGAGAGGGAGGGATACGTGATTCCCACCTTTGAGGATCTGAAGGAGGAAGAGGATCTAAAACCGAAAGCCAGGTATCTGTTCTCAATTGACGACAGGGCCTATTTCTGCGTCACGGATATGAAGATGCCTGAGTTTGGAGGCTATGTGATGGAAGGGCTTCCTATATTCCGTACCTTTGAGCCGCTGCATCAGGCTTTTGCAGGAATTACAGGCAGCCAGATATACAGATGGTGGCAGAGCAGGCGGTACTGCGGACACTGCGGCGGAAAGATGGAACACGGGGAAAAGGAACGGTCTTTGGTGTGCAGCAAATGCGGTCAGACGGAATATCCCAAGATCAGCCCGGCCGTTATCGTAGCCATTAAAAATGGAGACAAACTTCTTATGTCCCGCTATGCCAAAGGCGCGTACAGAAATTACGCGCTGATTGCAGGGTTTGTGGAGATCGGAGAAACTTTTGAGGACTGTGTCCGCCGGGAAGTGATGGAGGAAGTGGGCCTTAAGGTGAAGAATATCCGCTACTATAAAAGCCAGCCCTGGGCTTTCAGCGATACGGAGATGATTGGGTTCACCGCAGATCTGGACGGAGACGACAGGATCCGGCTGGAGGAGGACGAGCTTTCCGAGGCGGGATGGTTTACAAGGGATGAGGTTGTGGAGTACGGCAATTTTATCAGCGTAGGCCATGAGCTGATGAAGGCCTTTAAGGATGGAACAATTTAGATAACAATGACAGGAGAGCGCGCTGCTATGAGCAAAAAGACCCATATTTTATTTGACCTGGACGGAACCCTCACAGATCCGAAGGAGGGAATTACAAAGTCCGTCAGCTATGCCCTGAACCACTATGGCATCCATGTGGAGGATTTGGACAGCCTCTGCCCCTTCATCGGTCCGCCTCTTACGGACAGTTATAAAAAATACTTTAACTTTTCCCATGAGCAGGCCTGGGAAGCGGTACTGAAATACAGGGAATACTTCGGCCAACGTGGCTGGCAGGAGAACAAGGAATATCCCGGAATCAGGGAAATGCTTCGGGCTCTCAAGGATTCCGGCAGGCATCTGATGGTTGCAACCTCCAAGCCGGAGGAATTCGCCCTGCGGATTTTAGACCACTTCGGCCTGACGGAGTACTTTGAATTTATTGGCGGTGCGGATATGGAGGAAACCAGGAACCGGAAAGCGGACGTTATCGGCTATGTTCTGAAGCAGTGCGGCCTGGGCGCCGGTGAGGAGGCTGTATCCAGGGCTGTTATGGTGGGTGACAGGGAGCACGATGTGCTGGGAGCCAGACAGTGGGGGATTGAAACGGTAGGCGTCATGTACGGCTATGGCGGCAGGCAGGAGCTGGAGTCCTGCGGGGCCGATTATATGGTAGAGACAGTGGAGGAGCTCAGGAGGCTTTTGTTGTCCCTGTAGGAGAAAGCTATAACCAGAACTCATAATAACCATTCCTATTATGCAATTGACAAATAGAACAATGGTTGCTATGATTGATATTACTATTATGAAGGGCGTTGCTATAGATACATACTTTAGGAAGCGTCCCATGTGCAGAGAGGGTGGGATTAGATGGATGACAGAATTGTGTTATCGCTGCTTGTAGACAACACCGCAGGTGTACTTGCGCGGGTGGCAGGGCTTTTCAGCCGCCGCGGGTATAATATTGAGAGTCTGACCGTAGGTGTCACTGCAGACCCCCGGTATTCCAGAATGACGGTGGTCTCTCTGGGAGATCAGACGGTGCTGGAGCAAATTAAGAATCAGCTTAATAAGCTGGAGGATGTGAGGGATATCAAGGAATTAAAGCCGGACCGCTCCGTATACCGTGAGCTTATGATGATCAAGGTTCGTGCCAATGCGGAGGACCGCCAGTCTGTCAGCGCCATTTCCAGTATATTCCGCGCTACCATCGTAGACGTAGGCAAGGATTCGCTGACAGTTATGCTTACGGGGGATCAGTCCAAGCTGGATGCCCTGATCAACCTGCTGGAGGATTACGAGATTTTGGAACTGGCCCGTACCGGTCTTACAGGACTGGAGAGAGGATGCGAGGATATCCGCATTCTGCCATAGCTGCTATATTTTAACAAGTGCTTAAGGGGGCGGCCAAGGGCGGACTGAGAGTCGTCGGTTTTGTTGCCTTAACATATATATTTTCAAAGGAATTTTAAGGAGGAAAAAGGAATGCCAAAGATTTATTATCAGGAAGATTGTAATTTATCATTACTGGAAGGCAAGACCATCGCGGTGATCGGTTACGGCAGCCAGGGACATGCACATGCTTTAAACTTAAAGGAGTCTGGATGTAAGGTGATCGTGGGCCTGTACGAGGGAAGCCGCTCCTGGAAGAAAGCAGAGGAGCAGGGATTTGAAGTATATACAGCAGCAGAGGCCACCAAGAAGGCCGATATCATCATGATTCTTATTAATGACGAGAAGCAGGCCGCTATGTATAAGGAGTCCATCGCTCCCAACTTAAGACCGGGTATGATGCTGATGTTCGCCCATGGCTTTGCAATTCATTTTGGCCAGATTGTTCCGCCAAAGGATGTGGACGTTACCATGATCGCTCCCAAGGCGCCCGGACATACAGTGAGAAGCGAGTATATGAGAGGCAGAGGAACCCCTTGCCTGGTTGCCGTTTACCAGGATGCAACAGGAAAAGCCATGGATATGGCGTTGGCTTACGGTCAGGGCGTAGGCGGCGCAAGAGCCGGAATTCTGGAGACTACATTTAAGGTTGAGACGGAAACCGACCTCTTTGGCGAGCAGGCTGTGCTTTGCGGCGGTGTGACGGCTCTTATGAAGGCTGGTTTGAGACTCTGGTTGAGGCCGGATACGCTCCTGAGAATGCATATTTTGAGTGCGTCCATGAGATGAAGCTGATTGTGGATCTGATTTATGAAAGCGGATTTGCAGGCATGAGATATTCTATTTCCAACACAGCCGAGTACGGAGATTACATAACAGGTTCCAAGATCGTTACCGATGAGACGAAAAAGGCTATGAAGAAGATTCTCAGCGATATTCAGGACGGTACCTTTGCCAAAGACTGGCTGCTGGAGAATCAGGCCGGTTGTCCTCACTTTAACGCTATGAGAAAGAATGAAGCCGATCAGCCTCTTGAGAAGGTTGGAACAGAGCTGAGAAAGCTTTACAGCTGGAATGATACCGACAAGCTGATCAACAACTAATATGACAAAAAAAGGACGAGCCGCCCGGATCCCAGAGAGGGCCGGAGGCTTTGTCCTTTTTTATTTGGCTGTGGAGAATTTCTAATAGAGAAATTCTAGAAACGTTTTGAGAGCCATTGCCTGATTGGATGGATGATAGGCGAAACCGATGGTTCTTCTGTGGATTGGACTATCCAGGGGAATCTCTATGAGCGTATGGTTGTCCAGCTCTTTCTGCACCAGTTCCTTAATGACGCAGGCCACGCCCAATCCGATTTTTGCAAATTCAATCAGCAGATCCATTGTAGTTACCTCCAGAATTTGTCTGGGGATAATGCGGTTCTCCGCCATATACTCATCCACATGATGGCGGGTCATATTGCTGGTATCTAAAAGCATGATGTTTCCTGTCTCGAACACGTCCGCGTTCCTGCCTTCCCTGAGATAAAGGTTTTCCAGATAGGAGGGGGTGGTGGCAAAGATATCCTGTATGTCCATAACGGGTATGAAGGCCAGATCCCTGCGGGCGGAAGGCTCCGCCACCAATCCCAGGTCGATTTTCTGCTGCTCCAGACGGGAAAGGGTTTGGACGGTGGACTGGCTTTCTATTGTGACTTTCATATGAGGATACTGGTCGATAAAAGTCTTTAAGTAGGGCAGAAGAATATACTTGCAGAGCGTGTTGCTGACTCCGATGCGCAGGTGGCCGATATCAAACTCCTGAATCCGCTTTAATTCCATCTCTCCCCGGTCAAGGGCGTCAAAGGCTTCCCTTGTATGTTCAAAGAGAACTTCCCCCTCTGCCGTAAGCTGTACGCCCCGGGAGCTTCTGGTGAACAGAGAAAGCCCCAGGCTGTCCTCCAGCTTGCTGATGGCTTTGCTGATAGCGGCTGGCTGATGTACAGCTCTTTCGCCGCCTTGGAAATATTTCCGGCCTTGGCTACCTCATAAAAGATCTTATACTGCGACAGATTCTGTTCCATAAAGGCCTCCTGTAATATAACAATTTTTCATAGATTTCTTTCCTATTATGTGTTTTTATTATAACAATATATGGAGAGAAATGTAAAGGCCTGGATTGTCATTTTGACGCATTCTCTGATTGAGGTGATAAGAGCGCGTCGAATTCAAGGTGCGCAGTCCGCTGCGCGCCCGTTTGGGTTCTTCCCGCAATATGTGATGCCCCACAGTTGACGGAAGGCAAGTTTCAAACACGCTCCGGTTTAAACTTTGGAACTCTTTAGAAATTCCTTTATACTCATATAACGGTCCTTACTTATAGGAAGGGTTTCCCCATTGCGGAGAACTGCGTTATATCTGCGGACAACGTCGATGTGTCTGATATTTACAAGATAACTTTTATGAATGCGGAGAAAATGTTCCGACAGCTTTTCCTCAAAATCGGAGATGCCTCCCCGGACATCAAAAGAGCCATTCTGTGTAAATACGGTACACCACTGCCGGCAGGCTTTCAGATAAAGGACTTCACTGGGGAAGAGGAAGTGGTGGTTGCTCTGACGATCCCTGAACTGAAGCTTCCGGGTATTGACAGCCTTAAAATCTATTTCCCTCATATAGTCGAAAAAACCTGTGTCTCCAAAAAACGATTCGGTGGCAGCAGCAGGGAGGGTAAGAGGAACATCCTGTGCATGGGAACAGTGAATATGAATTACCTTCAGATCGTCTTTAAACTGCCTCCATATGTAAGTTACCCGTACCAGAGCATGAAGGAGCGTCCCTTCCGCCGATAATGCATCTGCACTGAAGCGTCCATAGACAACCCAGGTATGCCTGTCCTGGGTGAGGATGTGAAACTCCTCTTCACTCAAACGCACAGAAGGCTCTTTGCTTTCAGCTATCGTGGCTTTTTTGAAGTCTTCCAGAGATTTGCCCCATTGGAATTCATAAGCCCCAATCCAGACAAAATCCTTTGTCATATTGTCGGTTACAGGCTCCATTTTCCGCTCATAGAAGTCATGGAGATGTTTCCGCGTTTTTTCGATTACTTCTTCCTCTGTATATTGTCTATATTTTTTCATAAGGTCACCTGCTCTGCCTGAGTTTTCTGTTACATTATATATTGTTTGCGTCTTTTTTACAATTACATGAGACAAAATAGATAAAAAATTTTTATTTTTCAGGAAATAGTACCGAATCTGTCCGCCTGGTAAAATTCCTTTAAGCAGGGGGCTTAATGGATGCTGCCAGTTCGATGAACGAAGACATCTCGCGGGTGAGCCACTTGTCCTTATGATACACAATCTGGCGCCAGGTGCGCATGTAGAAATCTTTTACCGGCAGCGTGCAGAGCAGACCGGATGTGATATCGCGGTGGACGGTGAATTCCGGGAGGAAGGACAGCCCTAAATTGGAGCGGAGCAGCTTGATGATAAATTCCGTATTCCCAATTTCCAGAAAAGGCTTGATCTCAAGATTCCGGGAAGCCAGGAACTGATCCAGGATAAAGCGGTAGCTGGCATTCTTCTCCGTGAGTATAAAGGGCTGCGCTATGACTTCGTTCAGATTTAAAATTCCCCGTTCAGCAAAAGGATGTTCACGGGATGCCACGAATACGATGTCCTCGGGCTCCTCCAGCACCTTAATCCATTTGGAGTCATACATCCGCTTGTCCATAAAATAAACGATATCAATGGCATTGCTGTTCATCATGTCCAGGAGGCGCCCGGTGAGTCGGTGATTATGCTTACGTTGACCCCTGGATAAAGACTGTGGTATTTCTCCAGGAGCCAGGGCAGTATGGAGGAACAGATGGACTCGATTGTTCCGATACAGAGCCTTCCTGTAAGTTCTGAAGTCTTTTCACCGCATCCCTGGCGTTTTCCAGGTCCTGTATAATAGACACGGCGTGATGATAAAACACATTCCCCTGATGGGTAAGGGTGGTCTGCTTGCCGATCCGGTCAAAAAGACGGACGTTCAGCTCCTTTTCCAGCTGTTTAATCTGTATAGTTACAGCGGCCTGGGAATATCCAAGCTGCCTGGCGGCTTTTGAAAAACTTTTTTGCTGTGCCACCTGTAAAAATGTCATGATTTCCCTGAGCTCCATGTTATGTTCCTTTCCTGTTGATGTATTAAAAAAATTAAAACGATATCATAAAAACATTAAATTTTACACCAATGTCATTTTATGGTACAGTAGATTCAGAGAAAAATCAATACAAATATGGCTGTTTTTCGGGAAAATCAACTGCAGGAGAAAAGGAAAGGGGTTATTATGGAAAAGACAAATGTAAAGTATGGAGCTTATGTACAAATTTTAAAGGAGGAACTGCTTCCTGCCATGGGATGTACAGAGCCCATCGCTCTGGCCTATGCCGCAGCCGTTGCCAGAAAAACCCTGGGTGCAATGCCGGACAGGGTGGTTATCGGAGCCAGCGGAAGCATCATTAAAAATGTAAAATCGGTTATTGTCCCAAATACCGACCATTTGAAGGGCATTCCGGCGGCGGCGGCGGCAGGCATAATCGCCGGACGGCCGGAAAAGGAACTGGAGGTAATAGCGGAAGTAACACAGGAGCAGACCGCTCAGATGAAGGCCTTCCTTGAAAATACGGATATTACGGTGGAGCATGTGGATAACGGCGTTACATTTGATATTATCGTGACGCTGTACAAGGGCGATTCCTATGCCAAGGTGCGCATTGCCATCTACCATACCAATATTGTGCTCATTGAGAAAGACGGTGAGATTTTGGAGCAGGTGGAGGTAAAAGGAGAGACAGAAGAAGGGCTGACTGACAGAAGCCTTTTGAATATGGAGGATATCTGGGATTTCGCCAATACAGTGGATATTGCAGATGTAAAGGAGGTTCTGGATCGCCAGATTCAGTATAATATGGCCATCGCTGAAGAAGGGCTTAAGGGCAATTACGGAGCCAACATCGGTAAAGTATTGATAGATATGTCGGGGAATGACGTGCGCACCAAGGCCAAAGCCATGGCCGCGGCCGGTTCGACGCCAGAATGAACGGATGTGAGCTGCCGGTAATTATCAATTCGGGAAGCGGAAACCAGGGGATAACCGTCTCGGTTCCTGTACTGGTATATGCCCGGGAACTGAATGTGGGCGAGGAGAAGAAATACCGCGCCCTGACCTTGTCCAATCTCACGGCTATTCACCAGAAGACTCCTATCGGACGGCTTTCTGCATACTGCGGGGCTGTCAGCGCCGGGGCCGGGGCCGGGGCAGGAATTGCCTATCTGAACGGAGGCGGCTATACGGAGGTGGTACATACGGTTGTGAACGCGCTGGCTATCGTATCAGGTATTGTCTGTGACGGCGCCAAGGCGTCCTGCGCTGCCAAGATCGCTTCCGCAGTGGACGCCGGAATTCTGGGTTACAATATGTATATTCGGGGCCAGCAGTTCTATGGGGGAGACGGTATTGTCACAAAGGGTGTGGAAGCTACCCTTAAGAATGTGGGCAGACTGGGAAAAGAAGGAATGAAAGAGACGAACGAGGAAATCATTAAAATGATGATTGGCGAATAGGAATGCACAGAACCGGCCTTTTGGGGCCGGTTTTTTCTATAAGGCTGAGAGGCGTTTCCTTTTTGGGGATTCTGTTGACAGCCCTCCGGCGCTGTAGTAAGATGAAGAAATCAGAGACAGGCCGGCCGGTCTGCGCTCCAAGGCTCCTCCTTGGTGCAAAGTCATTGCCGGGCGAAGGAAAATATAGAACTGACCCGAAGCCTTGCTGAGGGAAAGGCGCAATGAAGCATGGAGTCCTGATGCGCCTTTTTGGCGTATTTTTTTCATAGGAAAGTTCGTCCTATGAAATAAAAAACGCTCCGCGAGGACAGCGTGCCCCGCTTTATCGGGT
>BBZN01000003.1 GCA_001304855.1 Clostridia bacterium UC5.1-1D2
AGGCGAAGATATGCAGAAGGTGATAGAAGTCAGGCAGCTGTCCAAATCCTACGGCAAGCTGCTTGCAGTTAACAATCTGAATTTTTCGGTAAAAGAGGGAACGGTTTACGGTCTGCTGGGAGCGAACGGCGCGGGGAAAAGCACTGCCATTGAATGTATTTTGGGGACGAAGGAGCCCGACAGCGGCACAATATCCCTGCTGGGCTGCGATCCTAAAAAGACAGGCGCAGCCTTTTTCAAAAGGTTGGCGTCCAGTTCCAGGAGTGCGATTATCAGCCGGAGATCAGGGTGTCCGAATTGTGCGAGGAAACAGCCTGCCTCTATAAAACTCCCGCTGACTGGAGAGAACTCTGCAATCAGTTTGGAATCGGCGATAAAACAGACGGCGCGTGATACGTTTGTCCGGAGGACAGCGCCAGCGGCTTTTTATTGTCCTCGCCCTGATTCCAAAACCGCAGCTTGTATTTCTGGATGAACTGACTACCGGACTTGATGTGAAAGCCCGCCGCGGCGTCTGGAACATTTTGCAGGAATTAAAAACCAAAGGGATGACTATTTTTTGACCTCTCATTTCATGGACGAGGTGGAAGCGCTCTGCGATGAGATTTGTATACTCAGAGAAGGGGAAGCCGTATTCTGCGGAACTGTGGAGCTGGCAATGAAACGGAGCGGCTGCGCAAGCTTTGAGGACGCCTACCTTGCACTTTCCGGAGAGGAGGCCCATTGGGAATGAAAGCTTTTATAACGCTCTTAAAAACAGAATGGAAACTGAATGTGAGAAATATGAACATGGTAATTTTTGCTGTTATAATGCCGTTGGTCATCCTGGCTGTTTTAGGATTTATATATGGAACAAAACCGGCCGGACACAGTGCAGAATATACCTTCCTGGAACAGTCTTTCGGAGCCCTCTGCACTATCTCCATCTGTGCCGGAGGCTTCATGGGCCTGCCCCTTTTGGTTTCCGAATACAGGGAAAGAAAAATTTTGAAGCGGTTTCAGGTTACGCCTGTGAGTCCGGCTTTACTCCTTGCTGTTGAAGTCCTGATCTATGTAATCTACTGCGTCTTGTCTCTGATAACCTTAGCGATTACGGCAATGGTGTTCTGGAGCGTGAGAATAAAGGCTCCTGGCCCGGGTTTTTAGGCAGCTGGCTTCTGACAATGCTTTCTGCCTGAGCATTGGAATGCTGGTGGGCTCCATTGCCAAAAACACAAAAAGCGCAAGCGTCCTGTCCTGTATTCTGTATTTTCCTATGCTGATTTTTTCCGGCGCAACGCTCCCCTTTGAGGTTATGCCTGAAACAATACAGAAAGCCGTAAGCCTGTTCCCTCTGACGCAGGGCATTCAGCTTATGAAGGGGGCGTATCTGGGATTGCCCCAGGAAAATATTTATTTACCCATAGCGGTCATGGGAACGGTTACTGTCCTTTGCGCAGGGGTCACCGTCAGATGCTTCAGATGGGAGTAAGGGCAGCATAGCAGCTTCCTGAAAATTGTTTCAAAAAACGCCCTAAATTCAACTTGAAACATTTCAGCGAAAAAAAGAGAGAGGCGCCGCCCTCAATGGAATTCCGACTTGCAGTTTTTCTTGATTTTCCGGGAAAAATGCAGGTCGGATTTTTTCCCCGGCGGAATTTTGTTGGCACAAAACTTGCTCATATAATAAGACAGATACGATTGGGGAAGGGGGAAACGTATGATTTACTCAAAAGATAATTTTTTTGAAACAAGTGACGGCACGATCCTGTATTACGAAGACTATGGGGAAGGGGAGCCAATCTTGCTGGTTCATGGTTTTTGCTGCAGCAGCCAGGTTTTTAAACGAAATATTGAGGGGTTGAGTAAGAACCACAGGCTGGTGCTCATGGATCTGAGAGGCCATGGAGCCAGCTCCAAAACCTTGTGCGGGGTGACGTCCAGGAGGATGGCGGAGGATATTAAGGATTTAATCGAATATCTGCACCTGTCCGATGTTACGCTGCTGGGGTGGTCTATGGGCGGACAGGTTGCGCTGATGTACTGGCGCTTGTTTGCAGGGTATGGCTATGTGCGCAGAATGGGGCTGCTGGATGCCACGTTATACCCGTTCTCTGAGGGAGAATGGAACCTCCATGGGAACCGCAATTTTAACATGGACAAGGCCAATGACCGCCTGCTGCTTATGATGTCGGATCATGAGGCGGATGCGGCGGCTATGGTGGAGGGAATGGTTACAGGCGAGGTTTCCCGGGAAGACAAAATGTGGATACAGAGGGAAATCATGAAGACGCCTCCCTATATTGCCTTCAGCTTTTATAGTGATATTCTGGGGCGGGACTTCACCGAGTTTATTCCGGCGGTAACGGTTCCCATGCTTTTTGTGGGCAGCAATTCCCCGGCTGTGAAGGGCGAGGCGGCCGTGGATTATTATGTCACAAAATGCCTTACAGATTACGAAGCCGTCAGGTTGGGAGAATCCGGCCACTTCTTCTTTTATTTCCAGCCTGATCGCTTTAACCGCATTGTGTTGGAGTTTATTGAGAAATACCCGTTAAAAAGGAGGCGGACGGAGTGAATATGGAGAAAAATCTGGAGAGCAGAGAGTATGATGTAAACGAGATAGCGGAGGATAAGCGGTTTCTGAGGTGCAAAAAAGAAATGAGGATTATCCTTTTGGTAGGCCTCATTCAGATTGTTGTTCCGGCAATTCTGATTTACACATTAAATGGAAACGGCAAATGGTTTCTGGGGCTTCCCATGTGGTACGGCATAGCTGCGCTGTTCTATCTGTGTATGGCGGTGGTTGCTATTGTGATTACGGCGAAGGTAGTCAAACCCCACAAGCTGGATGCAATTGCAGAGATAAGGAGGAGTAGGAATGAACTTAGGATTTACAGTATCACCGGAAACCCAAAAAATGATCATAGTAGTCTTTTTCCTGTATACGCTGATTATTGTACTTTTAGGGGCATATGTAAAATATTCTTCCAGACATGAGGGGAACTCCCAGAAGGTAGCGGGATTCCTTACCGGCGGCGGAAACTTAGGGGCATTGTCCGTGGGCCTGATTATGGTGACCAACATAATGTCCAGCGGCGGAATGGTAGGCGGACCGGGCATGAGCTACGGGACCGGCTTTATCTGGTCCCTGTGCGTTTTTTGCAGCTTTATCAACATTTTCCTGTCCCTCGGAAGCGTGGGCAAAAAGATGGCTATTATGGGAAAACGGACGGGCGCCAGACGGTGCTCCAGCTGTTCAGGCACAGATACCAGTCAAAGGTATTCTCCACCTTCCTGGGGCTCACTTTTATTATCTTCCTTCTTCCCTATGCAGGCAGCCAGTTTATCGGCGGCGGCAAGCTTTTCTCCGTAGTGACCGGCAGCGGCAACTACAGGATAGGAGTGCTGCTGTTTGCAGGAATCACTCTGGTTTACACTCTGACAGGAGGAATTAAATCCATTTCTAAAATCGCGGTGGTTCAGGGCGGAATTATGGTTGTCTCCGTTATCTGTATCTATGTGGCAACGGGGGGAGCCCTCTTTGACAAATTCGGGACCCTTCAGTCTGCTATGGAGTTTGTTCAGGAATCCTCTCCCAAACTGCTGGACGCAAGGACCTGGCTCCGGCGTATTTTGTGGGGACTGCATGTATCCAGAGCTTTGCCCTGATACCGCTGCCTCATGCGCTGATGGTACATTTACCTATAACAGCAGCAGAACCCTGAAACGCGCCATTATAGTAGGTACGGTGGCTTACACGATTATCCAGTTCACAATGTCCGGTATCGGCCCCTTTGCATATGCGGTAAATCCCAATGTGAGCGGAGGCGATTATGTAATTCCCATGCTGTTATCCACCTTGCTCCCTCCGGTTATCGGCGGAGTGGTAATCGCCGGTGTGGTTGCGGCGATCCAGTCAACGGTGGCGGCCTTTCTCATTATCATTGCCTCTACCATTGTGAAAGATCTCTATAAGACACTGTTTAAACCGGATCTGTCGGAAGCGGCGGAGAACAAGGGGAATATGATATTTACGGCGATTGCAGCGGTGATTGCCATCATCATGGCAATGTTCCCAAGCGAATATCTTCAGGTGATTGTAAACTTTGCAATCGGAGGTCTTGCGGCAGGATTTTTCTTCCCCCTCTTTTTCGGGCTGTATTGGAAGAAGGCCACGCCTGCGGCCGCTATTGCCGGGACAGTGAGCGGAACAGCCGTCTATGTGATCGCTACGGTGGCAGCCTGCAGCATTCATCCCATACTGCTGGCCTTTGCGGTATCCGGTCTGATGATGCTTGTGGTAAGCCAGTTTACCTTAAAGGTAAAACGGGGCGTGTTTGAGGTCTGGTTCGGGGAGCGCTATGACGAGGCCTACGCAAGAATAGACAGGATGTCCTGATAGGGAAGGAGCCGGCGTTCTGCCTGCCGGGAAATTTTCAGGCGTCCTTTTAAAAAGTGGTTTTGGAGCTCATCCAATTACCACTTTTTTCCATCTGTTGTTATATTGCTGATTGTGATTTATACTAAATTATAGTGTATCCGGACAGGGGGATGGGAAGATGCAGGAGAAAATCTGCTGTGTAACATATGGGGAACTGGATCGGCTGGTGCGGCAGGTGGTGGCGGAATACGAGGACGACGGCTGCTGTTTCGATATTGTAGAAGGTATCCGGGAAGAAAATCTGGAGCGGATCAACCGCTCAATTTTGGAGGGGTCGGAAATTATTCTGGCAGGGGGTCCAACGCCCAGGTGATCCGGGGTTATTTTAAAGTGCCTGTGGTGGATTATAAAGTAACCTTTATCGACTATATGCAGGCCATACAGAGCGGGTTTCAGATGGGGAACAAGGTGGCTCTTGTAAGCTACCAGACACAGGTCAACGGCCGCCTGAGAGAATATCTGGAGCAGATCCGGCTGCCGGTTTCGGAGATTATCTACGAAGGCACCCAGGAGCTGGAGGAGAAAATCCGGGTAAGCGAAGCGGACGTCATCGTGGGAAACGCCCATGCGGTCCAGCTGGCGGGAGAACACGGAAAAAAGGGAGTGCTTCTTTATTACGGTAAAAGCAGCATAAGGGAGTCTATAGAGGACGCCAGGCGGCTGCTGAAGGAAATCCGCAGGGACAAGGAGAGGAACCAGTTTGTAAAAGCCATGATGGACTACAGCCCCAACGGAGTTATCTACCTGGACACGGAGGACAGGATCATCGACTGCAGCAGAGCGGTATACAGCATGCTGGGCAAGACCGTGGGCACTGGAGGGGAAGCTGATTCATGAGGCTCTGCCTCAGTGCGTTTGCGACGGGAGGGTGGAGGATGAGGCGGTCATCATAAGGGTGGAGGATAAGAAGTACATTGAACGCTGGATCTCCGTGGACGATGGCCGTGAATACCGCTTTGGCTCCATTATTATTCTGGCGCTGTACTCGGATTACAAAAAAGCCGAGCTGGACTATAAGAAAAAGCAGTCGGAACAAAAGAAAGAGCGGGGGTTTACTGCAAAATTCACACTGGCCGACATAAAGGGGAGCTCCTACAATATGAAATTAGCCAGGGACGAGGCCGAACTGTTTGCCCAGAGCGAGGCCTCTGTTCTCATATATGGAGAAACCGGCGTGGGTAAGGAGCTGTTTGCCCAGAGCATCCATAACGCCAGTATGCGCCGAGACGGGCCATTTGTGGCCCTTAACTGTGCTGCCTTACCGGAAACTCTGCTGGAATCGGAGCTTTTTGGCTATGACGAGGGCGCTTTTACAGGGGGGCGGAAGGGAGGGCAAAAAGGGGCTGTTTGAGCTGGCGGAGGGCGGCTCCCTGTTTCTGGACGAGATAGGAGAGATTTCCCCTGCCCTTCAGGCCCGGCTTTTGAGGGTCCTTCAGGAAAAAGAAATCATGCATGTGGGCGGAGTGCGGGTGATTCCCGTGGACGCCCGCATCATAACGGCCACCAACAAAGATCTGGAACAGATGACGGCTCCGGTGTTCCGGCGGGATCTGCTTTACCGGCTGAATGTGCTGGAGTTAAAGATACCGCCCCTCCGCAGCCGGGAGGAGGATGTTATAGAGCTGTTTGAGCTGTACTGCCATAAGAAAAAAAGATTTGAATTCAGCCAGATTCTGTTGACGGATGATATGAAGGAGATCTTAAAACGGTATTCCTGGAGGGGAAATATACGGGAGCTTCAGAATGTCTGCGAGCGGTTTTGCCTCTATATGGAGCACAATGCCAGATATAACGACAAGTATGCAAAGCGGTGCATGGTGAAGGCCATCGGCGAGGAAAAACTCATATACGACATGACGGCAGGCTGCGACGAGAAAAACAAGAAGGAAATCATAAGGGAGATAAAGAGGCTGCTGGCCTACAACAACGATCAGGTGGCGGACGCTTTGGGCATCAGCCGCACAACCCTGTGGCGTATCTTAAATGACAAGCGTTAGAGCCCGTACTCCCCTTTACACCGCTAAAAACGTTTCAAATTCCGAACGCTTTTGGATTTGAAACGTTTTTTTCGGCCATCTGGTCCGCACAAACCGAAAAGGGCCAAAAAGTCTTGAATATAGGAGCCTTCAAAGAATTGGCACAAAGTTTGCTCATAAAAAAGTATCAAGACTAATTAATCTGAAAGGATGGTATCAAATGAATCAAGGTTTGCTGGCAGGTGTAAAGGTTCTGGATTTAACCAGAGTTCTGGCAGGCCCCTATTGCGGTATGATGCTGGCTGATATGGGAGCCGAGGTTATTAAGATCGAAATGCCGGGGAAGGGAGACGACGCAAGAAGAAATGCTCCTATTGTAAACGGTGAAAGCGCATATTTTATGAATCTGAACCGGAATAAACGGGGAATGACATTGAATCTCAAGACGGAGAGCGGCCGCAGCATATTCAGAGCTGGTAAAGATAAGCGACATAGTTCTGGAAAATTACAGGCCGGGCGTTATGGATAAGCTGGGGCTTGGTTACGAAGATCTGAGAAAGATTAATCCGGGCATTGTGTATGGCGCGGTGTCGGGCTTCGGCCATTACGGCCCCTACTCCCAAAGAGCCGGTTATGATATTGTGGGTCAGGCTATGAGCGGCCTGATGAGCACCACGGGATGGCCGGACGGAAAGCCTACCAGGACAGGGACCGCCATCTCCGATGTGATGGAGGAATCAGCTGCTGTGTAGGTGTTCTGGCAGCTTACATAAACCGTCTGAAAACGGGGAAGGGGGACAAGGTGGACGTAGCCTGGTGGATTCCATGGTTTCCTCCCTGGAGATAATCAACATGATTTATCTCTGCACAGGAAGAGTGCCGGAGCGCATCGGCAACCGGTATGAGGCCATATACCCTACGATACCTTTGACGCCTCGGACGGAATGGTCATCATAGCCTGCGGAAATGACAAGCTTTACGGGCTGCTTAAGGGGGTGCTTAAGATCCCTGAACTGGACAGGGAGGAGTTTGACGGCAACATCAAACGGGTGGAAAACCATGAAATGTTAAAAGAGATTGTGGAGTCCTGGACCGCCCGGAGAACCATTGACGAGATTGTGGAGATTCTGCTGGCGGCAGGGATACCTGCATGCCCTGTAAACACCATAGACCGCGTGGTGAGAGATCCCCACATCGCCGGAGCCAGGGAAATGTTTGTGGATCTGGAGCACCCCGTGGCCGGAAAGATGAAGGTGACCGGAAACCAGCTGAAATTTACAAACAATAAAATACAGATTGACACGCCGGCTCCTCTGCTGGGCCAGCATACGGAGGAAATACTGAAGGAACTTCTGGAGATGGATCATGAGGAGTATGAGAGATTGAAAGGCCAAGGGGCATTTTAGAGAGGAAAGGGGTGTGAAAATGAAAGCGAAGCTGGTGGAGGTGGGGCCCAGGGACGGGTTCCAGAATGTAAAGACATTTATTCCTACTGAGGTAAAGCTGAGGGTAATAGAGGGGCTGGTACAGGCAGGATTTAAAAAAATACAGATTACCTCTTTTGTGAATGAGAAGGCCATCCCTCAGATGAAGGATGGAGCCATTGTCACAAAGTCAGCGCTGGAAAAGTATGAGGGAGTGGATTTTTTGCCCTTGTGCCAAATTTTTACGGAGCCAGGTCAGCCGTGGAGGCCGGGCTTAAGGAGGTGGGGCCGGTGATATCCCTCAGCGAATCCCACAATAAGGCGAACGTAAAGAGAACGGTGGAGGAGTCTCTTGAGGAGATGAAAAAAATCCGCCAGACCTTTCCGGATATCCGTATGACCCAGGATATTGCCTGCGTATTCGGCTGCCCCTTTGAGGGGGAGATGGAGATAGGTAAGCTTTTGGAACTGGTGGGCCGCTTAAAAGAAATCGGCATAGATGCCTTTACACTCTGCGATACGGTGGGGCTGGCTTACCCCACCCTCATTGAGGCGGTATTTAAAGCGGTTCGGTCGGAATTCCCCGGGGTGGAATTTAATGCGCACATACATGACACCCGAAATATGGGAATATTAAACAGCTACATTGCGCTCCGGAGCGGGGCCGACAGCGTACAGTCTGCAATCGGGGGATTGGGCGGCTGTCCCTTTGCACCCGGAGCCTCCGGCAACACCTCCAGTGAGGATCTGGTTTACATGCTGAACCGCTGCGGCTATGATACCGGGATTGATTTTGAGATCCTGATGGACACTGCAAGATTTGTCAGGGAAAAGATTGACGGGAATTACAGCGGACATCAGATCAACATTTCCAAACATCCCTGCATCGTCACCCAGGAATGAGGCGGCTCTCGGCGCACATATAATTGCAAAGGAGGACATTATGCACCCAGAAATGAAGGCATACCCATGTTCCATCGTTCGCGGCGGAACCAGTAAAGGGATTTTTTTATGAAACAGGATCTTCCCTCTGATCCCGATGTAAGGGACAAGGTAATCCTGGCGGCATTTGGGAGTCCCGACGTAAGGCAGATAGACGGCCTTGGAGGAGCCGACGTCCTGACCAGCAAACTGGCCGTTATAGCGCCTTGCGCGTCTCCCGACGCAGATGTGGATTACACGTTCGGGCAGGTCAGTTTTGAACAGGCATTTATCGATTATAAGGGAAACTGCGGCAATATCTCCTCCGCCGTAGGGCCCTTTGCCATTGACCAGGGAATGGTCCCTCCGGTGGAGCCTGTGACGACCGTCCGGATCCGCCAGACTAACAGCAATACGATTCTGGTGGCGGAGGTTCCGGTGAAAGACGGGAAGGCCTGTGTAAACGGAGACTTTCACATAGACGGAGTTCCCGGCACAGGCGCCAGGCTGGTGCTGGACTGGTCCGGCACAGTAGGGGCGTTTACAGGCAGACTCCTGCCTACGGGAAATCCCAGGGATACCATAGAGGTTAACGGCACAGGCTATCCGGTTTCACTTGTGGATGCAGGAAACACGCTGGTATTTATAGCTGCAGAGGATTTGGGAATTAAGGGCACCGAAGGAGCGGAAGAGATTGAGGCGGATCAGGGGCTTATGGAAACCATCCAGGCTATCCGCTCCCAGGCGGCCGTCCTGTTGGGACTTGTGGACAGCCCGGAAAAGGCGGCCCTTCAGAGTCCCTACAATCCTTTTTTCGCCATCGTCAGCCCCAGCGCCGGTTACGTGGCAAGGGACGGAAAAACGGTGAGCCCGGAGGACACGGATCTGACGGCCAGACTGTCTTTTATGCTGAAAATGCATAAAACATATCCGATTACGGGTACAGTCTGCACCGGGGCCGCCGCCCGGATTCCGGGGACCGTGGTGTGGGATATGCTTCAGGAGAAAGCCCGGAAAAACGGCACGCTGCGAATCGGGCATCCCGGCGGAATTGTCCCTGTGGAGGCGGAAGGGGTAACTGAAAACAATCAAACCAGGATTACCCGTCTGGGGGTTTACCGCACTGCAAGGCGCATTATGGACGGCCTTGTGTATATTCCAAAATCTGTGCTTTCCGGGGGTGAGTGATATGGGAAAAACCATGTCTGAAAAAATACTTGCCAGGGCGGCCGGGCAAGAAGCGGTTTCCGCCGGGGATATTGTCTGGGCGGATGTGGACCGCGCTATGATGGACGACATCCTGGGGCCCCGCATTAAGATTGCGGAGGGAATGGATGAAATCTGTGACCGCGTCTGGGATCCAAAAAAGGTGGTGGTGATTGCAGACCATTATACGCCGCCTGCCAATGAAAATCAGGCGGAGATTGTGAAATTCACCAGGGACTGGGCCGAAGCCCACCATATCGGTCAATATTATGAATTTGAGGGTCCCTGCCACCAGATTATGGCGGAGACAGGCAATGTGCTTCCGGGAATGCTGGTTCTTGGCACAGATTCCCATACCTGCATGGGAGGGGCCATGGGAGCCTTTGCCAGCGGCGTGGGCTCCACGGAAATGCTGGGAATCCTGCTGACAGGCCAGACCTGGCTCAGGGTGCCGGAAACCATTAAGGTCCGCTGGACAGGAGCTCTTAAGGAGGGAGTCGCAGCCAAGGATATATCTCTGCAGACCATCGGGACTATCGGCCACTGGGGCGCCACCTATAAAGCTGTGGAATACACAGGCGATACGATCCGGGGCCTGAATATGGATGAACGCATGTGCATTACAAATATGGCTGTGGAGATGGGAGCTAAAGCGGGGCTTATGGAGGCGGACGGAGCAGTGATGGATTTTTTAGAGGAGCATCACATAAGAAGGGACGAAGCAAAATTTTATAAAAGCGACCCGGATGCAGAATTCTGCAGAACCCTGGATTTTGACGGAGCCGCCCTTGAACCGCTGGTTGCCTGTCCTCATGGGGTAGACAATGTACATAAGGTAAAGGAATGTACCGGGGAACCCATTCATCAGGCATATCTGGATCCTGCACAGGAGGACGCTATACGGATCTGGTGATGGCCCTGCGCATCTTAAAAGGGCGGACCGTCCACAAAAACACCCGGCTTTTAGTCTCCCCCGCCTCGCGGGAAATCTGGAAGAAGGCCGACCGGGAAGGAATCCTGGGGGGGCTGGCGGAAGCGGGGGCAGTGATTCTTGCCCCTACCTGCGGCGTGTGCGTGGGACTGCACTCCGGCCTTCTGGCAGCCGGTGAATCCTGTATATCATCTTCCAACCGCAATTTTATGGGCAGGATGGGCAGCAGGCAGGCTAAGATTTTCCTGGGCTCTCCTATGACGGTGGCGGCCAGCGCTTTGGCCGGACAGATTGCCGATCCCAGGGAGTACCTATGACGGAGCCTGTAGGGAATTAACGGAATAAATTATAAATTACATTCTGGTTTCAGGAGGGACATGAATGAAGAAAATAGAGGGAAGAACGCTGAAATACGGCGATAACATAAACACAGACATCATTTCTCCTCCTCAGTATATGGAGCTGGATATTCCCCAGGCGGCAGCTCATGCCATGGAGGCCCTGGATCCGGAGTTTCCCGGGCGGGTAAAACCGGGAGATATTCTGGTGGCAGGAAAAATTTCGGTTCCGGTTCCAGCAGGGAGACATCGCCCCTGACCCTCAAATATCTGGGGGTGGGGGCGATTGTGGCAGAATTTTTTGCCCGTATTTTTTACCGGAATGCCATCAATGTGGGGATTCCTGTAGCGGAATGCAGGGAGGCCTCCAGGATACGGGAGGGAGACAGGATTGAGCTGGATTTGGAGGAAGGCGTCATTTATAACTTATCCAGAGAGGAGCAGTACCAGTGCAGCAGGCTGCCTGCCCATATTATGGAAATAATTGAAAAGGGCGGATTAAAAAACTATCTGGCGGAGCAGTTTAGGGATAAGAAAGATGAAAGGATTTAATATGAATCTGACGAAAGAATTAGAAGGAATGGTATGTATAGAGCGCTGTAAACAACACGGTGCGTCTCCCATACCGCAGGAAGGAACATTTTCCGCTTCTGCGCAGATTACGGACATCTCCGGTTTCAGCCACGGCGTGGGAACCTGCGCCATGAAGCAGGGAGCCTGCAAGCTGACCGTAAACGTCAAGGACGGGATTATCTGCGAGGCGTTAATTGAGGTCATAGGCTGCAGCGGCATGACCCAGTCCGCCGCGATGGCGGCGGAAATACTGCCGGGAAAGACGCTTCTTGAAGCATTGAATACAGATTTGGTATGTGACGCCATCAATGTAGCCATGAGAGAACAGTTTTTAAATTTGGCTTACGGACGAAGCCAGACTGCTTTTACAGAGGGGGGACTTGCCGTGGGGGCGGGGCTGGAGGATTTGAGCAACGGCCGCACCAGCATGGTGGGAACCAGCTACGGAACTGCGGTCCGGGGCCCCGTTATCTTCAGATAGCCGAAGGGTACGTGCGGAGGATGGCATTGGATAAGGACAACCGGATTATCGGATATCAATATACAAACCTCGGCATCATGATGGATTTGATTGATTCTGGCGAAACTGCTGAGACCGCTTTGGATAAGGCTACAGGAACCTGTGGAAGATACGACGACGCTGTCCGGTATATCAATCCGAGAAAGGAATAGGGCATGGCTGTTTATTATGAAAACCAGGAGAGCAGGGAACCGTCCGTCCGCCGGTTCCTCGAAAAATATGGAATGGGTTCGCTGGAGGAGGCAAGGTCTATTTGCAGCGAATCAGGGATTGACGTATATGGGATTGTCAAGGGGATTCAGAAAATCTGCTTTGAGGATGTATGCTGGGCTTACACAGCAGGAACTGCCGCCGCAATCAGGTCGGGAGTCAGGGAGGCTGCAAAAGGAGCGGAAATTTTGGGCCAGGGGCTGCAGTCGTTCTGTATATCCGGCTCTGTGGCGGAACAGAGGGAGCTGGGATTGGGACACGGACGTCTGGCGGCTATGCTGCTGTCGGATGACATAAAATGCTTTGCCTTTGTGGCCGGACACGAGTCTTTTGCCGCCGCCGAGGGGGCCATCGGCGTTATACAGTCCGCCAACAAGGTGCGCAGCAGGCCCCTCCGCGTTATAATCAACGGGCTTGGAAAGGATGCGGCGGAGATCATCAGCAGGTTAAACGGATTTACCTGCGTGGAGACTGTCTTTGATTTTAAAACCGACAGGCTGACCATTGTCAATGAAACTGCATACTCAGAGGGGGAGCGGGCAAAGGTGCGGTGCTACGGGGCCGATGAGATGCGGGAAGGGGTGGCCGTGATGATATATGAGGAGGTGGATATTTCCATTTCCGGAAACGCCACCAATATGATACGTTTCCAGCATCCTGTAGTGGGAACCTATAAAAAGTATTGCAACGACCACGGGAAAAAGTTTTTTGCCTGTGCTTCAGGCGGCGGAATCGGCCGCACAATGAATCCTGACGACGTGGCGGCAGGCCCCTCCTCCTATGGGCAGACAGACCTGATGGCCCGCATGTATGCAGATGCAACCTTCGCAGGCTCCTCCTCAGTCCCGGCCCATGTGGAGATGATGGGATTCGTGGGAATGGGAAATAACCCGATGGTGGGAGCTACGGTGGCGTTGGCTGTTGCCATTGAGGAAGCGGCGAAGGCTGGGAAATTCTAGGAAATCCAGTAAAATTAAGGATTTAAGATGTTGTTAAAAGTAGAAAAAAGTAGGGAAATGTATGTAACTCATACATTATCCCTACACTACTTCTACACCCATATTCCTACACTAAAAACAAGCTATTTTATTTTTTCTATATCTTCTCTCAGCCATTCCAAATCTCGGACAGTATAAGTAGATTCTGTTATGTCTTGTATGGTATGTCCAACCATTTCTTTAAGTGCATACTCATCCATACCGGATTTTTTCCCATCGTAACAAAGGTTGTTCGTGGATCATGAGGTCTATGATTCGGGTTTAGATTCAATTGACTAATCACTTTTTCAAAACGATTAGCGTATTTGTCGTACGTTACAGACCAGGAACCGGAATGTGTCTGTCCTTTATCATTAAAAAGATATTCACTATTGATAGAAATTGCAAATTTATAATTACGTTCAACGAATTTTAGGATTCTTGGATGAATAGGAACTATCCGTTGCTTCCCTGCTTCTGTCTTCATTCCAGCTTGCATATACCTTTTTTCTAAATTGACCTCGTCCAACCGTAAGGTAGCGAGTTCTTGCGGGCGCCAACCCATATAACATTGAATGAGAATCCAATCAGCAAATTTTACATTATCAACATTTTGCCACAAAACTTTCATTTCATCATCGGTAAATGGAAAGTGTTTTTTCTTGTTTTTCTCTATTTCAACAATAATGTCTCCAGAAATTTCAAATGTTCTTGCATAATTCATAGGAACGATTTCATACTCAAGAGCGTAGTCAAACATAGTATTAAATAAAGATTTTATTCTGGATTTTGTACTTGGCGATGGATGGATTTTTTCTCCTTTCTTTTTTCCTCTCGTTTCGATTCGAAATCCCTCTTCCATACATCCTTTAATGTGTCGAGCCCTAACATCTTTTGCGCGCATATCGTATATGGAAGAACAATATGTCCATGCGGAATTTACAGAACGTATATAAGTATCAGATGCATCTTTTAAGTATTCACTGAGCCATTTTTCATACAGTTCCTTTATCGTAATATCTGGTTCCAGATCATACGGGTTTTTATTGTATTCCACCAGGGCCGTATATGCATCATTGTACGTTGGAAAATATGACTCCGGTTTTAATGGTTTACATATTGGACGTCCGGTGGATGTCTTTCCAACTGTGACCATAGCTCGAAAGGGGTTCCTGAGATTCCGATTTTTGATTTCGCTTATCTGTCCGAAACCGTTAGGAAGTCGCCTTCGCTTGTTATTTTTGCTTCGAGGCTTTCGTTGTTTGATATCGGGTTGTAGCGGATAGCCACAATGCGGGCAGAAAGTAGCTTTATCGCTAACCTGTAGATCACACTCGGGGCATTTTATCAACATTCTCAATACCTCCTTAAATATTTTATAAATCGAGATTTTTGTGCGGCAAGGTTGATTTATCATCAGTAATCATATATGATAGTGTAGGAATTGTCAACTCCTACACTTAAACTTTTTAAAGGGATGGATATATGGTTAGCAATGAGGAATTAACCTGCCGGAATTGCGGAGTAAGGTTAAAGAGGTACGATAATGTATTGAGAATTGTTCGGACTAAAGGAAGAAAAACTTCATGGGTAAAAGTAAATCGGTTTCGTTGTCCTTCCTGCGGACAGATACGCAGAGAATTGCCGGATTATATTTCCCGTTATAAGCAGTACGAAGCCGAAGTGATTCGTGGCGTACTAGAGGGATTCATTACCTGCGAGACATATGGATATGAAGATTATCCATGCGAGATGACGATGGCTCGATGGAAGAATTCGCAAGAATTACAACTCCTTTTGTGAAAGACAAAATCGAAAGGAGATTCAGGATGTCAAAAGAGGAAAAACACTTACAAACTAAGATTCGTATATTCGAGGATATGCTTTTACGATGTAAGAATTTTGGTCAGGCAGAAGCGATTCAAATTGAATTGACAAGAATGAGAGCAAAACTACAAAAATTGTATTTCAAGAGAATGGAGTCCTAACAAGGGCTCTTTCTTTTTTATCGTTTGGAGAACTATTTTTAAAGGGATGGAGAATGGTTAAAAATCAAAAGAAGCCGTTGGTGGCGGCTTCTCGTGATGAATTACTTTGTGTAGCATTGCCTGTAATTCATAGGCTTTTTGGTGTCTTTTATTCTTCAGAAGGAAAACCAGGTACTCGGGTAAAAGTTTGGATTCCTCTTTCGGCTTAAAGCACTTAGAATAAGAGACGTACTGCTTTTTGACCAATGACCATCACCTCCATCCCTTTAAAAATAGTTCCCCTTTCGATACTTTACATTCTAACTGTGGTTTTTCATTCAGTCAATGTAAATAGCCACTGAGGTTGTTTTAACAAATTGCGGTTCTTATCCTAGAATAGCCGTTGAAAGGAGGTAACAGCCAATGGAAGAAATTATATTTGCGCCGGGGTCTGTTCCGGTAGCGGTCGTTGCCAGGGTGTATGGGAAAGATGCTTCCTGGGTTCGAGCCGGTATCATATCCGGATGGCTTCCTATTGGAAAGGCTACTAGAAACGGAAAGTTGATTACCAATATTGAAGAGATGAATTCGAAGTATGGACGCATTAACTTTTATATTTCTCCGAAGCGGCTCTGGGAAGAAACCGGATATTTATGGAAAGGAGAGAAGCGTTAATATGGGAACAACGATTCGCCCGGAATTATCTGAGAAAAATCCATATTGGATTGAACGTCATCGCTACTATGAACTGAAGCATTTCTGTTTACAGTATCCGATATGGAAGAAAGCATACGCCGCCCTGGATGGGCTTAGCCGGCGGCCTTCTGATATGGAAGTATTTTCAAAGAACAGGGTGGTTGGCGATCCGACTGCTCGATGTGCAGAAGCTCGATCTCACTATTTAGAGCGTATGAAGACGGTCGAGCAAACGGCGATTGCGACAGATGCGGAACTATCTAATTATATTTTAAAAGGCGTAACCGAAGGGTGGTCCTACGATATATTGAAAGCTAGGTTAAATATTCCATGCTGCAAGGATGTTTATTACAACTTGTACAGACGGTTCTTTTGGTTACTGAATAAAGCGAGGGATTGAAATGAAGATTGTAGACATAGCAGTCAAGAAAGTCTATCGCTTCAACTGTCCGAATTGCCAGAGTCGATTGGAGGCGGACAGCAAAGAGGTTGTGGACATCGGAGGAAAGGTGTGTAAATTCCATTGCCCTGTGTGTCGGAAAGAACGATATATTGCCTGGTCCGACATGAGGAAGAAGATCGTGTATGAGGGCGATGGAACGCAGAAATAACATCTCCTATTGTGAAAGGAGGTTAAGTTCATGGATACTGAGAACAAGGTTTTAACTTATGCCACAGCTTTTACAGTCGTTGCGGGAGGCGTTTTAATGCTATCGTTGGTACCTGCCGCGTTGGGAATTAGACAAGTACAAAGAGCACAAGCGTTTAGTTTACTAGCGGATGGAAACCGAACGATGTCGTTATCAAAAACATACGATGCGAAAGCAGCGGCGATGCAACTAAAAACCGTTGTCGATCAAGTGATTTAACACCGATAAAGATTGAGCCAGCAATGGCTCTTTCTTTTTATCCTAGGTTAAAACACAGTACCAAGGTATCTGAAAGACATGCTATGTTGATATTTGAAAAAATCCCGGGTGGGAAATTTAGAAAAATCTTTTTGAAAGGCGGGATGGAATATGGAGCTCATTCTTTGCATGATTGTTGGTATCATTATCGGAATTGTTTTCGGACGACAGGTATTCCGAAGGGATGTCGTTGGTTCGCTGCGAATCGATCAATCTGATCCGGACAGCGGACCTTATTTGTTTTTGGAGCTGTCCCATAAGGGAGCGGATGCGATATATAAGAAAAGATATGTAGTCTTGAAAGTCAACATCAAAGATTATATTTCGCACGAATAACAAGTCCTTTTATGGAACAGTTAATGAATTCACGAAAGGAGAACTAAAATGAGTGAAAACATCAAAGAATTACTGAATGAGGAGATAGCAGCGGAGATTCAGGCGATATCTTCTCTGAATTCGGGTAGCGAAGAGAAATCAAAGGCTATAGAGGATCTGGCAAAGCTGTATCGTTTGAGAATTGAGGAAACTAAAAGTGAGCTGGACGCAGAGGATAAGCGAAGCCGGCGTACGTTGGAAAGTGAAGCGAATGTCCGAGAGAACGAGATTAAGAAATCACAGTTGGACGAACAGATCAAAGCTGACGTACAGGATGAGCAGTATAAGCGTTCTCAGCTTGACGAGCAAGTGAAGGATCGATATTTCAAACTGGGGATTGCAGCGGCAGAGCTTCTCATACCACTGATGTTCTATGGCAACTGGATGCGGAAAGGATTTAAGTTTGAAGAAACGGGAACCTATACCTCAATAACATTCAGAGGATTGTTCAATCGTTTTAGACCGACAAAGAAGTAATTAACCGGTCAGAAATGAGGAGGGCGTGATTTATACATGTCCTCTTCGTTTTTGCGTGATTTTTACAGACGCTATTATGGAAAGGAGATGCTACAAAGAGCTCTTTGTCTCTTGACCGTACACCGGAAGAAACCGTACAATAATAGCGGTTCTTTCGAAAAACGAAAGGAGATAATATTTATGAGCCACAAAATTATCAAACCCGAAGGTATTGAATTGATTGAGTACCTGAATAACGGATATGCGATTTGTAATCGGTGTGGAGCCGTCATGAGGCAAACAGAAGATCCGAAGACTGGATGCGGAGTTTATATCTGTCCATCGTGTGGATTAAAGGTGGACGAAGAGGATTACGAGTATGAGTCCGATGAAGAAGTAGAATGGACGGAAGAAATGCTCGATATGGAACAAGGAGATATTCCGCCAGCCGGATGCAGAGCCTGCGGAGGACCATATCCGTATTGCAAAACGTCATGTAAGCTATTTGATGACTAAAAATATTATTGAGAGAAGGTCTATGCTTCGGCATAGGCTTTTTCTTTTTGGAGAATAAATGATGCGATACCATTATGAAAAGCCGAACATCTATTTATCGATGTACGGGAAGTATATTTTTGTAATCATCCGGTCTATCATTGCTGCACATTGTTTCAAATCGGAGAAAAGGGACTGGCAGTTATCCAGCAGCGATTTGATGGGAAAACGAAGAGTACCTGGTGGGGAGAAGTAGACCCATGGATTACAGATGATTTATATTTACACCCACTTTTTAAGAAATATTTTGATATGCGTTCAGGGATGGCTACGGACGGGCTTTATCCTACTGTAACGATTCGCCAGATTATGTGGCTTTAAAAATGAAGCCGATTAAGAGGGAACGATGGGAGACTGTTTTTGACAGACGGGATATTTAGTTCGCAAAATTTACATCTTCCTTTATGAAAACAAAGATTTATTTATGAAAGGAGATCACTATGGAAATCCAGAAAACGAATAACATACCTGATGAGGACATTCAAGCATTAAGTTGGTTTGCAAATGCTTGCTACACCAAAGGATGTAGAGATACTTTGATTGGCGTAGGAATAGGTGCAGCTCTAACTATTGTTGGATGTATCGGAGCAGAGGTATATTACACATGGAAGGAAAAGAAAGAATTGAAGAAATCCATAAATGATTTTTGTACGTTTGTTGAAGAGGAGTCCTAGCAAGGGCTCTTTCTTTTTACTTCGCAAAAATCACAGCTCCTTTTATGGAAAACTGATTAAAAGCGAAAGGGGTTTAAGGGTGATGGATGAAATGAAAATCAGCTCAAAATTTACACGGATGTTGCTTTCGAAATTAGCAAAAGGGGTATTACATAAAAAACTGGGATATAACGTGGATATCCAGTTAAACGAGTTGAATGCTTCGATTTCAGACGAGAAAGCGCACGTACATGTAAGTATTGATGCGGATATGAGCAAAGAAGAACTCATGATAATTCTGAAGAAAATCGGTTTAAATTAAGAGGATTGAGCCAGCAATGGCTCTTTCTTTTTACTTCGCAAAATTTACAATTCCTATTATGGAGAAACAGTTAGCTCATTGGTAGAGCGCCACACTTCCGTGGAGGTAATCGGTTCGAGTCCGATACTGGTTCTCTTTTTATTTTTTTATCAATCAAGAAAGGGGGATTTTAAGGAGGTGGTCAGAAATTTGAGTTTGGACGAATTGGCGTTGATTCTATGCGATATGTACGAAATGGACGAATGGTTACCAAATCCGGTATTCGACAAGAAAGAGTTCACTAGGGTGAGCAATACATTGTGGGCGATTGGAGAATTTCGAAATTATGTAGCTGATCATATTTTTTCCCAGACCCAAACGTCCATAAAAAATTTAGAAGCGATGGCTCAATCATTTACAGAAAAAATGGATGACTTTGCTTCTATGAATCAACAGAACAGTTCTATATTTACCACCGCTAAGATGGTTGGAGAAAATATTCAAGATCTGTTATATGCCATGGAATAGGATAAAACGAAAGGAGAACATTATGCAAAAAGTTAAAATCTTGAAAAGAGTCGGGCGTCAATTATATCGCTCATCTCCGACAATTTTAACGGTAGTAGCTTCTATTGGAGTCATTGCAACAACCATTACGGCTGTTCAGGCAACCCCTAAAGCAATAAAACTGTTGAAAGAGGCAGAGCTGGAGAAGGGCGAAAATCTAACTAAATTAGAAATCGTCCGAGTAGCGGGGCCGACTTATATTCCTTCTGTACTGCTGGGAGTTTCAACTATTGCTTGTATCTTTGGAGCGAATGCATTAAATCAAAAGAAACAGGCTTCTTTGATGAGTGCATACGTTATGCTCAATGAATCCTATAAGCAATATCGGAAGTCAGCCAAGACAGTTTACGGAGAGGATGCGGATGATAAAATCCATGCGGAAATGGCGAAAGATGCCATGGTGTCTTCCTACGACTGGGGTTATCAGGTTTACAACATGGACATGGATTCTGAAAGTGAACGGTTGCTTTTCTATGATCTTGCCTCAAAGAAGTATTTTAGAACCACAATGGCAGCGGTGTTAAACGCTCAATATCATGTAAATCGGAATCTTTCCATTAAAGGCGATTGTTCATTAAATGAATACTTGTCATTTTTAGGTGTCGAAGGCATAGACGGAGGCGATGAACTCGGATGGGATATCAGCTATATGGTAGAAGAAATGGATTGCTATTGGTTGGATTTTGATAATTACAAATCAACGTTGGAAGATGGCTTGGAGTGCATCATTATAGACACGATGGCGGTCAACAAATTTGAATGATTCGCAAAAATTACAGACCGTATTATGAAAAGGAGGCTAATGCTTTATGAAAAACAAAAATTTTATCAAAGCCATTGGGATTGCAGTTACGGTGATCGGATTTGGAGTAAGTATTCTTACCGATTGGGTAAACGAAAAGAAAATGGATGAGAAAATTGAAGAAAAGGTAAACGAGGCACTTGCCAAAAAAGATGATGAAAACGAAGAGGAGTCCTAACAAGGGCTCTTTCTTTTTAGTTTGGAGCAAGTGCTGATGAATGATGAGGCTATTCAAAAAATCATGAATTATACGAATATGCATCTGTTTGAACCGGGAGAAAATTGGCCTAAATCAGCCATTATGGAACGTTCGTATGAACGGTGGGCGGTTGACGAGATTCTACTGGCCATTATGGATCATCCGATGACAGAAGCCGATTTAGTGATAGAAGGGTTTATATTGAAAATGGAACTTTTTCTTTACCTGTCGGAAAATCCAGCAAATAACCACATATTTCAAGTTGCAGAAAATACGGCCGAGACACTTCTCGGTCTTATTTTATAACCACAAATTTTATTTTCGAAAGGAGAAACATTATGAAGGCATTAAGAAAGCAGAAAATCGAAACAGCAAACATTCAGGTAGGAGATCAGATGGTCATTCCGCTGGCAGAGCTTGGAGAGTTTACCGCGACCGCTCACAAGGTTACGGACGAGGGCGTCATGTTTATATTTGACGAATATGTTACCTGCCGGCCGATGAATAACTGCTCTACAAAAAAAGGCGGGTTTGAAAAGTCCGATCTGAAGAAGTGGATGGATACAGTTCTGTTTATGGCGTTTCCAGAAGAGTTGCGTGATAAGATTTACGGACTTACTATTCCAACTGTTGGACAGATTGTTGGTCACGAAGACGAATGGGATAACAAGAATCTGGAACCAGATAGCGATGAACAGCTGCCTTTGATGAAAGAGTGCAAGAATCGAATTGCTTGTTTTGAAGATCAGCTTACGTGGGGATGGCTGAGAAATGCTACAAAAGAGGAGTTTTCTTCGGCTCTTTTCGCTTTTGTGTACAACGGTGGCGGTACGGGCTACGACGGCGCTTCGAACTCTTATGGAGTTCGTCCGGAATTCTGGTTGGTTAAGCAGGAATCCAGGGGCCCTGTGCCCCGTAGATCTGGCCGTTATCCTTGGGGCTTTGATGCTGGTTCAGAAGACATTCTGCATTATTGTCAGAATGATGTAATGGTTACAAAAGAAGCAGCGTTAAAGATGGAAATTTGGAATAAAGAAAATGAGATTGATACTCTGAAAAAGGAAATTGAGAAGTTAGAAAAATATAAGCAGTACGATAAAGCAACAGCGGAAACCAAAGTAATTATGGACAGCTTTGTTCGTGCCGGCTTTACTGAGAATCAGGCTCTTGACATGGTTAAAACGATATTCAGTGTGATATTTGGAGGAATGAGATAATGAATAAATCGAACATATCAAAAGTTTTGTCGTCAGTTCGAACATCCATGGCAAAGCACAGCCCTGAAATTCTTACAGGAATTGGTATTGCCGGTATGATCACAACGACTGTCATGGCGGTCCGGGCAACGCCGAAAGCACTGATTCTCATTGAGGAAAGAAAAGAGGAAATTGGAGCCGAGGAGCTTGAAGTCGCGGATGTGGTAAAAACAACTTGGTTATGTTATATTCCGGCAGCGATTACGGGAACCCTCTCCATTGCATGTTTAATTGGAGCCAGCTCAGTAAACGCTAAACGGAATGCAGCACTTGCAACGGCATATACCTTATCGGAATCCGCTCTCAAGGATTATCAGGGAAAAGTCGTTGAGATGTTCGGAGAGAAGAAGCACGAAACTGTGAAAGATGCCGTTGCAAAGGATAAAATCGAGAAAAATCCAGTGGTAACAAGAGAGGTAATCATTACAGAAAAGGGAAATACGCTCTGCTATGACGCGATTTCTGGCAGATATTTTAAAGGCGATATCGACAAAATTAAGAAAGCGGAATGTGAATTAAATCGTCAGATGCGCGATGAGATGTATGTATCCTTAAATGATTTCTACTACGAAGTCGGTCTGGATAATATCAAAATCGGCGATGAGTTGGGATGGAATATTGATAATGGGTATATTAATCTATCATTTAGTTCTCAATTGGCCGGCGATGGAACTCCCTGCCTGGTGATTGATTACAGTATTGCTCCGAGATACGATTTCAGTGAGCTGATGTGACGCGCGAAAAAAACAGTGGCTTTAATGGAAGAAGAACCACACATTTTCAAAAATTGAAAGGAGAATAAACATGGAAACCAATGAAATCATGAACAACGAAGAGGTTATGGAGACAGCCACAGAGGAAATCGTTAAAGCGAGTTCTGGTAAGGGGGTTAAGGTTGCGGCCGGTATCGGTTTAGCCGTACTTGCAGGTGTTGTAATCTACAGGTATGTTGGTAAGTCGATGATTGCCAAAATCAAAGCTCAGAAGGAGCAGCAGATTATCGATGCTGAGTGGGATGAACCCGAAGAACCAATCATTGAGAATGAAAAAGAGGATTCCGAAGAAGCCTAAACGAAAAAATGTGTTTCAACACGAGGGAGAGTACCTGTAACAAGGTGCTTTCCCCTTTTTCTTTTATCCGGAGGTGAAATTTATGAACATGTATTCGTATGATGGCCCAGTTATGGAATTTGACAATTGTGTTGCAAATCGCTGGATTGCTTCTACACGGGCAGTTTCAGAAAAGAAAGCAAGGTCAAACCTTACTTATCAGTTTAAAAAGAAAAACAACCGACTTCCGGGTACAAAGATTATATTGCCTGGAAAGATCAGTTTGGTGAGCGGAAAGGAGACAACTTAATGGAGGAATATAAGCCGAATTCCCACAAATCAAAGGAGGAGCAGAAAAATCTTGTTCCTGAAAAACGTGTAGAGAAAGTGATTTCCGGGACGGTAAAATCAAAGAAAAAATCAGAAATGCAGAAGTTTGCAGATGTATTCATTTCTGAAGATGTCAATAACGTAAAATCTTATATTGTGATGGATGTTCTGGTGCCGGCAATAAAAAAGGCAATTTCCGATATAGTTACCAATGGTATTGATATGATCCTCTATGGAGAAACTGGGAAGTCAAAAAAGAACTCTACAGCATCCAAGGTATCCTATCAGAAGTATTACGACAGCGGAAAGAAAGATTATACAGCACCGAAGAGCCGGACGAGCTACGAATATGATGAGCTTTTATTCGAAACTCGTGGAGATGCGGAATCGGTATTAGACGCCATGAACGAAATTATTGCACAGTATGAGGTAGTTAGTGTTGCAGATCTTTATGATTTGGCAAACGTGTCCAATGACAATTATGCTGCCAATAAATACGGATGGACTGATATTGCTGGATGCAGGGCGGTTCGAGTAAGGGATGGTTATATTTTAAAATTGCCTAAACCAACGCCGTTGTAAAGGAGGGATTCAAGATGTATGAGTCAAAAGACAGGATGGTATCTCATCCGGATCATTATATTTCCGAAACGGGTATGGAAGTTATTGATGTAATCGAAGCCTTTACTTCTGATTTAAAGGGGATTGAGGCTACCGATACCGCAAACATCATCAAATACGCTTGCCGTTGGAAGAAGAAAAACGGAGTCCAGGATTTGGAGAAAATCCTTTGGTACACGCAGCATCTGATCGACCATTTAAAGAAAACAGAAAAAGTAGAAGAGGAGAATAAATAATCATGAAAAAAGCAGAGATTGTAAAGAGCATGAATGGTTTTCTTAGTAAAACCAGTTTCCAGTTAAAGAAGCATAGTCCGGAGATTCTCGTTGTGGCTGGAGTTATCGGCGTGGTTACAAGTGCGGTAATGGCTTGTAAAGCAACGACAAAAGTGGGTGAAATTCTGGACAAGACAAAAGAAGATGTCGAAACAATTCATAAATGTGAAGCAGACGAATCCGTGAAGGAGCGGTATTCCAGCGAGGATGCCCAAAAAGATTTGGCGATTGTTTATGTTCAGATCGGTATGAAATTTGCCAAACTGTATGGGCCTTCAGTCATACTCGGTGCATTGTCAATCACCAGTATTTTGGCATCTAATAACATTCTTCGTAAGAGAAATGTAGCTCTAAGTGCGGCTTATGCAGCTATTGATAAAGGATTTAAAGAGTATCGCAGCCGTGTGATCGAACGATTTGGCGAAGAGGTTGACCGTGAACTGAAATATAATCTCAAAGCCAAAAAGTTTGATGAAACGGTTATCGATGAAGAGACTGGAAAAGAGAAGAAAGTTAAGAAGAATGGTTTTGTGGTAAGTCCGGCGGATATCAGCGGTTATGCCAGATTCTTTGAAAAGTACACGCAGGATGAGGATGGAAATTCCATTCTTAATCCTCATTGGGAAAGCAACAATGAATATAATTTGATGTTCATCAAAGCCCAAGAGCGTTATGCAAACGACTTGTTGAAAGCAAAGAAGCGCGTATTTCTGAATGAAGTCTATGAGATGCTCGGACTTCCGAGAACAAAAGCCGGACAGATTGTTGGTTGGGTTTATAATCCGGAAAATTCTAAAGGAGATAATTACATTGATTTCGGTCTGTATTCTGATAATCTAAGTTATTCGGATTATGTCAATGGATTCGACCAGGCAATCCTTTTGGATTTTAATGTGGATGGGAACATCTGGGATTTGATGTGAGAGATAAATTTATAACTATCCCTAGGAGTTATTACGATTCTTGGGGATAGTTTTTATTTGGGAGGAATTTATGCGCAAGTTAATCAAAGTAATAGCGGTTCCGATCTTGTGTGGTATCGTGATAGCATCTTCGTTCTTTGTATCCGAATTTCACTCAGAAGGGGAAGACGTTGTAGCAATACCTAGGGCCAGCGTTGTCGAAAAGACAGAACCGGTTATTACAGTTTTGCAAGAGGAATCCATTCCAATTGCCACTGAGGAAATGGAGGGATCAGAAGAAGTTATACCGAAAATGTCGAGAGAAGATGTAGAGTTAATCGCCCTAGTTACTATGGCAGAAGCCGAAGGTGAATGTGAAGAAGGAAAACGCCTTGTTATCGATACTATATTGAATCGGGTAGATTCCGAACATTTTCCCGATACGGTATATGAAGTGGTTTATCAACCGAATCAATTTTCATCTATGTGGAATGGTCGAGTGGACAGGTGCGAAGTCCGAGCGGATATTTGTGACCTTGTCTATGAGGAACTGGAGTCAAGGAGCAATTACGATGTTGTATTCTTTACGGCAGGAGAATACAGTGCGTATGGCGTTCCGATGTTCCAAGTTGAGAATCATTATTTTTCAAGGTATGAGTGAAGAAAGGAGAATCATCATGCGTAATCTTTTAGCATTTGTGTCTTATACACTGGCGGCAATGTCCGGTATCTGCTTTGTTGGTGGAATTGCAATTCTATCAACGGGAAGGGAGCATTGATATGGACGGTCTGGAGAATGTGATATCGGTACTGGACTATGTTCTGGATACTAAGAGAAAAAGACATATTATGGGAGGCATTCTGTTGAGTGTCTCCTTTCTTTTTGGCGGTTTGGCAATAACCGTAATGACAATTAAAAACGAGGAGGAAGAGGATGAGCAGTAAAGGAATGGTTTTCCTTGCTTTTATTGCTGGAGCAGGGATGGGCTCTGTATGCACATGGCAACTGCTGAAACGGAAATATGAGTTGATTGCTCAGGAAGAAATTGATTCTGTGAAAGCGGCTTATGCCACAAGAGAGAGTATAGAAAAGGCCGGAAAGAGTTTCGTAGAAGGCTTTCGGGACGGACTTAAAGTAGCAGAAGACAGAACTCCGAAGGAAGAGGGTGATGTGGACTTCAAAAAGTACGCATCTATCATCCGGAAAGAGGGTTATACGGATTATTCCAGAAGTGTCGAGGAAAAGAAAGGAGAGGCGTTTGTGGAAAAGCCTTACGTCATTTCACCGGAGGAATTTGGTGAATTTGAAGAGTATGAAAAAATCAGCCTCACTTACTATGCAGACGAAGTCCTGGCTGATGAAAATGATGAAGAGGTAGACGATGTGGATGAAATTGTCGGCGAGGAATCCCTGAACCATTTTGGTGAATATGAGGATGACTCCGTATTTGTCCGAAGTGACCGGTTAAAGTGTGATTATGAAATCCTGCTTGACCAGAGAAACTATTCCGATGTTGTAAAAACAATGCCACATCGAATGGAGGAGTAATGACAAAGAACGAGCTTAATGATGCATATTTTAACTGGATGTATCAGCTTGTATTTGATGGAAGATATTCAAAGAAATTGTCGTATCAAAAGCTTTTAAGAGAGCTGCATCGAATCGAATTTACTTACAGTATTCCGATGGATGGAAATCGGGCGGAAGATGGAGTGGATTTAAGGTATCGGTTTGGTTATGAAACCGGATACAGCAGCTCTATGGTTTCCACCTATTTGGATAATCGGACTTGCAGTGTGCTGGAAATGATGATCGCGCTTGCGATTCGGTGTGAAGAACATATTATGGACGATCCGGACATCGGAAACCGAACTGGACAGTGGTTTTGGAATATGATTGTAAACCTTGGTCTAGGCTCTATGAACGATTCCAAGTTTGACCAGAATTATGTCGAGGACGTTATTCAGAGGTTTCTGAATCGAAAGTATAGCCGCAATGGTGACGGTGGGCTGTTTACCGTAAATCACAGCCGATACGATTTGAGATCTGTTGAAATCTGGTATCAGATGTGCTGGTACTTAGACGAAAATACTTAGAAGGAGAGACTACTATGAGCCACAGCGAAGTAATGAAGTGGTTTGAACTTTATTTTCCAGATTATTCTGGAGATCGGATTGATATGTGGTTTCCAAATGGGAGAAACAGCATCCGTATCCGCCAGAAAAATGGTCAGGAGTTTATATTCACTTATCATAGCCAGAAAGATTGGAAATTTGAGACGATTACCAGCTTTCTGAATGGAATGAAGGGAGGAAAAAAGTAAGATGTGTGAGGTTATGAATTATATTTTTGGAAGTCTCAGCAATTCGGAGTCGGCAATCCGATCCATTCGGAAATCTTTGAATAAACAGGCCCGCTATAACCGGAAATTAAGCACGATTGCTCTTATCATGACGGTTAATCTGGTTCTCCTGGAACTGGATCGTGTGGAGCAAAAAAAGAGGATTGAGAAACTGGAATCGACAATAGAGGAAATGAAGCGCGATAAAGGAGAGTAAAAATGAGATGATCGACTTTTTGATGATTTCCACACGTAGTACAAAGCGTGGTGTAATTGAAATCTATCCGAAGTTCATTATTAAGAAAAGCTCCGATCTGATGATTCGAGGTGGTGACTTCTACGCTATCTGGATTGAGGAACGAGGTTTATGGTCTACGGATGAACAAGATGCTTTGCAACTCATTGACCGTGAACTGGATAGATACGCAGAAGAAAGCCGCCAGCGCTTTGACTCTGAGATTAAAGTTCTTCACATGTGGGATGCGGAATCCGGGATGATTGATTCCTGGCATAAATATTGTCAGAAGCAAATGCGAGATTCTTTCCACATGCTGGATGACAAATTGATATTCTCCAATACAAAGACCGATAAAAAAGATTACGCCAGTAAAAAGCTGAAATATCCGCTTGAAGCTGGCGATTTGTCTGCTTATGACAAATTGATGTCTACTCTGTACTCTGAAACTGAGCGACAGAAAATTGAATGGGCTGTTGGCTCTGTTGTATGTGGAGAATCGAAAAAATTGCAAAAGTTTATGGTCCTGTATGGAGCTGCCGGAACAGGTAAATCCACAGTCCTCAATATCATTCAGCAGCTCTTTGAAGGATATTATTCGGTCTTTGACGCAAAAGCTCTTGGCTCATCCAGCAATTCATTTGCGTTGGAGGCGTTCAAGAGTAATCCGCTTGTTGCGATCCAGCATGATGGTGATTTATCAAGAATTGAGGACAATACCAGGTTAAACAGCTTGGTGTCCCATGAGCTGATGACCGTAAATGAGAAGTTCAAATCGACTTACTCCAACCGATTCAAATGCTTTTTGTTCATGGGCACCAACAAGCCAGTAAAGATTACAGATGCAAAATCCGGTTTGATTCGACGGCTGATTGACGTATCTCCTTCGGGAAATAAACTGAATCCGAGAGAATACAAAGCGATTATGAAACAGATTGAATTCGAACTGGGAGCGATTGCATATCACTGTCAGGAAATCTATCTAAACAATCCTGGTCTATATGACGACTATATCCCCATTGCAATGCTGGGAGCATCTAATGATTTCTATAACTTCATTATCGATTCCTACCATGTATTCAAACGGGAAAACGGTACAACCTTAAAGGCTGCCTGGGAAATGTATAAGACCTATTGTGATGAAGCAAAAGTAGGCTATCCGTTTTCTCAGAGAGTTTTTAAAGAAGAACTGAAGAACTATTTCCATGACTACAAAGAGCGATTCAATATGGAAGACGGTTCAAGAGTGAGAAGCTATTATATCGGATTCCGGACTGAAAAATTCGAAGAGGAAACGATTGTGGAAAAACAGGAGGAAAAACCGTCATTATTACAATTTGATGCGGTCAAGCCCGTTTTTGATAAAGTGTGTTCCGATTGTCCAGCACAGTATGCAACGGACAAAGAAACGCCTTCTATGAAATGGGACAAGGTAAAAACGAAGCTGTCTGATTTGGATACTTCTAAAACCCACTATGTTAAAGTCCCGGAAAACCACATCGTAATTGATTTTGATATTCCGGATAAGGAAGGGAACAAATCCTTCGAACGGAATGCGGAGGAAGCAAGCAAGTGGCCGGCGACTTATGCAGAGCTAAGTAAAAGCGGAAAGGGGGTTCATCTTCATTATATTTATACGGGAGATGTGAAAAACTGAGTCGTATTTATGACGACCATATCGAAGTGAAAGTGTTCACGGGTAAAAGCTCATTACGAAGAAAATTTACAAAGTGTAATGATTTGCCCATCGCAACGATTAGCTCTGGTTTACCGACGAAAGGAGAAGATAAAATGGTAAATTTGAAGCGATTAAAAGCGAGAAAGGGCTTAGAACACTAATCAAGAGAAATCTGAATAAAGAAATTCATCCGGGTACTAAGCCCAGTATCGACTTTATCTACAAAATACTGGAGGACGCATATTCCAGCGATTTGAGTTACGATGTGACAGACATGCGGAATGCGGTTTTGGCATTTGCTGCGAATAGTACGCATCAGGCCGAATACTGTATTAAGCTGGTTAATAAGATGCAGTTTAAATCGGCAGACCCTTCCACAGCGGGGAAAAATGAAGAAGCAAAATTGGTATTTTATGACATCGAGGTATTTCCGAATCTGTTTCTTGTGAACTGGAAAATCGAGGGTGAAGGAAAGCCTGTGGTGCGTATGATTAACCCGACTCCAACGGAGATTGAGGAACTGATGCGATTCCGGTTGGTTGGGTTTAACTGCCGGCGATATGATAATCATATTCTGTATGCAAGACTCATGGGTTATACAAACGAGCAACTTTATAACCTCTCGCAAAAAATCATCAGCGGCAGCCCCAATTGTTTCTTTGGAGAAGCCTACAATGTTTCTTATACAGATGTGTATGACTTTGCATCTGCTGGAAATAAAAAGAGCCTGAAGAAATTGGAAATCGAGATGGGTATCCACCATCAGGAGTTGGGACTTCCGTGGGATCAACCAGTTCCGGAGGAACTGTGGACCAAAGTTGCTGAATACTGTGATAACGATGTAATCGCAACCGAAGCGGCATTCCATTATCTGAAGGCTGACTGGACAGCACGACAGATTCTGGCGGATTTGGCTGGTATGACGGTGAACGATACAACCAATACACTTACCCAGAAGATTATATTTGGAAACGAGCGGAAACCACAGGATCAGTTCAATTACAGAAATCTCGCAGAGCCGGTACACTATCTTGATGGAGAAACCAAATCTTTCCTGGCCGAAGCGTGTCCCGAAATGATGGCACAAACGCATGGTGACGAAGGAAGCCTTCTTCCATATTTTCCTGGATATAAGTATGAAAATGGAAAATCGACATATCGGGGAGAAGAGGTTGGAGAAGGCGGCTATGTTTACGCAGAACCTGGTATGTATGGAAATGTGGCATTGCTGGATATTTCCTCTATGCATCCGCACAGCGCAATCGCAGAGGTTCTGTTCGGCGTGAAATTTACGAGAGCTTCCGTGACATTGTGGAAGGACGAGTCAGCATCAAACACGAAGCTTGGGACGAAATCAATCATATGCTGGATGGGAAGTTGACGCCATATATCCAGAAGGTCATTGACGGAGAGATGACAGCAAAGGATTTAGCGAATGCTTTGAAGACGGCAATCAACTCGGTATATGGTCTGACTTCTGCTAACTTCGAGAATCCGTTCCGTGATCCGAGAAACAAAGATAATATTGTAGCCAAACGAGGAGCTCTGTTCATGATTAACCTCAAGCATGAGGTACAGGAACGGGGCTTTACTGTCGCTCACATTAAGACGGATTCTATCAAGATTCCCGATGCGACGCCGGAGATTATCCAGTTTGTTATGGATTACGGAAAGCGATATGGTTATACCTTTGAGCACGAGGCTACATACGACCGGATGTGCCTGGTGAATGACGCCGTCTATATTGCCAAGTATAAAGACGGAAAATGGACAGCCACAGGAACTCAGTTCCAGATTCCCTATGTCTTCAAAAACTTTTCAGTGGCGAAGAAATTGTCTTTAAAGATATGTGTGAAACCAAGTCGGTAAGCAGCGCTTTATATTTGGACATGAACGAGAAACTTCCGCAGCTTACAACCGAGGAAGAAAGGGAATTAAGTGCTATTGATAAGGCTTGGCATAGCCCGGCTGGAGGAAAATCTCTTGAAGATGTTGCAGCTAAATATGGATATACATACGAAGAAGCAGGAGAAAGATACAGCGAACTTTGTAAAAAAGATGAGGCGACTCACAATTATATTTTCATTGGACGAGTTGGTCAGTTCTGTCCAATTAAGCCTGGAGCCGGCGGCGGTTTGCTCATGCGGGAAAAAGATGGGAAATATTATGCAGCTACCGGATCAAAGGGCTATCGGTGGTTGGAGTCCGAAATGGTTAAAGAACTCTCCAAAGAGGATTCTATTGATCGTTCCTATTATGACAAGCTTGTAGACGACGCAGTGGAAACCATATCCAAATACGGTGACTTCGAATGGTTCATATCCAACGATCCTTATATTCCAAAACCTAAACTCGAGGACTTTATGAACATTCCAGAAGACGCTGATGAGGAAATACCATTTAATTAAAGAAGAGGAGAAGTATATTATGGCTTACAAAAATGTACCCAATATCATTATTGAAAACGCAAGAATTATTTTTCGAAACTTCCGAGGCGAAGAGTCTAAATACAATCGGGCTGGAAACCGGAACTTCTGTGTCATCATCGAAGATCCGGAACAGGCGGAGAAACTCTCCAATGATGGATGGAATGTAAGAGTGCTGGCTCCGAGAGACGAGGATGAAGAGCCGAGACATTATATTCAGGTGGCAGTCAGCTTCGAGAATATCCCGCCTAAGGTGTATATGATTACCAGAAAGACAAAAACACCGTTGGATGATGAATCCATTTCCACTTTGGACTATGCGGAGATTCGGAATGTTGATTTGACGATTCGACCGTATTCTTGGGAAGTGAATGGTAAGACCGGAATTAAGGCTTATCTGAAGACGATGTATGTCACCATCGAAGAGGATGAGTTTGCTGAAAAGTATGCGGAGGAAGAAGGCCCGGAAGAAGTTCCATTCCACTAACAAGCGACAAATAGGGTGCCTGATATTGCCAGCAAGGTAAATGTCCTAAGGCTAGAGGAAACAGCCCTTTATTTTGCGAAAGGAGAAAAGCTATGGCATTTTGGAATCGGAAAAAGAAGCGAACCACAGCGAAACCGAAGATCAATGCTTCTATTTCCAAGGTCGAAAAACCAAAGAAAATATCAGAGAAGCACGACTTTGTAGTTCATAAAGAGGAACCTCAAGTAAGCTTATCACCGAAGCCGAAAATGAAAAATCTTCCCACTTTCAAACCCGACAGATATGAGAAAGAATTTATGAACATCTTTCGTCAACTTGTTTCAGAAAAAAACAGACCGTGGGATATTTGGAAAGACTTTATTGTTATGTCGGCTTGTTCTATATCAAATTCTGTGGACAAATCTCAATTTGATGAGCGAGAGAAACGATACTTGGATATCATTCGCCATTACAGTAAGTCAAAACAGGAACTTTTTCCACAGTTGTTTGCAAATCTGGTCATGTCTTTAGAAATGAATCCGGAGCAGGATTTTTTAGGAAAGATGTATATGAGCTTAAATCTTGGCTACGATGAGTTGAAACAAATATTTACTCCTTATGACATGTGTCGGCTTATGGCAAAAATCACTATTACGGATGTAACTGAGAAAGTAAGGAAAGATGGCTATATTACCATCAACGATCCATGTTGCGGAGCGGGAGCCAACTTGATTGCTGCTATTCACGAAGCACGAAAGCAACTAGAAAAAGAAAATTATAATTATCAAAACCATTTATTAGTTTCCGGACAAGACATTGAAGAAGTTCCAGCTTTGATGTGCTATATTCAACTTTCTCTTCTAGGAATTGCTGGGTATTTTAAAGTTGGAAATTCTTTGATCAAACCAATGACTATGGCTGATGATTTGAAGAATTACTGGTTTACACCTATATATTTTTCAGATGTGTGGACTATGAGAAGATTATTTCACAGTATATGAAAGTTTATGAGGAGGGATAAGCGTGAATGAACGATTGAAAGCATTAGAAAAAGAGCTGGATAGTCTGTTAAATATGGCTCCCATAGAAGATGACTGCACGAAGAATGAAAACGAGATGTATTCGGATATGGCGAACCTGAAAAACAGCATAACAGCGGTTCTTGAGGAGCAACGGAATGGCCGTTGAATTGTATGACTATCAAATAGCAGCAGTAAAAAAAATGAGAAATGGTTGTATTCTGTGTGGCGGCGTTGGAAGCGGAAAATCAAGAACAGCATTAGCTTATTACTATCTCCAGAATGGCGGAAATCCGGATTGCTTGATGGGGGTTGAGGATTATGTTGCGATGGACGATCCCCCAAAGGACTTATACATCATCACAACAGCCAGAAAGCGGGACACGATGGAATGGGAGGGTGATCTTTCGCCCTTCCTTCTTTCGGTTCACGAGGATGTCAATCTATATTCAAATCAGATTGTCGTGGATTCCTGGAATAATATCAAGAAGTACGAGGATGTAAAGGATGCTTTCTTTATATTTGACGAGCAGAGAGTGATAGGCTCCGGAGCTTGGGTGAAGGCGTTTTTGAAAATCACCAAATCAAATCAGTGGATTCTATTGTCTGCAACTCCGGGAGATACCTGGCAGGATTATATTCCGGTATTCATCGCAAATGGGTTTTACAAAAACCGGACAGAATTCATCCGAGAACATGTGGTTTATAGTCGATTCAGTAAATACCCAAAGATTGACCGATATTTGAATACTGGGAGATTGATTCGACTCAGAAATTGTATTTTGGTGAATATGGATTTCAAGCGTCAGACGGTTTCTCATCACGAAGATATATTTGTTCGATACAGCATAGAGCGATACAAAGATGTTGGACGAACACGATGGGACCCGTATAAGAATGAGCCGATTGCGAATGCCGCCGGTCTTTGCTATGTATGGCGGAAAATCGTGAATACGGACGAGTCACGACAGATCGCCTTGATGGAAATTGTAGAGAAGCATCCCAGAGCCATTATATTTTACAACTTTGATTATGAGCTGGAGCTTTTGAAGGGGTTGTTTCAAATTTATGAAGATGATGGGATTTTTGAAATCGCGGAGTGGAATGGCCATAAGCACCAGCCAATTCCAGAGTCAAAAAGCTGGGTATATCTTGTTCAATACAATGCTGGAGCCGAAGGATGGAACTGCATCAAGACAGATACCATTATATTCTACTCACAGAACTATTCTTACAAAATCATGCAGCAATCTGCGGGGCGAATAGACAGGTTGAATACGCCATTCAAAGATTTGTATTACTATCACTTGAAATCTCGTAGTGGGATTGATTTGGCAATTAGTAAGGCACTGAAAGATAAGAGAGATTTTAATGAATCGAGGTTTGTGAAGTGGTGAAAGGAGATCAACCATGAACGAAGAGTATTTGGAAGTGGATTTTAAAAAGTATTGTAAAACCTGTAAACACAAGGAATTGGGAGAAAAATTCGACCCATGTAATGAGTGTCTGGATTATGGATACAATCTCAATTCCCAGAAACCTATGAAGTGGGAGGAAAAGAAAAAATGAGTTACCAATACGATCGATATTTGGCGCAGCATAAATCTAACGTTGAAGCAGGATTTCGCTGGTTGCAGAAAAATCTCCCTAAGATCACGGAAGCCAGCGGCGCGGAGCATAATATCGTATTTGCACATGACCAATCCAAAACGGAGGCTGATGAATACGGCCCCTATGATATTTACTTTTATGGAGGAAATCGCTCTTATTCAGTAGTTGAGGATTTTAGAAAAGCTTGGTTATTACACATTCATCGCAACCCTCATCATTGGCAGTATTGGGTACTGATTAACGATGATCCGGAAGAAGGCGAAATCATTTTAGAGATGCCTTACTGTTATATTCTGGAGATGATTTGCGATTGGTGGTCCTTTAGTTGGTTTAAAGGAAACTTGCTGGAAGTTTTCTCCTGGTATGAAGAACACAAAAACTATATAAAACTGCATCCGAATACGAGAAAATTGGTGGAGGATATCTTAGGACGCATCAAAAATAAACTTGGGGAGGTGATGACGAATGAAATCAACAGATAGTGTTATCGTGAGTTGGGATTTTTCTCATGGAAAAGATGTTGGTGTTCTGATTGTTGGAAAGCAGGAGAAAGGCAAAGTCGAAATCATCAACGCCTATCAGGGAGAAGAGGCCAAAGAAATTTATCAAAAGCTGGTATTCCCCAAATCAAAGAAAACCAGTTTTAGCAAGGAGAAAACCACATGAAGCAGCCGAAAAAATTAACCAGAGAGCAAAAAGAATGCTTATCTGCTCATTATTTAAACTGTAAAGATTGGATGTTGGTTGAGGAGACGGAATTCTATTACCGCATTATCAACAAGAATACAGGAACGATAAAGAGCGTGGATAAATTCAGAAGAGTAAAAAGGAGAAAAAATCATGAAAACAATTAAAAACAACTGGAAAGTAGCTTTAATTGTAGCAGTTGGTATTATTACTATTATTTTGTTAGGTGTGTTTTGTATACAGAGTTCCCAGAACAGAGCATTTACCTTGGAAGAGCAAGTTAATACTGCTGATTCTGACATTAAAGTTCAGGAAAAACGACGTGTAGATTTGGTTTACAACCTTGCTAATTGTGTTAAGCAGTACGATAAGCATGAAGCGGAAACATTGACGGCGATTGTTGAAAATAGAGGATCTACCGGTGATATCGAAAACGTTACTACAGCTATCACAGCGGTGTCAGAAGCGTATCCAGAATTAAAATCTAATGAAAATTATAAAGAGTTAATGAATGAACTTTCAATTACAGAAAATTTAATTGCAGAATATCGGAGTAACTACAATAAGCAGGTAAAAGAATACAACCGATATATACGCAAATTCCCGACAAGATTTTTTCTCAATATTCTCGGATATGAGGTTCGGAAATATACCTATCTTGATTATAGTGCTCCTGCCGATGCTCCGCAGAATCTGTTTGGAGAGTAAAAGCTATGAGAGGACGCAAGCGTAGAAGTTTTGACTTCGGAAATTTCGAGATTACGAAACGGGAAATACTGGTAAGTGTATCGATTGTCGCTATTATGCTTCTGATTGGAGTCCTTAACGCTGGAAAAATTTCGGATTATCAATTGGATAAAAATGAAAAATACAACAAGGCAATAAAAATAGAATCGCAGGAACTGTTTGAGTATGGAATGAGGACGAATGCCGGGAACGCTTTTGTATATGGCGATTTGAAAGCAGTCGATACAGTTACATATCCTGAAATTGGTGGAGAATACATTTATATTGAAAAAGTGAAAGAACGATATACAATGCATACTCGCCAGGTTGCACATACAACAACTATGAATGGAAAAACCCATACTTACTATACAACGGAAACCTATTGGACATGGGATTATGCTGGTAGTGAGGAACGGATATGTGATGAAATATCATTTTTAAATCACGTTTTTTCAGTTAGTAAAATCGACCTGCCGGGAAAGGAATATATAGACACTGTTAAAGAATCCGGGCACATTCGTTATAAGTATTATGGAGTTGGTTTAAACTTTACCGGAACCATATTTACAGAACTGGCTGATAAAACAATAGCCGATAACTCACCATTTTATGAAAATATGAAGATTGATGAAACTATAGAATACTTAGAAACCGATTTTGCAATGTGGATATTCTGGATTATTTGGATGGTCTTAATTGGAGTCTGTGTTTACAGTTTCTATTATATCGACAACAAATGGCTTGAGTAATTGGAGAATTTGGGAGAGGGTCGAGCAATAATGAGGGCGACCACAAGGCGGATATAGTAGTTGCATAAGGGATGAGTCCGCTATAAGAAAGGAGAAAAAAACGTATGAATCTTAAATCAGTGAAAATTATTGCGGTGGATTTCGATGGAACTTTATGCGAAAACAGCTGGCCAGAAATCGGAGAGCCAAACGAAGACTGATAGAGTATCTTCGTAATCGGAAAAAGGATGGAGATAAGTTAATTCTCTGGACCTGCCGCGTGGAAGACATGCTCCAAAAAGCTGTTGAGTGGTGTAAGGAGAGAAATCTGGTGTTTGATGCGGTCAATGAGAATCTTCCGGAAATCATCGAGAACTTTGGTTCTGATACCAGAAAGATTTTTGCAAATGAGTATATAGATGACCGGAATATTTGGCCGCTGAAAGATGATGTGACCGATGTTCTTTATCTTTGCGATGGTAAAAGTTGTGGCGATACTTGTCCGGGTGTGGAATGTAAGCATACATCGGATATATCCCACGCTAAGAATTTTGCAAAGGATGCTTATGATTCTTATTGGGAGAAAGAAGCTGAATCTGAAACTAAAGATCCTGGTTCTCATGAGAAATCCAATATGGAATCATGGGCGGAGAGAGAAGTGGAAATTGCCTGCAAACGCGAAGCACCTGATCGTGAACCTGGAGAATGGGACTACGGATGTGCTTGTTACGAAAGTGCATTAAAAGCATTTAATAGCCTTTGTGAAGACGGTCATAGCGGTTTCAGCATTGGTATGACAAAACAGATTCTGAATCGGTTGATCGAATGTAAGCCACTCACTTCGATTGAGGATACAGAAGACGTGTGGGACAATACCACAGACTTTGGTGGACATCGCGGGGAAGTCGCAAACTATCAGTGTAAGAGAATGAGTTCTCTTTTCAAATATGTATATGTGGACGGCTCTGTTAAATATCGTGATGTTAATCGCTTCTATGGCGTGAACCTAGATAATCCAAATGCTTCCTATCATAGCGGACTGATTGACCGAGTAATGGAAGAAAAATTCCCAATTACCATGCCATATTTTCCAGAGAGTAAGCCATTTTATGTGTATTGTGAAGAGTTCCTTACTGACAGAAAAAACGGAGACTATGATACGGTTGGAATTCTTTATATCATCAAGCCGGATGGAGAACGCGTGGAGATCAATCGGTATTTCAAAGAGGGAGAAAAGGACTTCGTTGAAATCGACGTTGCTGAATATGAAATACGCCAGAAGATGCATGAGGAACGGCTGGAGAAAATGAAGAAAGACTGTAACGGCTGCTTCGGAGCAGCGAACAATGATTGTCTGCGTTGCGAGGAGGAACTTCAGTATGAATCGGAATAGGTTTCTCCAGGGATTAAAAAGCAACATCCAGCTTTCCGAAAAAGAGAGGCGGCGGATTATTCGGAGAAGTCTTCAGAAACATTCCTGGAAAACAAAATGTACCGTAGCGATGGAGGAATTCGCAGAGCTTCAGCAGCAGATTAGTAAACAGGTTCGAGGTTATGGCGATAGAATTGGACTCTTGGAAGAGATGGCAGATGCTTATATTTGTCTGAACTTCCTGGAGTCCATTTTTGATATTAAGCCAGAGGATTTACAGAAAGCCATTGATGTGAAGCTGGAACGGGAAAGGAGAAATTTGTGATGATCGATTTACATGTAGAGGGGTATTGTCAAGAATGCGCGGGTTTTCAACCATGTATTGAGAGATTGTATGCGGATGGCAAAATTATCGCACAAACCGTTTACTGTGAGAATCGAGAAAGATGCGCTAATATCTATGAATTTGCGCACGAAAAAGTAGGAAAGGAGATTGGTAAGGATGATTAAAAACGAATTCCCAGAGTGGATTTATAGTCCGGTCAACGATCCTATGTGGAACAATTTATTTGAACGAATTGAAGATGCACTTGGTTTTAAACTCTTCATTTGGCAGAAGACTTATATTATGGGATTAGGATATAGATGTTCAGGACAGACGACTGCCGATGTTCTTAGAAATTTAGTAGGAGAACGTACATCCGAGTCGATATATTTGGAACGACCTAAAAATCGCATGGAAGATTTTTATCAGAAGGAACTTATCGAGATAAAAAGAAAGCTGGACGATAAAGGTATAATTTCAAGAGACATAGAGAGGAAAAAACGATGACGATTGAGCGTTTATTAAAAGAACTCGGAGAACGCCATTTTGAAGTTCTTTGGAGATATGAAGTCTTAACAAATTCTATCGTTATTCAGATGGATAAAAGATACTGCCATCAATGGTATAGGTTAGCTCGTAAAGTTACATTAGATGATTTTCATCATTTTATAACCGATCAGTTTGAAGATACTATGGTTCGATTTTTAAAGGAAATGGCTCAAGAACTGGAGTATCAAATTAAAGTCGCACCGGAACCCATGAAAGGAGAAGACAATGATTAAAATTGAAAACGTTGAAGTTATGGGTTGGGAACATGCTATTCGAGGGATACGGAACCCGATGAACAGTTGGGAGAAATCCGATAGTGGAATCTGCAAAGGTGGGGATGATGGTATCGGATGTGAGAACTGTGCCAATTATGATTCCTGCGAGCATACATACGATCATTCCTGGCAGCTCGGTAAAGCAGATCACGATTTGATGATGCGACTTGCGGATACGAGGTATCGGCGAATGATTACGGTGAATCTGGACATCACGGCTCCGCTGTATTGGTGGAAAGATTTTTATACCTACGAGGTTGGAACTGTTGCGAACTCTTGTAGCACGATGCATAAGATTACTGCGAAGGAATTTGAGTGGTCAGATTTTAGCACAGAACATCTTTTGAATTTTGGAATGTGGGGTGAACAGTTTACTGATGCTGACGCAATATATGCTCCGGCTAAAACAATGGGATGTGTAATTTCTGCTCTCAATGGAGCTAGGGATAGATATCTTGATTTTAAATCAAGAGGTTCCGAATGGACAGAGCTTGCGAAACGGGCATGGTGGCAGATGACTCAGCTTCTTCCCTCTTCTTATAACCAAAAATGGACAGTCATGCTGAATTACGAAGTGCTGGCCGGTATTTATCCCATGCTAAGAAATCATGAGCTGGATGAGTGGGTAAAATTCTGCAAGTGGATTGAGGCGCTTCCATATTCAGACATTATCATTGGTAGGGTGTGGAGATAAAACATGATTCAATACTATGAGTCTATATTTTACAACACCTTGGAAGAACTATTAGCAACTTGGAAACCCAACCATCCGGATGTTTGCGGTTGAAAGCAAAATATGGAGAAGGCATTCAATTTAGTACCATCGCACATCGAAGTGGTGTGAAGCCTCAATTTGAACTGAGTTGCTACAAACTAAAAAAATTAAAAGGAGCGTAATAATGGCATCTATTCATTATGTGATTTTATTTAGCATTGTATATCTTTATGTATATGCTCTGATTTGTAGAATCTGTAAATGCATTGAACATTGTGCTACCGCCAGAGCTTATTCTAAATTAAGAGAAAACGGAGTTATGACTAAAATGAGCGATGTTGAGGCGGGCATTATTAAAATCGGAAAAGAGAAGGAGGATGCAAGAAAAAATGTGGAGTCATAAGTTAGTAAAAAATAAAATCCACGCCGTTCTGTTTATTCTTCTAGGAGCGTTGTCAGTCCCGGTTGAATGGGATGCAACGTTCTTTTTATTTACCCTGATTATGGTGGATGCTTATTCTTTTCGAAAGAGAATTGGATTTATGAAGGAGAGGAAGACGATGGGACGAGCCGAGAGAAGACGTGCTCAAAAGTTAAAGCAAAAAGAGAAAACCACTACATACAATCTCACAAAGGCACAACTCGATGTCATGGTTCGGGAAAAAATCGGAGACGAACTTATCAGAGTAAAGCAGGAGGCTACCGATGATGCGGTAAATACTGCGATGGTTCTGCTTCTGACTTTGCCATTGGAAGTGCTGATGGACCATTATTGGACAAAATCCTATGCGAAGAGAATTCCGAAGTTCACCGAACGAGTTCTGGAATACTACGAACGCTGGCAAAATGGTGAGTTGGATATGGAAAAACTGAAAGAGGATTTGTGGGAATATGGTGGTGTGAAATTAGTTGAAAGTGAGGGTGAAGCAACATGAAATGTGTAATGGGAGTTATTGCGTGTATTGTTGGGCTCGTGGGTCTGATCGGACTGATTGTGTTAAAGGCGACCAGCTCTTCTGCAACTTATATGGACGATTCGTTCCGGTGGGGAGGACGAGATGGGCGTTAAAAATGATTATCGTAAAAATGCAGAAGGGTATTCCGATCCGACTGCCTGTGAAGCACTGAGAAACATTGAGCAGGAAGAAGAACGGTTCCATAAGCTGCTGGATACGATTTTTACGCTTTGTGAACTGTCCGACTTTCACATTGAAGAGCGGATCGTCATTAAGGATAAACGAACCGGACGAATTTGGAGGTGATTATTTATGGGTGATTGGCAGAAGACTATAGATGCTCTTGTAGAAGCTTGGGAAAAATTTACGACATCTATAAAAGAGATGGTGGATGCCCTGAACAAGGCGTTTGGAGTTTCGTCACCTGAGAAAGAGAAGAAAAAGAGTCTCAGCTCTCCGGCTCGATATGGGATGTCTTTGCGGAAATCTCGAAGAAAATCCTTCGTTAAGCAGTATTCCTACCGGCCAATTGTTCAGAAGCACTTACCTTATCAGAGAAGGAACTATTGAAAATCGTCCGTACAAAGCTTGAAAGTGGGTGAAAATCACGCCCACTTTTAGGTTTTGAAAAATGGGCTTTGACCACTTTTATGTGGGCTTTTTGAGAAACGCAGGGAATTTTGGGGAAGGATTCGGACGATTTTGGTCAAATTTGTGGCCATTTGCCCACTTTCTGCCCACTTTTAAAACCCCAATTTGGTCAGTAAAAACCCAGTATTTATGCGGGTTTGCGGGCTCAAAGCCCACTTTCCCACTTTTTTTCTTAAACTATTATGATAGAAAGTTTAAAAGTATATAGTAATAGCACAAAAAAAGTGGGTTTTTGGCCACGAGCAAAAAAAATGGAGGAAATCATGAGCAAGATTAGTTGGGAGAGCTTGTATGAAAATTTTAAGTCAATCTATCCAAGGTTGTCGCGGTCATCCGTATATTTTCGTCCGTTCGGTTATATGAGTATAGTAGTGTATTTTGAGAATGGAATGAAGATGGTCTATGATGATCTCAGAAAACAGGCATATATCACAGCTTAAAGAAAATGTCAAGAGATAATGAAAAATTTCTTTTCTTCTGGAAAAATTTGTGATATACTGTAAGAGCCACACAATCTAATATCGAATCCGTTTAAGGGAATTCACTTTGGTAAAAGGTGTATTCTCTCTTTACTCATACCTTAAACGGAACGAGATTGTGTGGCAACAATGGGAGAACACTTTTTTAGGTGCGTCTCTTGTTGGGGCCGCACCTTTTTTATTGCGCCAAAATCTATCTGACTAGAGGACGGTGACATTGTGGATAGACCATATACAGAAATACAAGTTCTAAAAAAATTAGATATTCCTGACTTTCGTCATCTGACAAAGGATAAAGTCATAGCATTTGCTACAATGATTCCGGGAATGGAACCTGAAGTGGCAAAGAAGGCTTTAGAGCAGTTTCCTAACTTCGTATCGACATCTCTTGAAATTATGAAAGAGTATCGAGGTATTCTACAACAGTTGATGAATGATGACAGGGATGGTGCGGAAATATGTTACGATATGTATAATCGTGTGATGAATTCTCTTGAGTGTATTCTTGAAAATGACAATTTGACCTTTAAAGAAAAGACTTACATACTCGAACAAATGAGAGAGGTTGCCGATGAAATATCGAAAAAGGATTCCGAAAAGTCGGCTAACCGCATAAAGTTAATAGGGATTGTGAGTGGAGTGGTGGCGGGTGTTATTACAGTTTTAGGTACCGCCATTGGGGTCAATTTAACTTCTAAGCAAAACAATATTCCCGGCGATGACGAAGAAGAAAACCATTAAAAGGAGATTGAAAATGAAAAAGATTGTTATGTTTATGATCGCAGCATTTATGACGTTTTTGCTTATTGCTTGCTCTGATTCTCAGACACATGATGGCGAAGCAAAGACACCTTCTGCATCGGGAGCTCAAAAAGGAAGGGATTATCAGTCAGTTGTTGAAGATTTTGAAGAACGTGGATTTACAAACATATCGTTAGTTGCGCTTGATGATTTAATAACAGGTTGGCTGACGAAAGATGGAGAAGTTGAAAATGTTTCTGTTGATGGTGATGAAAATTATTCCGCTGATAAATGGTATTCAAATGATGTAGAGGTTATTATTACTTACCATACATTTTCGGAAGAGAGTGATTTGGAAGAAGATGAGGAGTCGAAGGAGTCAATAAGCGAAAAAGCCGAAGACAAAGCAGTAGAATCGATACTCACAATTGAAACTTGTGCTGATCTCGAAAAACTTTTATCGACTGAAGGAGAAATAAACGATTTTTATTCCACTTTTGCAGAACAATATAAAGGCTCAACGATAGTATTCGATGGTTGTATTACCTACATTACAAACCATGGCGATTACGATACTCGATATGATATTTTGATGAGCGGCGGTAATTATGTAGATGATGAAATAGTCAATCCTGGACCAATCTTTAAGTTTGAAGATGTGAATACTTATGGAATGGGAATCGAGGATTTATATCTTCCTGATTATATAAGTGTCGGATCAAATGTACATGTGACCGCTGAAGTTGAGTATTTTAGTGAGAATGAAGGTGTTTTTTATCTAAATCCTGTGAAAGTTGAGTCCCGATAAAATAAAGAAATTATTTAGCCTGTACCTATTGGAATTGGGGGTACGGGCTATTTTTATGTTTAGTTCCAGGTTTTACTGATTTTGGGCATGCCAAATAAGCCTCCGCATTACCGACCATTTTATCCTATGATGTACAGTGGAGTATCCGCGTCCGGAACCGTTTGAAATTCCGGATTCCGTAGCTGCTCCGTTTTAATACCTTTATCTTGTTGTTAAATCCTTCTGTGGGACCATTTGTCAGCCCGTATTTAAAGGCATTCAGGATTTCTTTTCGCCAGGCCCTGTAGGTCTTAGCACAGGCCTCAAATTCCTTGATCCCACAGCCCTGTGCATTCGCAATCCAGTCATCAAATTCCCTCTGCTGCTGACGATACGCTTCCATCTGGCAGATATCATAAAACCACTCTTTCATGCGGTGTGCCAGACGCAGGTCCTCGCTATAGTGAAGCATTAAATCACAGGCCTGTTTGTTCTCATCCTTCAGCTTTTTATAGCGGGTCAGGATGAGTTTCCGGCTGCGTTTATAATACTTACGCAGGGAAACCGGCATGGACCGCTGCAGCCGTTTGCGTACATTTTCAATCGCCCATGTCACCTGCCGGATGAAATGATATTTATCCACGATGATTGTAGCGTTTGGAAAGAAGGTCTGTGCAAGTTCGGTGTAGGGGCGCCACATATCGCAGACGAAGAACTTTACCTTCAGGCGTTCTTTCCTGGGAATGTTCCGCCAATAATCAGCCAGATGGCTTTGGGTCCGATCCGGGAGAATGTCGAGGATCCGACGCTTTTTCGGATCAACCAGAATGCACTGATATTTACCGGTAGAAGCATTGCCTTTGAATTCGTCAATGGAAAGCGCTTGTGGAAGCTGGTCAGGCGGAGGATAGCTAATCGTGTCCAGAAGGCGGCAGACCGTCTGGACGGAAACACCGGTAAGCTCTGCGATCTGTTTTAAGGAAAAGGTCTGCCGGAGCAGGGAGACAATGTAAAATGCCAGCCTGCGGGTCCTGCGGTGGTAGCTGGGGAGGAACGAATAGGGTTCCGTGAAGCGTTTGCGGCAGGAGGGGCAGAGGTAGCGTCGCTTCCGAAGCACCAGGATTACTTGTTTTCCCTGTAAGGGAATGTCCTGGACCTCTTGCAGACGGTAATCATGAATCCGTTTTGTTTTAGCCCCACAGCATGGGCAGGTCTGTTCAGCCGGTTGGGACTGGATGAAAATTTTAATGAAAGAGTCTGCCTGAACCACTTTTTTAATAGAAACACCTTCCAAGTTAAGGAAAGCCTTGGTATAATTAGGGTACATCTATAAGGGGTCACCTCCGTTAACATTAAACTTTGGTCGGGATAATGCGTTTAGGAGGCTTCTTATAGATGTATTTTATTACAACGAAAAGAATGTTGGAAGTGTGCTTTTCAGTACACCCCAACATTCAGTATAGAACCTGTTTTCATTTTGTTTCTTTTTGCGCGCGAAAATACATCGACTGTTATGAAGAGAGAGGGTTAAAATGGCCATTCTCTCTTTTATTTTGGAGAAAGGAGGCTTACTTATGCTGGAAAGCGAATTTCAGAATAAAACTGATCCAAGAAACTGAAAAAAATGTTCAAAGGCTGCATTGTAACAAAACTGGATTCCAGCCACATTCAGGGAATTCCTGATTTGCTGATCCTTTATAACAATAAGTGGGCCACTTTAGAATGTAAGAAAAGTGTTCGCGCCAAGAAACAACCAAATCAAGAATATTATGTTGGACGAATGAACGAGATGTCGTTCTCAAGATTTATTTGTCCTGAAAATAAGGAGGAAGTGTTACATGATCTTCAACAAGCATTCTGCTCTTGAAGGGCAACACGCCTTTCTTGGCGCAAGTAAATATCACTGGATTAACTATGACGAATCCAAAGTTGCAGAATCGTATTCAAAATTCCTTGCAACTCAAAAAGGAACAGAGCTTCACGATTTTGCGGCAAAATGTATCACACTTGGACAGAAACTTCCGAAGTCCCAGAAAACATTGAATATGTATGTGAATGATGCCATAGGATTCAAGATGGTTCCTGAGCAGCCTCTTTTCTATTCGGAGAATTGTTTTGGAACAACAGATGCGATTGCATTTCGAAATCGTATGCTTCGCATTCATGATTTAAAAACCGGCGTCATTCCCGCGCACATGGAGCAGCTTGAAATATATGCTGCTCTTTTTTGTTTGGAATACAAAATCAAGCCAGCCGACATTGAAATGGAACTTCGGATTTATCAGAACAACCAGATTCTTTATGAGAATCCAACGGCTGAAACCATTGTTCCCATCATGGACAAGATCATCACATTCGACAAAGTAATCAACAAAATCAAAGAACAGGAGGGCTAATTTATGAATCCGATTGCAGAAGAAATTTTGATGCATTATGGAATGCCCCGCCGTTCCGGTCGTTATCCGTGGGGATCTGGTGATAATCCGTATCAGCATAGTGGAGATTTTCTGAGTCGAGTGGATGAACTGAAAAGTCTGGGTATGAGTGATACCGAAATTGCAAAAGCCATGGGTTTAACCACCACTCAATACCGTACGCAGAAATCGTTAGCAAAAGATGAACGTCGTGCGTTGGATGTGGCGAGAGCAAAATCTCTTCGAGAAGATGGTTTGAGCTTAAATGAAATTGCGAAAGAAATGGGCTTCGCAAACGACTCTTCTGTTCGTTCGCTTTTGAATGAAAATTCTGAGGTTCGTATGAACCAAGCTAAGACAACTGCTGAAATTATCAAAAAGCAAATTGACGAAAAAGGCATGATTGATGTTGGTGCCGGTGTGGAACGTGAACTCGGAATTTCCAAGGAGAAACTGAATGAAGCACTCTATATGCTGGAGATGGAGGGTTATCCTGTTTACGGCGGACGAGTGGATCAGGTAACAAATCCTGGGAAGAAAACAACGCTTCGTGTGATTTGTCCTCCTGGAACAGAGCATAAAGAGATTTACGATTTTGAGAATATCAATTCTCTGAAAGATTATGTCTCTCATGATGATGGGGAATCTTTTGATCCCAAATTTGTTTATCCCAAAAGCATGGACTCAAAGCGGTTGCAGATTCGGTATTCGGAAGATGGCGGCGAATTGAAGGATGGTGTTGTGGAAATTCGAAGAGGTGTTGATGACCTGTCTCTTGGAGAATCCCATTATGCTCAGGTTCGCATCTTAGTCGACAAGACACACTACATCAAAGGGATGGCGGTTTATTCGGATGACCTTCCTGATGGTGTGGATGTTATGTTCAACACCAATAAGAAAAAAGGGACACCTAAAATGGATGTTCTGAAACCAATCAAAGATGACCCGGATAACCCGTTCGGTTCTTTAATTAAAGAGGGAGTTAATGACCCGGATAACCCCACTACTGAAAGAGGAGGTCAGAGTTACTACTATGATAAAAATGGGAAGAAACAGCTTTCCCTTATCAACAAGCGAGCAGAAGAAGGGGATTGGGGCGAATGGGCAGACAAGCTCCCATCTCAGTTTCTGTCGAAACAGAGTAGAACTTTGATAAAGAAGCAGTTGAATTTAGCGGCCGCAGACAAGCAGTCTGAATTTGATGAGATTTGTTCTCTTACGAATCCAACAGTGAAAAAGGTTCTTTTGAAATCTTTTGCTGATGACTGCGATGCAGCCGCTGTTCATTTACAGGCAGCCGCTCTTCCCAGACAGAAGTATCAAGTTATTCTTCCATTGACATCTATCAAAGACAATGAGGTCTATGCTCCGAACTACAAGAATGGAGAAACAGTAGCTCTTGTGCGGTATCCACATGGTGGAACTTTTGAGATTCCAATCTTAACTGTTAATAATAAGCAGCCAGAAGGAAGAAGAGTTCTTGGGAATACACCAGCAGACGCTATTGGCATTAACAAAAAGGTTGCTGACCGTCTTTCCGGAGCTGACTTCGATGGCGATACTGTCATGGTGATTCCTTGTAATTCTTCTAATAGTAGGGTGAAGATCACTTCCACTCCACAATTAAAGGGGTTGGAAGGATTCGATCCTAAGATGTCTTATGGGACCGTTAAGAAAGGTGACGATTATTGTAACAGCAGCGGTCAGAAGATTAAGATTATGAAAAACACCCAGACAGAAATGGGTAAGATTTCAAATCTAATTACCGACATGACTTTGAAAGGTGCTACTCAAGATGAGCTTGCGAGAGCTGTACGTCACAGTATGGTCGTCATCGATGCGGAGAAGCATAAGCTAGACTACAAGAAGAGTGAGCAGGACAATGGTATTACGGCTTTGAAGAAGAAGTACCAGGCTCACGATGACGATGATGGTTATGGCGGAGCTTCTACGCTGATTTCTCGTGCCAAGTCTGAGACTTCTGTGTTGAAAAGAAAAGGAAGCCCGATCATTGACAAGGAAACCGGAGAACAAAGCTGGAAGAGCGTCAGGGAGGAGTACATAGATAAGAACGGAAAGACCCAGGTGCGGACTCAAAAGAGTGCCAAGATGGCAGAAACCAGAGACGCTCGCACTCTCTCTTCTGGGACACCACAGGAAGAGGCGTATGCGGACTATGCAAATACTATGAAGTCCCTGGCTAATCAGGCCCGTAGGGAGATGGTTAATAGCGGAAAGATAGCCTATTCTGCATCAGCAAAACAGACTTACCAGACAGAGGTTGATTCTCTTATGGGTAAACTTAATGTGGCTTTAAAGAACGCCCCTCGCGAGCGTCAAGCACAGACCATGGCAAACTCTATTGTGGCCGCTAAGAAGAAAGACAACCCCGATATGACAAAGGCGGAAATCAAGAAGCTAATCAACAGGCCCTTACTGCGGCCCGTACTGCTGTTGGTGCCAAGAGAACCCCTGTCGAGATTACAGATCGTGAGTGGGAAGCGATTCAAGCCGGCGCTATCAGCGAGAACAAGCTTACTCAGATCCTCAACAATACAAACATTGATACAGTCAGACAGAGAGCTACCCCTCGTGCAACAACAACCCTTAGCTCTGCCAAAGTAAATCGTATTGCGGCGCTGAATGCTTCTGGCTATAGCACTGCTGAGATAGCAGCAGCTTTGGGTGTTTCCAGTTCTACTGTGTCGAAGTATCTGAATGGAAGGGAGTGAACAAAGTAAATGGCGAAGAAGTGTATGCTTACAACCATTGACAATCCTTTTGATCCATTTGAACAGTTCACTTCATGGTTACTGTTTGATGAGGAAAAAGGTTATCATTCATGTTCGTATCTTGGTAGAATTGCCAGAACATCGGACCAACTCTCTGATGAAGAGAATGACTTGGAAGTTGAACGAGCAATTGACGAGATTGTAAAATACGATTTCCGAAATATTTACAAAAAAGTTACGCGAGATGCGGTGGCTGTCTAGGTATCAGATGGTATAGGGGGGGGGCAGCAAAAATCGCACCCCCTCCGTCATCGCGGCGGTCTTTAAAAATTCCCCGGGGGTATTTTTCGGAGAATGTTTTTACCTTCCGGCAGTATTTAACAGAGCTCATAAGGTTGGCTAAGTAATAAGCTGTGGTTCTTTTTACTCTTTTTCTCCTTTCGGTAAAAAGTTTCAGTCAGCCTTGTGGGTTCTTTTAAATACTGCCGGAAAACTTTTATGAAACTATTGAAGAACAGACGGGAAGGAGGCAGTAAATGGCTAGAAAAGTAAAGAGTTCTAAATCGATGGGTTCTTCCAAAAAGATTCGTCCTGCTTTGACTCCGGAAGCAAGGGAACTTCAGATGATTTCTCTGGCTGTTGACCTGGCTGAAAGACAATTGCTGGAAGGGACTGCTTCTTCTCAGGTCATTACTCACTATTTAAAACTGGGCTCTTCCAGAGAGAAGCTTGAGAGGGAGAGACTGGAGGAAGAGAACAATCTGTTGCGGGCAAAAGTAAGAGCTATTGACTCCACAGATGAGATTAAAGATCTCTATAAGGACGCCATCAATGCGTTTCGTATATACAGTGGACAGGGTAACGATGATGATTAGGACATATTCGGAATTATCAAAATTGAAGACTTTTAAAGAACGATACGAGTATCTTCGTTTGGGCGGAGTCATCGGGGCAGACACGTTGGGTTTGACCGATATCTGAATCAGATTTTCTATCGGTCTATGGAGTGGAAGTCAGTTCGTGATTTTGTGATTGTGAGAGATAACGGATGTGACCTCGGAATAGAAGGTCGTGAGATATGTGGGAAGATATTGATTCACCATATGAATCCGATTTCCGTGGAGGATATTTTAAAGAGAAGCGATTTTCTTTTAAATCCAGAATTTCTCATCTCAACAATTCTTACAACACATAATGCCATTCACTATGGAGATGAAAGTCTTCTTGTCACAGAACCTATTGTTCGAAGCAGAAACGATACATGTCCCTGGAAACATTGATGGAGAGGAGGTTATAGCGATTATGGAAAGCATACTGACATCAATTAAAAAGATGCTGGGTATTACAGAAGAGTATGAGCACTTTGATTCAGATCTTATCATACATATCAATTCAGTATTTATGATCTTGACGCAACTTGGTGTTGGTCCACCATCTGGATTCTCTGTTCAGGATAAAAGTGCTACATGGAAAGAATTCATTTCTGACGAGACAAAGTTGCAATTGGTAAAGTCGTATATGCAGATGAAGGTAAAGCTCCTGTTCGATCCGCCTTTGAGTTCCGCTGTAATGGCGTCTATGGAAAAGATGATTGCTGAGGCGGAGTGGAGACTGAATGTTGCAGCGGAAACTGACGAAGAAAAGTCCGAAGAACACGAGTCCTACGATGGCGAGTATAGGGTAACACCGAAAGCATTCCAATCTCAAATGCTGGATACTGAGAATAAAGTTCTGGATCGAAATATTGTGGTAACAGAAGTTCCGTATTACGAGACTGGGAACGCAGCAAACGGAGTGACATCATATATCGCAAAGGAGGGAGATTCAAAATGAGTAATGAAGCATTACTACAGCATCACGGGATTCTTGGGATGAAATGGGGCGTCCGAAGAACTCCAGAACAACTTGCAAGAGCAAGTGGAAAGAAGACGAGTTCCGATGATGAGGTGAAGAAGATGTCTGATTCGGAACTCCGCTCAAAGATCAACCGTCTTCAAATGGAAAAGCAGTATAAACAGCTTACCAGTTCAGAAATTTCTGTCGGTAGAAAGTTTGTACAGGATGTGCTGACCAATGCCGCAAAGCAGACCGCCACCAATTATGTATCGAAGTACATGACGAAGGGAATTGACGCGGTCATCAAGAAAGCAACAAGCAAGTAGGTGATTCAATTATGGCATTATCAAACACTGCCGTTCCCAAATACTACGGCATGTTTCGGGATGCCGTAATCAGGGGAGAGATACCGGTTTGTAAAGAAATCTCTATGGAGATGAACCGAATTGACGACCTAATAGCCAATCCTGGTATTTACTATGATGACCAGGCCGTCGAAGGATGGATTGCCTATTGCGAATCAGAACTAACATTGACGGACGGTTCTGATTTGAATTTGCTGGACTCGTTTAAATTGTGGGGTGAGCAGCTTTATGGATGGTACTACTTCGTCGAACGAAGTGTGTGGGAGCCAAGTTCTGACGGACATGGCGGCCGATATGTGAATAAAAGAATCAAGCAGCGTCTGACGAAGAAACAATATCTTATCGTTGGGCGAGGAGCTGCTAAATCTTTGTATGACACCTGTGTTCATTCCTACGGGCTGAATATCGACACATCCACGACTCATCAAGTCACGACAGCTCCTACCATGAAACAGGCGGATGAAGTAATGTCACCTTTTCGCACTGCGATTACAAGGTCGAGAGGTCCATTGTTCCGGTTTCTGACAGAGGGCTCTTTGCAGAATACGACTGGTTCTAAAGCAAAGAGAATGAAATTGGCCTCCACCAAAAAGGGTATTGAGAATTTTCTCACAGGTTCGCTTTTGGAAGTGCGGCCAATGTCCATCGCAAAGCTTCAGGGATTACGACCTAAGATTTCTACAGTGGATGAGTGGCTGTCCGGTGATACCAGGGAAGATGTGGTGGGCGCTTTAGAGCAAGGAGCATCGAAATTGGATGACTATATCATTGTTGCCACGAGTTCAGAGGGAACAGTGAGAAATGGAGCAGGCGATACAATCAAAATGGAGTTGATGGACATTCTTAAAGGAGAATATGTCAATCCACATGTTTCCATTTGGTGGTATAAGCTTGATTCCATTGATGAAGTTGGAAATCCAGACATGTGGTTGAAGGCGAATCCCAATATCGGTAAAACGGTAAGCTATGAGACCTATCAGCTCGATGTGGAAAGAGCAGAGAAGTCTCCGGCGGCCAGAAACGATATCTTGGCTAAGAGATTTGGATTGCCGATGGAGGGCTACACCTATTACTTCACATATGAAGAAACTCTTCCTCATAAGAAGAGAAGCTATTGGCAGATGCCCTGCTCTTTGGGAATTGATTTGTCGCAGGGGGATGACTTCTGTGCTTTTACGTTCCTTTTCCCGTTATCGAATGGTTCCTTTGGAGTTAAAACCAGGAACTACATTTCTTCATCGACTCTGATGAAACTTCCGGCAGCAATGAGAATTAAATACGACCAATTCATGGATGAAGGAAGCCTGATTGTCCTAGAGGGAACCGTTTTGGATATGATGGAAGTCTATGAAGATTTGGATAACCATATCGCAGAATTTGGCTATGACGTTCGTTGCTTGGGGTATGACCCGTACAACGCAAAGGAGTTCATTGAGCGATGGTCTTCTGAAAATGGCCCGTTTGGAATCGAAAAGGTAATACAGGGTGCTAAGACAGAATCCGTTCCTTTGGGAGAGTTAAAGAAACTTTCTGAGGAGCGGATGCTTTTGTTTGATGAAGAACTTATGACCTTTGCAATGGGGAACTGTATCGTTATGGAAGATACGAATGGAAATCGTAAATTGCTGAAAAAGCGATATGACGCAAAGATTGATGCTGTGGCAGCTATGATGGATGCGTTTGTTGCTTTCAAGCTGAACAGAGATGCTTTTGAATAGGAGGTGACGATTTCAAAATGGAAGTTTCAATTGGTTCCAGGATTAAACATGCCTGGAACGCTTTTTTAAATAGAGACCCAACAGGTTTCTATCGGGACATAGGGGTTGGATATTCGTACAGGCCCGACCGTCCAAGACTCACAAGAGGAAATGAAAGATCTATCGTTACCTCTGTATATAATCGAATCGCATTGGATTGCGCTTCAATTAACATTCAACATGTCCGTCTGGACGACTCCGAAAGATTTCTTGAAAAAATTTCTTCGGGGCTAAATGATTGTCTGAATTTATCAGCCAACATTGACCAGACTGGACGAGCTTTCCTTCAGGATGTTGTTTTGTCAATGCTTGATGAGGGATGTGTGGCGATTATCCCGGTGGATACGGATGATGACCCTGACACTACAGGCTCCTATAAAATCGAGACAATGCGAACCGGGAAGATTCTGGAATGGTTTCCGAATCATATCAAAGCAAGAGTTTATAATGAGCGGACTGGATTAAAGGAAGACATTGTAGTTCCAAAAGATACGGTTGCTATTATTGAAAATCCGCTTTATGCGGTGATGAATGAGCCAAACTCAACGATGCAGCGTTTGATAAGAAAACTGAATTTATTGGACGTTGTTGATGAGCAGAGCAGTTCAGGAAAACTCGATTTAATTATCCAGCTTCCCTATGTGATAAAAACAGAAGCAAGGCGTCAACAGGCTGAGAAGAGGCGTGTCGAGATTGAGCGTCAGTTGGCCGGTTCTAAATATGGTATTGCGTATACCGATGGTACGGAGCGAATCACACAGTTGAATCGTTCTGTGGAAAATAATCTGATGAAGCAGATTGAATATCTAACGAGTATGCTATACAGCCAGTTAGGTATCACTCAGAGCATATTGGATGGTTCCGCAGACGAGAAGACCATGCTGAATTACTACAACCGTACTATTGAGCCGATCATTTCAGCAATCGTTGACGAAATGAAACGTAAGTTCCTTACTAAAACAGCCAGGTCTCAAAAGCAATCGATTCTGTTCTTCCGTGACCCCTTCAAACTTGTACCAGTAGCTGATCTGTCAGAAATTGCTGACAAATTCACAAGAAATGAGATTATGACATCAAACGAAATTCGCCAGATTATTGGTATGAAACCGTCTGATGATCCAAAAGCTGATGCGCTGAAGAACAGCAATATCAGTGAGGCCAAATCTGATCCTTCAAACGGTAGTTCTGATGTCGAATCCAATGAAAGTGATGCCGGAGCCGATTATGACAGTATCGTAAACGAGCTGCTTGACGGTCTTGAAAAGGAGATTGATGAAATTATAGGAAGCTATGTTTCGGATGATGAGGAGGAGACATAATGGATATTAACGAGCCTCTTCAACACTATGCATCTCCTTATTACGACCCGGTGAAAGCTCATGAATATTATATGAGAACCAGAGAACTCAAAGGGCGTCGTTCCACAACGAAGCTTAACGATGAGGGAAAGAAAGTCTGGGCTTATACAAAAAATGAGATTTCTGGTGAGAAGAAAGAAAAGGTAAAAGAAGAACAGGAAAAACGGAAAACAAAAAATTGCTGAGCTGAGAGCAAAGGCCAAGGCGACCCGAGAGCAGATCTCGGCTAAATTAAAGGAACTGAATACTCAGCTTACCGAGGAATCTTCGTCAAGAAGGAGTAGGGTTGACTCCCGTAAAAAATCTGATTTGGAGGATATTGGAGAAGAAGCAGAAGACCAGAAAGAGCGTATCGATGAAAAGAAGAATACTGAGATCGAACGCTTAATGGCAATAGAAATTCCATCCGGGTTATCCAAAGAGGAAAGGGCAAAGCGAGTAGCGGAGCGAAATGAGAAAATCGCAAAGCTTCGTGATGATGCCAGCGAGGATAAATCTAAGGTGAGTGAGCAGGCGAAAGCTGAAAAGGAAGAGGTGAGAACTTCCGCAAGTCTTAAGAAGAAGCGAATTACCGAGGACACCAAAGAAGAAAGGGCTGATAATTCTGCGAATGCTAAATCGGAAAGAGAAAAAGTTAGTACAGAGTTAAAGGCTGCCGTTACCGCCGCAAGGGAAGCTTATAAAGGGGCAAAAGAAAATCTTGATGCCACTTATGAAGATCTTTATCAGCAAGAATTTGACAAGATAGCTTCCGAATATAAAGCGGTAAAGAAGAGGAAACGGAGGAAGTAGCAATGGCTTTCGCACAATACTGATAGAAGGAGTGATTTTCAAAATGGAGAAATACGATTTTAGTGGTTGGGCCACTAGAAACGATCTTCTTTGCACCGATGGCCGTACCATCAAAAGGGATGCGTTTAAGAACCAGAATGGACAAACTGTTCCACTAATTTGGGGACATAATCATTCCGATCCCAATCGTGTACTCGGTCATGGGGTACTGGAAAATCGTGATGAGGGCGTTTATGCTACTGTAGTTTCAATGACAGTGAATCCGGACAGGCAGCGAAGAAGCTAGTTAAGCACGGAGATGTTCGTTCACTTTCTATTTGTGCCGGTCAGCTTAAACAGGCCGGAGCGAATGTGATGCATGGCGTTATCTATGAACTGAGCCTTGTTCTGGCTGGAGCTAATCCGGGAGCTTTCATTGATTCTGTTATGGCTCACGGTGAGACTTCAGAAGACCGTACCATTATTGGATATGACGAGAACATTATGATTTATCATTCCGCCGAGGAGGATGACAAATCCGAGGAAAAGAAGACGGAGGAGAAATCCAAATCTAAGGAAGATAAGACTTCTGAAGAAAAAACTGAGGAAGATGACGAGACAATTGAGCAGGTATTTAATACCCTCAACGAAAAGCAGAAAAATGTGGTTTATGCAATGATCGGACAGGCTATTGGGGAAACCGATAAGCCTGAAGATAAAAATGATGACGATTCTAAAGGAGGAAATACCGAGATGAAGCATAATGTGTTTGACAACGATAAGAAAAACGAAACCGGTGGCTTTCTGACGCATTCCGCACAGGAAGACATCATCAAGGTGGCGAAGACCAGCCAGGTTGGTACTTTCCAGACAGCGCTTCAGCTTTATGCGGAGCAGAACGGTCTTCAGCATGATGCTGTCAGCGGCGGATTTGTTCAGACCGGCGACGGAAATGTGACGAGTCTGTTCCCGGAATATCAGGAAGTGCGTCCGGGGGCTCCTGAACTCATTACCAATGACCAGGCTGGATTACTAATGTGATGAAGAAAGTACATAAGAGCCCGATTTCCAGAATCAGAACCAGCCAGACCGATATTCGCGGTATTGATACACTTCGCGCCAGGGGCTACAAGAAAGGAAAAGAGAAGAAGCAGGCCGGAAATTTCAAGTTGGTACGCAGAACCACCGATCCGCAGACCGTTTATGTGAAGAATGCTCTGCATCGCGATGACATTGTCGATATCACGGATTTCGATTATGTAAAGTATCTGTATGACATCGACCGCCTGATGCTCAATGAAGAGCTGGCTATTGCGATGATGCTGGGGGACGGTCGTGATGATGGTGATGAGGGTAAGATCGATCCGGATAAGATCAGACCTATCTGGACCGATGATGACCTGTATACCATTCATGCAGATTTGGATGTTGCCGCCGCAAAAAAGGAACTTCAGGGTACTAATACCGGCGTGAACTTTGGCGAGAACTATATTTACGCTGAAGCAATGATCAATGCGGTTTTGTATGCAAGAGAGGATTATAAGGGTACTGGCACTCCCGATATGTACATCACTCCTCACATGCTCAATGTAATGCTCCTGGCTCGTGATATGAACGGCCGCCGCATTTATAGCTCTAAATCGGAGCTGGCTTCTGCTCTGAATGTCGGGGAAATCCATACGGCTGAGCAGTTTGAAGGCAAGACCCGTAAGACGGACGACAGCAAGACCAAGAAGCTGCTTGCTATCATCACGAACCTGAACGACTACTCTCTTGGCGCTACGAAGGGCGGCGAAGTTACCCACTTCACACAGTTCGATATCGACTTTAACCAGGAGAAGTCCCTTCTGGAGACAAGATGCTCCGGCGCTCTGACCAGAGTGTACTCTGCAATTGCGATTGAAGAGGACGTAACGGTAAACCCCTAATCGACTTCTCCGTTAGTCCCGAAGATGGAGAAGTCAATCTACTCGGGAAAACAGTAAAATCGTTACAGGAGAATATTGTTATCGGAGAGTCCGAGATTACCGGTACATTGAAGCATGTTACTGGATACACGGGATTCAGCAGTAATACCTCTGAGCAGGAAGGAAACTATCTTGCTTTGAAAGTGGACGCTGATTCGGAAGATGCGGTTGTGACCATCGAACTCGTAGGCGGCACGAAAGGACCGGTTACGCTCGATGACGACATGAACATCGTACTCCTTATTAAGAATAAGGATACTCAGAGCATTAAGGTGACGGTAGACGATGGGAAAGATTCCGCTACGAAGACATATGGACTTACCAGATTGATTTTGGAGACAGAGTAAAGGAGAAAATTCAAAATGGCAAAGTTTTTTGGGAAAATCGGTTATGCAGTATCAAAGGATGTTCGTCCGGGGGTTTGGGATGGGAAATTACTGAGCGAGAGTATTTCGGCGATTTGATTCGGAATACCAGTCGGTATCAGACTTCCGATAAACTCAATGACGATATCAACATTTCCAATGAGATCAGCATTGTGGCCGATCCTTTTGCTTATCAGAATTTTCACGCAATGCGGTATGTCGAGTTCATGGGAGAGAAGTGGAAGATTTCCAGCGTTGAAGTACAGTATCCGCGTCTGATTCTGACGGTAGGAGGTGTATATAATGACTGATCGACGACTCGCATTCCACAATCTACTGTGCGAGATTTTATCTTGCCCGATAGAAGGCGAACAGTGCCGATGTTATTTTCAGCCTCCGGAATCTATTAAGATGAATTACCCCGCCATTGTATATAGCCTTGATGATATAGACAAGACATATGCAAACGACGGGGTATATTTATCTAATCGAAGATATGCCGTTACCGTTATTGATAAAGATCCGGATACATCCTTGGTGCGGAAAGTAACGAATTTACCGATGAGCCGGTTTGACCGGCATTTCAAAAAAGATAACCTGAATCACTACATTTTTAATGTGTATTTCTAAGATTGGAGGAATAATTCAATGAGTAAGCTTATTTGGGATAAAGTTGGGGAACGCCTCTACGAAACTGGTGTTGATCATGGTGTTCTCTACCCGATTCAGACGGGTGGACAGTATAACAAAGGCGTTGCTTGGAACGGTCTGAGCGCGGTGACAGAGAGTCCTTCCGGGGCAGAGCCTTCCCCGATCTATGCGGATAACATCAAGTATTTGAACCTGATGTCCGCAGAGGATTTCGGCGGAACGATTGAGGCTTATACTTCTCCGGATGAATTTGCGGAGTGTGACGGTTCCGTCGAAGTCGCTCCTGGTGTCTTTGCAGGACAGCAGAGCAGGAAGCAGTTTGGACTTTCTTATCGCACCATTCTTGGCAATGATGTAGATTCCAATGACTATGGTTATAAGCTGCATCTTGTTTATAATTGCCTTGCCTCTGTTTCTGAGAAAGGCTATACCACTGTGAATGACAGCCCGGAGGCAATCGCTCTGTCCTGGGAATTCAGCACGACTCCGGCGGAGATTGCGAAGATAATCGATGGTAAGAAGCTGAAACCCACCGCAATCCTTACACTGGATTCTACTAAGATTGATGCGAAGAAGCTGGCAGCTCTGGAAGAAATCCTGTATGGTAAAGACCCGACTACTCCAGAGGGTAACGATGGCGTTGATCCCAGACTGCCGTTTCCTGATGAAGTGATTGAACTTCTGGCTGCTGAAGACCTCCCTTAATGAGCCTTTCTGTTAAGCCTGAAGACGGAGAGGCTGTTTTATTTGGAAAAGCAGTGAATGAATTGCAGAGTGATGTGGTTGTTGCTGATGATGAAGTGACAGGCACTCTGAAGTATGTCAATGGTTATGTTGATTTCAGTAGTAATACTTCTGAGCAGGAAGGAAATTACCTGGCTCTCAAGATTGAGGCTGAGCCGGCTGAAGCAGAGACGGTTGTTGAGCTCGTAGGCGGTACTAAGGGACCGGTTGCGCTAGATGACGACATGAACATCGTACTCCTTATCAAGAATAAGGATACTCAGAGCATTAAGGTGACTACCACACACAACGAGGAAAGCATCACGAAGACTTATGGTCTTTCTGGGCTTACCTTGGAAACAGAATAACGTATAGGAAGCCTCGTATTCAATGTGCGGGGTTTCTTTTTATTTGAAAGGAGAAAAATTATGCTGAAGAAAACCATTCCCTATATCGATCTGAACGGTGTCGAAAGAAAAGAGGATTTCTATTTCCATCTGTCAAAGCCGGAAATTGTCAAGATGCAGACAAGCGTGAAGGGCGGCTATGATGTACAGCTCAAAAGTATTGGTGCCGGCGCTGATGGCGGCCAGATTATGGAATTCTTTGAAGATCTCATTAAGAAAGCTTACGGTGTCAAGAGTGAAGATGGCCGTCGCTTTATGAAGTCTGAGGAGATTTCCAGATCCTTTATGGAATCTCCTGCTTATGAGATTCTCTTTGAGGAACTGGTTACGAATGACAAGACAGCAGCAGACTTTGTGAATGCGGTGATGAACATCGGCAATTCTGCCACAGCTCCTGCAATTGCAGCAAACACTCAGAATTAAAGGAGAGGTGAGAGATGCTCCGAATCACAATACCATCCACGGAATTCTGGGATGAGGTGAAGCAAGAGTTTGTTTACACAAAGGCTCAGACCTTGCAATTGGAGCATTCTCTTGTTTCTCTTTCAAAATGGGAATCGAGATGGAATAAGCCGTTTCTGACGAAGCAGGAAAAAACTTTGGAAGAAACCATCGATTATGTAAAATGTATGACTCTTACACAGAACGTGAACCCGGAAGTTTATAACTATCTGACAAACAGCAATATCAATGAGGTCAATCGGTATATTGCTCTTCCTATGACTGCCACCCGGTTTTCGAGGAAAAAAACGCAGGGAAGCAGAGAGCAGATTACGGCAGAACTCGTTTATTACTGGATGATAGCTTTAAACATTCCATTTGAATGTCAGAAATGGCATCTCAATAAACTGTTTACTTTGATAAGAGTATGCGATGTGAAGAGCAGGCCGCCGAAGAAACATAGCCGCAGAGAAATTATGAAACGGAATGCGGCACTAAATGCGGCCCGTAAAAAGAAATGGAATACGAAAGGGTGATTACTATGAGTAACAGCAGCTTGGTTAATTGTACGGTAAAAAGTCCAAACCATAGTGGAGCCAGAACGCATTCAATCGACCGGATCACTCCGCATTGTGTGGTCGGTCAGCTTTCAGCGGAATCTATTGGGGGCTGCTTTGACAGTAGTAACGTACAGGCTTCTTGCAACTATGGAATTGGTAGTGACGGACGTGTGGTTCTTTGCGTGGATGAAGCAAACAGAAGCTGGTGTTCTTCCAGCAATGCGAATGATCAGCGTGCTGTGACAATTGAATGTGCCAGTGATATGACTCATCCGTATGCCATGACTGATGCAGTATATGAAAAGCTGGTTGCTCTGTGTGTTGACATCTGCCGGAGAAATGGTAAGACAAAACTCCTTTGGTTTGGCGACAAGGACAAATCTCTGAACTACAGTCCCAAATCAAACGAGATGATCCTTACGGTTCATCGGTGGTTTGCCAACAAATCTTGTCCTGGGGATTGGCTGTATTCCAGGCTGGGGAATCTTGCGAATCGGGTAACTGCTCAGCTTGGCGGAAGTACGACTGACAGCGTCCAGAAACCTACAAAACTGGACTTTACAAAGTCAACATCGGTGATTTGAATATTCGCAAAGGCCCTGGGACGAATTACGGAACCAATGGATGATTACTGACCGAGGTACTTACACGATTACTGAAATTCAGAACGGTTACTGGGGCAGGTTGAAATCCGGTGCAGGATGGATCAGCGTTCATGAAGCTTACTGTACCTATAAAGGCGCAGTTTCTTCTGATTCTGGTGGATCAGTAGAGAAGCCTTCTGGAAATTTTCTGGTTCAGGTGGACATTTCCGATCTGTATATCCGTAAAGGTCCCGGAACGAATTACGGAACCAATGGTTTCTGTCCGAAAGGAGTCTACACCATCGTTGAGGTTAAAACCGGTGCTGGTTCTAATGCTGGATGGGGTAAGTTGAAATCCGGAGCAGGATGGATCTCACTGGATTACGCAACTCGAATTTAAAGAGGACGCACGATGATAAGTTTCAGACAAAAGGGTGACTTCTCCAAGTTGACACGCTTTCTGGAGAGAGCAAAAGAAGCGGTTCACATCGGAGACCTGGACAAGTTTGGTAAAGAGGGAGTAGCCGCCCTTGCGTCTGCAACACCAGTGGATTCTGGGGAGACGGCGAATTCCTGGTATTACGAAATTGAGAATCGGAAAGGTTCAGTTACAATTTCATTTCATAATTCAAATGTTCAAAATGGAGTTCCAATCGCTGTTATTTTGCAGTATGGACACGGAACTCGAAACGGCGGCTGGGTACAGGGGCGAGATTACATCAATCCTGCTATCCAGCCTATTTTTGACAAAATTGCAAATAACGCATGGAAGGAGGTTACTAAGCTATGAGTAAGACGATTGATGAAAGAGTCGTTGAAATGCGATTCGATAACAAACAGTTTGAGCAGAATGTTCAGACCAGTATATCTTCAATTGAAAAGCTCGAAAAAAGCTTAAAATTGAAAGGTGCCTCCAAAGGATTGGATGACGTTAATGCCGCAGCAAAAAATTGCAATATGACTCCGCTTTCCAATGCGGTCGAAACCGTAAAGATGCGGTTTTCGGCGTTGGAAGTCATGGCAGTTACGGCTCTGGCGAACATCACAAATTCAGCGTTAAATGCTGGTAAAAATATTGTTTCTGCACTGACAATCGATCCAATTAAGACTGGATTTCAGGAGTATGAAACACAGATCAATGCAGTTCAGACCATTCTTGCTAATACACAGAGCAAGGGGACAACCATTGACCAGGTAAATGCTGCTCTTGATGAGTTGAACAAATACGCTGATCAGACGATTTACAATTTTACGGAAATGACCCGTAACATTGGCACTTTCACGGCTGCCGGTGTTGACTTGGATAAATCAGTAACATCAATCAAAGGTATTGCCAACTTAGCAGCAGCTTCGGGTTCTAATGCTTATCAGGCCAGTACCGCTATGTATCAGCTTTCGCAGGCGATTGCAGCGGGCAAGGTTAGTTTGCAAGACTGGAATTCCGTTGTAAATGCGGGAATGGGCGGTCAGCTATTTCAAGACGCCTTAACTCGAACCGCAGAACATTTCGGAACCAACATGGATGCGATGATTGAACAGTATGGTTCATTCCGAGCTTCTCTGACCGAAGGTGGATGGCTGACAACAGAGGTGTTGACCGAAACTCTGACACAGTTGTCTGGAGCTTACTCAGAAGCAGATCTTATCGCTCAGGGATATACCGAAGAACAAGCTAAAGAGATTACAAAACTGGCTCAGACAGCATTGGATGCAGCTACCAAGGTAAAGACATTCACGCAGTTATGGGACACCCTGAAAGAATCGGTTCAGTCTGGTTGGACTCAGAGTTGGGAAATCATCATTGGTGATTTCGAAGAGGCAAAAGAACTTTTAACTGAGGTTAGCAACGCCCTTGGCAACATGGTAAATGCTTCTGCCGAAGCGAGAAATAAGATGTTGCAGGATTGGAAAGATCTTGGCGGACGAACTGCGTTGATTGAAGCGGTAAGGAATGCTTTCGAGGGTGTTTTAAGCATTATAAAGCCAGTTAAAGAAGCGTTTAGAGAAGTCTTTCCGCCGATGACCGGAGAACAGCTTTACAATCTCACTGTAGGATTACAGGAACTTACCGAAAAATTCAAAATGGGCGAAGAAACAGCGAATAACCTGAAGAGAACATTCAAAGGGGTATTCGCTTTATTTGATATTGGACTTCAAGGTGTCAAAGCGCTTGTTGGTGGATTTGCAGATCTGATTGGTTATGTGGCTCCGGCCGGAGATGGAATTCTCGGGTTTACGGCCAGCATTGGAGATTTCATTGTTGGTATTGATGAAGCTATTAAATCGTCTGATGCCTTTAACAAAGCTATCGAAGGAATCGGGAATTTCCTGAAACCAATTGCGGATGGAATAAAGACTTTTGTAAAAACAGTTGCCGATGCGTTCAGCGAGTTTGCGAATGTTGATACCAGTGGTCTCGATAATTTTGCGGATAAGGTACAGACTCGGTTTGAACCGTTTGTAAATTAGGAGAGTTGGTAAAGAAGGCATTTGAAGGAATTATTGGGATTGTCGAGAAGGCAGCGCCTGTTTTATTGAAGCTGGGTTCCATTGTCGCAAATGCGTTTGGAAACCTTGGGGAAGCAATTCTCACAGCATTTGATACCGCAAGTTTTGACCCAATTTTGGATTTAATCAATACCGGATTGTTTTCTGCAATTCTAATCGGGGTGAAAAAGTTTATTGACTCTCTATCGGAAATCACCGAAAACGGCGGCGGAATTCTTGGTTCATTCAAAGATATTTTGGATGGAGTTAAGGGGAGTCTTGAAGCATGGCAGTCAAGTCTGAAAGCTGGCACTCTTCTGAAGATTGCCGGCGCTATGGCAATCCTGACCGCAGCGATTGTGGCGTTATCCCTGGTTGATTCCGAAAAGCTGAATGCGTCCTTGGGAGCTTTGAGTGTTCTGTTCGTCGAACTGCTTGGTTCAATGGCCATCTTTGAAAAGATAATGAACGGAGCGGCAATCAAAGGAATGGGCCAGTTGACCATTGCGATGATTGGGATGTCTACCGCTGTTCTTATTCTTGCAGGCGCAGTTCAGAAATTATCCGGTTTGGATTGGGATGAGCTTCTGAAAGGATTGGTTGGCGTTGCCGGGTTATCCGCTATTCTGGTAGCATCTGCAACAGCGCTTTCCAAAACATCGAAGGGGCTGATAAAAGGTTCAGCCGGTTTGGTAGTATTTGCGGCAGCGATTCGAGTTCTTGTAGGAGCAGTTGAAGATTTAGGAGCTTTGGATGTGGGCTCTTTGGCTAAAGGTCTAATCGGAGTCGGCGTTCTTTGCACAGAACTGGCGTTGTTCCTGAAGGCTACAGATTTGGATGGAATGGGTGTTCTGAAAGGAACCGGATTGGTTCTTCTTGTAGCGTCCATCAATATTCTGGCGGATGCGGTTAAGGCATTTGGAAATCTGGACACTTCAAACCTGATTCAAGGACTATCTGCGGTTGCCGTGGTTCTTACCGAACTGGCGGTATTCACCAAAGTTACGGCTAACGCGAAGCATGTAGTTTCCACCGCTACAGCGATGACGATTCTTGGAGCAGCCATGCTCGTGTTTGGAGAAGCAGTGAAAAAGATGGGGAACCTGACTTGGGGAGAGATTGGACGAGGTCTTACCACGATGGCCGGTTCTCTGGCGGCCGTGACAGTTGCGATGAATCTACTTCCAAAAGGAATGGTGTCGAAAGCGACTGGAATGGTAGAGGTCGGTGCAGCATTACTCATTATCGGCGAAGCAGTCCGAAATATGGGCGGAATGTCCTGGGATGAAATCGCCAGAGGACTGGTAACCCTTGCAGGTTCCATGACCATTCTTGTTGTGGCACTCAACGCAATGAAAACTGCACTTCCGGGTGCGGCAGCGGTTCTTACCGTGTCCGCTGCATTGGCGATATTTACCCCGGTTCTCAAGTCATTGGGGAATATGTCTTGGGAGAGCATCGCCAGAGGGTTGGTGGCACTGGCAGGTTCTTTCACGGTTCTCGGTGTCGCAGGAGTGGCATTAGGGCCATTGACCCCAGCTATTTTAGGACTTTCGGCCGCCATTGCTGTGTTGGGAGTAGGATGTCTGGCCGCAGGTGCTGGCATTCTCGCATTTTCCACTGGACTTTCTGCTTTGGCAGTATCTGGAGCGGCGGGAGCAGCATCTCTAGTAGTGGCAGTATCCAGTATTCTCAGTTTGATTCCGTTGCTGTTCGAATCTATCGGGGAAGGAATCCTTTCTCTTGCTGGAGTAATCGCAAATGGCGGGCCAGCTATTGCCGAGGCATTTACAGTATTGGTTCTTGCCGCAGTCGATGCTTTGGTTACGGCTGTACCAGCAGTTGTGGACGGGCTATTTGTCCTGATCGACAGTGTCCTTTCGGCTCTGGTCGAACACACACCGACCATCGTGGAGCAGTTATTCGATATTCTGATTGGGATTATTCAGGCTATCACAACGAAACTACCGGAATTGATTAAAGCTGGCGTAGAGTTACTGATGGCTTTCTTTGACGGGGTAATCGACGCCTTGAGTGGTATTGATGTGAATGTACTCATCAAAGGAATCGCTGGAATTGGTTTGCTCTCAGCAATTATGCTTGCTCTCAGTGCTGTTGCTTCCTTGGTACCTGGGGCTATGGTTGGTGTTCTCGGAATGGGTGCAGTCATTGCGGAGTTGGCATTGGTTCTGGCGGCTGTCGGCGCTCTGGCTCAGATTCCTGGGTTGGAATGGCTTATCGGTGAGGGCGGAAATCTTCTTCAGGGAATTGGTACTGCGATTGGTAAATTTGTCGGTGGCATTGTTGGCGGCTTCATGTCTGGAGTCTCCAGTCAGTTCCCTCAAATTGGCGCAGACCTTTCTGCATTTATGACGAATGTGCAGCCATTTATCGAAGGTGCTACACAGCTTAATCCTTCCATGCTGGACGGTGTGAAAGCATTGGCGGAAACCATCCTTATCCTGACAGCAGCCGATATTCTGAACGGATTGACTTCCTGGCTTACAGGGGGATCTTCCCTGAGCGATTTTGCTACCCAACTCGTTCCCTTTGGTGAAGCGATGCGGGATTTCTCCATTGCCATTGCCGGTATGGACGGGGAATTGGTGGCAAATGCGGCTACTGCCGGAAGGACGCTTGCGGAGATGGCGGCAACTCTTCCGAATTCTGGAGGGGTTATCGGATTCTTCACAGGCGAAAATGATATGAGCGCATTCGGAGCTCAGCTTATTCCGTTTGGCGAGGCGATGATGGGATTTGCAAATGCCGTAAGAGGACTGGATGCTGACACCGTAACGAATGCTGCTACCGCAGGAAAGGCCATGGCTGAAATGGCAACCACAATTCCGAATTCCGGAGGCGTGGTAGGTTTCTTTGCCGGTGAAAATGACATGGATGCGTTTGGTGAGCAGCTTGTACCGTTCGGCGAGGCAATGATGCTGTTCTCACAGGCTGTAAAAGGTCTGGATGCAAATGTGATCGTGGAATCCGCTACGGCGGGAAAGGCGTTAATCGAATTGGCAAATACTGTTCCCAACAGTGGCGGTGTCGTGGGCTTCTTTACAGGAGAGAACGACATGGACACGTTCGGGGAGAAGTTGGTGCCATTTGGCAGAGCGATGAAATCCTACTCTGACGCAATTGCAGGTATTGATGTGGAGGCCGTTACAAATTCCGCAACGGCTGGCAAAGCAGTAGTTGAGTTGGCGAATACGTTACCGAATACGGGTGGATTGGTAAGCTGGTTTACAGGAGACAATGATATTGCCGCCTTTGGCACAAGTTTGGTTTCCTTTGGTAAGAGCTTCGCACAATATTCCGACTATATGAAAGATGTGGATGCGAACATCGTTACCACTACAACCAATGCTGCTACATCCATTGTTGAGCTTCAGAAAAGTCTTCCAAAAGAAGGCGGATGGTTCTCCGATGATATGACACTTGCCAGTTTTGGTAGTGATATGGCATCGTTCGGTTCCCATTTCAGTAATTATTACAACAGCATCAGCGGTATTGATACGACGTTGCTGTCCGGAGTGATTACCCAGACAAACCGGCTTGTAAGCATGGCAAATGGGATGGTCGGTCTGGACACAAGCGGTATGACTTCTTTCAGCTCTGCATTGACAACTCTTGGAGAAACTGGCGTAACCGGATTTATCAATGCGTTCAATAATGCAGAATCGAAAGTAACGGCTGCGGCTTCGAGTATGCTGTCGTCTTTCATCAATGGTGCAAATGCGAAGAAATCCGAACTGACAACAACATTCACCACGCTGGTTCAGGCTGTATTGACAGCTATCAACGGAAAGCAGGGCGAGTTCCAAACCAGTGGTTCCACACTTATGGTTAAATTTATCGCCGGAGTACGATCTCAGGATAGTCCTTCCAGAACAACCTTTACCAATATCGTTAGCGGTTGTTTGACTGCGATACGAAATAAGTACGGAGAATTCACATCAACCGGAACCCAGACAATGGTGAAGCTGATTGCCGGTATCAGATCGCAGGACAGTAGTGCGAGGATGGCGTTCACAACCATTATCAGTGCTTGCCTTACGGTGATTAAAAATAAGTATGCAGAATTTACCTCGACAGGTAGAGAGTGCATGGTTAAATTTATCGCCGGTGTGAGAAGCAAGGATAGTGAACTCCGGACCGCTTTTACAACGATGCTGAGTGGTTCCATAACCGCCATCAAAGATTATTATAGCCAGTTCAAATCTGCCGGCTCATACTTGGTCGATGGTTTCTGCGATGGTATCAGTGAAAATACCTGGAAAGCAGAAGCAAAAGCAAGAGCTATGGCAGCCGCAGCGGCTGAAGCAGCGGAAGACGAACTGGACGAGCATTCTCCTTCCAAACGCTTTTATGGAATTGGTAACTTTGCAGGAGTCGGCTTCATAAATGCGTTGATCGATAATGTCTCCAAGGCTGGAAAGGCTGGACGGGAAATTGCCAGATCTTCTATTGACGGGCTGAACGACATCATTTCCAGAATTGCAGATTATGTGGACGCAGATATGGATGTTCAGCCTACCATTCGACCGGTTCTTGACCTGTCCGCTGTGGAAGCAGGGACTGGAAGGCTGAATGCTTTGTTTAGCAGAAATCAGGCATTATCTGTCAGCACTGGGATGAATGACCGAGTTTCCGAGATAGAAGTTCAAAATGGAGAAAGTTCTCCTACAGGAAATACCTATCAATTCACGCAAAACAATTATTCGCCTAAGGCTCTGTCGAGAATTGATATTTATCGGCAGACAAAGAATCAATTTTCGGCGATGAAAGGGCTGGTGGGTAACACATGATTAGAGCAGTAACTGTAACTAATTATTTGGGCGAATCAAAAAGATTTGAATTAGCGTTCCCGGATGAATCCGGGTTCGCTGTTCAATCTATCAGTGGATTGGGACCGAGCAAGGCAGATATTAACACGACAGAAATCTCTACGAATGACGGCTCGCTGTATAACTCGGCAAGAGTAAATTCCAGAAATATTGTTATGTCTCTGAAACTGATGTTTAATCCTCAGATCGAAGACACAAGACATGACTCTTACAAATATTTTCCGATAAAGAAGAAAGTAACGCTTCTCATAGAGACAGATAATCGTATTTGTGAGACTTACGGTTATGTGGAATCAAATGAACCAGATATTTTCAGCAGCGATGAGACGACGCAGATTTCCATCGTGTGTCCTGATCCTTATTTTTATTCTGCTGGTCCGGATGGAACTAATACCACTATCTTCTATGGAGTGGAACCTCTGTTTGAGTTCGCTTTTTCGAATGAATCTTTAACCGAGTCCTTGATTGAATTTGGCGAGATTAAGAATGAAACTGAGCAGACGGTGTATTACTCCGGTGATGCCGAGATCGGGGTTGTGATTACCATCCATGCCATCGGAAATGTGAGAAACATCACGATTTACAATACCGGGACGAGAGAAGTAATGCGTATTGATACTGATAAATTGAAGCAGCTAACCGGTTCTGGAATGGTTGCCGGCGATGAAATCATTATCTCCACCATTAAAGGGGATAAATCAATTACGCTTCTTCGAAACGGTATCTACACCAATATTTTAAACTGCCTTGATAAAGATTCTGACTGGTTTCAGCTATCCAAAGGCGATAATATTTTCGCTTATGTGGTGGAAGAAGGAACGACCAATGTGCAGTTTAAGATTGAAAACAGAACAGCGTTTGAGGGGGTATAGTTATGGAATTGATTGTTCTGGACACTTCTCTGAAAATGCTTTCTGTGCTTGATACCTTTGAGTCTCTGATATGGACGGAGCGGTATTCTGCCTATGGAGATTTCGAGGTATATACAAGCATTAACGATTCTGTTCTTGAAATCCTGAAAGACGACTACTATCTCTGGCTGAAAGAATCCGACCAGACCATGATTGTCGAGGACAGAAAGATTGAGTCTGATGCCGAAAACGGAAACCACTTTACGGTCACTGGAAGGTCATTGGAATCCATTCTGGAGCGCCGCATTATTTGGAAGCAAACGATTCTGAGCGGAAACTTTCAAAATGGAATCAAAAAGCTGCTGGATGAGAATATCATCAATCCTTCCGATGCTTCCCGAAAGGTAGAAGGACTGATATTCGAGGCATCCACGGACCCGGCGATTACCGGACTGACGGTAGATGCACAGTTTACCGGAGACAATCTGTATGATGCCATTAAAAAGCTGTGCGATTCCAAGAATGTCGGTTTCCGAATCAAGCTGTCCGATGATAACAAGTTCGTCTTTAAGCTCTATGCAGGCGCAGATCGTTCTTACGACCAGTTTACGAATCCATATGTCATCTTTTCTCCAAAATTTGAGAATGTAATCAATACCAATTATCTGGAATCAAAGAAGACTTTGAAAACAGTTACTTTGGTTGCCGGAGAGGGGGAAGGAGCCGATCGGAGGACTACAACCGTGGCTTGTGCATCTGGTGCCGGAACAGGTTTGAATCGAAGGGAGCTTTATACGGATGCTAGGGATGTTTCTTCGACCGTGGATAATGAAACCTTGACGGACACTGAGTATAATGCACAGCTTTCTCAAAGAGGTTTAGAGAATCTGGCTGAGAACATCGCAACCAAATCCTTTGAGGGAAAGGTTGAATCAACGAGGATGTACCGATATGGAGAGGATTTCTTCTTAGGCGATATGGTACAGATTGTGAATGAATACGGAATTGAGGGGAAAGCTCGGGTAACGGAATTCATTCGCTCTCAGAGCAAAGAAGGACTCGACTCGTATCCGACATTCGTTACCGTAGAATAGCAGGAAAGGGTGAAGAAAAATGAGTGTCACTTATGGGTTCTATAACTCAAAGAATAAAGATCGGAGATACGATGCCATTCAAATGTCAAGCATTTTTGACGGGATCATACGTGACGGCATTTTGCAGCATGTTGGGACTGCTATGATGGTGAAAGAGTCTTCTGGCATGATGGTGAATGTCGGAATTGGCCGAGCTTGGTTTAATCATACATGGACGTTGAATGACGCCTTGCTTCCTTTGACTGTACCACAGTCGGAAGTGATTCTAAATCGGATTGATGCGGTTGTTTTGGAAGTAGATGCTCGTGAATCCGTTCGTGCAAATGCGATTAAAATCATCAAAGGTACGCCAGCTACTAATCCAGCGAAACCAACAATGATTAGCACGACCGACCGTTGGCAGTATCCATTAGCCTATATTCGGGTAAATTCTGGAGTTACATCCATCCGTCAGGCAAATATCAACAATGCTGTTGGTACATCGGAGTGTCCGTTCGTAACAGCTCCACTGGAGAAAATGTCCATTGACGCCTTGGTTGCTCAGTGGAAAGACCAGTGGGATGCATTTTATGAAAAAGAGACATCTGATATGGAAGCGACAAATGCTTTCTGGAAAGACCAGTGGTCAAAATGGTTCAACGCCCAGACGGAAGAAATCCAGAAATCTTATCTGGCATGGGAAAACAATGGAACGACTGGTATGCTGCTCAAACGGCAGATATGCAGGAAACAAGTGCTTACTGGAAACAGTTATGGGCGACCTGGTTTAACGAGTACACAAACAATAATACATCTGAAATGGCTGCATGGAGAGAAAATGCTCAGGCATTGTTTGATGAGTGGTTCCAGCAGTTGAAGGATACTCTTTCGGAGGATGTAGAAGCAAATCTGGCAAACCAGATATTAGAGTTACAAAAAAGGACATCAATTCTTGAAGAAATTGTAGAGGGGATTCGGACGGAATTCACCGTATACAACAATCTTTATGACAATGGATACGAGAATTACGATAATCTTCTCGATTCATCAGAAGGAACTATCATTGATAGTAACGTGGACCCGATTGTGGCGCGTGCATATTCCAGCTCCTTAATTCTGGATAGCAACGGACAGCCAATTGATGGCCGCGTTATTTTTTGTATTAGGTAAAAGGAGGACATATCGAGATGAAAATTACGGATTATCAGAAGGTCCAGACACTAGATGAAAGCAACATCGTTTTGATTGATGGTAACAATGGAACCAAAACAATTATGGTGACTGATTTTATTAAATCCTTGATTGGGCTTACCAGTTCTCAGGATTTCATTTCCGGCGTCAATCTGTCGGAACTTACGCAAATCAATACGTTGTCTGCGGATGATAAGTTATTGATTGGCACCGCAGCAGGGAACAAAGCGATTGGTGCGGACGATGCACTCTTTGCAATTCTGGACGCTTTTGTTCCGAAGGAGCAGCGCCGCATGATTTACAGAGGAAAAAATCTGGGGAGCGTTATTACAGACGACCAGAAGGCAAATATCAAGAACGGAACCTTCAAAGGATTTTTCCTTGGAGATTACTGGTCTATCGGCAGCTATACATGGAGAATCGTAGATTTTGATTACTGGTATAATTGCGGCGATACGGCTTTCACCACGCCCCATCTGGTTATCATGCCGGATAAACCTCTTTACAACACACAGATGAATGAGACGAACATCACAACCGGCGGCTATGTTGGTTCTAAAATGTACACCAAGAATCTGGCGCAGGCGAAAACGTTGGCGGCGAGTGCCTTTGGTGACTTGATTCTCACCCACCGTGAATATCTGACAAACGCCGTTTCGAATGGATATCCTTCGGCTGGTGCTTGGTTTGATTCTACGCTGGAACTTCCGAATGAAATTATGATGTACGGAAGCCTTGTCTTTACTCCGGCAGGAGATGGTACGGTCGTTGTGAACCGTTATACGATCGGAAAGACGCAGCTTGCTTTGTTTACGGTGGTTCCGAATATGATCTCAAATCGTGCAACGTTCTGGCTCAGAGATATCGTTTCTTCGGCTTATTTCGCTAATGTGGGCAACAATGGCGGTCCGGACTCCAGCTACGCTTCGCACTCTTATGGGGTTCGTCCGGTCTTCGCTATTGGTTAGTCTAAATCCAGGGGCCCTGTGCCCCTACGAAAACCGTACACAGGTGACAACAATCTGTGCTATAAAAAAGAAAAATCTAAATGAAAGGTGTGAATCAAAATGGAGGATAAGATTTATAAGATTACTCTGTCCGATGAAACTGTTCTTGATAATTTGAGGTTGAACGGTAATAACTTTATATCTTCATCGGAAATCAATGAGTCCGTTTTTGACGGAAATTGTTCGATCGTAACAATCAACGATGGAGAAAAGGATGAAGTTCACATGAACATGGAACTTGTCCAGATTACCAAGGTCGATGACAAGTATTGGTTTGTCTTGCGGGAGGTTCCAGAAACAGAGTTGGCCTTTGTTAAAATGCAGTCAGATATCGAATATGTTGCCATGATGTCTGAAATCGAACTATAAAAGGAGGAAACAGTTATGGAACATAGCAAGAATTACGACAAGGTAAAACGCTACTACAATTTGGGTATGTGGAATGAAGTACGGGTTCGGAATGCAGTGAAAAAGAACTGGATTACGGAAGAAGAATTCAAAGAGATCACAGACAAGGATTATGCATGAGTGTCCTTGTGAGTGACCGGACTGAATCCAAATTTGAAGCGATTACATATTCCATTGAATTGCATGATATGTTGATTGACCTTATGCAGCGTAGTTTCGGAGTGAAAGATTTGGATCAGCTTGTTCGGGTAAGATATGCTCACGGAAAGGATGCAACAGAAGATTTTTCAAGGTATAGATATTTAATGCTGAATTATAAAAATCGAATTGACCAGTTGGCTTCTATGCTGACTAGCAATGTCCGAGCGGCTAATTCTATCTATCCGACTACGCTGCACGAATATGAGCAAAGAAGAGATTATCAGAATACAGCCATAGTAAACTGCGAGCAGCTTTTGAAAGAGTTGCAACGAATCGTTGAGATATTCGAAGTGGACGTTAATCTCTACAGTCGCTATGTTAAAGCTATCGACCGAGAAATCGGATTGATAAAGAAGTGGCGTCAACGAGATAACCGAATCAAGTCACAGTTAAAAGGGTAATGTCTAATTATGCGTCGTTTCTTCGGCTAATTTCGCTAATGTGAACAACAATGGCAATACGAACTACAACAACGCTTCGAACTCTAATGGAGTTCGTCCGGATTCTCTGCTTAACCAACAGAGAAGGAGACATTGTCCTTTCCGAATGGATAAATAGCAAAGCCGGACGCAATTTACTACGGTAAGTATTGCTATCACGGTGAATGATTTATGAACTATGAGGAGATTATCTGTGACGCCAACAATTTGTATAGAGCTTACAAGGTTTCTGTCAAAACCAGCAAGTGGAAGGAAACAACGCAGAAATTCATGATGAATTTTCTTCGGTATATCTTTTCCATTCAAGACGACCTGATGAATCGGACTCTTCAAAATGGACCGACACAGGAATTCACGCTGTTTGAGAGAGGCCGAGTAAGACCTATTACAAGTATTCAAATTCGGGATCGCATTATTCGGCATGTTTTGTGCGATGAAGTCTTGCTTCCCGAAGTGAAGAAGCATATTATCTATGACAATTGTGCTTCGATTAAAGGAAGAGGTATCTCTCATCAGCGGGACAGGTTCGAAGTTCATCTCCGTAAATACTATCGGTTGTATGGAAATGAAGGATGGATATTGTTCGGAGACTTTTCCAAGTTTTACGATAATATCATTCATGAAATTGCCAAACGGGAATTGTTAAAGCTGTTCGATGATGACGAATTCATTGACTGGTTGCTAACCCAGATTTTTGACGGATTTAAAATCGATGTTTCTTACATGACGGACGAGGAATATGCCACATGTATGTCTGACACTTTCAACAAGTTAGATTATAGGAACATTCCAGAGTCAAAGCTGACAGGCGAAAAGTGGATGGAGAAGTCGGTTAATATTGGAGACCAGCTATCACAAGTCATCGGGATTTATTATCCGTATCGGATTGATAATTACGTCAAATATGTAAGAAGCCAGAAGTTTTATGGAAGATACATGGATGACTGGTATATCATGAATCCGAGTAAAGAAGAACTCTTTGATCTGCTAGATCATATTCATCAAATTGCAGAAGAATATGGAATCCATATCAATAAGAAGAAAACTCGAATTGTGAAGATTTCCAGCACGTACAAATTTCTGCAAATAAAATACAGTTTAACAGATTCCGGAAAGGTAATTAAGCGAATCAATCCGAAGCGGGTTACTACGATGCGCAGAAAGCTCAAGAAACTCGCCGTCAAAGTGAAAAACGAGGAGATAACGTATGAAAATGTAGAGAATATGTTTCGGGGCTGGATGGGAAGCTTTTACAAACTTTTGTCGAAGGAACAAAGAAAAAATTTGATAGGTCTCTATGAAGATTTATTTGAAAAGTCGATTACAATCATCAGCAAAAGGATGATCATAACCGATAAAATCAAATAGTTATGGAGGATACTAAAATGGAACCATGGTTTCAAATGGTGGTGACGATTATGTGTGCAGTCGTCGCCTCTTCTGGTTTTTGGGCGTATATCCAGAAGAAAAGTGAGAAAAAAGATGTGAGGACGCAGATGCTGATTGGTCTTGCTCACGATAGAATTATCTATCTGGGAATGTCCTACATCGAGCGGGGATGGATCACGCAGGACGAATATGAAAATCTGCACGATTATCTCTACAAGCCCTATGAAGAGATGGGCGGAAATGGCTCAGCTAAAAAAGTCATGCAGGAGATCAATAAGTTGCCCATTCACAAATCAACCTATATTCAAGAAAATCAGTAGGAGGAATTAAAATGATGGAACAGATTATGAACTATGTGCAGCCTGAGTTAATCGTTGTGGCGATTGTCCTTTACTTCTGCGGTATGGGGCTGAAGCAGACTCAGGCAATCAAGGACAAGTATATTCCGTTGATCCTCGGTGTCGGCGGCATCGTCCTTTGCGGAATCTGGGTTTTGGCCACTTCTCCATTAGGGAGTGGTCAGGAGATTGCAATGGCTATATTTATCGCAATTGTTCAGGGAATTTTAATGGCCGGTCTCAGTACCTATGTAAATCAGATCATTAAGCAGGCAAATAAAGATGAGTAGCAAGCGGACAGAGCGTGAAACCGTTCTTTTTTTATTTCCAAAAGAGAGGATGAGAGAATATGGCTATTAACAAAGTAATCTATGGTGGAGAGACACTGATCGACCTGACCGGCGATACCGTAACCGCTGATAAGATTCTTTCCGGCTTTACCGCCCATGACAAAGGAGGGGAGCCGATCACAGGTACTTGTGAATATGACGTAGATTCTTCTGATGCAACAGCCGCTGTTGCTGAAATTCTTCAGGGAAAGACCGCGTATGTACGAGGTCAGAAACTGACGGGAACCATGAAGAATAACGGAGCTGTGACAGGTACAATTTCTTCAAAGGATGAAGAGTACACCATTCCGCAGGGACATCACGATGGTTCTGGTAAAGTTGGGATTTCGGCAGCAGAAAAAGAGAAAATCATTCCGGATAATATTCGAGAGGGTATTACTCTGCTTGGTGTAGAAGGTTCTATGTCAGGTACGGAAGATGCCAAACCACAGGCAAAGACAGTTACACCTTCTACAAAGGAGCAGACAGTGCTTCCGAATTCTGAGGAAGGATATAACTACTTATCGCAGGTTACAGTCAAAGCAATCCCATATAACGAAAGCGAGAATCCCGCTGGAGGTACTACGGTAACTATCGGGTAGGAGGGAGGCTTAAATGGCTACAAATAAAGTCGTTTACAGCGGCAGAACCCTCATAGATTTGACTGGGGATACTGTGACAGAAGAAACTCTGCTAAGAGGTTATACGGCTCACAGAGCAGACGGGACGCAGATTGTGGGAACAGCATTTGCCGATTATCCGGAGCGATATTCGTTTCTTGACCCTCTTCAGGATTCAAATGGAGAAAAGATCCTTGATAATTCGAATAATGTACTACAGGGTGAAACGGTGTATAAAAAGGTGTAGAAATGTCGTTTACTTCTTGAATATTCCTATACTTTTGATAAAAGAATGGCTAAAAATCAAGGTTTCCTGTTTCCATTGAGGAGAGCGCTAAAGCTGGGAAATTCTAAAAAATGCTGATAGAATAAGATGTTTTGGAAGTTTTGAGCGTGTTTGGTGGTTGGAATAAATAGTTCGATAATTACTAAACTATTGACATTTTCTCTTCCTTGGCGTAATATAATGTTAGCAGAGAAAAGTGGTTGTGTCCACTGGACGCAAAGCGAAACCCCAAGGAGGTGCAACTCCTTGGGGTTTCTTTTTTCCTTTTGAAGAGGAATAACTTAGGCAGACTGTTGGTTATTTATCTCTGTCCAACCATTTACAAATATAGTAGCAAACTATACCTGCCATAACAGAGATAAGAAAAGTGGTTATGTATTGCACTGGCCGCACCTCCTTCCTGCTGGAAAGAGTCAACAGCAATTTTATTATAGCTGTTAAGTGGTGGAATGTCTATTCTAATCTATAAAACGAATCGTAATAATGAGCAGTCATCAGTAGTGCAGAGTAGCACACCCATAGCGCACAAACACCTCTCAAACCCCTGAAAACCCTTCCTTCACCGTTTCCATTGAGGAGAGCGCTAAAGCTGGCAAGTTTAAGAAAAGGCTGAAAGAATAAGAGGTTTTGAAGGCTGTGAAGGCGTTTGATGGTTGGAACAAAAAGCAGCTATGTCCGTAGGGCATAGCAAAAACCCGGAGAGTGGCAGCCCTCCGGGTTTTCTTTTCCCCCTTTTTAAGTAGATGTACCCTCGGAATCTCTCAAAACATTGAAAGAGAGGCATCTCGTCAGTCTGCGCACAGGCGAGGGGGAGAATGCGTTCCACAGGGATATTATCCGTATACTCTGCCCCGGGGATGGGAGCGGGGCGGAGAAAGCAATACAGGAACATCTGGGCCAATTCGCCCGGAAACATCTTCAGGGTGAAGCGAAAGACGGATAGATCCTCTTACACTGTGGGACGTGCCGTCCTGGTTGAACGGGGCAGGCCGGCCAATAGATGCATATAACCACGGATTCTCCTATGCGAACTGGCTGTAATACAAATCGGCATACGCGCCCTTTTGCTTCAGGAGTTCGTGGTGGCTGCCCTTCTCGATAATGGTTCCGTTCTGCATAAAAAAGTATCATATCTGCATCCACAATGGTGGAAAGCCTGTGGGCGATAACAAAGCTGGTCCTGTTTTTCATAAGGGCCTCATGGCTTTTCCGATCTCCATCTCTGTGCGGGTATCCACGCTGGAGGTAGCTTCGTCCAGAATCAGCAGGGCGGGATTGCAGAGAAATACTCTGGCGATTGTCAGAAGCTGACGCTGTCCCACAGAGATATTCTCCGTGTCGTTGCTAAGCATGGTGTCATAGCCATGGGGCATGGTGCGGACGAAGAAGTCTGCCCTTGCGGCCTTGGCGGCGGCTATAATTTCCTCCCGGGCTGCGTCCGGTTTACTGTAGGCAATGTTTTCTGCCACGGTTCCATCAAATAGCCAGGTATCCTGCAGCACCATGCCGAAGTTACTGCGCAGATCGGCCCTGGACAAGCTCCGGGTATCCCTGCCGTCCAGGAGAATGCTGCCGCCGTTGACCTCGTAAAAACGCATCAGCAGGTTTATAAGGGTGGTCTTTCCGGCTCCCGTACTTCCCACGATGGCGATTTTTTGCCCGGCTTTGCCGAAAAGCTGATATCCTCCATCAAAAGATGGGCGGGAGAATATCCAAACCGGACGTTCTTAAATTCTACGCGCCCCTCCGTCTGCTGCGCCAGGGCAGGGGTTTCCGGATCAGGGGAGATTTCCTCCTCATCCAGCATTTCATAAATCCGCTCCACAGAAGCCAGCGCGGACTGCATGGAATTCACCATGTATGCAACTTCTGTGAGAGGCTCCGACGCCTGGTTTACATACTGAAAAATGCCTGGAACACGCCGACGCTTAAGGCCCCCTCCAGAAGCATTTTTCCTGCCAGAACAGCCATGAGGACCTGGCCGAAGCGGTTAATCATACGAATGGCGGGATTGATTGCATTGATCATGAAATCCACTTTTTTGGAGGCGGCCGCCAGCTTTTCCGTAGCTTCGTGCATGGCCTGAGAGCTGGAAGGCTCCTGCTGAAGGCCTTAATGATCACACGTCCGCTGTAGGACTCCTCCACATGGGCCGTTACATTGCTCACGCAGTTCTGGCGCTCTATGGCATATTTTAAGGTTTTGGCGGAGGCCAGCTTTGTGGAGAACATGGCAAGACCTGTAAAGAACAGGAAAATCAGTGTGAGCCGGACGCTGAAGCTGAACATAACCACAAGGGAACCGGCCACCATGCCCGCCGCCGTAAAGAGCTTTAAAAGTCCTGTCTGAAGAGCCTCGGCCATTTTATCCAAATCATTGGTGGTGCGGCTGAGGATAGCCCCGGTCTTATTCCTGTCAAAATAGGACAGTGGCATCCGGTTTAGCTTTGTACTGATTTCCGTTCTTAAGCGAAGGCTGAGCTTTTCTGCAAAGCTGGCCATCAGGAAGGACTGCAGGGTGTAAAATAGGGCGGTGGCCAGGTAGATCAGGAGCAGGACCATAATATCCCTGCCGCCCTGCGCCCAGGTGATCCGAAAAGCAGCGCCCCCCGACGCCGCCTCCTTTATCCCCTCCCAGAGCAGATCCACAATGTGGGCGCTGTAGAGAGGAGCCGCGATGGAAAGGAGGGTGTAAAAAATGACGGAGACAAGGACTACCATCAGACGGGCGTGCTGATCATTTACAGAGCCCCAGAGACGTTTTAAAGTTCTTTTCATGTGGTTGGGGGAGGAAAAGTCCATACCGTCGTCATAAATTTCCGCAGTGTTCTCACTCATGTGATTCTTCTCCCTTCATCTGAGACTTGGCAATATCCTGATAAACAGGACAGGTTTTCATCAGGGATTCATGGGTTCCGGTTCCCACGATTTTCCCATCCTCCAGTACGATAATCTGCTCTGCTTTTAAAATGGTGCTGATGTGCTGCGCAATAATGAGAACGGCAGAATCCCTGGTCCCGGCTTCCAGCGCCCTGCGCAGAGCGGCGTCGGTCTTGAAATCCAGCGCGGAAAAGCTGTCGTCAAAAATATACAGGCTGGCCTTTTTCATCAAAGCCCTGGCGATGGCAAGGCGCTGCTTCTGCCCGCCGGAGAAATTGGAACCTCCCTGAGCTACCTGTGCAGAAAGCCCTCCGGGCAGGTCATCCACAAAACCGGCCTGTGCCGTGGAGAGGGCCTCATACATCTCCTCCTGTCCGGCCTTAGGATTTCCGTAGAGGAGATTGTGGGCGACGGTGCCTGAAAAAGCCACGCCTGCTGGGGAACATAGGCGATGTGGCTGCGCAGCTCCTGCTGGCTCATGGTGCGGATGTCCCTGCCGTTGAGGAACAGGGCTCCGGATGTGACGTCGTGAAAGCGGAGGATCAGTTTTGCTATGGTGGATTTTCCGCTTCCTGTGCTTCCGATGATTGCCGTCGTCTCTCCTCTCCGGCAGGTGAACGTCAGGTTCTTCAGGGTGTCCTCATCTGCGTCGGCAAAGCGGAAGGATGCGTTCTCAAAACGGATTACCTCCGGGAACCCGGACGCCTCCTCCGCCAAAGGAATTTTTTATAGGAGGAGTCAAGCCTCATGCCGTCCTCAGGAATCTCCGGGTTATGGGACAGCACATCACTTATACGGCGGGAACAGATAAATGCTCTTGGCAGCATAATAAATACCATCTGCGCATGATGATGTAGAATAGAATCATGACGGGCATACTGGGTGAGAGCGGTGATATCCCCGATCTCCATGAAGCCTGCTCCTATCCGGTTGCCTCCCAGCCACAGAATGGCTACGATGGACAGATTGACAGCCAGCAGGGCGGCGCTTTCCAGGTTGACAAAGAGACGGTTAGCTTCAATGGAGGACGCAGCGTAGTCCTCAAAGGATTTACGCATCCTCCGCTCCTCCCAGCGCTCTTTGTTGAAGGCCCGGATGACGCGGACGCCTGTGATATTTTCCCGAAGGACCACATTCATCCGGTCCAGAAGGCTCTGAAGCCTTCCAAAGATAACGGAGGCCTTCCGGGTGATGACAACTGCCAGAAGGATGATAAAGAGTGTCACTGCTATTAGCAGAATTCCCATCTTCCTGTCAATGGAGAAGGCCATTACAATTCCCATGGTGCAGACCACAGGCACAGGAAGAACCATTTGAATGCACCATACAATGGCCTGCTGGACAATGTTGACGTCGCTGAGGGTCCGGGTGATCATGGACCCTGTTCCGTAGGTTTCAAAGTCGTGGGAAGAAAAGGTCAGGGACTTGTCATAGAGGGCGTTGCGCATATCACGGCCGATTTGGAGGACAGGTCGGCGCAGAACCAGCTTCCTGCCAGAGCGCCTGAACTGGTAAGTATGGTGACTGCAAGCATGATAGCGCCGCTGCGCAGAATATATTGCAGATTGCCGCCCTGTACTCCGTTATTGATCATGTCTGCGGTGATGGTGGGAATCAGAAGCCCTCCGGCAACCTCCAAAGTCATGACCAAAAGAGTCAGAATACAGAGCCCTTTGTACGGCTTTAAAAACCGCAAAATTGTTTTCATGTTAACAAATCCTCCTGTTTTAGTTGGCTTTCGCATTTTTTAAACTCGTCTACATATTTTTTATAAAGGCGAAGAAACTCTCTGCGCTCGGCCGCTTTGAGAGCAAGAAAGGCGTGGTTTTCCATCTCTGTGACAGGGAGGATTTTTTCCTGTATAAATTCTCTTCCCTTGCCTGTAAGATGTATATGCTTATTTCTTCCGCGTCCCTGCTTTAAATAAATATAGCCATCCTTCTCCAGCTTACGGATGGAGGAGTTGATAGTCTGCTTGCTGGAGAAGGATTCATAGCAGATGTCCGCCTGGAGACAGCCGTCCCCCAGTTCGCTAATAATGTAAAAAATAGTAAATGCGCTGTCTGACAGGCCCAGCTTATAGCAATGCCGTGATAGATATCGTCCAGCTCCTTGATTAGCCGGTTACATTCCCGGATGTCATTTTCCAATTCTTTTACCATGTGGCGCCTCCGTAAGTATGATTTCGGACCAGTGGAGCATATTATAGTCCGATTTCATACTCGCGTCAAGTGAATTTAGAAAGATTTAATAACTAAGATTATGTGAGATTTTAACAAGAAAAAAGACGGCATTTTTGCCGCCGTCTATGTAGAGAAAGTCAGGTATTACCAGATACCCAGCATACTCTGAAGCCCCAGGCTTACAAAGGTGATGCCGGCCCAGCAGCAGGCGCCATAAAAATGGGCTTGCCTCCGGTTTTAATAAGCTTCACCAGATTCGTGTTAAGACCGATAGCGGCCATGGCAAGGACGATAAAGAATTTACTCAGCTCCTTGACCGGAGTAAAGAGGGAGGCGGGCGCGCCCAGGTTGAGGGCCAGAGTTGTGAGGACGGAGGCCCCTAAAAAATAGAGGATAAAGAAGGGGAAAATATCCTTAAAGGAAACGGGCTGCCCCAGGGCCCGGTCCGTTTTTTCTTCCTGCCGGGCGCGCACAAAAGCCAGAAACAGGGTGATAGGAATAATTGCCAGGGTCCTTGTAAGCTTTACCGTAACTGCTTTGTCCAGAGTGGAACTTCCCAGATGCCACATGCTGTCCCAGGTGGCTGCCGCCGCGGTGACTGAGGATGTGTCGTTGATGGCGGTTCCGGCAAATACGCCGAAGGCATTTCCGGAGGTCATGTCAAAGCCAAGAAACTTGCCCAGGGTGGGGAAGAAAATAGCCGCCAGTACGTTAAAGAAAAAGATGACGGATATGGCCTGGGCCACCTCCTCGTCATCGGCTGCAATGACAGGGGCGGTTGCGGCGATGGCGGAACCTCCGCAGATGGAAGAGCCTACGCCTATCAGCACAGATATGCGGGAGGGAATGTGCATGGCTTTCTGCAGGGCAAAAGCGATTACCAGGGAAGTGGTTATGGTGGACAGGATGATGGGAAGGGATTGTCTCCCTGTGTCCAAAACCACGCCTAGATTCATGCCGAAACCCAGAAGAACCACGGCCCACTGAAGAATTTTTTTGGACGTAAATTTGATGCCGGGGTTAAAGGCCTCCTTTTTTGGAATAAACTGGGTCAGTATCATACCTGCGATAATGGCGATAACTGCGCCTCCGATAATGGGAAAGACCTTTCCGAGATACCAGGACGGCAAGGCCACGGCAAGGCAGAGCAGAAGCCTTTCATGTTTTTGTTCAGTGACTGCATTTCTTTTTCCTCCTTTTAGAGCTCCTCCGGGCAAAGCTGCTGCAAATCCGGGGACGGTTTTGTGTAAAAATATGGGATACCTGTGAGTGACGCATATGCTTTATGGTAAATCATGGAATACATAATGTAAAATTATAAATATTTATATTTTAATAAATTTATGTTATCATTGTAAAAAAGAAAGAATGGGGGAATACAGAGATGATGGATTTCAGGATGGACACCTTCCTGGCTGTCTGCGAACATATGAATTATACCAGAGCCGCCCAAGCTCTTCATATCACTCAGCCGGCAGTGTCCCAGCATATACGGTATCTGGAGAAGCACTATCAGGTGAAGCTGTTCTGCTGCGAGGGAAAGCAGGTGGGCCTCACCCCTGGGGGAGAACATTTGCTGCGGGCCGCCACAGCGCTTAAGAACGATGAACATTTTCTCAGAGAGCAGCTTATTCATGCGTCTCAGGGCAGTCCGGCCCTCAAATTCGGAACGACTATTACCATAGGGGAATCGGTGATCTCCAGGCCCCTGGCCGCATACATAAAGCGCCATCCGGGGACGGGAATAAGCCTGGTGATTCAGAACACCAATGAGCTGCTTCACAAGCTGAAAGCCGGGGAGATTCGGTTTGCTCTGGTGGAAGGATATTATGACCACAAGGAATATGATTCTCTTATCTACCGTACAGAGCCCTTTGTTCCGGTATGCGCCCTGGGGCACCGGTTTGTCCGGGAGCCAAAGACGCTGAAGGATCTACTGGGGGAGGCCCTGCTGGTAAGGGAGCCGGGATCCGGAACCAGGGATATTCTGGAGAAAGCGCTTGTGACCAGGAATCTGGGGTTACAGGATTTTGGACGCATGATTGAAATAGGGAGCATGCATGTGATTTTGCAGCTTCTGAAAATGGACATGGGGATCTCCTTCCTGTACCGGAGAGCCGTGGAGGAAGAACTGCGCACAGGAGAACTCAGGGAGCTGAAACTGCAGGATTTCCAGATGGAGCATGACTTTGCATTTATATGGAACAGGGGGAGCATTTACGGGGACGAATACAGAAATATTTGCAGGGAAATGCAGCAGGCGTGATTAAATATAAAAATAGCGGGGACAATTTCTACAGGCCGGTGTTCACCGGAAAATGATAGAGAGAGGACCTGTTATGAACAGAGAACATAGAACAAACATCAAATATGTATTAAGAGGAGATTTATATTTTGCAGATCTGTCTCCTGTGGTGGGTTCGGAGCAGGGAGGAGTGCGCCCTGTGCTGGTAATCCAGAACGATGTAGGCAACAAATACAGCCCTACGGTGATTGTGGCCGCCATCACAAGCCGGACAACCAAGGCCTCCATCCCCACCCACGTAAACATTCCAAAAACCGGAAAAGGTCTGAAGCAGGATTCCACCGTCCTGGCAGAACAGATCCGAACCATCGACAGAAACCGTCTGAAGGAATACATAGGACATCTGGGGCAGGACGAGATGGAGGGGATTGAAAAAGCAATGGTTACCAGCCTGGGGCTGGGACATTTGATGGGGGTTTAATTTCCTTGAGAGAGGAGCCGCTTTCCCCGGAGGTTCACAGATTTTTCATACCTGAAGGGATGAAAAGGTTATTGACATAAGTCAAAAATGGGTGTATAGTTAATGACATAAGTCAATAACGGCGGATAAGGAGAAGGATTATGGCGCGGCCTGTGAAGAGCAGAAGAGTTTGCGGACTCCCCCCGGTGGATAGCTTCGGACCGGTAGGCCGGGAGGCAGAGGAGTGGGTGGAGCTGACTTTGGAAGAATATGAGACGATCCGGCTGATCGATTTGCTGGACTGCACCCAGGAAGAGTGCGCATCCCAGATGGGGGTGGCCAGAACCACGGTTCAGGCAGTCTACAATTCCGCCAGAAGAAAGCTTGCAGCTTGTCTGGTTTACGGCAGGCAGCTGCGGATCCGGGGCGGGAATTATACGGTCTGCCCCGAGGCGGGCAGCTGCTGCGGTAAGAGCTGCAGAAAAGGCAGGTGCCGCAACCGCCGCTGTGAAAACATTTCAGGAGGAGATAACCATGAAGATTGCAGTAACATACGAGAATGAGCAGATATTCCAGCATTTCGGGCATTGCCAGGCCTTTAAGATCTACGAGGCGGAGGGCGGGAACATAGTGTCATCCGAGGTCATAGGAACAGGAGGAAGCGGCCACGAGGCGCTGGCCGTATTTCTCAAGAACCAGGGCGTGGAGACGCTTATCTGCGGCGGTATCGGCGGCGGCGCCAGAACCGCTTTGGCCCAGGCGGGTATCAGCTTTATCCCGGCGCTTCCGGCTCTGCGGATTCGGCAGTGAGGGATTTGCTGGCAGGCGCTCTGGATTACGATCCTGACACGCTGTGCAGCCACCACCATGAGGGAGACGGGCACAGCTGCCACGGAGAGGGACATACCTGCGGCGGGCACAACTAAAGGGAGTATATAGAGAACGGCGGAACCGTTATTTTCTGGCTGAGAATCTTTGCCGGGGGAAACGGCCTCCGCCGTTTTTGCAGGTAAATTATGTAATTTATCACCTTGTTTTTCCCTATAAATATGGTAAGATAAGGGTATCATTTAAATGAAAGCAAGGGCGGAGGGGCAGTCATGTCTTACCAATCAAAAAAATTCAACCGGGTGGATGTGCAGGTGTCACTGCTGACTGCTTTGATTGTGATTATATCCTGTTATCTGGTTTTTTATATGAATTACCGTCTGTCTTACGACGGTATGGTGGAGGGCCTTCAGAGCCGGGCCGGCAATGTCCACGACTATTTGGAATCTTATTTAGAGGACGGCCAGCTCTTTAAACTCTATACCAGGGGAGATGAAAAACGGATATCTACCAGGAAGCCAAAGGGCAGCTGCAGGGCATACGTTCGGCTGCAGGCATCCGGTATCTTTACACGGCTGCGGTGAACCCGGAGGGAACCTTTATCTATGGTGTGGACGGCCTGCCCGAGGACAGCGGGGACTTCCGCCATGTGGGGGACCCCATTGAGGCGGAGTGCATTCCTGATATGGAACGGGCCATGAACGGCGAGACGGTGCTGCCCCAGAAGATTGCGAGCACATCCTGGGGGGCGGTTTTTATCGCATATTTCCCCATGCACAGCGAGGGGCGGGTGGTAGGCGTACTGGGCATGGAATTTGACGCTCAGAGCCAGTATGAGGCTTACCAGTCTATGTTCATCTGGACGCCTGTGGTGATCATCCTGTTTTGCGTCGCAGCGTCGGGGATTGCGGTAAAGCTGTTTCGTTATATTTCCAATCCCTCTGTTCAGGACATGAGCAACATGGATTTTCTTACAGGCATCAAAAACCGCAATGCCTTTGAGGTTGCCTTGAATAACCTGGACAAATCTTCAGAAAAGAAACGGACTGCCGTCCTGTCTGCAGACATGGACCGCCTGAAGCAGGTAAACGACACGTACGGCCATATGGCGGGAGACGACTATATCCGGTTCGGCTGCCAGGTGCTTCAGTCCGTCCTGCCCGGAGGCGCCCTTTACCGGATTGGCGGAGACGAGTTCTCAGCCCTGCTTACAGACTGCAGTGAGACTAAGGTAAAAGAATTGGCGCAAAAGGCGGCGGAAGCGTTGGAGGAGGAGAGACGCAAGAGGGAGGGTCCTCTGTTTGCCAATGCAGGCATGTCCGTCGGATACGCCGCCTATGATCCGGAGCAGGATGTGTCGCTGTATGATACATTAAAGCGGGCGGACCGGGTCATGTACGGACAGAAGCATGAGACGCACAGGCCCCATCCCTATTCGGAGTGAAAATCGCTGGTGGGAGGGGAAGTCAGACGTAAAAGAGGTGAATTTGCATGAAGCGGACGGAACTGATTTGTGAAACATTGGACAGGGACAGCTTTACGGATATTACAGACCCTGTTAACCGGTGGCTGTCCAGGGATAAGGCGGACGGGCTGGTCCATCTGTTTCTTCCCCACACAACGGCGGCGCTGGTGATCAGCGACAGGATGGATACCGTTACAAAGGATACAAGGATGATCTTCGCCCGCCTGTTTCCGCAGAGGGACGCCTATGTCCATGCCTGGCCCAACTCCGATGCCCACATCAAATCAATCTTTGCGGCTGTCAGGTGACCATCCTGTGGCACAGGGGCGCATGCTTCTGGGAAAATGGCAGAGAGTGTACGTGGCGGAAGGGGACGGACCGAAACTTCACAGGAAAGTCATTTGTACATTTTTCCAATAGCAGCCCTGTTAATCTCAATAAAACGCAAAGAGGAGCAGCCTGAGGTTGGGCTGCTCCCCTTTGCGTTCTTGAAGTAACTTTACGGCCATTATTTTAAAATGATATCTGGGCAGACACCACCACGCCGGGGGCGGAAACACCTAAGTCTGCTGTCTGGATGCTTCCGATATCAGAAACATTTACAGAGACATCGGCCGAAGGGGCCGGCGGCGTATAGGAGCCGTAAGCATATCCGCGGCTGTTGATGTAGCGCCTCTCCCGCTGTCCTTCCTGCATAATATGGTTGTCGTCGGATTTACGCCTGCGCTTCTGGCTTGCCTGCTCTTTCTCCAGTTCCCGGGCCTTTCTGGCTTCCTCCCTGGCCTGCGCCCGCTTCTTGCGGATACTTAAAAGCTGTTCCTTGTCCAGCTTTCTGATTTTCCGTTCGCCCCGCACCAAAAGCTTGTTCAGGGAGCGGACGGCGGCCCTGGCTTTAACTACGTCCTTTGCATCGCCAAAGCTGGCTGACATTTGCAAAGATACGATTTTGCGCCGGGCCGTTGACATGGCGGCTCTGACTCCCGCCTTGGAATTGGCTCTGGCCACTTTGGAATAGATGGACGCCACATTATAGTTTTTGGAAGAACTTGTTTTGTACAGGTTTGAGCCGGAGCCTTGGTCTGGGACACAGACTGTAAAAGTCCCAAAAGCCCGGCAGCCCCGCTGTTTACCTGATTCACAGCGGCCTGATAATCGTCTTGTCCTTTGGCTGTCTGCCAGAAGGAAGCCTTGTCCCTGTCAAGAAATACCCCTGCCGCCATATTACCGGATGCCGCTCCTGCATTCAGGGAGGACAGCGCTTCCGATAAAATCCGGGAGCACTTTAGGAATTCCTCCCTGCTGCTGCCCATCCTGTCCAGAAAAGCCTGAGAGATGATTACGTGGAGCCCCTTTCCCGCAGCCTCCGCCAGCTCTGCCAGCGACTGGCTCCCTGATTTCCCGGTTATGCTGATCTGTATGTCCGGATAGAGCTGCTGCAGTCCGTCCAGGATTTCCCGGACGGAGGAGGAGGACACCGAAGCCTGGCTGCCATTCCGGGAAATGCTGACCACGTCGTAAGCGGAGGCTGAGGCCCCTGTTTTTTGCAGCTCCGGTTTTTCCGCCTCTTTTGTTCCGGCATAATGCCGCGCGTCCATGGAAACGGCTCCTGCTGTATAGAGGGGGCCGGCATACGGCATGGGGGTTGGTTTTACGCTGCTCATGTTCCATCTCCTTCCTTTCAAACATCTAAACAAACAAAATAAAATAGTCCTGGGTCCTGACGCTTATAATTATAGTTTCGGCGCAATTTCCAAAACCTAAAGGGAATCTGTAAATTCCTATAACCGGTTTTCGGATAAGGCAGGTTGTGTTATACTATAAAAAACACCTGAATAGGGCGAAATCGGGATAACAGACAAATATCTCACCGATTTGCCGGCGACGGTTTATAAAAGGAGAGGAGACCATGGAATTTTTAACTAAGCTTATCAAAGATGATATGAAGCCGGCTCTCGGCGTCACGGAGCCGGGAGCCATGCATACGCGGTTTCAACGGCCAGGTCCTACGTAAAGGGGGAGATTAAACACATTCGTTTAAAGCTCAACAGCGGCATGTTCAAAAATGCGTTTACCTGCGGAATCCCCAACAGCTCCCAGGTGGGAAATGATTATGCGGCGGCCTTGGGCGCTGTGGCGGGAAATCCCGGGAAGGGGCTGGAGTGCCTTGCAGATGTGAAAGGCGCAGACAATGAGGCCGCTGAAAGGCTGGTGTCCGAGGGAAAAGTTACAGTGGAGATGAGCGGGATATCCAGCCGCATATACATAGAGGCCCAGGTCAGTACAGAGTCAGGCGCCGCAGCGGTGTACATCCGGGATTCCCACACGAACATTGTAAAGATTACGGTGGATGGACGCATCCTTTTTGAAAAGGAGGCCGCGGGGGAGGCGGAAGCGGGAGCGCCGGTTCCATCCACGATTATACCTTAAGAGAGCTGGAAGAGTACGCCCTGTCAGTGGACATAGAAGAGATACGCTTTATAAACGCCGCCTTTGATATGAATTACAGCCTTTTTGAAGAGGGGCTTAACAGCCCCAGGACTACCTATGCCAGATATCTTCTGAAGCACAACGGCGGAAAGATAATTTCGGAGGATGAGCACAAGACGGCTTCCCTGCTGTGCAACGGCGCCATTGAGGCGAGGGTCATCGGCCTGGATAAGCCTGCCATGAGCATCACCGGTTCCGGGGCACACGGGATTATTGCAACCATGCCCCTGTACGGCGTCTGCAAGGTTAATGGATATTCAGAGGATCTGCTTTTGAGAGCCACGGCCTTAAGCTATCTCGTATGTATGTATATCAAGGAATATTCGGGAAAGCTGTCGGCTTTCTGCGGCTGTGCCATTGCGGCGGGAACAGGGATGGCCTGCGGCCTGGCATATCTGAAGGGAGGCGGCCTGGAGGTGATGGAGCACACGATCAATAATATGGCCAGCAGCATCACAGGCATGATCTGCGACGGAGGGAACCAGGGCTGCGCCATGAAGGGCATCGTGGCGGTGGATGCAGCATTCTCCTCCGTAAATATGGCAATGGAAGGCGTCTACATATACAACGCCCATGGAATCAACGGATCTACTCCCGAGGAAACCATGCGCCATATGGGACAGATTGCTTCCCCGGGGATGGTGGGTACGGAAAAGACCATTGTGGAAATTCTGGAGCGTAAGCAGGAGAGACAGACGAAGGAACCGTGACAAAGGGCAGCGTCGGCAACAGAAGCTAAGACAGATGTTCGGGTTCTCAACAGAACCGCGGACTGCGAAGGAGGCATCCTTCAGAAGGGAGCGCTAATGAATGAAACGTATCCGTTAAAATGTCCGGCAGGGCTGCATCAGGGACCGGAGGAGGCGGTGTGCCTGATTCCCCTGGATTGGGTGGGGAATTTTGGAATCCGTCCGGGGCTTTATGAGATAAACGGAGCCTCAGTTGTACCCGGAGGCGTAAATTTTACGCTTTCCTCCCACGGGGCAATCGCCTGTGAGCTGCTGCTTTTTAACCGAAAAAGCCCCGAGCCCTTCGCGGTGATTCCCTTTCCGGAACATTACCGGATTGGGGATGTGTACTCCATGATTGTCTTTGGCCTGGATATTCAGGAATTTGAATATGCATACCGCCTGGACGGCCCTTACGAGCCTGAAAAGGGGCTGGTGTTTGACCGGAGCAATTACATTCTGGATCCTTATGCCAAGGCTGTAACAGGACAGAGCGAGTGGGGGAGCCATCTGCCGGGAGAGCGGGCCCACCAGTACAAAGCCCGGGTGGTGCGGAATAATTTTGACTGGGGAGACTGTAAGCAGCCCCTGATTCCCATGAAGGACACCATCATCTATGAGCTCCATGTGCGGGGGTTTACAAAGCACGCGTCCTCAGGAGTCAAGAATCCGGGAACATTTGCCGGTCTTATGGAAAAAATTCCCTATCTGAAGGAACTGGGCGTCAACACAGTAGAGCTGATGCCTGTGTTTGAGTTCGACGAGATGAACGGCTGCAGGGAGATGGACGGACGCCTCCTCCTGGATTACTGGGGCTATAACCCTGTCTGTTTCTTTGCACCTAACACAAGCTATACGGCCCAGGTGGAATACAACCAGGAGGGGATGGAGCTGAAACGGCTCATAAAGGAACTCAATGACAATGGGATTGAGGTTATCCTGGATGTGGTTTTCAACCACACCGCCGAGGGGAATGAGAAGGGACCCTTTTTCTCCTTCAAAGGGATAGACAACAATATCTACTATATGCTGACTCCCGACGGACATTATTATAATTTCAGCGGCTGCGGCAACACCATCAACTGCAATCATCCGGTAGTGAGACAGCTGATTCTGGACTGCCTGCGCTATTGGTTATCAATTACCGGGTGGACGGCTTCCGCTTCGATCTGGCCTCCATTCTGGGGCGCAGCGAGGACGGCGCGCCCTTAAGCAGCCCTCCCCTGCTGGAAAGCCTGGCCTACGATCCCATACTGGGAAATGTGGACCTGATCGCAGAGGCCTGGGATGCAGGCGGCCTTTACCAGGTGGGCTCCTTTCCGTCCTGGAACCGGTGGGCGGAGTGGAACGGCAGATACAGGGACGACATCCGCAGCTTTCTGAAGGGCGACCCGGGCTATGCACAGAGCGCCGCCCTGCGGATTATGGGCTCACCGGATCTGTATCCTCCGAGAAGCGGGGGCATCAAGCCTCTGTGAATTTCCTCACCTGCCATGACGGTTTCACCCTCCGCGATCTCTATTCCTACAATGTAAAGCACAACGAAGCAAACGGCTGGAATAATACCGACGGCAGCGATGATAACAGAAGCTGGAACTGCGGTCACGAGGGCGAGACGGAGGATGAAGCTATCTGCGCTCTGCGGCTGCGCATGATGAAAAACGCATGCGGAGTCCTCCTCTGCAGCCGGGGTACGCCTATGTTTCTGGCAGGAGATGAGTTCGGCAACACCCAGTTCGGGAACAACAATTCCTACTGTCAGGATAATGAGATTTCCTGGCTGGACTGGAGCCTTTTAGAGCAGAACCGGGAGTTGTATGAGTTCTTCCGGTTTATGACTGCCTTCAGACGCAGCCACCCTGCCCTGCGCCACCCCACGGAACCATGCTCCCTGGGCTTTCCTGACATGAGCTGCCATTCTGTGAGGCCCTGGGGATGATACTTACGGTTGGGACAGCCATGTGGTGTGTGTGATGTTTGCCGGGAAGAAGGATTCAGGGGGAGGATGATCTGGTGTATCTGGCAGTCAACACATTCTGGGAAACCCAAGAAATCGGGCTCCCCCGGCTGGAAGACGGCAGATGCTGGATCCCTGCGGCCGATACGGCCAGAGGCGAGAACAGCATTATTGAGGGGGAGGAAAGGCTGGAACAGGGCGTCTATGTATGCGGGCCCCGGTCGGTAGCAGTTTTTACTGCGGAGCAGGGACGGCGGTAAGGAGGAGGCTGATTGGCATAAACTGCATCAGTCTATTTCAAAAACTACTTATTTATAGCGGTTTATCATGCGCCATGGGGTACTGGGAATCAGTATTTCCGTGGCGCTTCTTGTTGTCTTTGGTTAGGGGGATTTATCGTTGTGTGGGTACAGAGTGGGTATGGAAAGAGCCGGACAGCGGAGGGGATGCGCCTGGCTTGTGGATTATTCGTTTTTTTCATCCTTTAGAAAATCTAGGTTAGTGTATAGTGTAGAATTTATGTCAGCTAAAGCCGATTGAATTATAAACACTATAAGATACAAAGCCGCAAAACCACGAATATGATTCTTCCAAAACAACATGACTGATGGGGAAAACCAGGGATTTTTCGTTGTAGCGCTTCGTTACTACATGGAGTACATCATTGGTAACGCTGCAAAAAAAAGATGTGCACCGGATACACGGCTTTCTATGGGAACGCTTGGAATGAAAATAGCGAACGTTCGGAACCGCAGGGGGAATATTTGTCTTGAGATAAGTTGCTGTAGCCAGGAGAACGGCTTTATCAGTGGTTTTAAATATGGAGTTGCATTTATGATGGAGTGTATGGAGTGTCCGGGGCGGGAATAGCGCCTTGACTGCAGATAGAAAGGATGTGATTGCGTGGCAGTGGATAAGAACGGTAAGCCTCTGCGCTGGGTATCCGGCAGCGAGCCAATGGGAAGTATGAGGGGCGGGTACAGTATGAATTTGACCGATATTCGGTTTATGCGGATACTTTAACGGAACTGAAAAAGAAAATGACAGAACTGCGGTATAAGCTGGAGCATGGGGCGTTTGTAGCAAGTTCAAAGATTACGGTTGAGGAATGGTTCAAAACTTGGATGGAACAGTATAAGGAGAATCAGGTTAAGGCGGGAACCATTATTTCATATACGGATTATTTTAATATATACATCAAGGAAGGTCTGGGTAAAAAGAAATTAGTAGATATCCGGGGAACATATTCAGAAACTTTATAACAATCTGGTTAAGAAGGGAATGGCGCTTTCAAGCATTAAGGTGGTTTCGGCAATCCTTAATGGCTGCTTTAAACAGGCAATGAAGAATGGGCTGATTGAACGTAACCCCGTTCCTTTGGCAGCCCTGCCTAAAGGGAAGCCAAAAGGACAACGCCGGGTATTCACGAAGGAAGAACAGGATATTTTCATGAAGTATGCTAAAGGCAGCTATTTATATAACCTGTTTGCCCTGGCAATCAGGACAGGGTTAAGAAGCGGAGAGCTGCGGGGATTGAGGCTTTCGGATGTGGATAAGGCGGTAGGTCTGCTGCACATACAAAGAACCCTTAAATATGCATCGGGCCGGGGATTTTTGAGGATGCACCCAAAACAGCTACATCCAGAAGGGATATTCCCCTCACTAAGGATATGATTGCCATTCTGGACAGACAGAAACAACCTTATGGTGAAAAGGCGCTAAGGATGGACGGATACATTTTTCATTTGCCGGATGGTACACCTATCAGCAGGGAGCGGCTGCAGAATGAGATTAACAGAATCGTGAAACAGATTAATACAGGTGGTATAGTGTTTGAACGTTTCACGCCGCATTGCTTAAGGCACCCTTATGTCAAGGCCAAGACAAAACTATTTTTAATCAACAAATAATGTCGTTACGTATAGCTATCATTTATCCTGGTTGCACTCATATTCCTGTGCCCATTCATCCAATTTTGTCTGTAATAAGGTCTTATCAGGAAGATATAAACTGTATTCAGATGCATAAATATTGGCATCTGGCGGCAATGTCAGTTGGACAATACTATCCGTTTTTTCTTTACAAAGCAAAATCCCTATTGTTGGTTTTTCAAACTCCTGCTTCACATATCTGTCAAAATAATTAACATACATTTGCATTTGCCCCAAATCCTGATGTTTCAGTTCTTCAGTTTTTAAATCAATCAGAACATAGCATTGTAGTAAGCGATTGTAGAAAACAAGATCCACATAGAAGTTTTTCTCGTCAAACGAAAAAACGCTTTTGGCGTGCTTCAAACAAAAATCCTTTCCCCAATTCCAGCAAAAAATTCTGTAGCTTTGATATGATTGCTGATTCTAAGTCACTTTCTGAATATGCCGCCTTTTCTTCCATGCCTAAAAACTCTAACACAAAAGGATTTTTCAGAACATCTTGGGGTTTTTCAATTACCTGCCTTCATTTGCCAATTTTAAAACTTCCTCTTTATTTCTGCTCAGGGCAAGGCGTTCATAAAGCTGCTGTTATATTGCCGTTTTAGCTACGGTACAGACCATTGGCCCTCGAACGCCTCAATTTCGTAAAATTTCCGTATTTTCTTATCAGAAATTCTCATCAAAACCTGGTAGTGCGACCAACTCAATTTGAATTCAGCAGAAGCCTTCTGCTGAATTGCCAAATCGGTATTCGCCGAGTTCTCAAACGAATTTTTCTCTATCTGTTCTTTATATGTCAGATAAAATTTTCTAAAACTCCTTAAGTTTGTTTCTGAAAAGCCTTTGCCAAACTCAGAGGTTAAATACTCCGATAATGCTTTTATCAGAGTTGTTCCATATTTCGCTCGATTTTGCCCGTTCTGTTCTTCCTGTACGATCATTCTGCCAATTTCAAAGTTAGTGACACAGATTATGGTATTTGCTGTTGAAGCAACCATTTTTCTTGATTCTGCAATTAAATTTGCGGCATTCTCATAGAATGTATGATCTACTGGTAATGCTGTTGTCTGATTCATTTCATATTTACTATTTCCCATATCAATTCAATCCCCCCCTTCTTGATTACCTAGTATCCATCAACAGACGATTCAGAGCAGTATGTTCAAAAATACGATTTCTTCCGTTATTCCCGCATTGCTTCACTATTCCAGTTCTTTCTAAAATCAAAAGAGCTTTAGAAACAGTATTAAAAGAAAGGCCCGATCGTTTCTCTGCAACAGGAACATTTATAACTGGATATTTCTTTAGACACTCATATATTACAGAAACACTTTTGGGCAGCGGCGTTGTGCTGGAAAGCTTTCTTTCATCAGATGCTATTACATCTTCATATTGCATTAATAATTGTGCAGAAAGACTCGCAGCTTCATTGATTGCTTTCACAAAAAATTTAATCCATCGTATATGCCCGCCGCTGCGCTGGGTTGAGGATAACAAATCGAAATATTGATTTTTGTTCCAGTATAAAAATTCGGATAAACAAATGAATGAAAAAGCTTCGTTGACAATATTACGTAATAATTGTGATACCATAATCCGCCCTACAATACCATTATATTTTTCATAAGGATGGAGCATTTCAAATTGATAATGCACAAGTGGTATTTTAATTAGCATATCTTCCTGGCTATTGCGTAAGAAGGCGAAAATATCCGCTAATGCAGGCAGCAGTGCATCCGGCGCAGTAGGATTATATATCTTTAAATTTGCCTTTACATTGGATAAAAAGATTTGCTTTCTTCGTATATCAATCGCTTCTTTTGCTTCTTCTCCATATAAAGCAATCTCACAAATCTTGTTTAATTCCTGTGTGTAAATTCCCTGACAAGCTGCATCTTCAAATGCCAGCATAAGATTTTTAATTGAAATTATATCACCTTTACCGCCTCCTAGGATAACAAGCGCATCTTGAAAGGATGGAGTGCTATAATCTATCATTTTAGAATACACACATTCTTTAAACAGCATTATTTCCCTAAAAGAGTCAATATTGGGAGCATATTTAATAATTCCCTCCAGGAATCCCAGGTTTTGGTGTGTATCATTTAATAAAGTGATTAATTCATCGTCCATTGTATAAAAATTGCCTGACATCAGCGGTGTTGGAGTAAACGAATAGTATGTGAATCCAGATTGATCATTTTCTTTATAGCCAGTATATTCTCCTGTGTATGGAATCATGGCGTTTACCTCTATAGGAAATATTTAATTAAGTATACCATATAATTTGAAATATAAAAATCACAATTACTAATTTTATTTCAGAAAAGCACTAAATAGTAAAATATAAATCTTATATTGGTTGTCATGACCTAGCCACACATTTGCTACAAGGGCTATAGAAAGCGGGATGAAGCCGCAGACGTTAAAAACCATCCTGGGACATTCCACCCTGTCAATGACCATGGATTTATATTCCCATGTACTCCCGACAACCAGGGCGGAGGAAATGGAGCTGATAGCGAAAGCATTTTAAGGGCCGGAAATCTGGCCCATTTTTATATGAATTTGCCCAAGAGCATTTGTACCACACCCTCTATATGTGCGCCCCATGTATTATTTCAATCTGCCCCAACGGTCCAGGAGGGCCGATAGGTATTGTTTTTTAGGGGGGACTATTATAGTATCGTCAAATGGTCAAATTTTTCGTCTGGCGGGGTAAAAATGGGGTACGGGCTTGCATTCCCGCCCCAAATATGCTACACTATCCCCTGCAATAAGGTCGCAGAACCCTTGACTTTACAACTCTTTCAAGGTTCATCTGCATTCACAGACCGGTGTGTTCGAGACCTTCCACACCTAAAACAAAACTAAAGGAGAAAATTAAATATGAGAACGAACAACAAACGCGTGTATCTGATGATGCAGGGGTCCATGATTGCAGCCATCTATGTGGCGCTGACTCTCGCTTTGCGCCGATCAGCTATGGTGTGGTGCAGTTCAGAATTTCGGAGGCCCTGTGCGTGCTGCCCTTTTTACGCCGGCGGCAATTCCCGGATTGTTTGTGGGCTGCCTGCTTTCCAATATACTGGGCGGTGCGGTGCCCCTGGATGTTATTTTCGGAAGTCTGGCTACGCTTATAGGCGCTCTGGGCTCCTGGTATCTGCGCAGGCACAGATGGTGCGTATGCCTGCCGCCTATCATGGCCAATACTCTGATTATACCATGGGTTCTGCGCTATGCATACGGAGCTGAGGAGATGATTGCCTTCTCTGCGGTAACGGTTGGAATCGGTGAGATTTTGGCAATCGGCGTACTTGGCAATGTGCTCCTTGCCGCTTTGTCGGCATATAAGAATCTGGTTTTCAGGCATCAGGCTGTATAGCAGACTGGCCCCACAGCATACATTTATAATAAGGTCCGTAATGGAGAATTGCCGGAGAACCGGTAATTCTCTATTTTTATATAGCTTTTCAGCGTTTTTTGATATAATAAGGAAGAGAAATTTTTTTATATGGCCCAAGGACGGCTGCAGATGCAGTTAATCCGGGGCGAAGGGAAGGAAAATTGATTATGTATGAGATAGATTTTAACAAGGGAGCCCACGTTCATTTTATCGGGATCGGAGGCATCAGCATGAGCGGTCTGGCAGAGATACTTTTGGAGGAAGGATTTACGGTCAGCGGTTCCGACTCCCATGAGACAGAACTGACCAGACGCCTCCAGAAGCGGGGGGCCAGAGTGTACTATGGCCAGAGGCCTTCCAATATTGAAAATGAGCCGGGAATTGACGTGGTAGTCTACACGGCGGCGATCCATGAGGATAACCCTGAGTTTGTGGCAGCCAGGAAAAAGGAGCTGCCTATGCTGTCCCGGGCGGAGCTGCTGGGGGAAATGATGCGCAACTACAAGCAGTCCGTCGCGGTATCGGGAACCCACGGGAAGACTACAACCACCTCGATGATAACCGATATCCTTCTGGCCGGGGAAATGGATCCGACCATATCTGTAGGAGGTATCCTCCAGGATATCGGCGGCAATATACGGGTGGGAGGCCCTGATATTTTTGTCACTGAGGCCTGCGAATATACCAACAGTTTCCTGTCCTTTTATCCTACCGTAGAGGTTATATTAAATATTGAGGAGGATCACCTGGATTTTTTCAAGGATATTCAGGATATCCGCCATTCCTTCCGTCTTTTTGCAGAAAAGCTGCCTTCTGAGGGGCTGCTGGTTGTGAGCAGCGATATCGAGTCTGTGAACGAGCTTGTGCAGGGGCTGAAATGCAGGGTCGTTACCTTTGGAAAAGACCCATCAAGCGCCTATACGGCCGCGAATATTACCTATGATGACTATGGGAGGCCGTCCTACGATCTGATTATTCACGGGGAGACGGCGGACCGGGTAACTCTTGGAGTGACGGGAGAACATAACGTATATAATTCCCTTGGAGCCATTGCCGTTGCCATGGAACTGGGAATGGGGATGGATGCAGTTTTGACCGGCCTTAAAAAGTTTACAGGCACAGACCGGAGATTTGAGAAAAAGGGGGAGATCGGCGGCGTTACGATCATCGACGATTATGCCCACCATCCCCAGGAGATCCGGGCTACCCTGTCTGCAGCCAGGAATTATCCCCATAAAAAGCTTTGGTGCGTATTCCAGCCTCACACATATACCAGAACCAGGGCCTTTCTGGATCAGTTTGCAGAAACCTTGTCTGCTGCAGACGAGGTGATTCTGGCGGATATCTACGCGGCAAGAGAGACGGACACTCTGGGAGTCAGTTCACGGGATATTGCGGAGCAGATTGAGCGGCTGGGTACGAAGGCCCATTATATTCCCTCCTTTGACGAGATTGAAACATTTATTTTGGAGAATTGTATGAACGGCGATGTGTTGATAACTATGGGCGCCGGAGACATTGTAAAAGTGGGGGATAAGCTGCTGGGCCGATAGTTATCCACATTATCCACATGGTTTTCAACATTTTATGTAAAGAAGCTATGTGGATTTTTTAATTAACATAAAAAAACGGGGGAGTTTTTGAGAAAACCTGAATTCATACGGAAAACAGGGACTTTTTTGGAGATGAAGGCAGTTATGTCCACCTTTTATCCACATTATCCACAATATCCACAACGGAAATTGTGCATAAGAGCTCCTATTTTCTTTTGATTGAGGTTGTGTTATGATAAGGGCATGATAAGGAGTGGTGAATAATGGGCGGGAATTTAAAGGACAGATGGAGCGTTCCGGTAACTGCGGTTGCCAATGAATTTATTGACCAATATATGGCCGGAGCAACGGGGAATATGTGAAAGTGTATCTTTTCATACTGCGCCACCAGGACGTCAGGCTGACGGTTGATATGATAGCCGACGGCCTTAACCATACGGAGTCTGACGTGCGGAGGGCTCTGTCCTACTGGCAGAGGCTGGGGGTGATCTCTGAGAAGCCCGGGGAGGAGAGGGACTGTGAGCGTTCGGCGAAGGAAAGGCCCGGCCAGGGCCCGGCCAGGGACAGAAGCAGAGAGCCGGAAGACGGGAACGGGATTGCCAAAACTGCAGCCGGAGACAGGACCGGCGAGGCGGCGGCGCAGGACGCCCCTCTGGGAAATGTGACCGGCCGCAGCCAGATGGGGGAGAGGAGCCTGGAGCTTTGGCCTCCGGAACCTGCAGGCGGTCACAGGGCTTCCCGTCAGGAGATGGCCGCTGCAGGCGGGCAGGCTGCCCTTGAAGCGGGTGAGAGGAAGGAGCTTTCAGAGGCGCCTCCTAAGAAATCGGCGTATTCGCAGGAAGCGGTGAACCGCCTGGCACAGGATGAGGAGTTTTCACAGCTTCTCTACATTGCCCAGAAGTATATGAACCGTGTTTTCACACCCAGGGACTGCCAGGTGTTCGCTTACCTGTATGAAGATCTGGGAATGAAGGGAGAGCTCCTGGAATATCTGGTGGAGTATTGTGTCCAGAACGGACACAGCTCTGTCCGTTACATAGAGGCAGTGGCCCTGAACTGGCATGAGAAAGGCTCAGGACCGTCCGGGAGGCCAAGGCCTATTCTTCTTCCTACAACCAGGATTCCTTTGCCGTAATGAAAGCCTTTGGACTGAACAACAGAAAGCCGGGGCTTCCTGAACAGAAACTGATGGACAAGTGGTTTAAGGAGTATGGTTTTTCCAGGGAACTGGTGCTGGAGGCCTGCAGCAGAACGATCACGGCCATTCATAATCCCAGCTTCCAGTACGCGGACAAGATTCTCTCAGACTGGAAGGCGGCAGGAGTGAAGGGAATGGCTGACGTGGAGGCTCTGGATGCAAAGAGAACCGCCGGCAAGGAAGTGGGCGGGCCCAGCGGCGGAAAACGGCCTTCCCTTCAGGAGGAAAATAAGGCTGCCTCCCCACAGGGGAACCGGACAAGGAAAGGGGCTCCCAACCAGTTCCACAATTTTGAGCAAAGGGATACGGATTACGACGCCCTGATGTTGAAGCAGGTGCGGGAATGGGTGGGACAGCAGTCGTAGAGCAGGCGGCAGCAAAACGCAATTTTCAAGGCTCTTTAGATAAGGAGATTTCTAAAATGGCACTTAGCAATTCCCAATATGATGCAATTATGAGGGTATACGGGCGGCGGCAGATTGAGAACCACCATCAGCTGGAGGAGAGGCGCAGGGAGATCTATGAGAAAATTCCTGCCGTGAAGGAGTTGGAGGCGGAAATTGCAGGCCGCTCCGTGGCATGTGCGAAGAAGCTTCTGGAGGGAAATGGCAATGTAATCCACAAGCTGAGGGAGGACTTAAGGGATCTGCGGGAGCAAAAGGCCCTTCTCATCAAAGCGGCCGGATATCCCGACAACTACCTGAAACTCTGGTATTGCTGCCCTGACTGCAAAGATACGGGGCTGGTTGACGGCAGGAAATGCCACTGTTTCCTGAAAGCACAGATGAAACTGCTTCATGACCAGTCCAACCTGGAGGATGTGCTGGGGCGGGAGAATTTTGACTCCCTGTCCTATGAATACTATGACGACAGGACGGTTATTCCCCAGGTGGGAACCACCAACGCCGTTTACATGGGCATGGTGGTAAAGCAGTGCAGGGACTTTGTAAAAGAATTTGACAAAAAGCACGAGAACCTTTTGTTTACCGGAAGCACAGGGGTGGGAAAGACATTTCTTACCAACTGCATTGCAAGGGAACTGATGGACACTTACCACTCGGTCATCTACATGACGGCCGGAGATCTGTTTGAAGTGTTTTCCAGAAATAAATTCGATTATGAAAATGCAGAGGAGATGAGGATATGTACCGCTTTATCCTGGACTGTGATCTGCTGATTATTGATGATTTGGGGACTGAGTTAAACAACAGCTTTACCTCCTCCCAGCTGTTTTACTGTATCAATGAACGGATGAACATGAGCCGGTCCACCATCATCTCCACCAACCTGACTCCGGCCAGGCTCAGGGACTCTTACACAGACCGGGTGGCCTCCAGAATCATGAGCGGCTACCGCATTATTCCATTATATGGGGGAGATATACGGTTGTTAAAAAAGTAACGTACCGGTGGAGCATTTCAGGGCCGGAATGGCCTTGACGAACCGGCATAATTGATGGTATAACTGTAACGCACGAACCGGTCAGGCAGAGCGGCGCCGGTGAAAAACAGGAGGATACGAGATCATGTTATATGAGGAGAAAGTCATTGAAACCATACCCGTTGGGCCCCTGGGGCTGATTCCCCTTAACAGCTGTACCGAATTGGGGAACAAGGTGGATGCATATCTTGTGGACTGGAGATGTGAGCGGGAGAGCGAGCACAAGTCCACCATTGCATTTACAGGCTACCAGAGGGATTCTTACATTATCCAGGCCAGTACTCCCAGATTCGGCTCAGGGGAGGGGAAGGGAATTGTGATGGAATCTGTGAGAGGCGACGACCTCTATATCATGGTGGACGTGTGTAATTACAGCCTCACCTACTCGTTGTTCGGTATGACCAACCATATGTCTCCCGACGATCATTTCCAGGATTTAAAGCGTGTGATTGCGGCTGCGGCAGGCAAAGCCAGAAGAATTAATGTAATCATGCCTTTCCTATATGAGAGCAGACAGCATAAGCGCTCCGGCAGGGAGTCCCTGGACTGTGCGCTGGCCCTCAAAGAGCTGGTGAATATGGGAGTGGAGAATATTATCACCTTCGACGCCCACGACCCAAGAGTTCAGAATGCCATTCCGCTAAAAGGATTTGAGACGGTGCAGCCTATCTACCAGTTCCTTAAATATCTGCTGAAAACGGAGACGGAGCTTCAGATTGACAGCGACCATATGATGGTTATCAGCCCTGACGAGGGAGGCACAGGCCGGGCCGTATACTTTTCCAATATGCTGGGGCTGGATATGGGAATGTTCTATAAACGCCGGGACTATACAAAGATAATCAACGGCCGCAATCCCATCGTTGCCCATGAGTTCCTGGGCAGCAGTGTGGAGGGGAAGGACGTGCTGATTATCGACGATATGATTTCTTCCGGCGAGAGCGTGCTGGACGTAGCCAAGGAGCTGAAGCGCAGAAAGGCCGGCAAGGTTTTTGTATGCTCCACCTTTGGACTCTTTACAGGCGGTCTTGCCAAGTTTGATGAGTACTATGACAAGGGCATTATTGACCGGATTCTTACGACTAACCTGGTGTATCAGACGCCGGAGCTGCTGAAGCGGCCTTACTATATTAATGTGGACATGAGCAAATACATTGCTCTCATCATTGATAACCTGAATCATGACGCATCTTTAAGCGAGCTTCTGACGCCGACCAAGAGAATTACACGGCTGTTGGATCAGTACCGCAGCTGATATAGATGAATGTGCCATCGGTTATTTTCACAGCAATGTGTGATCTGCCGGATAAAAGGGCTGTTTCCTTACAAAAGGGCTTGTGGAGTCCGGGGGAATAGTCCTTTTGATTTATGAATTTATGGAATACAATCCGCCCGGTTAAGCCCGGCTGAGCCGGCGGGGGATTTCGTGAAAAGGGGGCCTTTGATGGGGGAGAAGGAATTCAGGAACAGGATATACTGGCTCACATTTTTCTTCAGTATTCTGGTTATATGGCTCCATTCCTTTAACGGAGAGCTATATTTGGGAGCTACAAGGGCGGGAGCTGGGTGGACCGGCTGGAACGGTCCCTGGGGGAGGGGCTGGGGCAGACTGCAGTACCCGGCTTTTTTATGGTGTCCTCCTATCTGTTTTACAGGGACTTTACCTGGGAGAAGCTGATTCCAAAATGGCGTTCCAGAGTGAAAAGCCTTCTCATTCCCTATCTGCTCTGGAATCTTTTGTATTACATAGGCTATGTGGCGGCCACCCGCCTGCCCGGAACCGCCCATGTGGTGGGAAAGACGCCTGTGCCATTTAATCTGGAGCAGGCTGCTGCAGCCGTGATCCGCTATGCATACAACCCGGTATTCTGGTATCTGTATCAGCTGATTCTTCTGGTTGCGCTGGCCCCTGTTATCTATGTGCTGTGCAAAAACACCTGGACAGGAGCCCTCTGTCTGGCGGCTCTCATGTTCGCCCTCTGGCAGAACAGAGACTTTCCTGTTTTGAATATGGATGCTTTTTTCTATACCTGCGCGGCTGCATATATAAGTCTCCACAGGGATAGCTGGGGGAGGGCGGCGGAGTACGGCTGGGGAAGGCGGAAAGAAATGGAGTCCGGCGCTGGCGCTGGTTTGCATATTGGGAATTGTGAAGTTTTTGGGAGCTCCGGGCGGGCTTTTGTATGGAACTGCGCTTTCAACTGTGCTGTGCAGGCTGTGGGGCGTATGCGCGGTCTGGGTGATATCCGGTTATATGAAATTTCCCAGGGCCAGAGAATGGATGAGACATAACTTTTTTCTTTATGCAATACACTTCGCGTGGGTGCGGCTTTTCAATAAGGCGGGAGCGCTTCTTCTGCCGGCCCATCCGGCTTCGGCTCTTTTTATGTTCCTTATGATGCCGGTGTTTATGACGGCCCTGAGCTACTGGATAGGAAAGGGTCTTGGGCGTGTGGCGCCGGGAATTTTTAACCTGCTTTCAGGGGGCAGATAGGCTGTTCCCTGGATGATTGCAAAAAAGCGCCGGGTATGATATCCTGTAATTACATCCGCAGAATATTCTTTCTGCGGGGCTTTGGTTCTGCCTTTCGGGGCTGTCGTCAGGGTGCAGGCACAGGCATCCGCAGGCGGGCGGTTCGCCCGGCATTCACAGAAGAAACGTATATATAGAGATACTGGGGAAAGAGGGTGAGCGGGAAAAAATAGTGGTTGACATTTTTGTAATTATATACTATGATTGTAGCAGAAAAAAGAACATTTGTTCGCGTTGGAGGATAATATGGCCAGAGAAGAGAAAAGTAATGTAGTCCACAAAGATATGAATAGAGAAGAGAAGCTGAAAGCCCTGGATGCGGCCCTGACCCATATAGAGAAAGCATATGGAAAGGTTCCGTCATGAAGCTGGGAGATACGGCCTCTAATATGAATATAGAGACGGTGCCTACAGGATCTATAAGCCTGGACATTGCCCTGGGCCTTGGAGGGGTTCCCAAGGGCAGAATCGTGGAAGTATACGGCCCTGAGTCTTCCGGTAAAACCACCGTTGCCCTCCATATGGTAGCCGAGGTTCAGAAGCGCGGCGGTATTGCAGGCTTCATCGATGCGGAGCATGCACTGGATCCCGTATACGCAAGAAATATCGGCGTAGATATTGACAATCTGTACATATCCCAGCCGGATAACGGAGAGCAGGCTCTGGAGATAACGGAGACGATGGTTCGTTCCGGCGCCGTTGACATCGTGATTGTGGACTCTGTGGCGGCCCTGGTGCCCAAGGCTGAGATCGACGGGGAGATGGGCGATTCCCATGTGGGCCTTCAGGCAAGGCTTATGTCCCAGGCCCTGCGCAAGCTTACGGCTGTTATCAGCAAGTCCAACTGTACGGTTATCTTTATCAACCAGCTTCGTGAGAAGGTGGGCGTAATGTTCGGCAATCCTGAGACAACCACAGGAGGCGCGCCCTTAAGTTCTATGCATCCGTCCGTCTGGACGTCCGCAGAATTGAGACGTTAAAGCAGGGCGGGGAGGTAGTGGGCAACCGTGTCCGGGTAAAGGTTGTAAAGAACAAGATTGCGCCTCCTTTTAAGGAAGCGGAGTTCGATATTATGTTTGGAAAAGGCATTTCCAGGGAGGGAGACATTCTGGATCTGGCTGTAAAGGAGAACATTGTTGAGAAGAGCGGCGCATGGTTCGCCTACAGCGGCGCCAAGATTGGACAGGGCCGAGAGAACGCTAAGATTTATCTGACGGAGAATCCGGCGGTCTGCGCGGAAGTGGAGGCCAAGGTGAGAGCCAAGTATGAACTTCCGGGTGCGGAGACGGAGGAGGAGCCTGCCCCAAAGAAAGCTGTTGAGAGCGGCAGAGGTTCTGCAAAGCTTCGCCGGACAGCACGAAAGACGGGACCGGAACAGGAGCGGATTCTGCGGAAACTCCTGAACAGGTATGATGGTCACGGCCATCACCCCTGTAGATAAGAGAAAGAGCAAAGTCTTCCTGGAGGAGGGCTTTGCCTTTGTTTTATACAGAGGTGAGCTGGAACAGTTTGGTATCAGAGAGGGTGAGGAGCTGGAGGAGGAGACCTATCTGCGGATTTGAGGGAGATTCTCATGGGCAGAGCCAAGGAGCGGGCCCTCTATCTCCTGAGCGCTTCGGCCAAGACGGAGAGCTGGATGAGGCAGAAGCTGTCCCAGGCGGGCTATCCCGGGGAAGCAGTGGAGTATGCCCTGAATTTTTTAAAAGAATACCACTATATCGACGATAATGCCTATGTGGAGAGTTACATCCGCTCCTCAGGGGGGAAGAAAAGCCGCAGGCAGATGGAATTTGAGCTCCGGCAGAAAGGCGTGTCAAAGGACCTGCTCCGGCAGGCCCTGGAGGAATTTCCGGTGGATGAGGAGGAAGGGGCCAGGGAACTTTTGATGAAGCGGATGAAGGGAAAAACGGGGATTTCCCGTGAAGAAAAGAACCGTCTGGCGGCATATCTGGGGCGTAAAGGCTATTCCTTTGACATAATTAACCGTGTCATTAAAGAGTTTGAGGCCTCCTGTGATTCAGAATAAGAGACTTGAAATTTGTCTATATTGACTGTATTTCCCGGAAATTAGGGGGAAGAGTCTTGACATAATTCTGAAAAAAGTATAAAATTAATTCGTTGTAGTTTGTACAATGAAAATTAAATAAGGAGGTGCTCCTGTGTCACAGATAATGGTCCCTATGATGATGATCATCACAATAATTGTGGCTATTATTGTCTGGTTTGCAGCACGCAACTACGAGCGTAAGCAGTACGACAGCAAGGTAGGAAGTGCAGAAGAGAAGTCCAGAGAAATAATAGATGAAGCATTAAAAACCGCAGAGACAAAGAAGCGAGAAGCTCTCCTGGAAGCCAAGGAAGAATCTTTAAAGACGAAAAATGAGTTAGAGAAGGAAACCAAGGAAAGAAGGGCGGAACTTCAACGGTATGAAAAAAGAGTATTAAACAAAGAAGAGAACGTTGAGAAGAAAGCAGACGCATTAGAAAAAAAGGAGGCTGACCTGGTCAGAAGGGAGAATATTCTCACCAAGCGGACAGCAGAAGTGGAATCCCAGTATGAGCAGGGGATACAGGAATTAGAGCGGATATCCGGTCTTACCTCCGAACAAGCAAAAGAATATCTTTTAAAATCTGTTGAAGAAGATGTAAAACATGACACAGCTAAATTAATTAAGGAACTTGAAAACAAGGCAAAAGAAGAGGCTGACAAGAAGGCAAGAGATCTTGTGGTCACTGCCATCCAGAGATGTGCGGCGGACCACGTTGCTGAGACAACAGTTTCTGTTGTACAGCTTCCCAATGACGAGATGAAGGGCCGCATTATCGGGCGCGAGGGCCGCAATATCAGGACCCTTGAAACCCTGACCGGTGTGGAACTTATTATCGATGATACCCCGGAGGCAGTTGTGTTATCCGGATTTGACCCGATACGTAGAGAAGTTGCAAGAATTGCATTGGAGCGTTTGATTGTGGACGGACGTATTCATCCGGCCAGAATTGAGGAGATGGTAGAGAAGGCGCAGAAGGAAGTGGAGAACAACATGAGAGAAGAGGGCGAGGCCGCCTGTCTTGAAGTTGGAATTCATGGAATTCACCCGGAGCTGGTTAAGCTGCTTGGCAAGATGCGGTTCAGAACCAGTTACGGCCAGAATGCCCTGAAGCATTCCATTGAAGTATCTCAGTTGTCAGGACTCCTGGCATCGGAGCTTGGTGTTGATGTACGTTTAGCAAAACGTGCCGGTTTATTACATGACATTGGCAAGTCCGTGGACCATGATATGGAAGGCACCCATGTTCAGCTGGGTTCAGACCTGTGTAAGAAGTACAAAGAGTCTGCCACTGTGCTGAACGCTGTGGAGTCCCACCATGGCGACGTTGAGCCCACGAGTCTTATTTCCTGTATCGTTCAGGCTGCCGATACCATTTCGGCTGCCAGACCTGGTGCAAGACGTGAAACTCTGGAGACATATACAAACAGATTGAAACAATTAGAAGATATTACCAACTCCTTCAAGGGAGTGGACAAGTCCTTTGCTATCCAGGCAGGCCGTGAGGTTCGTATCATGGTGGTTCCGGATCAGATCAGCGATGACGATATGGTATTGCTGGCCAGAGACGTATCGAAACGTATCGAGGATGAACTTGAGTATCCAGGACAGATTAAAGTGAATGTGATCCGAGAGTCAAGGGTTACTGATTTTGCAAAATAATTGTTCGGAGTGAAACAACCAATGCCTCAAACCCGTGAGTATTTCGTATTCATTCGGGTTTGAGGCATTTTTTATTTCTCCTAATTTCTTATAAGTTTTTATAATTTCCAGGAAAATTAGCGTGAAACGAAAAATGAATTGGCGTAAAATACAATTCAGCGTTTTACCAGCTTATATGACGGTGGGAGGAAATCAGAAATTGATAGGATCAGAAACGTACGCAACGCCTGAAAGGGGAGAATTGTAAGGAATTTTTTATTGACACTATATGGAAAAGCAGATAAAGTAGACAATATATCAGAGCGCAGATGAATGCGGTGTTTTTCAGTAATGCGCAGCTGTTTCTAACACGCTTCGGTTCTGAATGACTGGGAAAGCAGCAATATTTTTAGATAGAGGAGGAGAGAAAGGATGATAGGGAGTAGAAGAAGCTGGACGCTGGGGCTTTTGGCCGGCCTTCTGGCTGTGACAATGGTGTTTCCAAGCTACGCGGCCAAACGCAGCCCCATTAAATCAATTACCTTCAGTATAAAGGCCCATATTGTGCCTGATACTGAATTCGGAGAGGAAGAAATTGAGTTTGAAACCAGCAGCAGCCGCTTTTCCATCGATGATTATGAGATTCTCAATGAGGATTTCATGTGGAACGAGGATTCGGTGCCCAGGCTGAGAGTAACTATGACGGCAGATGAAGATTACTATTTCCCTGCTCTCTCAAAGGATAAGATCAAAATCAAAGGAGGGGCGGAGTTCGTTAAGGCTACAAGGCAGGATTCCAATTCCGTTCTGCTGATGGAAATCAGGCTTCCCTCTCTTGATATGACCCTGAGGGATCTTGAAAATGTGACGCTGTCGGCAGACGGTACGGCCTCCTGGGATGCCATCGCGGCGGCGGGCAGCTATGAGGTGAGAGTGTACAGAGACAACAAAGCCGTAGGCGCAGCGATGGAAACCAAGACCAACCACTTAAACTGCCGGGAGAAAATGACTAAGGGAAACGCCTCCTACACAGTGAAGGTTCGTCCTGTAAACAAACATGACGCCAGTGAGAAGGGGGAGTGGATTGAGTCCTCCGGCATATATATCGACGAGTCTCAGGCCGCACAGTTCAGGATAATCCTGCGGGCAGCGCAGGCGTTTGGTTACAGTCTCCTGATAACGGCAGATGGTGGTACAGCATTTCCGAGGGGGTATATCCTGCAAACGGCTGGTATGAGATTGGTGATAAGTGGTATTTCTTTGATGGAGAAGGATATATGCAGACCGGATGGATCCTGTGGGATGGAAAGGAGTACTACTGTACGGAGAATGGCGATATGCTTTCAAACTGTATGACGCCTGATAACTACTGGGTGGGAGAGGACGGAGCGAAGATCGCCCAGTAAGCTGTTGCCATTCAGGAGCATTTAACGAAATGTTCCCAAAAGACGACAAATACCAGGGAGGGAATGCCGCAAGGATATGATTTCATATACCTGCGGCATTTTACTGTGTAAACCTTATTGTAGACAGACAGAAAATTTGGGAGAGAAGCAATGCATAACTATATACTTGCAGTTAACAACAGAGATATTATGAATATGGCAAAAAGGGCCTTTGACCTGGTGGATTCAAGGCTTATAGGCCATGGAGAGCGGGTTTCGCGCATTATGTACCGCCTGCTGAAAAAGGATGGAACCTTTTCACCCCTGGAGATCAGAAATCTTTTGATTCTCGCAGTTCTTCACGACATCGGGGCATACAAGATGGAGGAGATTGACCGGATGCTGGAGTTTGAGACGAAACATGTGTGGAATCACTCCATCTATGGTTACCTGTTTTTTGATTATTTTACATTTCTGTCGGAACCGGCCCCCATTGTATTGTTTCACCATTCTCCCTGGAGCGTGGTAGGACAGATGGAGAATATTCCTCAACGGATCAAATGGCGTCACAGCTTCTGCACCTGGCGGACCGGGTGGATATCTACAATCAAAATCCCAGACATGAGAGAAGCAATAGAGGCTGTCGGAAAGACTGGAACGCGCCGGAGAAAAGGTGTTTTCCAGGGAGATTATTAAGCTGGCCCGCTCCATGGATTTTTACCTGACGGACGGGGAACAGGAAAAAGTGAACCGTGAATATGAGCAGGCGATAGAGGCTGTGCCCTTTACAGAGGAGGAGAAGGAAGCTGTATTAAAAATGCTCACCTATGCCATCGACTTCAGAAGCCCCCACACGGTGACCCACACTATTACCACAACGGTTATCAGCCTGGTGCTTGCGGAACGCTTATGTTCGGATCCTGAGGAGGTTAGGGACGTATATTCAGGGGCAATGCTTCACGATCTGGGAAAAATAGGGATACCTGTGGAAATATTGGAGTTTCCCGGGAAATTAAGCCTCAGGCCATGACTGTGATGAAGACTCATGTGATGAAGACCGAATATATTCTGGGGGACAGTGTGTCGGAATCTGTGCGGGAGATCGCGCTGCGCCATCATGAAAAGCTGGATGGTTCCGGTTATCCCAGAGGCTTTCGGCAGAGGAGCTGACCATACCCCAGCGGATTGTGTCCGTGGCGGATATTGTCAGCGCCCTCACCGGCACAAGGAGCTATAAAGGGGCTTTCTCAAAGGAAAAGACCACCGGCATTGTAACGGCTATGGCGCAGCAGGGATTCCTGGATCCTCTCATTGTTTCTCTTATGACGGATGAGTTTGATGTGATTATGGAGGAGGTCCGCAAGCAGACGGAACCGATACTGAAGGTATACGGCGAAGTTCAGAGCCGGTACACAGAACTTTCTGAACATATGGAAGAAAAACTTTGGATACCATAACTTTTGTTCATGCTAATAATTCCAAACTTGTATATTTCCTCATAGGAAAATTGCTGAGGAAAGGTTGAAATGCTTTCTTAAATGAGATATGATGGAAAGAAATTATTATACTAGCCAGAACTATAACTAAAAAGAATAGAAGATGGGGGAAATATGCAAAATGAATTATAATGTTGCTGTGATTCCGGGAGATGGAATCGGTCCGGAAATTGTGAGAGAAGCGAAAAAGGTTATGGACAAGGTGGGAAGTGTCTATGGGCACAGCTTTAAGTATGAGGAGATTTTGATGGGCGGCTGTTCCATTGACGCTTACGGCGTCCCCCTTACGGAGGAAGCCTGGAGACGGCGGGAAAGAGCGACGCAGTGCTTCTGGGAGCCGTGGGCGGCGACGTTGGCAATTCCAGGTGGTATGACGTGGCTCCCAATTTAAGACCGGAGGCGGGCCTTCTGGCTATCCGCAAGGGCCTGGGGCTTTTTGCGAATATACGGCCTGCTTACCTTTATGGAGAGCTGGCAGGGGCCTGCCCCCTGAAAAAGGAGATCATCGGGGACGGCTTTGACATGGTGATTATGAGGGAGCTCACAGGCGGCCTTTACTTCGGCGACAGGTACACCAAAGAGGTGGACGGAGTAATGACGGCGGTGGATACGCTCACGTACAATGAGAATGAGATCCGCAGGATTGCGGTGAAGGGCTTCGACATAGCCATGAAGCGCAGAAAAAAGGTTACCAGCGTAGATAAGGCCAATGTGCTGGATTCCTCCAGACTCTGGCGCAAGGTGGTGGAGGAAGTGGCAAAGGATTACCCGGAGGTGGAGCTTTCTCATATGCTGGTGGACAACTGCGCAATGCAGCTGGTCATGAATCCGGGCCAGTTTGATGTGATTTTGACGGAGAATATGTTCGGCGACATCCTTTCCGACGAAGCCAGCATGATTACCGGTTCCATCGGCATGCTGTCGTCTGCCAGTATGAATGAGAGCAAATTCGGCCTCTATGAGCCAAGTCACGGGTCTGCGCCGGATATTGCAGGGAAAGACATTGCAAATCCAATCGCAACGATTCTCTCGGCGGCTATGATGCTGCGCTACTCCTTTGATTTGGATAAGGAGGCGGACGCGTCGAGGCGGCTGTCCAGGAGGTTCTGACAGAGGGCTTCAGAACGGGAGATATTATGTCGGAGGGATGCACGAAGGTGGGCACAGAGGCCATGGGAGATTTGATAGCAGGGAAAATAGGAGCATAACGAGGAGGTATACATAGATGAAAAGCGATGCGGTTAAAACGGGAATGCAGCAGGCACCTCACAGGTCATTGTTTAATGCGCTGGGAATGACTGAGGAGGAGATGAAGAAGCCTTTAGTTGGTATTGTCAGTTCTTATAATGAGATTGTTCCGGGCCATATGAACCTGGATAAGATAGTGGAAGCGGTAAAACTGGGCGTGGCCATGGCCGGAGGAACCCCTATTGTGTTCCCCGCCATTGCCGTGTGCGACGGAATTGCAATGGGACACATCGGTATGAAGTATTCCCTTGTGACCAGAGATCTGATTGCGGACTCCACCGAGTGTATGGCCCTGGCCCACCAGTTCGATGCTTTGGTTATGGTTCCCAACTGTGATAAAAATGTTCCCGGACTTCTGATGGCAGCTGCCAGAATCAATGTTCCCACTGTATTTGTCAGCGGCGGCCCTATGCTGGCAGGCCGCGTGAAGGGGCATAAGACCAGTCTTTCCAGTATGTTTGAGGCAGTTGGCTCCTATTCTGCAGGCACTATGACGGAGGAGGACGTACTGGAATTTGAGAACAAGGCATGTCCTACCTGCGGATCCTGCTCCGGCATGTACACAGCCAACAGCATGAACTGCCTCACTGAGGTATTGGGTATGGGCCTTAAGGGAAATGGAACGATCCCTGCAGTTTACTCCCAGCGGATCAAGCTGGCAAAGCATGCAGGTATGCAGGTGATGGAGATGTACCGCCGGAATATCCGCCCCAGGGATATTATGACGGAAGCGGCGTTTATGAATGCGCTCACGATGGATATGGCCCTTGGATGCTCTACTAACAGTATGCTTCATCTTCCGGCTATCGCCCATGAGGCGGGGGTGGAACTGAACGTGGATATTGCCAATGAAATCAGCGCCAGAACGCCCAACCTGTGCCATCTGGCTCCTGCAGGCCACACCTATATGGAAGATTTGAACGAAGCAGGAGGCATTTATGCGGTTATGAATGAGATCAGCAAGAAGGGCCTTCTGAATCTGGACTGCATGACTGTCACAGGAAAGACTGTGGGAGAGAACATAGCGGGCTGTGTGAACAAGGACCCAGAAACCATCCGTCCTGTGGAGAATCCCTACAGCCAGACAGGGGGAATCGCCATCTTAAAGGGCAATCTGGCCCCTGACTCGGCAGTGGTAAAGCGGTCGGCAGTTGCACCAGAAATGTTAAAGCATGAAGCCCTGCCAGAGTTTTCGACTGTGAGGAGGACGCCATTGACGCTATCAAGGGCGGAAGGATTGTTGCAGGGGATGTGGTGGTTATCCGCTATGAAGGACCCAAGGGCGGCCCCGGCATGAGGGAGATGCTCAATCCAACCTCAGCCATCGCAGGCATGGGACTGGGCTCCTCTGTGGCATTGATCACAGACGGACGTTTCTCAGGGGCCTCCAGGGGCGCTTCCATAGGTCATGCTGCGCCGGAGGCTGCAGTGGGGGGACCCATTGCCCTTGTGGAGGAAGGAGATATCATTTCTATCGATATAGACAACCATCAGCTCAATGTGCTGATATCCGATGAGGAGATGGCTGCAAGAAAATCCAGATGGCAGCCCAGAACCCCTCAGGTGACTACCGGATATCTGGCAAGATATGCATCTCTTGTGACCTCGGCTGACAAGGGTGCTGTGCTCCAGGTAAAATAGGAGCGGAATAGACTATGAAAGAAAAGGAGTGCGGGATACATGAGCAAATTGACGGGGGCAGAGATTGTAGTAGAGTGTTTGAAGGAACAGGGAGTGGACACCGTCTTCGGTTATCCGGGAGGCGCCATCCTTAATATATATGACGCGCTGTATCAGCACCAGAATGAGATCACCCATATTCTCACTTCCCATGAGCAGGGCGCGTCCCATGCGGCGGACGGTTATGCCAGGGCGACGGGAAAAGTGGGCGTGTGTCTGGCGACCTCAGGCCCCGGAGCTACCAATCTGGTAACAGGCATTGCCACTGCATGTATGGATTCCATACCGGTTGTGGCCATCACCTGTAATGTGACCAACAATCTCCTGGGCAAGGACAGCTTTCAGGAGATCGATATCACAGGCGTGACCATGCCCATTACCAAGTATAACTTTATTGTCAAGGATGTAAAACGGCTGGCAACGGTTATCCGGCGGGCATTTACCATCGCCCAGTCCGGCCGTCCGGGTCCGGTTCTGGTGGACATCACCAAGGACGTGACCGCTGCGCTGTGTGAGTACGAAAGGCAGGTGCCGGAGGCGATTGTGCCTCAGAGCGACACCATCCGGGAGGAAGACATGGACCGGGCCGTGGAGATGATACGCAAAGCCAGGAAGCCCTTTATCTTCGCAGGCGGCGGAGCTGTGCTGGCCAATGCCTCCGAGGAGCTGCGGGCATTTGCAAATAAGATACAGGCTCCGGTGGCGGACAGCCTTATGGGCAAGGGCGCATTTGACGGCGCCCACGAGCTGTACACTGGCATGGTGGGCATGCATGGCACCAAAACTTCCAACTTTGGAATTACAGAGGCCGATCTTCTGATTGTAGTAGGCGCCAGATTCAGCGACCGGGTGACAGGCAACGCCTCCAAATTCGCCAGAAACGCCAAGATCCTCCAGCTGGATATCGACCCGGCTGAGATTAATAAAAATATCAAAGTGGACGCAAGTATTATAGGCGATGTGAAGATCATCTTGAGAAAGCTGAATGCAAGACTGGATCCGGCCAATCACGACGAGTGGATTGCCCATATTGAGCGCATGAAGGATATGTACCCCCTGCGGTATGATAAGAATACGCTGACGGGTCCCTTTATTGTGCAGACGATCAATGAGGTCACTCAGGGGGACGCTATCATTGTAACTGAGGTGGGCCAGCACCAAATGTGGGCCGCACAATATTACCAGTTCCGCCGTCCCAGGACCCTCCTTACCTCCGGCGGTCTTGGAACCATGGGCTACGGCCTGGGCGCAGCATCGGAGCAAAGATGGGCTGCAGGGACAAGACGGTTATCAACATAGCAGGGGACGGCTGCTTCCGCATGAATATGAATGAGATAGCAACCGCCACCCGTTACAATATCCCCATTGTGCAGGTGATAATCAACAATCATGTGCTGGGCATGGTGCGCCAGTGGCAGACCCTTTTCTATGGAAAGAGATACTCCCAGACCATACTGAACGACTCCGTGGATTTTGTTAAGCTTTCCGAGGCTATGGGAGCCAAAGCTTACAAAGTAACCCAGAAGGAGGAGCTGGAGCCTGTGCTCAGGGAGGCGGTCTCCTTAAATATACCGGTTGTCATCGAATGCCAGATCAGCTGCGATGAGAAAGTATTCCCTATGGTATCTCCGGGCGCGCCCATTGCCGACGCTTTTGACGATACGGACTTGAAAATTAATTAAAAACAGTGTATAGTAGTCATTAATACTCCGGCGACGTTATCAGATTACCTTGGTAAAGTGATGGAGATGGAATGATATACCGTAGCGTATACGTTCAGGGGACTTCCTTTTATGCCTTCCGTCCCACAGGGGGCATACGGGGAAGTCGTCTGTGTATATATATAGATAAGGGATTGCAGTAATCACAACCATTTAAGAGGAGGAAAGCAAGATGAGCAGAGTGTACAATTTCTCAGCAGGCCCGGCGGTTCTGCCGGAAGATGTCCTGAAGGAAGCCGCAGCAGAAATGCTGGATTATAAGGGGACAGGAATGTCGGTTATGGAGATGAGTCACCGATCTAAGGCTTATGACGGGATTATCAAGGAAGCTGAAGCAGACCTGCGGGATCTTTTACATATTCCGGATAATTACAAGGTGCTGTTTTTACAGGGAGGCGCTTCCCAGCAGTTCGCCATGGTGCCGATGAATCTGATGAGAAACAAAGCCGCTGATTACATCGTCACAGGCCAGTGGGCGAAGAAGGCATACCAGGAGGGCGGCATATACGGAAGAGCCAAGGCAATTGCTTCCAGCGCAGACAAGACCTTCAGTTATATTCCGGACTGTTCGGATCTTCCCATATCCGAGGATGCGGACTATGTATATATCTGTGAGAACAATACCATCTACGGCACCAAGTTCTGGACCCTGCCAAACACCAAGGGCAAGCTTCTGGTGGCGGATCAGTCCTCCTGCTTCCTTTCAGAGCCTGTGGATGTAAGCAAATACGGCCTGATTTTTGCCGGGGCGCAGAAGAATGTGGGGCCTGCCGGAACGGTCATTGTTATTATACGGGAGGATCTGGTGACCGAGGATGTGCTTCCGGGAACGCCTACCATGCTGCGTTACAAGATTCATGCAGAGGCGGAATCCCTCTACAACACTCCCCCTACCTACGGCATTTATATGTGCGGCAAGGTATTTAAATGGCTGAAGGCCAGAGGCGGCCTGGAGGCTATGAAGGAGTTCAATGAAAAGAAGGCAAAGATTCTCTATGATTTTCTGGATCAGAGCAGTATGTTCAAGGGAACGGTGGAGAAGAAGGACCGCTCTCTCATGAATGTACTTTGTCACAGGGGACGATGAACTGGACGCTCTCTTTGTCAGGGAGTCCAAGGCGGCAGGTTTGAAAACCTGAAAGGCCACAGAACCGTAGGCGGCATGCGCGCCAGCATTTACAACGCTATGCCTATGGAGGGAGTTGAGAAACTGGTTGCATTTATGGCAGATTTTGAGGAAAAGCACAGCAAATAAGAGATGACGGTTCATAAAAGAACCGTATGATTCAGGTTCTGAAAGAGGAGATTGATTATTATGAAAAAGATTCACTGCTTAAATCCCATCGCCAAGTGCGGTACGGAGCTGTTTCCGGCGGATTACCAACTTACAGACAATATAGGGGAGGCCGACGCCGTTCTGGTGCGGAGCGCTCCATGCATGATATGGACTTTCCTGAAAGCCTGCTGGCAGTAGGCCGGGCGGGAGCGGGCGTAAACAACATCCCTCTGGACGCCTGCGCAGAGGATGGCATTGTAGTATTCAATACGCCGGGCGCCAATGCAAACGGCGTCAAGGAGCTGGTGATAGCAGGCATGCTCATGGCTTCCAGGGATATTGTGGGAGGCATCGAGTGGTGCAAGGCCAATGCAGAGGACGACAATATCACCAAGGACACGGAGAAGAGCAAAAAGGCCTTTGCGGGCTGTGAGATTAAGGGCAAGAAGCTGGGCGTAGTTGGGCTGGGCGCCATCGGAGCGAGGTTGCCAATGCAGCCACCCATCTGGGGATGGAGGTCTATGGATTCGACCCCTATATTTCTGTTAACGCCGCATGGAGATTGTCCAGAAATGTAAAGCATATCACCAATGTGGACACCATCTTCCAGGAATGTGACTACATAACCATTCACGTGCCTCTTTTGGATGCGACTAAGGGCATGATTAACAAGGAAAAGCTTTCCATGATGAAGGACGGCGTGGTTATCCTTAACTTTTCCAGAGATACGCTGGTGAATGACGATGATATGGCAGAGGCCCTGGAGGCGGGAAAGGTGCGTTACTATGTAAGTGATTTTCCAAATCCCAAGGTGACCCATATGCCGCGGGTTATTTTGCTGCCGCATCTGGGAGCTTCCACCCAGGAGTCTGAGGACAATTGCGCAGTGATGGCGGTAAAAGAGATTACAGACTATTTGGAAAACGGAAATATTAAGAATTCTGTGAATTATCCAACCTGCGATATGGGGGAATGCCAGACTAAGAGCAGAGTGGCGGTTCTCCACATGAATATTCCCAATATGATCGGCCAGGTAACGGGAATTCTGGCAGACCAGGGTGTAAACATTTCTGATATGACCAACAAGAGCCGGGATAAGTACGCTTACACCCTGCTGGATTTGGAAAATGTACCCGAGGCTGTAACCATTGAGAAGCTGAAGGCAATCAAGGGCGTGCTGAGAGTGCGTGTTGTGAAGTAAGAAAACGTATCTGCATACGGCCTTCATGGCTGGGAAACCTGCTGTGGAGGCCGTGGTTCATTTATGGATAAAACGGAGAGAAGAGGAGACTGGAAATGGCGGTTGTAAAACCATTTGTATGTATCAGGCCGGAGATTGAAACGGCGGCCCGGGTAGCTGCCCTGCCTTATGACGTGTATAACCGGAAGGAGGCCTGCCGGGCAGTGGCGGGGAATCATCTGTCCTTTCTCAACATAGACAGGGCTGAGACACAGTTCCCGGATTCTGTGGACACCTACGACCACAGGGTCTATGAGAAGGCCAGGGAGATTTTGGACCGGCAGATAGCAGAGGGCGTTTATGTCACTGATGAGGGAGATAACTATTATCTCTATGAGCTGACCATGGACGGCCGCAGCCAGACCGGGATTGTGGCCTGCAGCGCCATCGACGATTATCTGAGGGGCGTGATTAAAAAACATGAAAATACCCGTGAGGATAAGGAGATTGACCGTATCCGCCATGTGGACGCCACCAATGCCCACACAGGCCCTATTTTCCTGGCTTACAGGCAGAATGAAGCGCTGAGGGGGATTGTGGCCGGGGTCAAGGACAGAGAAGCCCTGTACGACTTTGTTTCTGAGGACGGGATCGGCCACCGGGTCTGGAAAATCAGTTCGGCTGAGAATGTAAAGGGGATTGAGGCCGCTTTCGCCGAGATTCCCGCCACCTATATTGCCGACGGACACCACCGGGCCGCTTCTGCGGTGAAGGTAGGCCTGAAGCGCAGGGAGGAGAATCCGGGATATACCGGGGAGGAGCCGTACAATTACTTCCTGTCTGTGCTGTTTCCTGATGAGGAGCTGATGATACTGCCTATAACCGGGTAGTGAAGGATTTGAACGGGTTGTCGCCGGAGGCATTTCTGGCAGCTGTAAAAGAAAACTTCCTGGTGAAAAAGGTGGGGAAGGAGCCCTGTGGCCCCACGGAGAAGGGAACCTTCGGAATGTTCCTTGAGGATGCCTGGTATGAGCTCCGGGCAAAGGAGGAGCTCCTTGTGAGGGACCCTGTGAAGGGGCTGGACGTGTCCGTTCTTCAGGACTGGCTTTTGGGACCGGTGCTGGGAGTGGGGGATCCCCGCGTTGACAAACGGATCGATTTTATAGGTGGAATCCGGGGGCTGGGTGAGCTGGAGAAGCGGGTCCGCCAGGATATGGCCGTGGCCTTTTCCATGTATCCCACCTCCATAAAGGAACTGCTGGATGTGGCGGACGCCGGACTCCTGATGCCCCCCAAGTCCACCTGGTTTGAACCGAAGCTTCGGAGCGGGCTGTTTATTCACAGGCTTGGATAGGTAGTTTTGTGCCTTTTCATAAAATGTTTTAATCACAGTTCGTACTGCATCCCAGGTTTAAGGATAATAGCCCTGGCGTCGGTTTGGGTTTCCAGCATCACTTTAAAACTATCAGGATCCTGAATAATGGGAGGCATAGTATTATAGTGCATAGGGATAACCGCCTTGGGTTTAATAAGTGACGCAGCGCTGACTGCATCTTCCGGATCCATTGTAAACCTTCCGCCAATGGGAAGAAGCGCAACATCAATGCTCTCATCTTTCAGGAGGGCCATATCCATTGTCAGAGCCGTATCGCCTGCAAAATAAATTTTCTTTTCCTCTATAGTAATAAGAAATCCGCAGGCCAGTCCGGGTCCGCCGTTTCCATGAAGGGCAGATGTGAATTTAATGCTGCCGAAATCTGTCCGTATTGCTCCGCCGGGCTGTCCGGCCTCGATCCTTGTGTCCGGACCGAAGAGACCGGCGTTTTCCAGGGTACAATATACAACCGTGTTACAGCGCTCTGCAATCTCCACGGCGTCGCCAGATGGTCCTCATGTGCATGCGATACCAGCAGATGGGTGGCAAATACCTCATCCGGCTTTGTGGCTGCCTGGGGATTACCACTCAGATAAGGGTCAATGAGCAGGCTGTACTCCTTGGAACGGATGAGAAAACAGGCATGGCCAGATAGACAATTTTCAGGCCGGCCTCGCCTTTCAGCGCCTTTGTCACTTCAGAGGGGATAGGCGGGCATCCTTTGCAGAAGGGCGCCAAATCCTTGAATTTTGCAGTACAGTTGCCTACCAGGCAAGGATGCTCGGCGTTTAAGATATCTTCACGTTTAATGTCTTTTCCTGCAAAAATCGTGTAGGTGTTTTCACCGTTTTCAAACTCGTGGGTATGATAGCGCAAAAACTGAATCAGTGCCGCATGGCAGGCGCTGCAGGCGCTTTCATCCTCCATAACAAGTTTGTCGCAGGCCAGGCCCAGCCGGGCGTCTGATGCTGTGGCAACTTTTTTGCATATTTCATATAGTCTGCAGGCTCTACCCGGATCTGCTCGTAAGACACACCTCTTGCCTTTGAAATGAGGTTGATATGTCCCACGTCTTCTAAAGGCATACCCATCAGCTTGAGGGCTATCATATCAGCTGCGACCGGTTCGCTGCTGGCCAGGACAAGATCCATACAAACCGGTTCACCGCCGCTGGGACCGAAGCCTTCCATGCACACGCTGCCGTCTATGACAGCATAATCGGCATAGCACACCTGAGATAAATCCTTCAGGCCATAATCCAGCGCCCTTCCCTGAGCGTTCTCAGGGACAGGTTTATTGAGACGATGCAGTTTCGTTTTTTCGCGTTTATACATGCACCCCTTCATATTCTTAATGCTGAGAGTGGCCCCGGTGTACATGTGCGTTTTCATAACAGGTATGCTGACAACGATATCGCTGTCAAAAAGGGCAGAGGAAAAGAGAATACTGTCTACCATGTACCCATTATTGATTTTTTTGTCCACAGGCGCAAATGCATTGAGATCGACACACTCTACATCTGGATATGCAGCGCATATATCCAGGATTCCTGCAGCCTGCAGCGCTTCTATGCTGTCCACTCCCACGATAGAACTGTCGCCTACCAGGATGCGCCCTGCGCCCTTTTCCCTGAAATAGCGGATCAAACCTTCTACAACATCCGGGTTGGTGCAGAGACCTGATCGGGCGGGCCCTTTAAAACCTGTATTTACTTTCAGAAGGACCTGTTTTCCGGAGACTTCTTTCTTACAGACGGCAGAAATAGCCTTGTAGGCGTTTACACTAGCGTCACTTCCATAGACAAGCTGTACAAAATTATCCATTTTTTAGTATTCCTCCTATAATTAATCAAAGAAGTAAGCTGCTTCACAATGAATTTTTCCTGTTCGATAACGAAGAAATGCAAAACCAAAGCAGCAGACAGCAGCAAGAATTGCACCAATGGCCACAGCGGCAGTAAGCTTCTGTATACAAAAGTAAGTAATCAGTAACCGCGCAGCCAGACCGATGACCACAGTGGCTCGGTAAAATCCTACGGATAAATGGAGGGTGCTCTTTTTAAATTCGTCCTCAAACAGGATGGGCAGCTTCCAAAAAGATAGAATCAGGGGGATAGTCAGGATGCTGATGAGCAGTGTCACAATACTGGAAAGTACGCCGATATTGACATTTAAAATAATCGGAATAATGCACACCACAGACAGCAGGGTGGTAATCTGCCAATATGTACCGCGTTTTCCCTTCCTGCTCAGCTGTTGTGGCAGCCATCCGTCCTCGCTGGCTTTGGCAAGGCCTATGGTAAATGAAGCAAGAGCGCCGTTGACTGTGCTTGTAAGGCAGAGAATCGGACCCAAAATAATAAATGCCACAAACATCACAGGAGGAAGCACTGCGCGGCTGACTTCTGTAAGCGGTTTCCGGCAAGGGCTGATAAGTCTACTGCGCCAACCTCAGCCAAAGTGACCAGGCCGTAGATTATGAGTAAAGCAATAAAGGTTGCAAACATACCCCAGGGAATATTTTTGCGTGGATTAATGGTATAGCGTCCAAATGCCAGTACATTGTTATCATAGCTCTGGCAGGAGAAAACCAGCATTGCTATGGCGCTGAATACGCCGGCGGAACCATTGGTAAAGAATTCAGGTCCCTTAAGGTCCAATGCCGCCGGATTAAGGTTTGTAAAAACAAAAGCAGAAAAGACTGCCAGAGCAGCTATGAGAATAAAGGTTGTGTACTTCTGCACACCGGCCATAAAGTTAATTCCAAGACAGTGAACGGCCCAGAATAGAAGGATGACGGCAGCGCCCGCAGCCTGTGAGCTGATGCTGGGGAAAACGCTGTTGATATAGGCGCCGAAGGATGAGCCAGGATTGACAGAATAAGTGCGTTAAGCACCTGTAAAAATACGAATGCTCCGCCAAAACGATTGCCCAGGAATGTGATTGCTACCGTATATGCGCCGCCATTGAAATTCATAACACTGGTGATGCAAACGAACGGCAGCGCCGCCAGGAAGCCTATGACAACAGCAAGAATATAGGCCAACCAGACAGAGTAGCCGGTTACAGATGCAGCCGGACCTGTCAAAGATACCAATCCGGAGCCCACAAACGTGCCTATTGTCATCATCAACAGTTTTGTGCGAGTAAAGGTTCGTTCAGGATGAGCGTTTTGCGTTGTAAGTTCACTTTTCATGTTTACCTCCTATTAAAGTTATTCTTTTGTTCGGAACTCCGCCAGGTTGTTAGAAGAAGTTCTTTAAACAAATATTACACAATTTAATTAATAAAAACATTGTTGAATGTTACAAAATTGTGTGTTAACATGAAAATAGAATTTTCTTTTTCATACAAAAGGAGAATATTATGCATTTTATTGCCTATAGCATTTTGGAGCTTTTGCAGAAGTATAAACCCCGTACAAACCGTCCGCCTGGAGATGAGCGGGCTTTTTCGGATATTGCCATTATTGGACAGGAGAGAAGCGATAGATTGGATCCTTCTGTGCTTTATATTGCTTTGCAGCCGGAAACCGGGTATTTCCGTCAATTGGATGGGGACATTTGTGTTCTGTTTTCCGGTGATGATATTGTTTATGAGGAGAGCCGGTATTTAGCCTGCTCCTGCATTGTTCTGGAGCCAATAACAGATATGGCGGCTGTGGCCAATAGGTTATTGGATTATAAAATGCAGCTTTGGACCTGGTATCAGGACTTAAAATGCCTCACCGCCGCAGGTGCAGACATGCAGGCGTTGCTGGATCGGAGCGAGCCATTGTTTCAGGACCCTATCATTATTATGAGCAAAACCCTTCGGGTGCTGGCCTATACCCGGCATATTCCGGCTTCCCATCCTGATATTGCTCAGACGCTGCGGGATGGCTATTTCCCAAAGCATATGATACAGGGACTAATTGAAAAGCGCTATCTGCAGGCAGCGGAACAGTTTTATGCCATTGGCTACCACTATCCCCCAAATTATATAGGATGCACAAAAATTATCAAGGTTTTTGGAGATAATGGGCTGCAGGCCCACACAATTTGTTTGTATGGACTTTCTCAGGCCCCAACGCCCCAAACCCTGCATTATATGAAAATATTGGTGGGCTTTCTTGAGCAATTAATCAGGAAGGCGGGGAAAACAAAGGAAACCTTTGAGAGGCGGAATATCTGCCTGTTAGTTGATATGATTGAAAAGGATCTGACTGAGCAGGAAATCAATAGCAAGGCGGCGCTTATGCATTGGCCCTGCAGCTGTAAGTACCGTGTCTGTGTAGTTGAGTTTGCCAATTATTTTCATCCCTATGTGCAGTTTGTCATCAATTATTTGCAAAGTGAGAAAGCTTTTTTGCAACCTTTGAGTACAGGGAGAGAATTGTAGCGCTTCAGCGTGCAGATAGTTTCGGCGATCAGGACAACTGTCTGCTGAATTACCGGGAGCTGTTTCAGGACAACGGCGCCTGCTGCGGTCAAAGCAGCGCCTTTTCCCAACTCCATGATTTCCGGCGTGCATACCGGCAGGCTGTCACTGCCCTGGAGCTGGGCCTTCAGCTAATGCCTAAGGATGTTATATATTCATATGAAAAATTCCTTCCCTGCCATCTGTTGAAGATATACAGCAAAGAAAATCCATTGGAATATCTGTATGCCGATTTAGTGGAGCTTTTGGAGCAGGGAGAGAAAAACGGTCAGACCGGCAGTCATCTGGCGCTGCTTGAGTCTCTGCTGCGCAACGAACGGAATATTACCGCCGTCGCACAGGAGATGCATATGCATCGCAACAGTATCCTTTACCGTGTAGATAAACTGCAGCGGCAGCTGGGCTTGTCTTTGGATGATCCGGATAACCGCTTAACGCTGCAGCTGGCATTGAAAGCATATCATCTCAGCTCTATTTCTAAATAATGCGGCAGCCTGTTCTTCCTGTCTCCGGGATCTTACTGCCCATGAGATTGAACCTTGGTTCCGCCCTCGCTTTGGGCTTTTGTCTCCCCCTCGGAGGGTTCCCCTTCGGCTTGGGATTTTGTCTCCGGCACAGAGTCGGGAACTGCCGGGTCTTTGGTCTGGTAGAGGCGGGCCCACTCTTTGGTGCCTTCCACCTTATAGGTTTCGCAGCGGTTTAAGTTCAGGAATTTCACCAGCTCGTAGCAGCTGACCCAGATTTCGTTGTTGCTGTCCTTCTGGGATTCGTCAAAGATAAGCTCCAGTCCGAAATGGAGATGGGGCTCGTCAATGTTGTTGGTGTTTTCCCTGGAGCTGTAGCCGGTGCGGCCCAGGTATCCGATGACGTCTCCCGCCTGCACGATGGAGCCCTCCTTCAGACTGGCCTGGTAGGGATAGTTTTTGCGAAGGTGGGCGTAATAATAGTAACGCTTTCGGTCAAAACTGCGGATACCCAGCCTCCAGCCGCCGTACTGGTTCCAGCCTATGGCCTCCACGTAGCCGGATTCCACGGCTATTACAGGCGTTCCCACCTGGCCCATAAGGTCGTGGCCCAGATGCTGGCGTTTGAAGCCGTAGCTTCTGGCTGTGCCGAAATCGTCAAAGTCGCTGTAAGGAAAGCCTTTGGCAATGGGGGAGAAGGCTTTCAGCCCGTACTTGGTTACCCACACTGTGGCAGGATCTCCCTCCGCTCCGCCTGCTACGCCTGAGGCAGATAAGCGGCGGGCGCCTCGCTGGCAGGTATCTCAGCCTGAAATTCTCCCACCATGCCGTCCAGCACAGCTCCGTATGCATTTCGATAATAGCTGTAATATTTCATATCCTTTGTCAGTTCTTCTATTGTGGCTCCGTCTTTCAGCTGCTGGGCCAGGGCGTTCATGTGCTCCGCTTTGTATTTGCCGAAATCCCCGCCGTATTTTGTACCCAGATAGGCCAGCAGATCCACCCAGTTTAAATGTATCGGTTCTCTGCATGTCTCCACATCAAAACGGAACGCCTGATTCATGGCCTCGCTGGTAACGCCGAAATCCACCCACTTGATATACTCCTTTTTGCCCTCTTCCTTTTTATCGTTTTCCCCTTTCAGGGATGGATGGTTTCCGCCATCCGGGAGGCCCGGCTCATAACCGCCCGGCCGGATCCTGTTTTGAAAAGGAAAAGGCTGAGGCAGAGTACGCTTAAAACCAGCATTTCCACGCAAATCATGGCCCTGGAACTGATATGTAGATACTGCCTGAGTAATTTAAAACCTTTCATTTTGAGACCTCCTGCCTGCCCATCCGTATATTATAGGTTCTATGTTTATCATATGTCTGTCCTTTTTAGAATATGATAATCAGCCGGGGCGGAGTTACCTTCTTCTGAGCGGTTTTTCTGCATCACGTTTCCCGCCGTCTGAACTGTTACATATTATCGTAAACTCTCACAGAATTCAGTTGACTTTTCTAACTGTAACTATTATAATTACAGTTGTAGACATAAAACACATACAAAGGCGGTGAGAGGATGGGAGCAGAAACCAAAGAGATGCAGAAGCAGCGGGCGGCTAAGGCAGCGGCGGCATTTATCAGAGATGAGATGACAATCGGCGTAGGCACCGGCTCCACGGTCTTTTATCTGATACAGGAGATAGGAGCCCTGACGGCGGCAGGATATAATCTCCGGGCTGTGGTTACGTCGGAGTCCAGCGGAAAACTTGCAAAGTCCCTTGGCATCCCTCTGTGCCTTCCTGAGGAGACGGACCATATTGATCTGACCATAGACGGCGTGGATGAGATAGACGGCGGATTCTGTTCTGTTAAAGGCGGCGGAGGCGCTCTGATGCGGGAAAAGATAGTGGCGTCCAAAGCAAAGGAGGTCATCTGGATTATGGATGAGAGCAAGCTGGTTAAGCGCCTGGGCGGCTTTCCCCTTCCTGTGGAAGCGCTTCCCTTCGCATATTCGTGGGCGGCAGAAAGAATCGGGAGATTGGGCGGATGCCCGGCGCTGAGGAAAAAGATGGACAAATATTTTGCACAGATAATGGCAATTATATATTTGACGTAACCTTTGGACCGGATATGGAATACAGGGATGCTGCAGAAGCCATCCGCAGGATACCGGGAATCCTGGAAACCGGGTATTTTGACAGTATATGCAGCCGCATCATAGTAGGAACAGAGGAGGGAGCCAGGGAGATTGTGAGGAACCAATCCGCCGGAAGGCGCAAAATCAGAGAGAGCAGGTGAGGGAATCAATTGATGAACAGAGAGACAAAAAAGAGAGGGCGGGGAGTATTCAGGACGGTTATATCGGGACTTACTTTTCCGGCCAAAGCAGAGGCATTTATCATTTTACATTTGACCCGGACAGCGGCGCCATGACAGAACCGGAATTGTTTTATGAGGCTAAAAATGCGAAATGGGTCAGCCTTAAGGGGAACTCCATGGTTTTTCCAATAGAAAGACCGGAGGGGGCGGGCGCCTGTTTTCTGGAGATAAAAGACGGGGCCGTGATTCGGGAAGCGGAGATACTGGAGGAGAGGCAGACCCCCTGTTATATCCTGCAGGATGGGAACGAAGTGTATACTGCCAATTACCATGAGGGAACGGTGATGGTCTATCACCTGGATGAAGGAAAGCCCTCCCTGTTAAAGCGGATAGAGAATGGAGAGGGAGCGGGCTGCCACCAGATTCTGCTCCATGAAAGGTGGCTTTTGGTTCCCTGCCTGGAACAGAACCGCGTCAGGCTTTTTGACAGGGCTCATGGATACGGGCCCGCAGGGGAAATTGTGTTCCCGGAGAACCGGACCCAGACATGGGGTTTTTAACAGGGACCACAGCAGGTTCTATATGGTAAGCGAGTGGAGCAACGAGCTTTTTATGTTCGGAGTCAGGGGAAACGCCTTCACGCTGATGCAGACCTTGTCCGTACTGCCGGAGGACAGGAGGGAGGACAAGGGGATATCCGCAGCGGCTATCCGCCTTACGGGGGATGAAAGGTTTTTATATATTTCCGTGAGAGGGGCGGATATACTCAGCGTTTTTGATGTGGGGAAAGACAGGGCGTCGGCGATCCAGCACGTGACATGCGGAGGAGCCCACCCCAGAGATTTTATTTTAAGCGGCAATGAAAAATTTTTGCTGGTCGCAAACCGGTTTGAGGGCGGCATTGTAATTATAGAGAGAAACGTTGACGACGGAATGCTGAAAGGCCCGGTGCATGGCGCAGACATGCCTCAGGGCGTAGCATTGGCATTAGAGGAGGTATCATTATGCAGAGAACACAAATAGGAATCATAGGGCTTGCAGTTATGGGAAGGAGCCTGGCCCTCAATATGGCGGACCACGGGTTTAAGGTGGGAGCTACAACCGCAGCAAAGAGGTGACGGACGCCGTAGTCAGGGACTATTCTCATGAGAATTTTATACCCTTCTACGATATGAAGGAGCTGGTGGAATCTCAGGAACGGCCCCGCAAGATACTGATTATGGTTAAGGCCGGAAAGCCTGTAGATATGGTGATAGACCAGCTTGTTCCGCTTCTGGAGGAAGGGGACATGATTCTGGACGGAGGCAATTCATTCTTTGAAGATACCAGAAGGAGAGAGAAGTACCTGAGGGAAAAGGGGATTTACTATTTCGGCACAGGCGTTTCCGGAGGAGAGATGGGAGCGCGTTTCGGCTTCTATTATGCCGGGAGGAGACAAGGAGGCCTATGAACATATAGCTCCTGTTCTGGAAGCCATTGCAGCCAGGGCCCAGGGAGAGCCATGCTGCGCTTACATGGGACCTGACGGTGCGGGCCACTATGTGAAAATGGTGCACAATGGCATCGAATATGCTGATATGCAGCTTATAGCAGAGGCATACCTGCTTCTGAAGTATGCCGGAGGGTTCACCAACCGTGAACTGGCGGATGTGTTTTTTAAATGGAATGAGGGGGAGCTGAAGAGCTACCTCATCGGAATTACCGCAGGCATTTTTAATGAGAAGGACGATTTCTCAGACGGAGATCTGGTGGACTATATAGTGGACAGCGCAGGCAGAAGGGAACGGGAAGATGGACCAGTCTGGAATCTCTGAAGCAGGGAGTAAATGTATCTATGATTACGGCAGCCTGCAACGCCAGAATTATGTCAAACCGCATCGATGAGAGAAACAGAGCGAAGGAGCTTTTTGCAAATCCCCGGGGGCGGCAGGCGGAGGACAAAGGCGCCTTTGAGGAAAAGGTCAGAAGAGGTCTTTATACGGCCAAGATAGCCGCCTACGCACAGGGCTTTGATCTGCTTGCCCATGCTGCAGGAGAATACGGATGGGATCTGGACTACGGAAAAATTGCTTCCATCTTCCGGGCGGGCTGCATTATACAGGCAGAATTTTTAGACGATATCACAAAGCCTTCGGCAAGAACAAAAGCCTGTCCAACCTGATGGTGGATTCATTTTTCAGGGACGGAATCAACCAAGGCCAGGAGAGTCTCAGAGCCATACTGTGCATGGGAATCAGCAACGGTATCCCTGTTCCTGCCATGAGCCAGGCTGCGGCCTACATTGACGCATTCCGGGGAATGCCGGTGGGCGCCAACCTGATTCAGGCTCAGAGAGACTGCTTCGGGGCCCATACCTACCAGAGAACGGACCGGGAAGGAATCTTCCACCATGATTGGAGGTCATAAAATGAACAATGAACAGATATTTACAATTTTTGGGGGGACAGGGGACTTAACCTTCAGGAAGCTGCTTCCGGCTCTTTACAATATTGAAGCTGCGGAGGATAAGGAACTCTGCGCCAGAATCGTTGTGGTTGGGAGAAGAGACTACACCAGCCAATCGTACAGGGAGGCAGCCAGGGACTGGGTGGAAAAGTTTGCAAGACTTCGCTTTAAGGAGGAGACTTACGAAAAATTTGCAGGCCGCATCCTGTACTACCGCATGGACTTTACAGATGAAAGGGCCTACGGCGGCTTAGACAGCTTTTATAAGGAGATACAGGCCGGGAACCACATCTTTTATTTCGCGGTTGCGCCCAGATTCTTCGGCGCCATAGTCAATGGACTGAAGCAGGTGGAAGGCGCAGAGAAGGGAAAGGTAGTTATTGAAAAACCCTTCGGGGAGAATCTCCCGCTGCAGCCAGACTTAACGAGACGATGGAGGCGTTTTTCAGAGGGGACCATATTTACAGGATCGATCACTATCTCGGAAAGGAGATGGTCCGCAATATCCAGATTATCCGTTTTGCCAATCCCATCTTCAGCCAGGTATGGGATGCAGAGCATATAGAATGCATCCAGATTTCCGCTACCGAGGAGGTGGGAGTGGAGACAAGAGGCGGTTATTATGACCACAGCGGCGCTCTGAAAGACATGGTACAGAACCATCTCTTCCAGATTCTTACAATTGTAGCCATGGAACAGCCGGGAAGCCTGGCTGTGGAGGATATGCACAGGGAACAGATTAAAGTGCTCAGAGCCCTCCGTCTGCCGGAGGATATTTCGCAAAGCATGGTGCTGGGGCAGTATAAAGGATACCGGGAAGAGCCCTCTGTAGATGAACATTCAACCACTGAAACTTATGCGGCCCTGAGACTTCAGGTGGATAACCACAGGTGGAGGGGGATGCCCTTCTATGTGCGCACAGGGAAGAAGCTGGGAAAGCGGGAGATGCAGGTGGCTGTGGTGTTCAAGAGCCTGCAGAGGGAATTGAGCCGGATATTCTGAACATCAAGATTCAGCCCACCGAGGGCGTCTATCTCCAGTTTAACATCAAGACGCCGGGGGAGACGGAGGAGCTTACCCAGGCAAAGATGGATTTCTGCCAGAACTGTAATCTGGTACACCGGATGAATACCCCCGAGGCATATGAGCGCCTGCTGGGAGCCTGCATGCGGGGAGAGCGTTCCTGGTTTTCCCAGTGGGATCAGGTGGAGATTAGCTGGAAATATGTGGATCAGGTCAGAGAGCAGTACCGTAGCAAAGGCCTTCCTGTCTATGAGTATGAACAGGAGGGAAGCGGGCCGGCGGAGGCGGATTCCCTGCTCAATGGTTTCGGCCATAAATGGTTTGAATAGGCCGCCCTTCTTACCGCTCTTAAATTCAGGGCCTCAGGTGCATTTTCAGCCTTGAGAAAGACTGGAAAAATGGTATACTGTCCTCTATGGAGCCGGGAGCGGTCCTGCGTTATTCTTCCCTGTGGCAGCAGGCCGGAAAGCCGCGGCAGCATGGTCAACGGCCTGCTGCCACGGGGGCCGGAAGTCACATCCGAAGGGGCAGGGGAAGCATAACTCAGGGCGCTCTGGCGGAAAGGCATAGGAGGAAGTAATTATATGGAAAATTTTGAGTTTTTACTCCTACCAGGGTGATATTCGGAAAGGATACCCACCTTCAGGCAGGAGCCCTTGTGAAGGAATACGGTTTTAAGAAGGTACTGGTGCATTTTGGCGGAGCCAGCGCTAAGAAAAGCGGACTTTTGGATGCAGTGTGCGGCAGTCTGGAGGCGGAGGGGATTGAGTATCTGACCCTGGGCGGAGTTCAGCCTAACCCTACGGTGGCCCTGGCTAAAAAGGGCATTGAGCTGTGCCTGAAGGAGCATGTGGATTTCATCCTGGCCATAGGCGGAGGCAGTGTTCTGGATTCCTCCAAATGCATTGCTGACGGAGTGGGCAGCCCCGAGGAGGACGTGTGGGATTTCTTCCTTCAAAAGAGCGCGCCAAAGAAAGCCCTTCCTGTAGGCGCTATCCTCACCCTCTCGGCGTCAGGCAGCGAGATGAGCGCTTCCTGCGTTATGAGCAATGAGGAGACAGGCCTTAAGAGAGGCTTTAACAGCGTAACACACAGGCCTTTATTCTCCATCTGTAATCCGGAGCTGACCTACAGCGTGAACAAATTCCAGACCGGCTGCGGAACGGTGGACATCATGATGCACACTCTGGAGCGGTACTTCAGCAAGACAAAGGATACGGTTCTCACCGACCGCATTGCAGAGGCGCTTTTAAAATCCACGATAGAGGCAGGCGCAGTGCTGATAAGGATCCGGAAAATTATGAGGCGAGGGCCGCCTTATGTGGGCCGGAAGCCTTTCTCACAACGGGCTTACAAGCGCAGGGCGGAGCTTTGTGATGCAGGTGCACCAGCTGGAGCATGAGCTGTCCGGCATGTATACCCGCATCGCCCACGGAGCAGGCCTGTCTGCACTGTGGCCGTCCTGGGCAAGATTCACCTGCCCTGGGGATGTGAACCGTTTCGCCCGGTACGCGGTAAATGTGTGGAATCTGGATATGGATTTTGAGAACCCTATGAATACGGCGCTGGCAGGTATTCAGGCTACGGAGGATTTCTATAGGAGCCTGGGTATGCCTGTGACCCTGAAAGAGCTGGATGTGGATCCTGAACGCATCGAGGAGATGGCTGAGAAATGCACCAACTTCGGAAAGCGCACCCTGCCCGGTATCCGGGAGCTGGGAAAGGCTGAGATGGTGGAGATATACAGGATGGCAATGGGCGGGTGATTTCCGCTCTGATTCAGGTTACGCAGCAGCGGTTCATTTGACGGCGTTGGCAGCAGCTTAAAAAGGTCCGGCATCCGGGGGTGTTCATTCTCCCCTATGCCGGACCTTTTATATGGACGCCAGGGGGACTTAGAGAGGGAGGATCTCCTTGTCGTCAGGAACAAAAAGATTCCCGTGGTAATACTCTTTCCCCTCCGCGGTGTAAAGGGCCTTGCGTTCCAGCGGCTTTTTATCTTCCGTGTGCCACAAAATCAGATTGGGGATGTGCAGGCTCTCAGCCAGTTCACACGCCTCTTTGACAGTGGCGTGATGCTTCTCGTAGGGCTGGAAGATATCCCTGTCTCCATAGAGGCAGAAGGCTTCATGGAGAAGCCAGTGGCTCCCCTCCACATAGGGAAGGCAGTCGGGATTGTAGGGCTCGTCGCCGGCACAGGTGAGCTTGCGGCCGTTTTTCAAGATAGTGGTGAAGCCGAACTGTCTGGCTTTTGTGGACAGGATATCAAAAAAGGTCACGTCATAGTCAAGAATATGGACAGTCTCCCCGTCCTCCACAGGAATCAGGAAAATTCTCTCCCCTATCATTTTGTAGAATTTGCCCTGCATCGTCAGCCGGCAGATGGTGGTGATGGTGTCTGTAAGTCCCTGGTGGCAGTAGATGCGCAGTTCACCCTGGTATCTGCCCTTTTCATGGCCGCCGCAACCATCCGCACCATCCACACAATTCCCAGAATGTGGTCGGTGTGTTCGTGTGTTACGAAAATATTGTGGATGTGGCTTAGATCCACATTCATGTCATCCAGTATCTTCAGGATGCCGTTTCCGCCGCCTGCGTCCACCATGAAATATTCATCCTGGTCTTTGATGGCGAAGCAGGTATTGTAGAAACTGGTAGCCTGTGCATTGCCGGTTCCGAATACGTACAATTCTTCCATGACGTTCCTCTCCTTAGAAAAATTCTGAATTAGCCCAATGATTATCTGCTTAAGAATATGTTACTATAAGTCGGGCAAACCTGCAAGTTTTATTAAGGTTTAATCAGCAGCTTATGTTCGGAATTATATTGACGATTAAGTTTATATCAGGTATAACTGAGGATTTCGGAAATAGAGGTGTATTATATGAAAATAGAGAAAATGTATCTTGAAATCATCAACAACCTGCCGGACGGTATCTATTTTGTGAGCCCAGATCGGGAAATTCTTTTTTGGAATAAAGCCGCAGAAAAAATAACTGGCTATACAGCAGAGGAAATAATAGGGAAACGGTGTCAGGACAGCGGCTTAAATCATATCGATCAGGCAGGGAGGCCCTTATGTATGATTGCCTGCCCTTTGTTTGAAACACTGGTGGACGGGGAGCAGCGCAGGGCCAAAGTGTTTGTCCGCCACAAGGAGGGGTACCGCATCCCCATCTCAGTCAATATTTTACCCATCAGGAAGGCGGGAAAATTGCAGGGGCAGTTGAAATATTTACCCAGAGCTCCCCGGCCGTCTATGAGGACGACCTGGTGGAGCACCTGGCCGATCTGGCGATGCATGATTCACTGACAAAGCTGCCCAACCGCAGGTACCTGGAGAGCTTTCTGGAATATAAGATCAGCGAGTACATGCGTTTTGGGCGCCTTTTTGCAGTGCTTATGGGAGATATTGACAATTTCCGGTATTTTAACAATAATTACGGTCACGAAGCGGGAGATAAGGTGCTTTTGAATATTGCAGCCACCATAAAGCGCAATATGCGCAGGGATGATTTGATCGGCCGATGGGGCGGAGAAGAGTTTGTGGGAATTTACAGTGTGGGCAAACCGGAGGATGGGGCCATAATCGGGGAAAAATTCAGGCAGATGGTATTACATACGGAGCTGCCCTACGGCGGAACGGTTCTCACCGTTTCCATGTCAATAGGAGTCACTGCCATCCGGCCCAATGATACGGCGGTGACAGTGATGAACCGTGTGGACGAGCTTATGTACCACAGTAAACGAACAGGAAAAAACTGTGTGACGGCGGACAGATGACCCGTGGCTTACGGCTTTCTTAAATTGTTTGTAAATTGAGGGAAATTGTGTTACTATAACCTTAATAACAAGCAATTGGGAATGGGGAGAATATGACAATGAGGGATTTGGCATATCTGCAGCTTCTGGCAAGAGAGTATCCGACGGTAAAGGCAGCTACCAGTGAAATTATCAATCTGACGGCGATCTGCAGCCTGCCCAAAGGAACAGAATACTTCTTTAGCGATCTTCATGGAGAGTACGAGGCATTTATCCATCTGCTCCGTTCTTCCTCCGGCATTACCAGAGAAAAAATTAAGGACACCTTTGGCCATCTCATACCGGAGGAGGAGCAGATTCAGCTGGCGAATCTCATCTATTATCCGGAGCGGAATCTGGGACGGATGATGAAGCTGGGACTCTACACGGAGGACTGGCAGAAGATTACCATCTACCGTCTGGTGCAGAGCTGTAAGGAGGTTTCCTCCAAGTACACCCGCTCCAAGGTCCGCAAGAAAATGCCCAGGGAGTTTGCCTATACCATCGATGAGCTGCTTCATGTAGATTACAACGACGACAACAAGAAACTGTACTACAACGAAATTATCCACTCCATTATTGACAATGATATTGCGGACAAGTTCATTATTGCCCTCTGCCGCCTGATTCAGGATCTCACCATCGATAATCTCCACATTATCGGGGATATTTATGACAGGGGACCCAGGGCCGACATCATCATGAATGAGCTTATGGGATTTCACGATGTGGATATTCAGTGGGGAAACCACGATATCTCCTGGATGGGGGCTGCCACAGGCAACTTGGCCTGTATCTGCAATGTGCTGCGGATCGCCATCAGCTATAACAGCTTTGACGTGCTGGAGGACGGCTATGGCATCAATCTGCGCCCGCTGTCCATGTTTGCAGCCAAAGTATACCAGGAGGATCCCTGCACCCGCTTTATGCCCAAGCTTCTGGATGAGAATATTTACGATGCGGTGGATCCGGGGCTGGCGGCCAAGATGCACAAGGCCATTGCAGTGATCCAGTTTAAGGTGGAGGGCGCCATGATTAAGCGCCATCCTGAATATGAGATGGACAACCGCCAGATGCTGACTCAGGTGGATTATGAGAAGGGGACGGTAAATATCGACGGCAGGGAGTATCCCATGCTGGACATGAATTTTCCAACCATTGACCCCAAGAATCCCCTGGAGCTGACCCAGGGGGAAAAGACCCTGCTTCGGACGCTCCAGACTTCCTTTATGCACAGCGATCTGCTTCACAAGCACATTAAATTCCTGTACTCACACGGGGGAATGTATAAATGCTACAACTCCAACCTGCTGTACCACGGCTGTATTCCCATGAAAAAGGACGGTTCCTTTGATACCATAACCATAGATGGGGTATCCTATGGAGGGAAGGCCTGATGGATTATTTTAACCAGCAGATGAAAAATGCGTATTTCATGGCTGAGGGAACCCCAGGCAAGATCCGGGCCACAGATATGATGTGGTATCTGTGGTGCGGGGCCAAGTCGCCGGTGTTCGGAAAGGACAGGATGACCACCTTCGAGCATTATTTTGTGGCCGACAGAGCCGCTCACAGGGAAGTCATGAACCCCTACTACCAGCTGAGCGTGAAGGAGGAGTTCTGCAACCGGCTTTTGCAGGAGTTTGGCTTACCGGTGGAGGGCTCCCATATTATTAACGGCCATGTGCCGTAAAGCTGAAGGATGGGGGAGAAGCCCATGAAAGCAGGGGGAAAACTGTTTATCATAGACGGCGGCCTCTCCAAAGCATACCAGAGCGCTACGGGAATTGCAGGCTACACCCTCATCTATAATTCCCATCATCTGGCATTGGCAGAGCACATGCCCTTTGATCCTAAAAAAGAGAGCACCCCAAAGGTTTCTGTAGTGGAGAAAGTGAAAAGCCGGGTGATGGTAGCGGATACGGACAAAGGACGGGAGCTTAAGGCGCAGATAGCAGACCTTAAGGAACTGGTGGCGGCTTACAGGGAAGGCACAATAAAGGAAAGGGTTGAGTAATGAGCAGGACAGAGTTTTTACAGGGACTTAAGTCGGAGCTGGAGGGCAGGGTTCCCTATTCGGTGATACAGGAAAATCTCCGGTACTACGATTCCTATATATCGGAAGAGACAGCCAAAGGCGCAGACGAAAACCAGATCATTGACAGTCTGGGAGGCCCGAAGCTGATAGCCAGGACCATTGTGGACGCAGCCTTTGACACAGAGGACAGGCCCGATGTATTTGATACCTTTGGAGCCGGCGCCTATGATGCAGACGGGGCCGGGGGCCGTAACCAGAGTGAAAGCCACAGGGCCTATGAGGAGAAGCACAGCCGGAATATTCACTATGTGGACTTTAGCAAATGGTATGTGAGGCTTATAGCGGGGCTGGTTGTGTTCCTGGTGATATTCCTGATTATGACCATATTTTTTGGAATTATGGGACTGGCGGGCTGGATTCTCTCCTATATCTGGCCGGTGCTGCTGGTGATGCTGTTAGTGTGGATGTTCCGGGGGTCCGGAAGGTAATGGATCGCTGGGCTTAAGAACGGACTGCCGGAGTTTGGACTGTAGTCTGGTTTGTTTGAACTAATTGAAATTGAGCGCGTAAAACCATGTGAGTTAAGTGGTTTTACGCGCTTTTTGCGTATAAGGAGGGGAAAAGAGGAAGCAAGTGGAGAGCGTCACTAAAACATAACACTTTTGTTCATAAAATGTAACGCAGCAAATGATATAGTAACCAGCGACGGTAAAAGGAGAGCTGAGGGCAGCTTCAGGAAAGGGGAGGGATAAGACTATGCCGAACAGGGAGTACCGGGCGCAATGTGTACGTAATGGCTGTTGGCCATCCAACTGGATGAATTTGAGTAAAGAACAGCAGGATGGGCTAACTGAAAAATTTACGAAGCTTGCAGAAAATGAGAAAATGCTGGAGGAGGCGGTTGCACAATTTAAACCGTCAAACTGGAACCAGAAGAATGACGATCAAAGAATCGGGTTATGTCAAAGTTTGGAGAATTATTTGGCATATGAAAGTGGAAGAGAACCCTTTCATATTGTTCGATCAGATGATGCTGCATGTATCGGAGAGACAATGGGAGATTCTAAAACAATCAAAATTAATCTGGGCGGACATAATTCCTTTGAAATTTTGGAAACAATGGTTCATGAATCCAGTCACGCAGATCAAATGGATTTGTTTGATAAAAGGACAAAAACGCAAAGCGGCCAAATGAGCATAAGTGATTTTAAAGAGGAGCTGGAGAAGAGTGGATTGAGTGAGTCAGAGCTTCTTGTGATGAACTGGGAGGCGGACCATTATATGACACCGGAAAATAGCCGTAAGCAGTCAGGAAGTACGGATCTTTATGAAATGCAGTTGTTGGAAACAGATGCCATATTTGAAAGTGCAAAATTTTTGAGGAAGTATTCTTCATCCATGGGGAACGAAGATGGATTTTTGGCATTTCTTGAGGAAAAAGAGGAAGAAGTTGAAGAACTTAAAGGGCTGTTTAAGAAAGAAGATACAGTCAAAAAGTGGTTTGAGGACAGGAATACAAGAGTTGGTGAGACGAGTGAGGAAAAATTCAGCCAGTCTGACAGGGAGCAGCTTAAATCTATTTTTTCTGCACAGGATATAAATGAATGCGGATTTAAATTACTCACACATTTGGAAAACTGGGAAAAACTTCCTGGACCGGGAAGCGTCAGAAATGTGACGCTGAATGAATTGACGGGAGGATATGGGGCAAGAGAACCCAGGGGATTAAAACGCCCGGCTGAAACGACGCCTGTAAAAGAAAAAAAAGCCAAATTTCAATACAGGATATAAAATGAAAAGACAGCTCTAAAAACTACTAAAAAAAGGAAAAAGATTAGTGATAAATAAAAAAAATATCATTAAATGGAGAAAATATAGTCAAAATCACAAATGTGTAACGCTTCTGTGCTAAAAACGTCACATGCCATATGCTACAATGAAAAAAATTCAACAGAGAAGTGAACACAGGCTGCTCTGTGAGGTGCAAAACACAAGAGGGCTCTCTGGAAGTACTGAATTTTATGGTGGTGAAACGAAAATATATGGCAACGGCAGAACAAAAGAAAGAGTGATAAAAATGGAAAATAAAAGCTCCGTCAAAGCTGGTAAAAGAGAAGCTGGATGAATTTAAACTGCAGCTCAGTGATGCTTTAGAATCTGTAGATAAAGAGTTATTAGTTGATATGAGTGAAACCAATTACATATCCTTTGCGGCCCTTTTGCATATCCAAAAGATCCATTCGGAGATGAAGGAGAACAGCCGGATTCTGATACTGAAAAATGTAACAGGCATACTGGCAGAAGTGATGGAGGTGACGGGATTTGGAAGCATGCTCATCATCGGATAGTTCCGGATTAACCGAAAAGACTACAGAACAGAAGATTTGGCTTGGGGCTCTGTGCTTTGTAAGAGCGGCAAGGCCGGTAGCGCTTTATCTTTTGCTTCCGGCAGGGCTGGCGTTTCTGGGAATGATTTTTAGAAGTACAAATCTTTCCACAGAGGAGTTCATTAAATCCAGTGGTAATTTTTATTATGGACTCGGAGTGCTGGCAACCTTCTGGCTATTGGACAAGGCTGCAAAAAAGAAAGGGAGCTCCCTCTTTTGCGAGGTTTCCTTCAGCAGAAAGAATGTTCAATTGAAACAACTGTTACTGCTCTACCTGACGGGGCTGGCCTGCGGCCTTTTGCTGTCGGTTCTCCTTACGCTGGTAACATATGTGAGCCCTGTGTTAAATGGGTACCAGGAAATGAGCACCCGCACCTTTAAAGGAAAAGACTTTCTGCTTCTGCTTTTTACCGTAGGGCTTTCGGCGCCTGTAGTGGAAGAAATTATCTTCCGCGGTTATATGTATCAGCGTCTGCAGCGGGGATTTCCTAAAAGAACTGCGGTAATAACCGCATCCTTTGTTTTTGCAATCTGCCATATATCCCCCTTCTGGGCTGCGTATGCCTTTGCCGCCGCGCTGTTATTATGCAGGTTGTTAGATGAGAACCGGAACCTTTTGTTTCCAATCGCTTTTCACGGAGGTTTCAACCTGTCGTCAATTTTATTATATGTGCTGACAGAATTTATAAAGCTGCCCATAAAAGGCCCGTGGATAGGTGTGCTGGGAGCCGCCGCAGGGGGAACAGGGCTGATTTGCTATATGAAATATAAAAGAGGGGTTGTGAGGGAAGCATGAAAAGATTTCTGATAAGTGTGGCATTTATCCTTGTTGGAACTGTGTGTTTTGGCTTTTTAATAAACAATATTATTTGGAATACGGCGCCGGCCATTGCGCAGAAAGACTACAGCCTTTTGCTTCAAAAAGATGTTTTGTTTAAACGGGACACCTATTTGTATGGATTCTGCGCGACCATAGTCCTATATTTCTACTTTTTTGTTTTGTCGGATGATCCGTCCAGAAGAGCTAAAAAGTTAATGAAAGCTAAGGTCAAAAATTTTGATTCAAACCTGGAGAATTCCAGATTTATGAATAAAAGAGAGCAGAAAAAAACCTTTCAGCCTGTGCGGTTCACCCAGCTTACAGGCAAGAAAAAAGACGGGGTGCCTGTTTACGCTATCTATAATAAGTGGAAGCGCGATATAGAGATCAATCTGGCAAGCCCCATGCACAGCATTATTATAGGAGCCACAGGAAGCGGAAAGACAACGGGCTTTATCAACCCTATGATTCAGATTCTGGCTAAATCGGGCGCCGGGTCCTCCTTTATCTGTACTGACCCAAAAGGAGAGCTGTATCAGCTGCACAGCGGTTTCCTTGACGCCAGAGGGTACGATGTGAAGGTTCTGGACCTTAGAGAGCCTTATAGTTCCTACCGCTGGAACCCCCTGGGAGACTTATATGACCGCTACCAGATATATCTGCAGACAGGCAATAATATTAACTGCCATACGGACAGTATAAAAAACTACAAGCTTGAAAGGATAAATTTTGATAATCCCGGTGTGAGGGAATGGTATGAGTTTGACGGCAAAGCCTTCGGCGACCGGAACGAGATGATTGCTTATGTAAAAACAGAAAAACAGAAAATATTTGATGAAATATATGAGGATCTCAATGATCTGATCAGCGTCCTCTGTCCGGTGGAAAATCAGGATGAACCCTTGTGGGAGAAAGGCGCAAAATCCGTTGTCATGGCGGTATGCCTGGCAATGCTGGAGGACAGTGAAGATCCGGCCCTTGGGATGACCAGGGAAAAATACTGCTTTTATAATGTAGCCCGGATTATTGGGAATTCAGAAGATGAATTTGCGGAGCTGAAAAAATATTTTGAAGGCAGAGATGTTCTTTCCAAGGCCACGTCTCTTTCGCGCCAGGTATTATCCACATCAGAACAGACGCTTTCCAGCTATATGTCCATCGCCTATGACAAATTATCAATTTTCAATGACGAGGGAATCTGCGCCCTGACATCGGAAACCGACATTAAAGTCAGTGAGCTGGCTAAGAAACCCACTGCGCTGTTTTTAAAGATACCGGATGAAAAAGATACAAGGCATGTAATTGCATCTATATTTGTCCTCTGTGTTTATAAAGCCCTCATTAAAGAAGCGTCGCTGCGGGAAAGCCTGTCCCTTCCGAGAAATGTATACTTTATTCTGGATGAATTTGGAAATATGCCCAAGATAGACAAGTTCGACAAGATGATAACCGTTGGGCGAAGCAGAAAGATTTGGTTTCAAATGGTAATCCAATCCTATGCCCAGCTTAACAATGTGTACGGCGATAAGGTTGCCAATATAATCAAGGGCAACTGCGGCATAAAAATGTTCATCGGCTCCAATGACATTGAAACCTGTGAAGAATTTTCAAAACTCTGCGGAAATATGACCATATCCACATCCAGCGTGTCTTCCTCAACGTCAGATACGCGCAGCGGCATAAACGTATCCAGCCAGCTTCAGACCAGGCCTATCATCTACCCGTCAGAGCTTCAGAAGCTGAATAACAATGTAAATACCGGAAATGCCATTGTTGTGACATTTGGAAATTTTCCCTTAAAGACAAAGTTCACACCAAGCTATAAGTGCCCCCTTTATGTTGAGAAAAAGATGAAGAGAGAACATTGGCAGAGCAACTCATTTTTCGGAGAGGACGTTTTTTATGATATCAGGGAACGAAATCTTCAGATATTATCAGCGGAGTAAAGGAAAAGCACGATGAAGAAAAAAGGCAGAGTATATAAATACATATGGGCGGCCGCAATTTTTGCCGCTTTGCTCCTGAACGGACCTGCTTATGGCGCGGTAGAGATATATGATATGGACGATGAGCTTTCGGACAGCCCTTGGATAGAAGATGAGGGAGAGATGGGGCCCTGGGACCAGCCGGAAGATTTCGGAAACCCGGCGGGGACTCCGGCCATGGTAAAGGAAGTCAGAATTAAGGAAATGTTCGTTTCCGAAACGGGAACCTACAAAGACAATATAGAGGGAAAATATGTTTTTACAACCAATGTTTCAAATGGCGGCGTGGCAGAAGAATATGTCTATTTTGAACTGCCTTCGGAAATCACCTTTTCCTTATCCAAAGAGGGAGTAGAAATCCCTTACGAAAACGGTGAGAAGTTGTATGAGCCCGGCAGCTATGTGATGAATTTTCTAATTGCGGGACAGACGGAAGGGAGCCGGCAGGTGGATTACCGGACAACGTTCCGGTTTAAAATACGGGAAGAGGAACCGGCAGCAGAAGAATCCCAATGGGAACCGTCAGGAATACCGGATTCAAAGCCTGGCAGATTTGGAATGACGGAATCAGAAATGGCGGAATTCGGATTAACGGAATCAGATTTAGCTGAATTAGGAGTGGCGGAGTGGGAACCGGGTCAGCGGGAAACTGCAGATTCAGGAACGGATTCAGGGACGGAGGATTACAAAACAGAGGATTACAAAACAGAGGAGACGCCAGAGAATACATATAACCTTGACCTGGAAGAGCAAACCTTTGATTGGACGCCGGGCGGAGGACTATATACGAAAATAGCTAATAATTTCACCTATAAGTTTGACAATAACTTAAAAATCAGTTCTAACATTCCTGACGGAACCATCACTACAAAGGTTGTAAGTCTGGAAATCGAAGGGGACGCCCCCTTTTCGGTCTACAAAGACGACGAACTTATGGAGTGGGAAGATAACACAATGCTGCAGGAGGCAGGGGACTATACGGTGGTAACCGGCAAGCAGTCCTTCAGTTTCAGAATATCACAATTTTTTACACGGAGCAGGTGGTTTTATTCGCCGGATGGATTCCAGATAAAAAGTGTAAATTTTAATAACAATAAAATTAATATTAATCGCCGGGATCGTTTTGAGCTAAAACAGGACGGTAAATATCAGGTGGAACTGATAAACGGTGAGGGAATGGTAATGGAATGTATCTTTGAAAAGGATTCAATTTCTCCTGAATATACAGTTTCGCACGTCAAAGCAAGCGCGGTTGTGGATTTCCAGTCCACCGACATAGAAAAGATTGTTGTATACAAAGACGGCGAGTTAATAAAACCCACCTATAATAATGTCTATTCAGAGGCCGGAGATTACCGGATTACGGTTTATGACCTTGCAGGAAATTTTACAGAGAAAGATTTTAAGGTGGCCTTCAGGCTAAATGCATTTTCAATTGTATTAATTCTGCTGACGGCAGGTCTGGCATTGGCGCTCGTAACAACGGTTTTTATAACGAAAAATAAAATTAAGATACGGTAGGTAGTCGGATGATAGTAGCCAGTAGTTTTGTAAAAGGCCTTCAGGATATTATGAGGACGTTGCTGGAAAGTATATTCGTCCCAATAATTACACAAATCATGGAAGTGGTTACGAGGTTTTTGGGTGGTATACTTTGGTCAATATTCGGTGAATTTTTCCTTGATATTTTTATAACATTACTGTCAGTAATTGATTTTATTGAAGAAATATTCAATATATTTTCCGGGTTAAGACCTGTATTTTATAATGGCAGTCAAACAGATTTATTATCTCTGCTGATACAGAAAAATGAGACTGTGTTTGCTTTTGCTGCAATCACTTTGATGTCAATTGGAATCTGCTTTGGCGTAACCGCATATAAAACCGCAAAATCGATATCGGATATGGCATTAGATGACAGAAATCCTATTTCCAAGATTCTGAAAAACGGTTTTAGAGCATCCTGCGTTTTTATGCTCACTCCCTTCCTGTGTATTTTTTCCTGCACCTGGCCAGTGTGGTAACGATTCAGGTAAACAGCGCCTTTTATTCCGCTACAGGAGGCGTCAATACTTCCGTAGGCAATATTCTGTTCCTGACGGCTTCCATGAATGCCGACAGAAAGACTATGCCAAATCGGGATCCCTTTGAGGATCTGGATTTGTTTCGGACCATTGAGGGAAGAAATCCCAGATTTGACGATGCTGTCAGAAGGCCGTATCTGGTTGGGAATCAGCTTTATAAAAATCTAGACAGGGTGAAGGCTGATTTCTATCCCACGGAATTTGATTATGTTACGGGGTTTGTGAGCGCAATTGTGGTGCTGTTTATTCTTACAGGCGCGGTTTTATATTTTATAAGAAGGCTTTTTGAAATACTGCTGCTGTATCTGGTGGCACCGCTGTTTGCATCGACCATTCCGGCGGATGACGGTATGTTATTTAAAAAATGGCGGGAAGTGTTTATTGCAAAATTTTTCTCGGGTTTTGGAATCATATTCTCCATGAAATATTTTTTGATGCTGATACCCATGATTGGAGGGAGTGAGCTTGTGCTGTACTCCGGAACGTCAAATGCATACATTATTAATAATATATTAAAAGTTTTCCTCATAATAGGAGGCGCATGGGCAATCTATAAGAGCCAGCACCTGATACTGCAGATTATAAGCCCGACTCGGCTATGGCAGCCAGGGAGGCGAACATAGTAACCTCGGGATTGCTTCTGGGTATCGGATCGGGAGGTTTCCGGCTGGGGAAGATGGCTGTGGGCGGAGCTATAAAACAAGGCTCAAACCGCGGAGCCAATATGAAAAACAGCCGGCCCGAAGAGGATAATAATATGGAGGATATGACTTATGATCAGGCTTTTCGCGGGAGATAGATAATGGATAATATGTTAATTTCGTATATGGCTTTTTCGACGCTCTGTTTGGCTGGATTATTGATCTGATTTTAACGCCGGTGTTTAAATTTGTTTCGGGTTTACTGAACACAGTGTTTTCATGGATTTTTGAAAAGATTCTGGCGCCTATTCTGGTCCCGGTTTTTAAAGAGGTAATAAAATGGGCAATCGATATATTCATGGAGGTGTTCAGTTCGGTTTTCTATACTGTTTTAGCCGGATTGCTGAAGATTATCGATTACATGCAGATAGCCTTTGATGTGTTCATCGGCTTCAGGGATGTAAGCTATCGAAGCTCGTCGGGGACGATTACGGGAAATCTGCTGGAAGTTCTGATTCAGTATGGGAATGTGCAGAAGGTGTTCTGGATCCTTACGCTGGGGGCGCTGGGAGTTGCATTTATCTTCACAGTCTATGCGGTTTCCAGATCTGCATTTGACTTTGATTTTGAAAATAAAAGAACCGTATCCAGAGTGCTGACTTCGTTTTTAAAAACGTTTATCCAATTTTTCACAACGCCCTTTATGGTCTATTTCCTTTTAAAGCTGTCGGTGGTAATTCTTATTGGAGTCAGTACAGCCCTTGGTTATAGCCAGAATACTTCTCTCGGGAGAATACTGTTTGTCATCACCTCCCTGGACGCTGCAAAGAACGCCAATATGAATGTATCTTCAGGGGCGGGAAACCTGGGAGTTAACGACGCTATCCGAAATCCTTTTTATTTGGGAATCAAGGATTATGGAAATATGGGAGTTGTCAGAGAATCCTTTAATCTGGCAAGTTCGATTATGTGATCGGATATATTGTATCTTTGTTTTTAATCATAATTATAGGAATATGCCTGGTTACATTTGTGCAGCGTATTTTTGAAGTGATCCTGTTGTATATTGCGTCACCCTATTTTGTAGCCACCATGCCCCTTGATGACGGAGAGAAATTCAGCCAATGGCGGGATATGTTTCTGTCAAAGTGTTTTACAGGATTTGGTTCTGCCATTGGTATGAGGCTGTACCTTATGATTTGCCCTATGATAATGGGAAATCAGATTCAATTTACCAGGGGGGCCAGTTCGGAGGCGGAATACCTGATTAAGCTTTTCTTTCTCATCGGAGGCGCCTGGGCTGTTTTAAAGTCAGGAGGATTGATAACATCCATTCTGAATTTCCAGTCGGGACAGGCGGAATACGGTACAGGCGCGGTGGTCAGCAACTATATATATGGAAATACGGTGGGACGTATGATGGTCTATGGACAGCAGCAGATATCGGGTGCAATCGCAGGCATGGGCGGCTCGGGAGAAAGCAGAAGCAGGCAGAAACAGCTGGCGGATTCACAGACATTCCGCGAAAGAAGAGATGAGTCGGTGGGCTTTGAACGGACCATGGAACCGGGACCTGAACCGCAGCGGCCCTGGCCCTGGCAGCAGCCGGATGAGGAGGATACGTATTTATGAGGATAATTCCCAAAAAAACAAAAGTGAGTATGGAATTTTTTAAGGGAATACAAACCCTGGATGTTTTTGTGGCAGCCTTGGGGCTTCTTATCACAATATCCGTTATGTTTTCAAATCTGCCCTTTCGGTTTGCAATCGGTCTTGTCATTGCCTGTGTGTTCGGAGTAACGATGGTGCCTCTGGACGGGGACAAGGGCTATATGATGTTTTACTATGCATTGCGTTATATATCCAGGGAAAAAGGATATTCCCGCGGCGCTGAAGAAAAGACGGAAGATAAAAAGACGGGAGATCATGAGGCTGCGGATAAGAAGGCGGAAGATAAAAAGGCAGCAGACAAAAAGACAGCGGGCAAAAAGACAGCAGGTAAAAAGACGGCAGGCAAAAAGACAGCAGGTAAAAAGACGGCAGGCAAAAAGACAGCAGGCAAAAAGACGGCGGGTAAAGGCAGCGATAAACTGACAGTCCAGGATATCACGCCATTTACCGGAATCAGCGATTCCTTTATTGAGTATAAAGGAGAATATTATGGGATGGTAGTCCAGATTCCGGACATAGAGATGCGGTTTTTACCGAATCAAGGCAGAATCAGATTATTGACAGAGTTTATGGCGCGGTGCTGAGAACCATATCAGGTTCTGAGACGGCCTCTCTGGTAAAACTGGATCGTCCCATTCTTTATGACAATTATATTGATGCGGAAGTAAAAAAGATGAAGATGCTGATGGAGGCTTACGGCAACGGAGGCATCAGCCATGGAGAGCTGGAGGTCAGAAAGAAGATTATTCAGGACAGAATTGAAATGCTTTATGGCATAAACAGGGAGAAAAAAATATATAAGCCCTTTCACTATATCGTTTTTTACCACAAGGACAAGGAATTACTGAAAAACCAGGTTGCCAATATGCTGACCACTATGGATTCAGGGGGCATGGAGTGCAGTGTTCTTAAAAATGAGGAGCTGGCAGTTTTTCTGAAATATAACTATACCCTGGAATTTGATGAGAGAGAAATTTACAAAATCAGGCCGGAAGATTATATGGACTGGATACTCCCTGAAAAAATAAGTTTCGGAAGCAGAACTGTGACCTGCGATAATGTGACCGCCTACAATTTCCGCGTTTCGGATTATCCTACGATCGTTGGAAATGCCTGGGGAAGCTCAATCTTCAATCAGAATGGAAGCCGGGTAGTCATGAAGATCAAGCCCATTGAGAGCTATAAGGGAACCAGGCAGATTGACAGGGCCATTGATGAGCTGAGGGAGCAGAGCGGTTCCACGGGGAAAACAAGCCGAATTCTGGAGCTGAAGACGCACATAGAAACCCTTTCGGAGGTTTTAAGGCTTCTGCAAAGCAACAATGAAACGCTGTTTGATGTGAATATCTACATATCAACCTATGATTATGACGCCTACCGTATGCCTGCCAGAGAACGGGCGGCAGTGTTGAGCGAGAGAAAAAAGATTGTAAAGCGTAACATGCGGGAGAAGGGCTTTCTGCTCAGCGATTGCTATATGCAGCAATATGAAGCCTATGCGTCGGCTCAGATTTCCGCCCTGGATTTTTATTTAAAGAACAGCAGGGGCATTCATTCCGGCAGTGTAGCCGCCGCCTTTCCTTATGTCAACAAGTGCTTGTCCGATAAGGGCGGCCTGTATATTGGGAAAACCGGCAAAATACCTGTATTTCTCGATTTCTTTAAGAGAGATAAGGAGCGGGTAAACAGCAACGTGGTCATTGTGGGTAAGTCGGGAAGCGGAAAATCATATGCTACGAAGACGATCCTCACGAATCTGGCCGCAGATAATAATAAAATATTTATTCTGGACCCTGAAAATGAATATACGAGGCTGGCGGAAAATCTGGGAGGAAAGCTGATCGACATCGGCAGTGCAAAACAGGGGCGCCTGAATCCCTTTCAGATTATTATAGGGCTTCAGGACGACGGACAGGATCAGAACAGCTTCCATATGCATCTCCAGTTTCTGGAGGAGTTTTACCGCCAGATTCTGCCCAGCATCGAGCAGGATGCCCTGGAGTACTTAAATAACCTTACCATTCGGATGTATGAAGAAAAGGGGATTAACGCCAAGACAGATTTGAATGCTCTTAAACCCGGAGATTATCCGATTTTTGATGATTTGTATGAGAGCATTCTCCACGATTTTCAGGTATCAAACAGTGAATACATTAAAAATAATCTGCGGATTCTGATTAATTATGTGTCCAAGTTTGCAACGGGCGGCCGCAACTCCTTTCTCTGGAATGGAGAGGCAACCCTTTCGGTAGATGAGAATTTTATCGTATTTAATTTCCAGTCCCTGCTGGCAAATAAAAATAATACTATTGCCAATGCGCAGATGCTTCTGGTTTTAAAATGGCTGGACAACGAAATTATAAAAAACCGGAATTACAATTTAAAATTTCAGACGGAGCGAAAGATTATCATTGTGGTGGACGAGGCCCATGTGTTTATTGACAGCAAGTATCCCATTGCGCTGGACTTTATGTTCCAGATGGCAAAGCGCATCCGAAAATACAGCGGCATGCAGATCATTATCACCCAAAATATTAAAGATTTTGTGGGTACGGAGGAGCTGGAGCGGAAATCCACGGCCATTATAAACGCGTGCCAGTATTCCTTTATCTTCCCTCTGTCCCCCAATGACATGCATGACCTTTGTAAATTGTATGAGAAGGCGGGAGCTTAACGAGAGTGAGCAGGAGGAAATCGTAAACAACGGCCGGGGCCGGGCGTTTATCGTTACGTCCCCCTCCAGCCGGACATGTGTGGATATTCTGGCCGGTAAAAATATGGAGCGGCTTTTTGACGAGAGGGTTCAGGTGAATCCGGCAAACAGTCTGCAAGGAGAAAACGTAGGATGATGAAAGATATTAGGCTGAAAAAATATGGAATTCTGCTGTTGGGAATCGGGTGTTTTCTGCTTTCCGGATGCGGGAAGCAGACCAGGACAATTGCAGATGTGCAGAAGAACGGCACGCTGAAAGTAGGTGTGGGGGTGAACACGGAGTACTCTGAGAAACAGAGGTATTTGAGTCCTGAAGAACAGAAACTGGTAGACAGTCTCTGCGAGAAACTTTCTGTTGCTGCCGAATACACCTTCTGCCAGCCCCGGGAATTGGAACTTGCCCTGGCCGGGGGGGATGCCGACCTGGCCATTGGAGGGCTGAGAAAAAGTGAATGGAAGGAGCGCCAGGACATTTGGTGTTCAGAGGTTTATGAGCAGAATTTTCTTTTTTCCGTAACCAGAAGGGGAGATTACATATCTTCCGTGAAAGCCTTATCAGGGCAGAATGTGGGGGTATCGGAACAAATCGGCGAGATAGAACTGCAACAGCTTTATCTGGCGGATGACATTACCTTGGTTCCCTACAAAACCGCGGATAAGGCAGAACAGGATTTGAAAACAAATGTAATAAGCGCTTATGTATGTTTCCAGAAACAGGCGGAAGGGCTGGCGGAGGACAGCGGTTTACAGATTCAGGACCTTACAAATACCACTCCTGAAGCCCGCGTTATACTGGTTAAAGCAGGAAGCGATGAACTGGCAGCTCAGATTAACAGTCTGATTCAGGAGAAAAAACTGGAATGATAAGAGGTTGGACAAGATTTTTGTGTTTATTTTTCCTTTTCTGCAATTTGGGAATTAAGTGCGCCTTTGGGGCCGAGCCTGATTGGGAAAAGATGCAGCAGATTCGGGAAGAACTGGAGCGCCTGGCAGATGAAGCTCCCGGCGAGGTGAATTCCGATGAATTTAAGGAAGCTGCCGACACATACATTCAAATGCTGATTGAAAGCAAAGGGGAGAGCAGTACCGGGATTATTTCCGAATATATTACAGATCCCGATGTGACTGCAGAATTTGCTGCGGAACATTTTGTATATACCCTCCCCAATCTGCAAAGGTTTTATTCCTCCGTACCAAAGGGGACAATGATTACTGCGCCGGTACATTTTATACCCGTTGAAGGCGCCCTGGTTACGGTAAAGAAGGACGGTAAGGTGATTGAGCGTCCCAAATCCGATGTTTATAAGGAAACAGGAAGTTATGAAGTAAAGATGGTGGCTTATGGAGACGGAAATGTTCAGTTGGAGGCATTTAATGTTTATGAGGTGACGTTCTGTTTCAGGATTATAGATACATATACGAAAGATGTTAATTATGCTTACCCCCTGAAGAGTACCGGATTGGCGGTATCAACCATGAGGGAGAAGGCCTGCCAGTGTCCGGAGGCGGAAGCTTTCTTTTAAAAGATGGAAGCTATGAAATATGGTATGAGTCTCCGGCCTATCCGCAGAAGCAGTACAAGTTCAGCTTTACCAGAGATACGCAGCCCCCCGGCATAAAATTTAAAAATCAAAACGCCGGAAATACGTATGAGTCTCCGGCAGAGTTTCAGGTAAACGAACCTCTCAGGGATTTTTATATCATTTACAATGGCATGAGACTGGATGACCCCTCCTTCGTTTTGGAGGCGGAGGGAAACTACTATATTGTTGCGGTGGATCAGGCGGGAAACCAGTCGGAAGTACTGGTGAGAATTAAGGAGAACCATTTATTGTGGGGAAATCTTTGGATTATAGTTATCATTATATTACTGGCGGTGAGTATCGGCTTCGTTTTATATTCCCGCAGAAAGAATATAAGGATATTATAATAAATAATACGTGAAAGGAGGAAACGGCATGTATGTTTTACTGACAAATCCATTTGATACGATTACGGCGCCGATTATCAGCCTGGTTGATATGGCTTTGGTACCGGCTCTTGGGCTCGTGTCAACACTGGGGGTTATTTTCTGTATTTTGTTAGGCGTTAAGCTTGCAAAGGCAGACGAGCCACAGGAACGCGAGAAGGCTAAGACTGCATTAAAGAATGCATTAATCGGATTTGTACTTATTTTTGTTCTGATCGTTGCATTGAAGCTTGGCATGGGCGCTATGGAAACATGGATGAGAGCTAGTGCGACTATACCCTAGAAAAAAAGGTCAGCCGGCATATTTGCCGGCTGGTTTCCAAAATGAGAAGGATATATGGGAAAATGAAAAAAGTGATTGCTGTAATTCTGGCAGCCGCCCTGTCTTTAACCGGCTGCAATTCAATCATTAACTCAACTACAATGAATGTTGGCGAAATGGCTGAAGAAAACCGTGTGCTGCGACTTATGACGATGTTTCAGACATAATGAATGATATGCCTGACTATGTCCAGGTGGACCTGAGCACAAAATATGACGCTCCCGGTGTAAACGCATTCTTTATACCTGACACATATTCCAAAGAGAAAGCGGATATCCGGTCTTTTAATCTTTTAGGCACTGAAGGGGAAAACACGGTGATTTATTCCTATGCAACTAAAATACGCTCTGGAGACAGGGCCGGAGAGGAAGTTCACTGCGTAGCAAAATATAATTACGAGAACAAGCAATATCAGGAGATACACCAGAACATAGGAGCGGTTTCTCCGGATCTGGAAGCATTCCATACACAGATGCTGAAGGATACTTCCGGTGTGGCTGTCTATGACAGAGGAAGTTATTACTATTACGGTCTGGACGGAGATTTAAAGATACAGGCCTCCATAGGAGATTTTATAGGAAAGCAATACGTTAAAAACGTGTCTACACAGATTTCGAGCGTGGCTTGCGGAACGGCCAACCGCGTGTATTTTCTTATAACCATTCAGGAAAATGAGATTGAAGAGGGAGACGGCGGAAGCGTTGATTGGGATAAACTGGAAGATAGTATAGAAGAAGAGGTTAAATCGAGGATTTTGGTCTACGACCTGTTACCGCTGGACAGCAGCTTTAAGTGTATACAGGATTTTGAAAATTTTGACGAGGCAGTTGATTACTGGAAGGATATGACGGAGGGAAGGGAATTTTCCGATGAACCGGATGCCGAGGAGGACTGGGCTGAGGCAGAGGATGCATATCCTATGGAAAATGGACCGATTTATCTGATAAGGGATGGAGTATTGCAGTACCCTCTTTATACCTGGGATGAGATGATTTTTCTGAGTGAAGATAGGTTAGGAAAATTATGTACCTTTGTGGTGGATATGAATACTGTGAAAGAAAAAAAGAATATTACCGATTCTAAATTTGATGATAGAGATTTGGCTGTCATCAACGGACATTATTACGGAATCAGTGGGAACCTTATAAATATAATAACAAAAGAAAAGGAGATCAGCAGAACTTACACCTATGTAGACGAGGATGGGGATACAGATGAGTTTACCCAGACCATTGAGGTTCCTTCCTACCAGATTTTAGAGATCGACAAAGGGTTTATTGAAGGCTACTGGTTAATTCCTGATGAAATCCCCAATCTGTATGGAGCGACAAAATGGGGGGCTTTGGCCGGCAAGGACAAAACGCTGTTCTGGGAGACTGAAATAGGAAGAATGAAAATTTATGAAGGTCTTACCCAGAACTCCCTTGTGACATATGATTTCCTGGAGAGGAATCCCTATACGATTATCGTCGGTGAGGAACGTGTAGATATAATTTTTGACAATCTTTTTTTCTCAGGCTTGGGACACTACCAATTTCCGTTTGATGCCCTTATCTACGGATATCAGGAGGGAAACACAGAGTATGACCAGAAACTGAAAGATACTTCGGGCAGTATCGGGAACCTTTACAGCCAGAGGGAACGTTTTCAGGAGTGGCAGATACTTAATATTACAGACAACAAGTTTCTGATTGCGTCCCAAAAGAATGGATTACTATATTTTGACGGGGAATCCGGCAGGATACGGCAGATTGAAAAGGGCACCTGGCTGGCGGTGTGGGAAGAACCGGGAGGAAACATAGTTGTTGCGGGTTTTGACAATGAAGTCAGTGGATATGACAGTAAAGATTTAATCTATGGAAAAATAAAAAAATATTCAAAAGCGGATCTGATAAATTCACTTTAAATGATGGGAAGGGAGAAGGCTGTATAGAGACTGAGCGGAACATGCAGGTTAATTAACTGAAAGGAAGAACCGGGAGAGGAAAAGGCCGGAAGAGAACCTGACAATAACCCGTAAGATATTGCAGTTAGCAGATAAGGCAGGAGGGAATGAACATGGCCGACAGGCTGAAAGAGGAGCAGCTGACCTTGCTGGAGAAAATGGAACGATCCATGACGGGGATGCTGAACCGTCCGTCGCAGGCGTTTAAGGATATCGTGGAAGCGTTTGAAAAAATTATAAATCTGGGAAGAAAACCAGTTAATCAGACAAATGCTTATCAGTATGTCCTGCAGCATGAGCAGCTGATGGAAAATACCCAGGATTATATCAGGAATAACAGAGGCGCCAGAACGGAGCGTGGAAAAGAGCGGCTGGGCTACGCCGGACAGGTGATGACCATGATGGCTCCGCGGAAGCTGGAGGGGCTGAGAGATCCCCGGGCGGTGGAGCGCCTTGGCGGCAGAACCCTGGATTCTCTTACGGATGCGGATTTTCCTGTTATGGCTCCCTCCTCTTTTGGAAACAGGGAGCGGCGCCCGGAAGCTCCGTCAGTGATCTCACATCAGGGAGTACAGAGGTGGTTTACCCCCATGGAGAGCGGCGGAAATAAAAATATAGCCGCAGGCCGCCTCGGAGCCCTGCTGGGACTTCAGTCAGTAACGGGAAGCGATCAGAAAACCATGATACCCGGCAAGGGAGAAGGAAGTATTCAGAGTGTTTCCAAAGGTTTTTACATACACGATATATCCGATGTGAAGATGGGGGTATCATACAAGGATGAAGGTTTTCAAAAGGATATGGCGGGACTGACGCTGATCCGATACCTTACAGGAAATACTAACAGGGAAGTGGACAGTCTGGTAATAAATCAGGAGATGGCGGGTACGGCTCCAAAGGGCAGGCAGGAAGTAAAGCTGACGGGAATCCGTGATACAGATCACAGCTTCAGCTTTGGGACAGGATCCATAATGGATGTCTCAGAGATTAAGGTTGTCAGCAGGGAGGTGGCAGATAACCTTAAGCTGATAAATAAAGATATGCTGCGCCATACATTAAAAGACGTACTGACTGAGGAGCAGATAGACCAGCTGGGCAGCCGGATGGAGAAGGTTAAAAAAAGGCTTGGGGAAATTAAAATAGTGGAAGATGGAAAATGGGATGAAGAGGCCCAAACATTAAATAAACACAGCCCTGTTTATCCCGCAATGGTAAGACTGCTGGGGCCGGAGCCAGGCCTGGTGAAGGAGGAGTCCATCATAACCCCTGCTCCGGAGGCTGTAATAAAATCAGCGGTTCAGGAGGCTGCTGCGCCGCCCTCTTCTGGAGAAAAGAAGGCGGCGCCGGCTGCAGAACATTCGGCAGAACCGGCGAAAGAACGTGTGCCGGGGACAATACCGCCGCCGCCGCCCCTTCCTGAGATAAAAACAGTGAGCTTTCGGGAATTGCAGGCGGAGGAAAATAAAACACAGTCCGGAGTAAGGGTTCGGCCGACGCCGCCAAAACAGGCCCAGAATCCACGGGAGGCCATGTTGGAAGAATTAAAAGCCGTAATAAAAAAAGAAACGAAAAATACGGCTGCAAATACGGAACCTGAAAAGAAGGGGACGGCCGCCCCGGACCATGTTCCAAGTGAGGAAAAGCAGGTAAACCTGAAGCCTTTAAGTCGTAAAAAAGGGATAGGGATGTAGAGCAGGGCGAAAGGCGGAGGAAGAATTTGAAAGAACCGCATCTGTAGTTGTCCCTGCAGATGCGGTTTTCTGTATAAGCGGCCGGAAGCAGGTCAAGAGGTTTGAAATATAGTAAAGGGAATGAGGGTGAGCAGATGGTAGCTGCTATGATTTTAAGAGATAACAGAGTGGAAATTGCTGCAGGAAAAAGCTATTCGTCGCCGGCTAAAAAGCGGCTTTCCCTGGCTGTAGGAAATGGTTTTATAAGGAGCGGAAAAATTATCAGCCCCCATTTTTTGGGGAAATTGCTGACGGATGAATTAAAAAAATACCGCATATTTCCCCGGGAATTATACATTGCCGTGAGAAGTAATGACATCATAATTGAGAACATTCAAATTTCCAATTGCGAAAAGGCCTGTGTTTTACAGCGGGCAAAGGAGGTTCTGGAGACAGGACAACCGGGAATGCTCGAAAAAAATTATATTACCTGCAGACGGTGTGAGGAAGTGGACGGCGGCTTTTGCTTAAATGTGGCGATTGTGCCTAAGATACTGATTGAACAGTACCACGCCCTTGCAGCAGCCATGAAATGCAGGATTGGAAAACTTGCCATTTATGGGGACTGTATGGGGAAACTGGAACTCAAAGAGAGCATGCCCCTTGAAAGGGAGCGCATATTTGTTGAAATAGGAGGGGACTTTGTTCAGTTTTATTGTTTCGGGGGCGGAGAACTCCAAAGAATCTACGGCTTTGTTACCCAGCAGATACCCTTCCACTTTTCAGAAGACAAACTGAGAAAAGAATTGCTGGATAAGATATGCCAGGATATTCAGGCTCTTCCCTGCCGCCAGGCAAAGGAAGGAGACATTTATATAAATAATGCCGGGTATCTGGAAGAAGCGGAAATCAAATATCTGAAGAAACAGCTGGGAGCTTCAGCTGAAGTACGATATGTGTTTATGCAGGATTTGGATCGGGATTTGGATGGAAGCCTCCTGAACACCTTCTTTTCCGACAAAAAGAAGGGGGAGGGACTGATTGCAATATCCGAGGACCGGAGAAAAAAGCATACAACTACCGGCCGGAGCGCTGGGCTTTTGACGGCCGCTGCTGCAGGCGCTTTTGCGGCGGCTATGTCCTTTGGTTTTTTCTGGTACGTCAGCGCCGGACAGCTGCAGCAGAAACTGGAAGAAGATGAGGCGTATCTCTATGCAAATGAAAGCGTCAGAAGTATCTATCTGGAGCATGAAAGACTGAAAGAAGAAAAACTGTATGTGGAGAAGCTGGATGCCCGTCTGAACGCAGTTGATACAGATTACAGGCCTGTTCTCAACCGCATTGAGGAAATTGCAGAACAGGGAGAGAGCCGGTTGAACCGTGTTGTATTGACTTCTGACCTCGAACTTCAGATTGAGGGCTCGGCTGCCGGTTATTCAGACGTCAACACAATCATGGAAAAAATGGAAAAATCAGGAATGGAAAAAATAGAACTCCTTAAGGTTCAGACGGCTGAAGAGCAGGACAAGCCAATTATCTATGCCATATCGGCGGTATATACAATAGAAAGGGATTAGGCGGCGGAAAAGGTATTGGGGACTTTACAGGACAGCAAATGAGGAGAGAATCATGGCAGAAAAGGAATATTTAAACTATCTCGGAATCATTGGGTACGAAATTGAATTTTTGATTGAAAATAACGATGTTTGTTATTATACCTGTGAGATAAACCGCCAGACAGATTACGTGGAGATCTTTGCGGAGACCGCTGACAAAAAACATACGCTGGCAGGGGACATAGGAGTATTGCCTGTTCACAAAGGAGCCAATACGTTTACGATCAAGCTGATGGATCACGATGTTTTGCTAAAAACCTATGATATATCGGTTGTGGTAAGAAAGTGGAAACGGAAGAGGCAGAAGAAAACGGCGGAGAAACCGGTCAAACCAATTGTTCAGGAGAAGCCGGAGACAGAAATCACACAGGAGGAGATCACAGAGGGGGAAGTGGAGGAAACTATGTGGAAAGAATCGGAACAACAGCCTCTGGCTGCGCCGGAACCGGAGACAACAGCCGGATCCGGGCATATGCCGCCGCCCAGACTTTTGCGCTTACATGTCCTCAACGGCAGTCTGGAGCCGGATTTTCAAGGAGATATTTTCGAGTACCGTATAAAGAGGACTCAGAATAAAGACAGGATTGTTATTGAGGCGGAAGGCGAAACTGCTGAATATATTGTAAGCGGGGATGTGGGTGAACAGAAGCTGACGGAGGATGAACAGACATTTTCCATTACATGCTCTTTAAAGGATGGCTCAGCGGAAATGGCCTATCATCTCCATGTGGAGGGCGTGGCCAAAAAAACAAAAAGAAAAGAGGGGCCGCGCCAGGAAAAAACAGCCGAAAAGAGCCGTAAAACCACCGGCTAAGAAGAAAACTAAAAAAGTAAAAGGAAAGAAAAAAGATTGAAAACCCTAATGGCGTTGTTCTGTTTTCTGTTTTCCTCTGTATTCTTGCAGCTGCAGCATTTATCCTGTTTGAGATTCCTATGCAGCGCATCCATGGAGCAAGAAAACAAAAATATCTTGAACTGTCACAGCGCAGGGAGGAAATAGACGGATATCTGGCAGAGGAGGACCGCCTCCTGAAGGAAACGGAAGAATACATACAGGCCATAGAGGATTTTTCAGAGCGCTATCCCCAGATGCAGGATGAGAAAGAGCTGGCCAGGCTTTTAGATACCTGGAAGGCGGAGTCTTTCCTGGATTATTTGACAGTTACCCCGGGACGGCCCGCGCCAATGACCAATGATGACAGCGGCTGGGAAAACATATTGAATCCTTCGCCGGCAGAAATGGGACAGATGGAAGCTGCGGGCGGAAGCCCCCTTCTTATAAAAAGAACAGCAGTTGTAGAAGCCGGAGGAACATATGAGGCTCTCCTTAAATTTTACGAACTGGTATATGATTTTCACCAAAATATATTGATTGGCAATATTGAATTAAAGAAAACACAGGAAGGGGCTGCTTTAGCATCAGAGGAAACGAAAGAGAGGGCTGCCTCAGACATGGAGGCAGGGAATGAAGCGACGGACCCGGCAGAAGAGGGAGCCGGGGAGGGAAGGGAGCCGGGGGAGGCACTGCCTGCTGCGGTGTCAGAGCAGAGTCAGGAGACGGCACAAGAGGATTCCTGGGTACTGAGATTTGATATAGCATTCTATTATTACACATGGTGAAACGTATAGAAAGATGGGTGAATATTCCATGAGATTCGCAGTTTTGAGCCGGATCAGGATTGTAATTACTGCCGGTACGGCATGCTGCCTGTATGTTCTTTCAGGTAAGGCGATTATAAATTCAATTCACCGGAGAGATTTTTGGACGCTGTGCAGGAAAAGGGGAATTGCCGTTACCTTGAGCGCTGTTTGCATAGGAAGTGTTTTTGTTGGGAGAGGACTGGTCAGCGACGCGATGGAAAATGACAGAGCGCTCCAAATAAGGACTCCGGCTTCTGTGGCGGAGTCCTCCTTGGCCCCTTTGGACAAACCTGCCCCCATCTCCGGTTTTATCGCGATGGTTGATGGGAAAATTGCCTATTATGACAGAGATGGAAATAAGGTTACGGACGCCTTTGCTGTCATAGGAGGACAGACCTACAGGTTTGACCATAACGGATATATGGTAACAGGATGGTTTTATGATGAAAGTCATGAGAAATATTATTATTTTAATAAAGACGGAACATCTGCCGAAGGATGGGTACAGGATCAGGAGGTCTGGTATTATCTGGAGGACGGACAATATGTCCGTGGATGGAAGGAGATAAGTTCTAATTCCGGCGAAAGATATTGGTTTTATTTTGGCGAAGACGGCGGCATGTTATCATCCTGCGAGACGCCGGACGGATATTATGTAAATGAAGACGGAATTTATATAGAGAACGGCAAAGAAACGGTTCCTTATGATGACGGAGGATTTCAGTGGGACCGGATGCCGGGGGAGGAGACGGGGCCCATCAGCGGATTAATCATTGCTGAATATCCGGCAGAGTTTTACATGTTATGCATTGCAGGAGAGACTTCCGGTCTGGCTAATTCTTCAGCATTAATATATGGAGACAGGGGCTGCGCATACGGCGCCTGCCAATTGGATTACCGCTATGATCTGGTTGCTTTTATGCGGTTTGCCTATGAAAGGCATCCAAATCTCTGGCCGGATTTTGTTTCCTACCTGGGGTATCAGACCGGCAATCCGGAACTGAAGGGCAATCCGGTAATAGGAAACGCTTTTTTAAAAGCTATGAATGCTGATTATCAGACGGCGATGGCGGATCAGCTGGAATTTATGGCGGACCGGTACTGGAAGGGATTTCGGGATAAGATGAATAAAGCGGGATTTGGCCTCGATGAGAGACATATTGCAGTGGCGGCGGCCATGTTTTCCGTAAATGTTAACTGCGGTCCGCAACCGGACGTATTTATCCGGGAACTTTCTCCGGACATGACGGATGAGGAGCTGATACGCGGTACATATCGAATCAGAAACAGTATTTTTTCAAAACAGAAAGTAGGAAAAGTATTAAAGGGAACCACAAAGAGATATCTGAAATCAGAGCGCAGATGGCCCTGGATCTGCTCTATGGCTACACAACCATAGATTCCACTATCAATTATGGCGGCGGCGTGGAATGGCATGGGAACCCTTTTTATTCATCTGTAACAACCCTTACCACGGAAAAGCGAATTCTCTATGAAAGCGAACCTTTGCCGGAGTCTTTTTCCATGCTGAACTCCGGGGACAGCCAGGCCGCCGGGACTGCAACCGGGTCGGAGGCAGAGCCGGAAAGAAACCCGGAGCTTACTCCCTTTGCAGTCTTGGAAGCTTTGTCAGAAATGAAGCCCTCGGATCTGACGGAAGGGGAGGCGGAAAACAGGTGACAATCAAGCTTCATTCTCGGTTCCGTAACGCTTTGGTCTTAAAAGCGTAACTGTGCGTATGATATGCTTACAGTGTAAATGAAAACGGGAAGGTAAAGGAAAAAAAGGATATACTTCTGATTGATGCGTTTATGGATTGGACGCTTTTTAATTTATTGGCAGATATATTCCTCCATTGGCGTAATGCTTTGACAAAGGAGAATTAAATGGATAGGATGTTGATAGATGAGACCGGTTTAATTCTTTGCGGAAGGTTATCGGAAGCCGGAGATTTCTACACCAGAATAACCGGGCTGATGGGAATGGCAGCGCTGGAGGATGATGAAGGTCTGTTTTTAAAGAATGTGGGATCAATCCATACCTGTTTTATGAGATTTTCCATCGATGTCATTTATATGGATGCTCAACTGAAAGTTCTTGACAAAGAGACATTAAAGCCCTGGAGCCTTGGAAAACCGGTAAAAGGCGCGGTTCATACACTTGAACTGAAGGAACAGAGGGGATCCCTTTTTATATAGGACAGCAGTTGATGATTGTGGATGAAAAAGAGAAAGGAAGGGCAGAGGTTATGGATGACAGAAGTCAGATGACGGAATCGGAGAATAATCTGGAGGAAATTAAAAGGCGGTATGAAAATAATGAACTGGATGATCAACTGAAGAGCTGTTTTATCGGAGGGTTTGATAAACGATCTGTAAAGACAGCGCTGGAAAATTACAGGGAAATACTTAAATGGATGCAGGAAAATTTCGACTCCCAGCTTCAGGATATTATATCTGAAAAAGAAAAATCAATCAGCGAATGCAGCTTTTTAAAACGCCAGCTTCAGGATGTAATGGAAAAAACTATGGAAGCGGATGAAATTCAGGCGAAATATGATGCTCTGAATGCTTCTATGGAGGAAAAGGAGGAGGAGATTAAGGGGCTGGCGGAATCCCTTAGGCGGGTCCAGGATGAGGAAAAGAATTGGAAAAAGGAGATGCCCCTTCTCCGGGACGGGAAAAAGAAGCTGGAAGATGAGAAAAAGAAGCTGGAAGACGAGTACAGGAAGCTGGAAGATGAAAAAGGGAAGCTGGAAGACGAGTACAGGAAGCTGGAAGATGAGAAAGGGAAGCTGGAAGACGAGTATAGAAAGCTGAAGGATGAGAAAGGGAAGCTGGAAGATGCGTATGAGAGCCTCGAAGATCAGCAGAAGGATCTGAAAGAAGAGTATGCAAGGCTGGCTGCAACGAAAGGCGTTGTTGGAAGGAACTTTGAACTGAACAAGGATACGGTGAGGGATCTGACCCGCCAGCTGGAAAGTATGACCGATTACTGCCAGGGGCTGGAGAACCAGCAGGCAGCGCTGGAGCGCCAGCTGGAGAGCATGCAGAAAATCAGCCAGGAGCTGGATGCCATAACAAAGGAATCTAATATCAGTAAAGAGGAACTGCGAGGATATCAGAAGAAATATATTACCATAAAACGTGAAAATGATGACCTGAACGGTGAGCTGGAATCAGCAGGCAGACTTCTCAGCAATATTCTTGAACAGTATGAGCAAAAGGATACGGAAAGCAGCATTCTTAAAAGAGATCTTGCGGAACAGAAGCAGCAGGTGGTTAAGTCGTTAAAAGAAAAACTGGAGCTGCAAAATACAAATGTATCTCTGATGGAGCAGATAATCGCCCTCGAAAGCAGGATTCAGGTTTATGAAAAGGAAAACCAGATGCTGCGAAAAGATTTTGAAACGTTAAACAAGGAGTACCGCCAGCTGGAAAGCAGCAAAGTCATAAAGTTTTCGGCTCCGGGAGGCGCAGAAGCGGAACACAAGGCAGAAGAAGGCTTGAACAGCGCCAAGGACCTGGCATAAAATACAAAGAAATACAATTCCAGTACCGGCGCTGTAAATGCGGATGATGGAATGATCAAAAAATATCATAGAATGCATTTGGATGGAGAGAATATGGAAAATATTATTAATTGTAATGTATGCAGGGATGCAGATCCGGTTTTGGGGAAGTTTATTAAGGGACTTCCGGTGGAAACTTCCCACCACCGTGTGGAAAGCCAGTCCGTCAAGTGCGGATTTGGACTTCAGGGAGTTTGCTGCCGCCTCTGTGCAAACGGGCCATGCCGTGTAACTCCTGACGGGCCCAGAGGCGTATGCGGCGCAGATGCAGACACCATTGTGGCGCGTAACTTTCTGAGGCGGTGGCCGCAGGCGCAGGCTGCTATATCCACGTAATTGAGACTTCAGTCCGTATGTTGGCGTCTATAGCAAAAGAGAAAAACCCATTGCCAACCCACGGGCATTACGACGTCTGGCTGAAAAGCTGGGGATTGAAAGGGGAGAGGATATTTATGAACTTGCATTTAAGGTGACTTCTGCAATCCGCCAGGACCTTTATCTGGAACAGGGAACAGGGATGACATTGACCCGGCGTCTGGCCTACGGTCCCCGTTACGAGAGGTGGAAAGAGCTGGGAATCCTTCCGGGGGCGCCAAGTCGGAGGTCTTTGAAGGGGTGGTAAAGACTTCCACCAACCTGTCCAGTGATCCTGTGGAAATGCTTCTCCACTGTCTTACCCTGGGAATTGCCACCGGATTGTATGGTTTGCAGCTGACGAATCTGATCAACGATGCTGTGGTAGGAGATCCTAAAATACGGGTTGGAGGAACCGGCCTTGGAATCATTGATCCGGAATACATAAATTTGATGGTGACCGGGCACCAGGAGAGCCTGTTCATACATATAATGGAACGGATCGCTTCTCCTGCCGCCGCTGAACTGGCCAGGAGCGCAGGGGCGAAAGGCTTTCGGGTGGTAGGCTGCACCTGTGTAGGACAAGATATGCAGCAGAGAGCGGAATGCTACGGTGAATACTTTTATGGAAACGCAGGAAATAACTTTACAAGTGAGGCGATCCTGGCTACAGGAGCTGTTGACGGAGTAATTTCAGAATTTAACTGCACGCTGCCTGGAATAGAGACGGTATGCGAAACCTATGATATTGTTCAGATATGCATTGACAAGGTTGCAAAAAAGAAAAATGCAGAGTTGATGGATTGGGATGATGATAGTATACTTGACAAAATCGCTGAAGCTTACTGCCGGAGACGGAAAAATGTAAAAATTCATATTCCGGATCACGGGTTTAAAGACAGCATGGCAGGAATTTCAGAAATTAATTTAAAACAATTCCTTGGAGGTGAGTGGAAGCCCCTTCTGGATTTGATTGTCAGCGGCAAGATAAAGGGAATTGTCGGCGTTGTAGGCTGTTCCAGCGTCAGGGAAGGGCACGACGTACTCACTGTACAGTTAACCCGGGAATTAATCAAAAGGGACATTCTTGTTTTAACTGCAGGCTGCAGTTCAGGCGCGCTGGCAAATTGCGGCCTTACAAGAAGGGAAGCAGCCCTGGAGGCAGGAGCGGGCCTGAGAGAAATCTGCCAAAGCCTGGGAATTCCCCCTGTATTAAATTTCGGCCCATGTATTGCAATCGGACGCCTGGAAATGGCGGCAGCAGAACTGGCAGAGGAATTGTCCGTAGATATGCCGCAGCTGCCCTTGGCCTTTTCGGCGGCACAGTGGCTGGAAGAACAGGCGCTGGCAGACGGGGCCTTTGGCTTATCCCTGGGATTGACCCTTCATCTGGGGCTGCCCCCTTATATGACCGGAAGTAAGACGGTGGTTCAGGTTTTGACGAAGGACATGGAGACGCTGACCGGAGGCAGGCTGATTATTGATAATAACCCGAAAACGGCAGCGGATCAGTTGGAAGCAGCTATTATGGATAAAAGAAAGGCGTTAAATATATAGGTGGAGCTTATGGTAAAACGTATTGTCATCGATGCATCTTTATGCGACGGCTGCCTGAACTGTTCGGTGGCCTGCATGAATGCCGGCAGAGAAACACCGGGATCGGTCTATGAATTGGATTTGGAAGACCCTGAGAACAGCTCCAGAAACTGTATTTACCAGAGGGAGGGGAATTATTTTCCGGTATTCTGCCGGCACTGTGGAGAGCCGGACTGTCTCAGAGCCTGTATGAGCGGCGCACTGCGCAAAAATGCACAGACGGGCCTGGTGGAATATAACCCGGAGCGATGCAGCGGCTGTTACATGTGTGTTATGAACTGCCGGTTTGGACATCCGAAGCCGGACTGGAGAAACCGTCTGGTAATCCGCTGTACATTCTGCCAGGATACAAAAGAGGGAGAGCGCAGTGTGTGAAGGCGTGTCCGAAAAAGGCCATTATGGTCAGGGAGGTTGAAAAATGAAGCACGTTATCATAGGCGCCAGCGTTGCGGGTTTGGCGGCAGCTGAGGAGATTCGCCGGTTAGATCCCAGGGCGGAAATAGTGGTTATTTCCCGGGAAGAAAAGGTTGTCTCCAGGTGTATGCTTCATAAGCGTTTGGGGCTGGAACGAAGCACAGAAGCTATTAATTTTGTAGAGGATGATTTTTTCGAGAAAATTCGATTATGTGGATGAAAGGGCGGGAGGTTGAGGCTCTTTTAGAGGATGAGTACAAGGTAAAACTGGACCCCTATGAGGAAGGGGATGAAACGGTTTCTTTTGATAAATTGCTCATTGCTTCAGGGGCATCCTATTTTGTGCCTCCCATCAGAAATCTTAAATATGCCGACAATGTCTTTGGATTCCGCGATTTGTCGGACATAGCAGAGATTGAGCGGGCAATCGAAAAGTATGGCTCTAAGGTGGCGATCATAGGCGGAGGCCTTGTAGGGGTAGACGTGGCATGTGGACTATGCGCCAGAAAGCTGGATGTGACTGTAATTGAGATGGAACAACGTTTGATGCCCCTGCAATTGGACGAGTATGTGTCTGATAAGTATAAGAGGGCTTTTGAAGAGAAAGGGTGCAAAATACTGCTGGGACGTCAGGTAAAAACTGCCGAAACCGACCAATGGGAATGTGTCCGCAGGTTAGTATTCAGCAACGGAGAATCTGTCCAGTGCGACGTGGTCATTGTTGCAGTCAGCGTAAAGCCCCAGATGGATTTTCTTAATGGAAGCAGCATTCAGGCTTTACATATGAATTATTACAGTCAGAATATATTGAGCCGCTTTTTAAAAAAGACGGATATATCAGTGGATAAGGGCTTGAAGGTTGATGCGTATTTAATGACAAGCCTGAGGGACATTTATGGCGCGGGCGATGTAACCGGAATTTCCAGTATCTGGCCCGATGCCAGGGCTATGGGGATCTGCGCTGCGCGAAATATGTGCGGCAGGGCGGAACCCTATAAAGATTTGTTTCCGGATAAGAACTCAGCTGTTTTCTGGGGAATTAAATCCGTATCATTAGGCAAGATTAATGTAAATCCTGAATCCTATGAAATATTGGTACACCGCACTGAAAAGAGCTATAAAAAGATTATTTTGAAAGAGGGGTATCTGGAAGGCGTATTGATGGAAGGAGACATCTCCAATGCAGGCGTTTATCTGTATGCGCTGAGAGAGCGGGTGCCTGTAGCCGGGCTTCTTGATCATATTTTCCGTCTTTCTTTTGCCGATTTTTATGGCGCTGATCCCATAACCGGGGCGTATATCTATAAGAGCCTTAAGAACTGAGGATAAAAGGTGAATCTCCGAAATTACTATCCATAATATAAACACAAAGTCAAAAGAAATGAATCAGGAAAAGAAGAGGAAAGGAGCGGGTCGGTAAACAGCATATAATACAAAGAAGATGGACATCAAAAAAGAAGGAGATTGGCAATAATGAAAATTAGGAATGGCGAGTATTATGGATAGTAAGTTGTTAGAATTTTATACAAATATGCGGGTTGTCCGAAAAAAACTTAAGGAACTGCAAGAACAGTATGAGTTCTGCGGCATTGTATTTTTAGATGTCAATTCAGAAACCTTTCTCTTTACAGGCCAAAAGCTCAGGGAATTATTTGAGAATCCAAACTCCAGAATTCTTCAGAGCTGTAATATCAGGAGAATAAATGATTTTATCAGGAATCTCTATGAGACGGAGGAGACAAAGGAGTATTTTAATCCATGTAATATCACCAATATAAAGGTGGAAGATGAGCAGGGCAGCTATTGGGTACAGCTATACGCATGGAAGTGGAAGTTTACCCGGGGCCGCAGCCTGGCCGGGATTATCTGGATTAAACTGGAAGAAAAAAACAGGCTCAGGGCCCCTTCCTGTCAGGTAATTGCCGGATACATAAAATTCAAATCCCGGATAGATACCGGGAGGAAACATTGGATAATTACCTGTTTGCATGGAATATCCTTGACGACAGAGTGCTGTTGTCAAAAAACTGGTCCGACAAATTCAGCGCCCGGAACTCATATAAAAGACTAAATGGACAACTCATTGAGTGGTATATGGTAAAGGAGGATATATCTAAGTTTCATAAACTTCAAAATGATATAAAGGAGGGGAAAATTCCCGAGGATATTCTGCTGAGATTTCATGTTAGGAATGAGAAACAGGATTATGAGTGGTGCCGCATCAGCTTTCTAAGCATACTTTGCATGATAAGATGCCCATATATGTGATTGGACAGGTGCAGGATATTGATGAAAGGAATGGGAATCTCTGTTCCAAAGACGGTTCTTTTTATACATCTGACAGAAAAACCATGCGTCAGAGGATGAATGAGATTTTTGCCGATGAGGTGTCAGAAGAAATCCACGGGTTTCTTGCTGTTCGTCTGAATATAAAAGAAGCGGCCAAAAATGCGGAGATTTTCTGGGAGGAGTCGGCAATTTCTTACTCCTTCGTAAAAAAACTGTCCTTCATATTTGGGCCGGGAGATATACTGCTGGTTCACGATGACATTCTGGTTATCGTTATGAAAGATATGGAGAGTGAAGCTGGTGTGTCAGGTAAAGCGGCTCTAATCCACAAGGCGTTTGAGTGTATGGGGCCGGATAACCTGTATGCAGAGATGGGCCTATCCCTTTGGCCAAGGGACGGAAGGACCTTTGAAGAACTGTTGATATCTGCAGAAAAGAATATGGATATTAAAATAAGCTGTTCCGGGAGTGAGCTTACGGAAGGCCCGGATAATTCAGGAGATGGAGAGTCAGAGGAGGAGACAGCCCGCAGGCTGGGCAACTGGCCTGTCAGCGTAGTCTCCGATATTATGGATGACTGGTATCATATGATATATATGAATTCGCGCTTAAAGCGGCAGATGGAACTGGTGGAGGCCCAAATCATGCTGGGTCAAATCAAGCCTCATTTTGTTTTTAATGCATTGGCAAATATTAAAGCATTGATGCATACAGATACTGATATGTCTGAGAGGCTGATTATTGCCTTTACAAAGTATTTAAGGGCCCATCTGGATGCATGGGGAAAGGAGGAGATGATACCGTTACGGGAAATCCTGGAATTTGTTGATAATTATATTCAGGTAGAACAGAGCCGGTTTCCCGGAAAATTTGAAGTAGACTATGATATTCAATATGAAAATTTCATATGCCTCATTTTATTATACAGCCTTTAGTTGAAAATGCAATTAAGCATGGCCTTTGTAAGAAAAACGGAACAGGAAAATTACGGATTGCATCCTACCGGGCCGACGGTGAAATATGTATTGAGATTGAGGATGATGGAATCGGTTTTAACCAAATGCCGGAGCCGACAATGGACGGCGGCATGGGAATTGAGAATGTCAGAAAAAGGCTTGCTTATCTGCTGGATGGAAGTTTAGTGCTTAACAGTGAGTTAGGAAAAGGGACTAAGGCAGTAATCAGGTTTAGGGGGTACAGAAATGAAGATCAAGGTAATTATCGTAGAGGATGAGATCAATATTTTGATGGAGATACAGCGGAATCTGGAACGTATGGCAGATGTAGAGGTGGTAGGTGAATTTCTCTCCCCACTTGACGCATTAAAATTTATACACAGCAATGAAATCGATTTGGCTATTCTGGATATTGAAATGGCGGGGCTCAAAGGAATGGAACTTGCCAAAATAATAAAGGAAATTTATCCGGCAGCTCAGATTCTCTTTTCCACCGGATACAGCCAATATGCTATGGAAGCTTACCAGCTTCAGGCTATGGGATATTTGATGAAACCCTACTCTTATTCAGAACTGGAAAGCGCTGTCCTCCGCTGCAGGGCGCTGATAAAGGGGCTTCGTTCCGATAATAAGGAGTCGCAGGTATACGTGAGAACCTTCGGGAATTTTAATGTGTATCTCAATGGAGAGGCTCTGTTCTTTGCCCATGGAAAAGCCAAAGAGCTGTTTGCATTTTTAGTAAATGCAAGAGGAGGAACCGTAACAATGGAGCAGATAATTACATCTCTTTGGGAAAACCGTCCATATGACAACCGGGCCAAACAGCTTTACCGAAAAGCCGTATCTCTTATGCGCGCCACATTCCGAAATGCGGGAATTGAAGAGATATGCTTTTTTACAGAAGCTGCCTGGCCAGCAACAGAAAAATGTATTCATGCGACTATGAGGAATTTCTGGAAGGGTCTGCGGAGCAGAGAAGGGCTTATATCGGAAATTACATGGCGGAATACAGCTGGGCGGAAGATACGAACGCAATATTGAGCAATATTGTAAATTATTAGATCCTATGAACCGGAGGCGGGAATCTCAGCGTTATTATCTGCATCTCAGCAACAGGAGATTAGAGCGGGCCGGTTTGCCGGATTTGTAAACATATGATAGAAGGGAACGTGATGTTTTACTTCCATAAGCATCGCGTAAGGGAAGAAAATGCCGTTAAAAAAATTATCAGATGAAGAAATGAGAGAGAAACTTCACCGTCGGGAAGAGGTCAGAAAAATCGTTGCAGAGAGAGGCCTGACCGATATGTTTAGAATCGATCCTAAAGTAATGAGGAAGGCGGAGGGACTCCCTGAGGAGGAGGAGACCGCTGAAGCTTCCCGTTCAAACTGGAAACAGGGCGCAAAAAAGGTATTAGACAGATTTACCCAGGTAACAGGTTCAGCTGCAGGCGTATCTTACCTGGCAACGAATGCGGCTAACACTGCGGGCGCTTCCGGCCTGGCTTACGGATATTGGGCGGGAGGAGTCACCGGCTTTATGAACGCTGTCCCCAATCTCATAAAGCAGGGAAAAGACATGTCGGAGAACTGGAAGGATGCTTCCGGTTATGAACGCTATAAAAGTGTAAAAGGAATGATCGGCGGTATAAACGGTCTGGCGGGTAATACAAGAAACATGGTTTTACAGGCCGCTGACGGCTTTGCAGGCGTTACATGGAATGCGCCGGGATACACCTATACGGAATCAGGAGTCAATCCTGCCCAGCTGGAGGCCGATATCGGATTCAATATTATTAATAACTCTCTGGTGGTATTGGGCGGCGCTGAACAGATTTATGAGAGCCGCAAACGAATGAACGATATGAGAGAGACTAACGCCTCCATCAGAGAAATGCAGATGGAGTCCATTGAAGGGATTAAAGAAGCGATCAACGACCCCCGTATTGACGAGATATTCACGTCTCTGAAGGATCCTAAAACCCAGAGAGGAAAATTCATTCCCGCACTTTCAAAAATGCTGGACGTAGTTGAGGACTTGCACAAAGAAGCGGTAACTGAGGGGGCCCAAGGAGACAAGATTCAGCGCCTGGACTATGTAAAAGATTACCTGAAAGATAACATGTCTGCTTTTGAGGAGACGGAAAAGCTGGTAAGAACCCAGGCCATGGCAAAGAAGCAGGCAAATCTTGAAACGGCAAACGGCGCTTATGATGTGGTTAAGGGTTCTGTGAGCGTAGCTGCCATCTCCACCCGTTTTATATCCAGCCCCATGGGAGGAATCGCCGGACTCATAGACGGAGTCACCGGAGTTTTAGGCGACGCCGCGTTTAAGGGGAAGTTTTTTGGCCTGGAGGAATTGTGGGATGGAAAAAGCATTGTCGGGCAGCGCAATAAAAGGAGAGCTGCCGCAGAGGAAGTGGATGCGGCCATAAGCCTCTGCGGCGACAGGGACTACAGTGTAAAAGCGCCACACATCAATTAGTCCAGGACGTTATCAAGGATTATAATGAGAGAAATCCTGAGGAACCATTGCCCAATAACAATGATACGAAACGCTCCATTGCAGCCAAAGTATACTATGAGCTGGGGAGCGTGGAGCGGACCAAAGCCGGACTGGGCAATAATATAATGCTGAAGCGGGCTGCGGAATTACGGACCGCGGCTATGGAAGAGCCCTCGGAAAATGGACCTTACCACTGGTGCGTCAAGTCTCTGGGGCTTAAATGTAAAGACGGAGAATTGCCGGGAGTGGATCAGATAGCCCAACGGATGGGCTGCAACCGGAACTGGAGAGAGCTTGTCAAACAGGATGAGATTGACGTGAAGGAAGTGAAATGGGCCGATAAGCAGGCCCAAAGGGCGGAAGGAAGCGCCGCTGACGGCTCCGCAGGATGGTACAGGCAAAGGCGGATATTGAACAGGCGCTGGAAAATACCACGGAGCGGAGAAAGTTTGGACGGGATGTCTTTACAAAGCGGGTACAGCTGGAGCAGGCAGAAAGTGAAAACGCTGTGGAAAAGAACCGGACCGGAGAAATTGCGCCGAAGGGAACGGAACCGGTAAAACCAAAAGAGGAAAGTGCAGCGCCGAAAGGAACGGAACCGGTAAAACCAAAGGCGGAAAGTGCGGCGCCGAAGGGAACGGAACCAGTAAAGCCAAAGGCGGAGGAGATTGAAAAGTTGTTGTCATCGATGCCGGATGTGCCTACTCATGAGCCAGGTGAAAGATATCCAGGCGTTCAAACAGCATCCAAGGACGAGCCTGTAAGGAAGATCAGTATGGAGGAGCTTGGGGCCATGGGAGTTAAAACAGGGCGGAGCTCCAGGCCTGCAAGGCAGGCGCTGCTGGAGGCGCCCCTTTATGAAACGGAGAAAGAAGTGAAGGCAGGAGCCGTCAATAAGCCTGTAAAAAAGCAGCAGGGGCTGCGGTAAACAATTCTTATTTGCAGTGGAAAGGAAAATATGATGATGTTTTATTTCTTTAAACATTATTAAGGGAAAAAAATATGCCGTTAAAAAAATTATCTGAAGAGGAAATGAACGAAAAACTTCACCGCCGTGAAGAGGTCAGGAAGATTGTTGCAGAGAGAGGCCTGACTGATATGTTTAGAATTGACCCTAAATTTATGAGGAAAGCCGAAGGCCTGCCTGAAGAGGCGGAGGAGATGCAGGAGGCGCCTCCGTCAAAGTGGAAACGTGGCGCTCAGATCGCGTTGAATGGAGTGATTAAGGCGGCAGGGTCAGTGGCCGGAGCCTCTTATCTGGCTACCAATGCGGCAAATGTAGCAAGCGCCGGGGGGTTGGCCTACGGTTATTGGGCCGGAGGAATTACCGGTTTTGTCAGTTCTGTGCCAAACGTCATAAATCAGGGTAAAAACGTGGTAAATAACTGGGAAGGGGCATCCAACTACGAGCGCTATAAAGATGTAAAAGGACTGATTGGCGGTGTAAACGGTCTGGCAGCAAATTCAAGAAATATGATTGTACAGGCTGCAGACGGTTTCGCAGGCGTAACATGGAATACGCCTGGGTACACCTATACGGAATCAGGAGTCAATCCGGCCCAGCTGGAGGCGGATATTGGTTTTAATATTATCAACAATGCCCTTGTGGCATTGGGGGGAGTTGACCAGGTTTACGAGAGCAGCAAGAGAAAAAAGATATCAGAGAGATGTCCTCCACTTTAAAAAGCCAGCAAATAGAAGGGGTTGAAGGCATTAAAGAAGCAATCGACGATCCCCGGATCGAAGAAATTATTACTTCCCTTAAGGATCCGAAAGCCAAGAGAGGAACCTTTATTCCCGCACTGACGAAAATGCTGGAGGTGGTTGAGGATTTACATCATAATGCGGTAGCTGAAAGGGCGCCGGAAGAAAAATTGGAGCGGCTGGACCACGTAAAAGATTATCTGAAAGACAATATGTCTTCCTTTGAAGAAACGGAAAAACTGGTAAGAACCCACGCTATGGCTATGAAACAGGCGAATTTGGAAACAGCGTCCGGAGCCTATGACATCGTTAAGGGATCGGTGAGCGTTGCTGCAGTATCTTCCCGATTTGTATCCAGCCCCATGGGCGGAATTGCGGGATTGGTAGACGGCGTTACAGGGGTTGTGGGAGATGCAGCCCTGAGAGGGAAATTTTTGGCCTGGAGGAATTGTGGGATAATAAAAGCATCATGGGGCAGCGAAACCGAAGGAAGGCCGCAGCAAACGAGGTAGATGCGGCTATATGCCTGTGCGGCGACAGAAATTACAATGTTAAAAGCGCCACACAACAGCTGGTTCAGGACGTAATAAAGGACTATAATGGGAGAAACCCTGAGTCTCCTTTGCCCAATAATGATGATACAAAGCGCTCTATTGCATCTAAAGTATATTATGAGTTGGGAAGCGTTGAGCGGAGTAAGGCCGGTCTTGGAAACAATGTGATGTTGATACGGGCCGCTGAACTGCGGACGGCCGCTCTGGAAGAACCTTTAGAAAACGGGCCGTACCATTGGTGCATTAAGTCTTTGGGACTGAAATGTTCAGGAGAAGAACTGCCGGGAGTGGATCAGATCGCCCAGAGAATGGGCTGTAACCGGAATTGGAGGGATCTTGTCAAACATGACGAGATTGATAAGAAGGAGATGAAGTGGGCTGATAAGCAGGCCAGAGGAGCCGAAGGCGGTGCGGCAGGTGGTTCTGCCAGGAGCGAGCAGGCAAAAGCAGACATTGACCAGGCGCTGGAAAATACTACCCCAAAGCGGAAGTTTGGGCGCGATGTTCATGAAAAGGGAACGGTTAAAGTCGGTTGAAGAGGAGGAGCCCACTGTGGCGCAGACGAAACCGGGAGCGGCTGATTCACCGAAAAAAGAGCAGCCATCCGGGGTTCTCCCCGGAGGGGAGACAGGGCCGGATCCAAATGCCCGGACAGTGCGCCCCAAGGCAGGCTCCACCGTTCTGCCTCCGGGGGACAGCCCGCAGGCTCAGAGAAAAAACTGGCAGATCATGAGATTGAAAAGATGATGTCGTCTGCTCCCCGCGTACCAACTGAAAAACCGGAAGAAATTATAGACAAAAAGCTGGAAAAGATGATAGCGTCTGCTCCCCCCGTACCGGCTAATGAACCCGGTGAAGCGTCTGAAGCTAAAAACGTCCTCCAAAGCAGATATACGGCGGAGGAGGGACGTAAGGCTGCTCAGCCAGGAGGAGCTTGACTCCATGGGTTTGGGAGCGCGGCGCGAACCCAAACCTGCAAAGCAGGCAGTTAAGAGAGGCTCTTCCCCTGAAGCCCAGGGGCTGGCAGTGCCGGGGGAGAGGTTCGTGAACCTGAAGAATTATCGGTTTCTCCCTTGTCCAGGACGGAACTCGCCCGTAAGCCTGTGAGAAAGCAGAGAACAAGACTATAAAATAACTTTTGGAAATTATTGGAGCTGCTAAATGCAGCTCCTTTTTCTTGACAAATATATGAATTAATTATATACTTCCCTTAACAAACGTAATATTTATGTAACAATTACATTCTTAAGGAGAATGAACGATATAGAAAAATGTCAGGAGAATTTTCAGTGAATATCAGAGGATTTGGATTAGGATTTATAAAAATATCGGGAGCCTTGTGTCTGTGCGCGGGACTGACGTTCCTCTGCCCCGGCGAGAGCCGGGCGGCGGTTCAGGCCGAGGTGCAGACCCGCTCTTACTACATGGTCAAAATTGACGCGCCTACAGTGGATGTCTATGGGGCTGCAAGGGAGGGAGCCGGAATACAGGGTCAGGTGACGCGGGGCCAGACCTTTGAGGTTCTGGATCATTCCCGCCAGGCTGGGTGAAGATACGCACCGGCGGCAGGGAGGGATACATAAAGACGGCGGGAAATGCTTCCATAGTGGAAAAGGCCCGTGAAACTGTAGATAAGTCGGCAAAAGCGCGCCGCGAGGTTGTGGAATATGCGCTTCAGTTTGTGGGCGGCCCTTACGTATACGGCGGTTCCGATCCCAACAGAGGGGTGGACTGCTCCGGATTTACCAGATACGTTCTCTCCAAAGCCGCGTCCATCAATCTTCCCCATTCTTCCGGCGGCCAGTCAGGCTATGGAAGGGAGATTTCAGAGGAGGAGATGCAGCCGGGAGATCTCTTGTTCTACAGCGGCGGCGGCAGAATTAACCATGTGGCCCTGTACATAGGAGACGGCAGGATCGTCCATGCTTCTACAGAGAAAACGGGAATCAAGACTTCACCCTATGATTACCGTGAAATCGTTAAAATCGTAAGCCTGTTGTCCTAAAGGGTGTCTGAATCGTTATTCCCGCCGTCTGTACGCCCTTCTTTGGGGTATGTTTGCTCCAAATTCATTTGATGCAGCCCGCTGCGCAACCTGAATTTGGGGCGTTTTTTGTTTGTGCTCTGAAGCTGAGGGAGGTATGTTCGGCCGCACTCCGGCGTCAGGCGTTTCTTTTTCAGTAAAGCATTTTAAACCTGAGAGGCAGGATTCCGCCTTTAAATAGAACGGGGCGCCCAACATGGTAAATGTTAAGACTGGTAAACAAAATATTAAAAATGTCTAAACTTGTTGACGAAATATGAAAATGTGATATAATACATTTGTAATGAATGTAACAATTACGTAACATATTATGAAAAACAACTGACAATTTTCGATAGAAACCAAGTGATGGGAGTTTTCATTCATGAGATTAACAGTAAAGAACCTGATTAGAACCGGCGCAGTATGTGGAATGATAATAGCCATGAATTCCTTTACCTCCATGGCAGCTATTGGACCTGGCTTTACAGCAGGTACATATGTGGCGACCATTACGGCGGACAGCGTGAATATTAACAAAAGCAGCGACGGAAGTGAAGTGCTTCTGACAGCCAAATCGGGAAGCGAGTATGAAGTGCTGGATGACTTGGGTAACGGCTGGGTGAAAGTAAGGGTTAGCGACGCAGAAGGTTATCTTCCCATAAGCGGCAATGCAACCGTATCCCAGGTAGGCGAAGATGAGATGGCGGAGGTTCAGCAGGACGCTGCTGAGTCTTCCAACACTTACAAGAGGCAGCAGGTTGTAAATTACGCCCTCCAGTTTGTGGGCGGAAGATATCGGTACGGAGGCAGCGATCCCAATTCGGGGGTGGACTGCTCCGGATTTACCAGATATGTCCTCCAGAATTCGGCAGGCGTTTCCATGGGCCGCTCGTCAACTGCACAGTCCCATCAGGCGTGCCGGTGAGTGCAGATCAGATGCAGCCGGGAGATTTAATTTTCTATGGCGGCGGCAGCGGCATTAACCACGTAGCTATGTACATAGGGAATGGACAGATTGTCCATGCATCCACAGAGAGTACCGGAATCAAGTTATCTGACTGGAACTACAGAAACCCCGTTAAAATTATGAACGTTCTGGGGTCTGTTTGAAAATTCATTCCCGCCATCTGCACGCCCCGTCACGCCCCGGTATATTTGGTTCCAATTCGGTCAACGCAGCCCGCTGCGCCTCCCTCATCGGGACCAAATCTGCCACAAAGTGGGACGCACATCTGACGGAAAGCAATTTTCAGACACACCCAGGGATAGGATTTTCAATTTTTATAGAAATAGGATCTGCTTTTGGGCAGGTCTTATTTTTTCCCCGCCGTCCCTGTCTGCTGAAAAAGAGAAACACCGGATAGGGGAGCTATCCGGCGCTTACTCAAGGGGAGTATAAATAATTAATAAGGATGAGGTAATATGGTTTAAGGGAAACCATTTTTCCTCATAATATTTATAACTTATTTTTAATAAAAAATCAACTCTTTTTTGCCGATTTAAGAATAAGAAGGGCCCGTCCATGCCATACTAAGGCTGTAACCACAAAAAACGTGTTTTTAGGAGGTAGTGAAAATGTCTAACAAGAATAACTACAACAACGACATGGAAAACAGCTCAAGAAATTGCAGCAACATGGATCAGCAGAATAACAGCCGTAACAGTTCTCAGAACAGCTCTCAGAACAGCAGCCAGAACAGCTCTCAGAACAGTTCCAAGAACAGTTCCCAGAACAACAGCCAGAACAGTTCTCAGAACAGCTCTAAGAACAGCAGCCAGAATTATTCCCAGAACAGCAGCCAGAACTACTCTCAGAATAATTCCAACTTCTAATCAAAGTCAGAAAGAATCTTTGAGGAAGGTAAGGAGCCTGTTTCCCATTGTTATGGGAGGCAGGCTTTTTGCTTGTGCGTTTCACCTGTTATTTTGTGCGGCATATATTGGTAGTAGGACACGTCATACAGGCTGTAGCGTGTATGGAACAGAAAGGGCAGGTGAGTGGGATGACAACATTTCCAATGATTTCTTACAGAGAATTTGACAGGTGGCTGGAGCAGGGACAGGTGGATCAGCTGGTGGATCTGCGGGAGCCTGGATGTATGAGCAGGACCGGCTCTGGGGCAGCATAAACATACCCTTTGAGGAGCTGGAGTGCCGGATGAATGAGATCAACAGCAGAGGAACGGTGGTATTTTACTGTGACAGAGGCGCAAAAAGCATGCTGGTGTGCAGGGACCTGTGGAGAATGGGCTACAGGGCGGTGGATTTAGCCGGAGGAATGTTGCAATACAGGGGGAAATACATTGACAGAAGCCCACTGTCGGCTTTAGAATAGAAAGGTACTAAAATGAGGTTTCCGGACCTGTCCCCATGAAAAAGAGGCAATCCCTGCATTTGCAGAATGGCGGAAAAGGGAATGTCTGCCATACCGGCTTTCAGCGGAAAAGGAAGGAACGGAAGCGATAGAAGCGGAAAGGAATCATAGTTGAAAACATACGAATTGATTGCACCCTGCCATTTTGGCCTGGAAGCGGTGCTGAAAAAAGAAATATTGGATCTGGGATATGAGATCTCCCAGGTGGAGGACGGCCGCGTCACCTTCTTAGGAGATGGCGAGGCTATTTGCCGTGGAAATGTATTTCTGCGCACTGCGGAGCGGGTGCTTTTAAAAGCGGGGAGTTTCCGGGCAGAGACATTTGAGGAGCTTTTTCAGGGAACCAGGGCTGTCTGCTGGGAGGAATTCATACCCGAGGACGGAAAATTCTGGGTTGCCAAGGCTTCCTCTATCAAGAGCAAGCTGTTCAGCCCGTCGGACATTCAGTCTGTTATGAAAAAGGCCATGGTGGAGCGTATGAAGCAGCATTACGGCGTTACCTGGTTCCCTGAAAACGGGGCCAGTTTCCCCCTTCGTGTTTTCCTGCACAAGGATATTGTGACAGTGGGGATAGACACAAGCGGAGACTCCCTTCACAGGCGGGGCTACAGGACGCTGACAAGCAAAGCGCCCATTACGGAAACATTGGCGGCAGCTCTGATTATGCTGACCCTATGGAATAAGGAGCGGATACTGGTGGATCCCTTCTGCGGAAGCGGCACATTCCCCATTGAGGCAGCTATGATAGCGTCTGATATGGCGCCGGGAATGAACCGTTCCTTTCTGTCCGAGGATTGGAAGCATTTGATAAAGAGAAAAAGTTGGTACGAGGTCATGGATGAGGCCAACGATCGGATGGATACGGAAATAAAGGTGGATATCCAGGGCTACGATGCGGACGGGGATATTGTGAAGGCTGCAAGACAAAATGCGGAATCTGCGGGAGTGGACCATATGATCCATTTTCAGCAGAGGCCTGTGAGCGCCCTCAGCCATCCGAAAAATATGGATTTATCATATCCAACCCGCCCTACGGAGAACGTATCGAGGAGAAGGAGAATCTTCCGGGGCTTTACAAGGAGATAGGGGAGAGGTTTCAGGCTTTGGATGCATGGTCTATGTACCTCATCACTTCCTATGAAGATGCGGAGAAATACATTGGAAGAAAGGCGGACAAAAACAGAAAGATATATAATGGAATGTTAAAGACCTATTACTATCAGTTTATGGGTCCCAAGCCGCCCAGACGGAATCCGGAGAACAGGTGAGGATAACCGTTGCGGGTCTCAACTGATACGGTAAATTTGGAAACGGAGCAGTGTTTTTATGTTGAAACTAAAAGTCTATGCACAGGGGGTGTTAATTGGGGCGGCGATGGCTGCAGCCGTGTCGCTGGCCGGGTGCGTCAGTGCCGGAGGCGGGAAAGCTGCCGAGGCCGCCGCTACAGAGGTAACGGCGGTTCGGAAAACAGGAGCGGAGGGCGCAGCTGGCCCGGGAGCTGAGGCTTCCACGGAACCGGCCCCATCGGGCCGGGACAAAGAGGGAGCAGAAGGGACGGATAAAAACCCTGCAAACAATGAGGCTGAGAATCATGAGGCGCAAACCGGCGGCGGGGGGGAATACGGTACAAAATCCCCGCCTTATACATGGAACCGCAGAGAGGATACCTCCATAGAGCTTCCCGGCGCCTATGATTACAGAACTGCAGGCAGGGCTCCCCAGATTGGCAACCAGGGCTCTCTTGGAACCTGCTGGGCCTTCGCTTCTCTAAAGGCCCTTGAATCCTCCCTGGATCCCCAGGATGAGATGACATTTTCCGTAGACCATATGTCCATTCATAACAGCTTTCTCCTGGGACAGGACGAGGGAGGAGAGTATCCCATGTCCATGGCGTATCTGCTGAGCTGGCAGGGGCCTGTGCTGGAGTCCGAGGACCATACGGGGACGGATATTCCCCTGAGGGTTTAGAACCCCGCAAACATGTTCAGGAGATACAGATTCTGCCCTCCAAAGATTATGAGGCCATCAAGCGGGCCGTATATCTCAAGGGCGGGGTTCAGAGCGCGCTCTACACCTCAATGAAAAATTACCAGAGCGAATCTGTATATTATAACCGGTCAACCAACTCCTACTGCTATATAGGCAGTGAGAAGCCAAACCACGACTCCGTGATTATAGGATGGGACGACAATTACCCGAAAGAAAATTTCAATATGGAGCTGGAGGGGGACGGGGCCTTCATATGCACCAACAGCTGGGGCGAGCAGTTCGGCGAACAGGGATATTTTTATGTGTCCTACTATGACAGCAATATCGGTGTACATAATATTGTATACACAGGTGTGGAGCAGGTGGACAATTACGACAGGATATACCAGAGCGATCTGTGCGGCTGGGTGGGACAGATTGGTTACGGCAGGGAGACGGTATGGTTTTCCAATACTTACAGGGCAGGTAAAGGGGAGGAGCTGGCTGCCGCCGGATTCTACGCCACAGGGGAAAACACGGAATATGAGCTATATATCGCCAGACATCTGCCAAAGACAGGTTCCGGGGAAATGGAGGCGGCTTTAAACAGCCGCAGTCCGGCTGTAAAGGGCATACTTTCCAACGGAGGCTTTTATACGGTTCCCCTGGAAGAAAAAATACGGTTGGACGACAATGAAAAATTTGCTATAATTATTAAAATAACCACGCCGGGCACTGTACACCCTGTAGCCATTGAGTTTGACGCCGGGGATGGGATTGCCCAGGTGGATTTGTCGGACGGAGAGGGGTATCTGAGCAATGACGGCGAAAGCTGGGAACATGTGGAGGAAACCCAGAAGTGCAATGTATGCCTGAAGGCATATACGAAAAAAATAAAAATAAGAGGATTTGGAACATGGGACACAGAATTATTTTTGCCACAGGCAATGAGGGCAAGATGAAGGAGATACGCCTTCTGCTGGAGGATTTGGGACTTCCCGTACTGTCCATGAAGGAGGCGGGCGCTTTCCCTGAGATCGTGGAGGACGGCAGGACCTTTGGGGAGAATGCGGAGATTAAAGCCAGGGCTGTGTGGAATTGCACAGGAGATATTGTGCTGGCTGACGATTCCGGGCTGGTGGTGGACTACATTGACGGAGAACCTGGAATTTATTCAGCCAGATATATGGGGGAGGACACTTCCTACGAGATAAAGAACCGGAATATTATAGAGCGCCTGGAGGGAGCCCGGGGCAGTGAGCGGAGCGCGCGGTTTGTGTGCAACATTGCAGCCGTACTGCCTGACGGCCGTGTGCTCCATACGGAGGAAACCTTGGAAGGCCTGATCGCCCACCGGCCGGCAGGGACAGGCGGCTTTGGCTATGACCCCATACTGTATCTGCCTGAGTTTGGCATGACCTCGGCGGAGATTACCATGGAACAGAAAAATAAAATCAGCCACAGGGGAAAGGCTCTGAAGGCCATGGCAAAGGCCCTCAGGGAAGTATTAAAAGGCGAGATGGAGAGGACAGAGGATGAAAATACTAATTGTCAGTGACACACACAGAAGGGATGAGAATCTGAAAGCAGTTATTGAACGGACTAAGCCCCTGGATATGTTTATCCATCTGGGAGACGCGGAGGGCAGCGAGCACATAATCGGAACCTGGGTCAATGAAGGCTGTGATATGGAGATGATACTGGGCAATAATGACTTTTTCTCCTGTCTGGACAGGGAGAAGGATATTATGATCGGACGTTACAGGACCTTGCTGACCCACGGACACTGTTACAATGTGTCTGTGGCGCGGAGGCGCTTAAGCGGGAGGCCAGGGCAAGAGGCTTTGATATCGCTATGTACGGCCATACCCACAGGCCCTTTTACGAGATCGACAAGAAGGCGGGGGACAAGGATTTGATTGTTCTGAATCCCGGCAGCCTGTCCTATCCGCGCCAGGATGGGCACAAGCCTTCGTTTATGCTGATGGAAATCGACCAACAGGGGGAGGCCCATTTCGCTCTGAATTTCCTGTAGGGGTTTTAGCTGGAGAAGGACAGGAGCGGAAGAAAAAAGATAAAATTATTGTTGACAATATTGAGGGCATAGTATATAATAACTTTTGCGTCGCAAGGCGGGAGTGAATGACAGGTATAGTATGCCCGGTGCCGGGGTGTGGCTCAGCTTGGCTAGAGCGCCTGGTTTGGGACCAGGAGGTCGCAGGTTCAAATCCTGTCACCCCGATTGCAATGATTATGCAGGTGTAGTTCAATGGTAGAACACTAGCCTTCCAAGCTAGATACGTGGGTTCGATTCCCATCACCTGCTCTCACAGCGTGATTTGCTGTATGAGTCTGTAGCTCAGTTGGATAGAGCAACGGCCTTCTAAGCCGTGGGTCGGGGGTTCGAATCCCTTCAGGCTCGTTTGGGCATTTGCTCAGGTCTATATAGTTTTTTATTATGGTGGGTATGGCGAAGTTGGTTATCGCGCCAGATTGTGGCTCTGGAGGCCGAGGGTTCGAATCCCTCTACTCACCCTTCCCATTTTATGGGATTTTTTTTTACCCGAAAGCCGATGCACCGGCAGCGTATTTGAATCCGGCAGACGCAGAGGAATTTCCAAGACGGTATGGCTGCATGCCCGGCGTTTTTGGGGAACGAATAGATTGGGCCGTCGCCAAGCGGTAAGGCACAGGACTTTGACTCCTGCATTCGAGGGTTCGAATCCCGCCGGCCCAGCTCTTTGAGGCGGAAACATTTCTATGGTGAAGTGTTTCCGCCTCTTTTACGTTACTCCCCACAGGCTCTGGCCTCCATGCAGGAGACTTTACTTATTTTTAATTTTCTCTCAATAATTAGGTCACAGAATGCACACACATATCCTGTATGCTGTTAGAATATGGAAATTCCGGGAAAGCAGGTGAAGGGAACTGGCGATGACCAACGAACAGTACTACGATTTAATCAAACCCTATGAGGATGCATGCAGGGCGCTGATAACCCGTCTGGAAATCCTGAATCACACTCTTTACGGGGACAAATCCGCCTCAGGTCCCATCCACAATATCCAGAGCCGCATCAAGGAAAAACGGAGCATGGAAGAGAAGTTGAAACGCCTGGGGTTCAAAGACGGCCTGTCCAGCGCCAGAGACAATCTCCAGGATATAGCGGGAGCCAGGGTTATATGCTATTTTGTCAGTGATATTTACAATATGGCGGGAGTCCTTAAAAACAGTCGGACTTGGTAGTGATTAAGGAGCGGGATTACATAAAGTCGCCGAAGGAAAATGGTTACAGAAGCTACCACCTGGTGGTGGGAATTCCCGTGTACTGTCTGGACACAATGGAGTATTTTCCGGTGGAGGTGCAGTTTCGGACTATGTCCATGGACTTCTGGGCCAGCATGGAACACCGCATATGCTATAAAAAGGAGCCTGAGAACAAGGAGAAGCTGGCCGGGGATTTCCGCCGCTATGCCAGAATACTGGAGGAGATAGAGGCGGATTTGAGACACATAACGACAGATAAATAACGGGAGTACCGGGGATGACGGTGCTTTGGCTGCCAACAGCCGGGCGCCGGTTTTTTTGCCATTTTTGTGAATGAGTGTATAAATCCCCCTATGGGTTTGACAAATGATACTCATAGCCATTAAAATAGGTAAGTATGCTTTCAGAACAACGAGCGGTGTTTTGAAAATCTGACGGACAGAGGAGAAATTGATATGCAGAAAATTTGGATATGCGGAGCGGGCGGCAGAGTTGGAAGAAAGATAGCCGGGCTTCTGGACAGGAAGCCTGTGGAGCTTCTTCTTACGGATATAGATTCAGTGGATATTACCAACTCTAAGGATGTGATGGAGTATGCAGGCATTAACCGCCCCCATGTGATTGTTAACTGTGCAGGGCTTACCGATGTGGGATTGTGCGAATCGGAGCCTGAGAGGGCGTTTAAAGTCAATGCCTTAGGCCCCAGAAATCTGGGTGTGGCTGCCAGGGTGGTAAAAGCCAGACTTGTGCAGCTATCTACAGACGACGTATTTGGAGGCGGGGGCCAGACGCCCTACACAGAGTTTGACAGGCCGGATCCGGTGACTGTCTATGGAAAGTCCAAGCTGGCCGGGGAGAATTTTGTCCGGGAGTTTTGCAGCCGCCATATTATAGTAAGAAGCTCCTGGATATTTGGGGATAAAAGCCCCTATCTGGAGCATGTGCTGAAGCTGGCTTCGGAGGGGAAGCGGGTGGAAGCGGCTTCCGATCAGACTGCTTCCCCCACAGGGCCGCAGACCTGGCGAAAAAAGTCATAGAGCTGATGGAATATGGCGAGGACGGACTTTACCACGTAACGGGCCAGCTCCTGCACCAGATATGAGTTCGCAAAGGAAGCGGTGCGCCTATCCGGCTATCATGTGGAGGTGGCGCCTGTGGAGTCATCCCGGGACGCCTGCACAGCTATGCGCCCCTCTTACTCGGTGCTGGATAATATGATGCTGAGAATGTCCGACGTGGACCTGCTGCCGGACTGGAAGGTGATGCTGGAGGCGTATATAGAGCAGAGGACGGCTAAGAAACAGACGAGAATTTGACAGGAAGGATTGACGGATATATGAGAGAAAGAAAAAAGATAGGACTTACAACCGCTATATTTATCGGCCTTCTGCTGGGGGCTGTTACGGGGATTTTGTTTCACTACCTGGTTCCGGCAGGAAAATCAGAGATGATTTGTTTGTAAACGGAATTTTTTATGTGGTGGGAAACGGCTTTCTGAGGCTGATGCAGATGCTGGTGGTGCCTCTGGTATTCTGTTCCCTGGTCTGCGGGAGCATGGCCATGGGAGACACAAAGAAGCTGGGGAAAATAGGAGTGAAAACCCTGGGATTCTATCTGGTGACCACAGCGCTGGCTATCACCGCAGCCATTCTTACCGCCAATGTGATTAATCCGGGGGTAGGGCTGGACATGTCCTCCATACAGGCCGCCGAGGTAACTATCGCGGAGAAAACCAGCCTGGCCGATACCATTTTAAACATAATTCCCACAAACCCCATACAGGCGTTGGCAAAGGGGGAGATGCTGCCGATTATCCTCTTTGCCCTGATTGTGGGAGTGATACTGGCAGGCCTTGGGGAGAGCGCGGAGACAGTTGGAAATTTCTTCAGCCAGTTTAACGACGTGATGATGCAGATGACGGTTGTGGTTATGAAGCTTGCGCCTTACGGCGTATTCTGCCTCATCGCAAAAACATTTTCAGGCATAGGTTTTGACGCTTTCCTTCCCCTTTTGAAATATATGGCGGGCGTAATGATAGCGCTGGCTATTCAGTGCTGCGTGGTTTATATGACCATGCTTAAGGTATTTACAGGATTAAGTCCCGGAAAGTTTCTTAAAAAGTTTCTGCCGGTTATGGGGTTTGCATTTTCTACTGCTACCTCCAATGCCACTATCCCTATGTCCATCGATACGCTGTCTGTGAAGATGGGGGTATCCAAGCGGATTTCGTCTTTTACCATACCTCTGGGCGCCACCATCAATATGGACGGGACGGCGATTATGCAGGGGGTTGCCGTGGTGTTTGCGGCCCAGGCATTCGGAATCCAGCTGACCATATCCGATTATATGACGGTTATTCTCACTGCCACCCTGCCTCTATTGGTACGGCGGGCGTGCCGGGAGTGGGCCTTATAACGCTCTCTATGGTGTTTGCGTCCGTAGGCCTGCCTGTGGAGGCGATAGCGCTGATTATGGGCATTGACAGGATTCTGGACATGAGCAGAACGGCTGTGAATATAACGGGAGACGCGGTGTGCACCACCATTGTGGCCTCCCAGGAGAATGCTGTGAGGCGGGAGGTGTTCAACGCCCCGGGGGCGGGGCTGACTGCTGAAAATTAGAGGGCCTTTGAGAACGGTTACGTATTTTAAGGCTTTGGAAAGAAATGTCCGGTATCTTCTTGACTGGGGCCCAAAGAGATTTTATACTGGTACAAGAAAGAAGGATGAAAATAACCAGGGATGAGGCAGGAGGAGCTATGAATTTATTCGGGTTGGATATTAAGAGCAAAGAGGAGCGGGAGCAGGAGGAGAGAGAATACCTCCTTCGGATTTTTCCGGGCGGTCCGGAGCAGAAGGTTGCAGTGGAGCGGGAGTTAAGAACCCGGCTTCCGTGGGCGGACATCCGCTCTGTGATGCTGTTTTATGTGCTGGTGCGGGACGCCATGACTGCCAAAAACGGCCCGGACTTTGAGACGGCTGTTGAGAAAGTGAAGAATAAACAGAGAATGATAAAAATTACGCCGGAGATACTGGCGGTTGTCAGGGAGCTGATGGGGGAGTAAGCCACAGTGGCCCCGGTATAAGGGTCTGGCACAGGTTTAAGATGGGGC